>NZ_LKDW01000001.1 GCF_001401805.1 Pseudoalteromonas sp. P1-25
TACCTAGAAAAGTGACTTAACGTTACGCGTGTTTTTCTGTGTAGCGCGAAGCGTCTAAGTGTCCTGGGTGGTAGAAATAATGAGAAGCTGCGCTTCTAACGTGAGCAAGCTCGACGTCTACAAGCGCGATATAAAATCACGGCTACCTACAAAATTAACACCGAGGTAAATTGCCTTGTAGACGCGCATTGCTTTCGTTTTAAAAGCAACGCTTTTACCTGTTTTAACCTATTCCTGAACGCTTTTATTTAACCTTTACGAGTGATCATCAACGTACACACCCCAGCAATTATTCCCCAAAACGCAGAACCCACCGAGAGCATGGTTAAATCAGATACGGTTACCAAAAACGTGACTATTGCGGCCTCGGTATATTGGGCTGAACTTAACGCTTGTTGCAAACTATTAGCAATGGTGCCAAACAACGCAATCCCCGCTAAAGCCAAAATTAATGCCTGCGGTAAACTTGCCACTAAGCCAACGAGCGTTGCCGCGCATAGTGCCATAACAATATAAAATACGCCTGCGGCAATACTTGCCCAATAACGCTTATCGGGGCTTTTATCGGCCTCGTCGCTCATACAAATAGCAGCGGTAATGGCCGCTAAATTAATAGAGTACGTACCAAATGGAGCCGTTAAAATATTAATAAAACCGGTTACATTGAGCGTGGCTGAAATAGGCGCTTTATAATTGTGTGCCTTTAACACAGCAATACCCGGTAAATTTTGAGAGGTCATAGTCACTATATAAAGTGGCAGGCCAATACTTATGCACGCTTGCAAATTAAAATGCGGCGTTATGTATGTAAACTCACTTAGTTTCCAGTGGATAGTGCCGGTATCAATATGCCCCATTTGCCACGCCAGTATTACACCTGCAACTAAAACACTTAGCATGGCAAAACGTGCAAAAAAGCGTTTTCCTAAAAAATACATAAGCACCATTAAGCCAATAACCAGTGGTAGCTCATTCATAAAATTAAATACATCTATACCAAAAGTGACCAACACGCCTGCCAGCATGGCACAGGCAAGCTCGCTTGGTATTCTGTTCATTATTTTTTCAAACCAACCCGTAACCCCCGATATAAAAACCAATGTAGCGGCAAACATAAATGCACCAACGGCTTCATTTAAATGGTAGCCTTTTGCGCTTGAGATAAGTAAAGCCGCCCCAGTGGTAGACCACGCAATTAAAACCGGCACTTTATAATAATACGACAGCCCTATGGTGGTTATGCCCATTACCAGCCCTAACATTAAAAGCCAGCTTGCCACTAAGTCGGGTGTGCCGCCAAGGGTAATAACAACTTGATAAATAAGCGCAATAGAGCTTGAAAAACCTATAATAACCGCCACTAATCCTGCAGTTGCACGATTAAGTAGCTGATCCGAAAACGTCATAAAATCCCTCTTAAATTCAGATTTTTATGCTCACAACATACGTTGCCTATTTACGCTTTGCAATTAGCGTTTACGCTATTAAGCGTGAAAAATATTCATTATTTTAAAAAAATTTTTACCTATAAAGTGAACACACTTAATTGCCAGATTAAAAATAAATATATTTTTTAGCGTTCGTCTATACCTCGCTAAAACCCTAGCAAAACCCATCCTATAAAGTAAAAAATTTAAAACCCAAAACGGGTAAATTGTTTATTTACAATCATTTACAAAAAGCAAAACCAGCACTTTAATACTACACACCCCAACTTGATCTAATTCTTCATATGATATAAAACATAACAATTAGTTAACCAAAAACCCCATAAGAGAAACAAATGAAACGCGCTCTTTTAATAATTGTTGCCTTTGGACTATCTGCTTTTGCTATTTATAAGCTGCTATTTAATACCGAAAAAGTACAGCAGGTAACAGCCCCTGTTGCAGTAGATATAGTGCCCGTTGACTCTAAATTTGCAGCCAATAAAAAAGCACCTCAGCCTATAGATATGAGTAAAGATCCTGTTAACGTACAGCCTCAAACACTTAATGAGCCAGCACAAAGCAGCCAGTTTGAAGCCATTAATAAGGTATCTGAAAAAGCCAAAGAGGTACTTACCAACGCCAAGGTGCTGCCAAGCGATTTAAACAACGAAGCCTACATAGAGTTTGACCTAAATACATTGCAAGCGCTCGAAACTGGCGACTCATTTGATATTTCAATCCCGCAAACCGCCGAAACCTACAGCGCCGAAATCACCTCGTTATCTGAGGCTAGTAATGGCGATAAAAGCATATTTGGCCAAGTAATAGGTGCCAATGGGCAACTCCACACCACAGTTATGACCGTAGGAGACGACGCAATTTATGGACAATTTACCGCACCTAGCGGCAATTACGTTTTTGAAAGCAAAGGTAAATATGGCTGGATTGCAGCAAAACGCGACTTATACAAAAGCCACATAGAGCATCACGTAGATGCACCCACACCAAAAACAGATAAAACCATAGATATGTTTGCCCCCAAAAAAACCGAACAACCCAACATGCAGTAACCCAACTAAATCAATCAGCAGTAAAACTTCCAACCACTACATAAGTAAGGAAATATAAAAATGAAAAAACTAATCACTACGGCAGCCATTGCCAGCGCACTATTTGCAACAAGTGCAGCAAAGGCAGTAACGATTGATATTGGTATTTTATATACCGACCAATCGGCCGCAGCAACAAGTAATATAAACACTAAAATAAACCAGCTGATCGCCTTTAGTAACCAGGTTTATAGCCAAAATGGGGTAGATATTACACTGCGTTTAGCGGGCACAGAAAACCTTGGCGATTATGCCATTACACCGTCTGAAGACTGGTTAGATGCAGTAACAAACAGCAGCTATGTAGATGGTTTACGCACTAGCTGGAAAGCCGACATGGTAGCCGTGCTGGGTACTGGTCAAAGTGCGGGCAATGGTTTAATTTCGTGTGGTTTAGCATGGGTTGGCCAAGGCACTAACGGTAATTTATACAGCTCAATGAGCGACCGTATGTACTCAATTACGGCTATAGATTGTGGTGCTACTACGTTTGTGCACGAGCTTGGTCATAACCAAGGTTTAGCGCACTCACGCAAACAAGGTGACACCTCAGGTGGAGTATATGTTGATGGTATGGGCCACGGTGTGCAAAACGAATTTGCCAGCATTATGGCTTACCCGCACGTGTACGGCAGCGCAACCCAATACGATTACTTCTCAAATCCTAATTGGAGTGTAAATGGCCTAGCCTTTGGTGTAACTGGCCAAGCATATGCTATTCGCACCGTGACCGACACTAAAACAAGCATTGCTAATTTTAAATAACCTAAATTAGTTTAACCGTTTGTATTTTTTCCCTTTAGAGCGCTCTGGCGCTCTTTTTTGTTTACCTCAAACATTAACAAAATTTAATCTTGCGTCCACCTTAAAAATAACCTTGCTTAGGTACACTTATTCCATATCAAAAACAAGGAGTAAGCTATGATTAAATCACCATTAAACACAACCGTTAAACTCATTTCGTTATCTGCTATTTCACTTGCTTTAAGCGCCTGCGGAAGCAGCTCAAGTGATGAAAACACAGACGCCATTTCTGAGGTGAGTAATTTTCCAAGTGTTATCATTGGCCAAGTGTCAGAGGTAAGCGACAATGCAATTACTATTAATAATCACACTATTCCAGCAAGTAACGCAGAGATAGAAATAGATGGCATTAACGCCAGCCTATCCGATATTCAAACAGGCATGTACCTAGAAGTTGAAACAAATGGCTCGCAAGCCACCGAAGTTGAGTACGAGCCCTTATTAAAAGGCCCTGTAAATATTAATGGCGATACATTAACCATAGCAGGTACACAGCTAAACAACGTGCAAAGCGCAGGCCTGTCGCAAGGCGACCTGCTTGAAATTAGCGGCTACAGCGACTCAACCAATAGCATTACAGTGACCTACCAGGCGCCTGTAAATAATCCACAAGAAGAGCTTGAACTAAAAGGCAGCATTACTCACTTAAATACACAAGCTGGCACATTTAATTTAGGTGACTTGCTTATTAATTATCAACAAGCCGACGTTGAAGGCGCGCTCAATAATGGCCAATTTGTAGAAGTAGAAGGCATATTTAATGAACAACACGTTATTGCCAGTGAGGTAGATGCTGAGCAAGCCCCTGCGTTTAGCGATAACACATACACAGAGCTTGAAGGCGTTATTACCTTTGTAAATAATACCCAAACGCTTATAACTATTAATACTCAGTGGCAAGTAACATTAAACGAGCAAACCCAATACGAAGATGGCACCGCCGCTAATTTAGTCACAGGCCAACAGGTAGAAATAGACGGCCAATGGCAGCAAAGTAATGGCAAATTATTAGCCACAAGCATTGAATTTGAAGACACTAATACAGCGCCAAGTACCTCGCACTATACATTTTCTGTATCGGGGCTTGTTAGCTATGCCAATAACACAGCCACGATTAACGGCCAAAACTTTACATTAACTAATCAAACACAATACGAAGATGGTTTAACCGCAGCCACATTAGACGGCCAATGGTTAGAACTCGAAGGCACCTATACCGCTGAGCAAGCCCTAGTCAGCGAAGTAGACATTGAGGATGACAGCAACACCATAGACCTAAAAGGCAATGTAGCGTTAAATAACAATGGCCAAGCCTCAATATGGGGTTATGTGAGCGAAGATAGCTCGTTAGCACAATTTAACGGCCAGTATGTAGATCTTGAGTGCCAATGGGTGAGTGCTAACCAGGTAAGAGCCTGCGTATTAGACGATTAACTACAATAGTTACGCTTAACTTTGCAAAGGGCTTGTTACCTTTTACGGTAACAAGCCCTATTAAAGTTAAACAGAGTTGTTTGTTTATTTGATAAACTAACGCATAAAATAACGTTCAAGCCACAAGAGCCTATTTATGAAATATATTTTATTAACTGTAACCCTGTTTGCGAGCGCATTTTGCCACGCTAATAGCTCCGCTATTTTTAATAAGCTCAGCCAAGCTAACGCCCCTTCTGCACAGCAAATTTTAGCAAAAATAGAAAAAAGCTTTTCAAGCCAAGGCATTATTGTAGAGTTTGAACTTGAGTTTGAAAAAGGCATTACCGTTTACGAAGTCACGCTGTTTGATTTAAACAATAACCGTTTTATTGAGTTAATTGTTAATGCCCAAGGGCAGGTTATTGAGCAGGAGTATGAACAACCCGAACTTGACGAAGAAGACGAAGTAGCTGCTGCCAAACTAATGAAGAAAAAACATTACCAAATGCATCAGCTAGTTAAGCAGTTAAGCCCTGCGCCGCCTTATTACTTAATTGAGTCGCAATTAGAGCAAGACATAGGCATAACCTACCTTGTTGCCACCTTTATTACAGCAAAAGGTCGGCATAAAAAAGCCATAGATTTAGCCACAGGTAAAAACCTGCCTTTACTGCGTTGGGGTAATTAATGAAGCTGCTACTAGTAGAGGACGACAAACAAAATCGTGAGTTTTTATACAAAGCGTTTAACGAGCAAGGCTACACCGTAGACACTGCCGAAGACGGCCAGCAAGCACTGCTTATGGCCACCTGCGAAGAGCACGACATAATAATACTCGACCGTATGTTACCTAAACTTGATGGGCTACAAGTATTGGCCGCACTTAGGGCCACCGGCAAGCGTACCCCGGTACTTATTCTTTCCGCATTAGATAAAGTAGACGAACGCGTAGCAGGTTTAAAAGCGGGCGGCGACGACTACCTAACAAAGCCATTTGCGTTTTCTGAACTGGCCATACGTGTAGAAAAACTGATAAACAGGCCTTCGCCTGCAAGCGAGCAAAGCACCACCTTAGAGTTTGAAAACGTACGCTTAGATTATCGCCACCATAAAGCGCAGGTAAACGGCAATACACTCACTCTTCAACCTAAAGAATTTAAACTATTACACTTTTTGCTAGATCATAAAGACAAGCTAGTTACACGCACGTTATTGTTTGAATCGGTGTGGGAATATAATTTTGACCCCGGAACCAACGTAATAGATGTACACATAGCCAGGCTTCGTAAAAAACTTATGCAGCACCATGCCACCGTAGAAATACAAACTATACGGGGCGTGGGGTATCGGTTACAAAAAGCGCAGCACAATGAACAATAAATCGCTATGGTGGCAATTTAACCCCCGTGTAAGCTCGGTGTGGCGCTTAACGCTTGCCTTTGCCACAATTACCTCGGTGGTGCTGGTGCTGTGTATTGTGCTTATTTATCAATTATTACTTGGTGAGCAAACGCGCCAGGTAGACAGGCGTTTAAATGCAGAGCAAGTAAGAATACAAGGGCTTGCCAATAAATTTGATAAAGCCTCGTTTTTTAAACAACTTAACGTATTTAAAAACGAAGGTGGCATTTTAATGTTTTGGCAAAACGACAACGAACAAAGCCAAGGTTTAAGCTTTTTGCCAAACGATATACCTCAACTACCTCAAACGGTGGAGTTTCCGGTATTAGATACGCAACGCGAGCAAATTAGATTACTTACCACAGGTTTAGTTAAAACTCAGCATGGCACCGTGGTTATTGCCACGCCAACCGAGCATTTAAGCCGCTTAATTACCGAGTTTAAAACAATTGCAATATGGGCTTGCATACTCAGCCTTATTGTAACGTGTGTATTTGGGTATATTTTTGCTAGGCGCCATTTACAACGCGTAAATTACTTTAATAATGTGGCAGAGCAAGTGCAAAAAGGCGATTTATCGGCGCGCGTTGTACACAAACAAAAAGGCGACGAATTTGTAACCCTCGCTAAACACATTAATACCATGCTGCAAAGCATTGAAGAAAACTTTGCCCTTGTGCAAGGCATAACCGACAACATAGCACACGACTTAAAAACCCCGCTAACGCGTTTACGTTTAATGCTTGAGCAAGAAGCGTTAAAACAACCAAGCCTAGGGCTTGCAATAGAGCAACTAGAAAACGTACTGCACACCTTTGACGCTATGTTAAAGCTTACTCGTTTAGAGCATGGGCAGTTTCCGCTAAAATTAGAGCCTGTACACGCAGTGCCTTTAATTAACGACATAATAGAAATACTAGAGCCCACAGCAGAGCAAAATCAGCAGCAAATAACGCTACTTAAAAACCACAACCTTATAATTGAAGGCGACAAAAACCTCGTGTTTCAAGCGTGTTATAACCTGCTGCAAAACGCCATTAAATACGCAGGTAACGGCGCCACTATAACGATTACTCTATTACAAAATAGCATTACTATTAGCGACAACGGTAAAGGGGTTAATAAACAGCAGTTAAGTCAACTTACTAAGCGCTTTTACAGAAGCGATATTGCACGGCAAAAAGACGGATTTGGCTTAGGCCTTGCTACCGTAAAAGCAATTTGCGATAGGCATAACTTTACTTTAACGCTTAACAGTGACGAACACGGATTTAGCAGCACAATCAGCGATACCAATCCGCTTAATTAAGTGAGCTACTTTGAGGATGGAAAAAGTGGCGCTAATGCACCACTATTTTTTGCTTAATAGCTGGCATAAGAGTTTTACCGTCGCCATCTATTTTATTTAATAGCTTAAGCCCCATTACCTTTGCAAGCACTGGGTAAATATCAAGGTTATTTACTTTTTCAAGGCTTAGCCCTTGTTTAAACGCAGGCCCTATCGCAATTAACGTGGCTGCCATATCGTCGGTGTAAGCATAGCCATGTGTACCTAAGTACATCGCTTTGCCTTCATTAGTAAACACCGCAGGGGCATTCGTTTGCGCAACAATATCGCCTACACGGGTGCCTTTATTGTAATGATAAGCCGCTAATTGCTGGTCATTTAACACCGTATATCGGCCGTTTGCTGCGTACTGTAAGGCTTGTTTGTAAGTTGCAACTTGCTCGCTTGTTACCCCAGGTTTTGCATAAATAAGTAAACGCGGCCCCGTATTTTTAATAATAAAGTTATCGCTTTTAGGCAAGGTTGTAATATCAATACTTTGCTCAGGGTCCACATGCGCCATACCGTGATCAGACACAATAACAAGGTTAATATCTTGCTCTAATTTACTTAAACGCGCCTGCAATTGGCCCATAAGGTCATCTAATTGCTTAACTGCATCGCGTGTTTGTGGTGCGTCTGGCCCAAACTCGTGGCCCATACTATCAACCAACGAAAAATAACTTGCCACAAATCGCGGTCGCTGCGCTTTAGGTAAGCTTAGCCATTGAATTATTTGATCAACACGGCCTTGGTACTCACTGTATTTAGAGTAATGAAAATAATAGTCTGGCGTCATACCATTAAAGCGCGCATCCGACTCTGGCCAAAAATAAGTAGCCGACTTTAAGCCCTGCATTTTAGCTAAATTCCAAAGTGGAATACCGTTGACCCAGGTGCTGTCGTTTTGCGCTTTACCCATGCTGTAACACTGGTTTTTACGCGCTTTATCACAAAATTTATTATCTACAATGCCATGGTTCACCGGCAATAACCCAGTAATAATAGAAATATGATTAGGAAATGTTTTTGTGGGATAAACCGGCATTAGCTTTTGTGCGCGTACACCTTTAGTAGCCATGGCTTTTAAATTAGATGCGCCGTGTTTTTCTATGTAATCCCAACGCATGCCATCTATTGATATAAGTACAACGGTTTGCTCTTTTGCCGCATAAGCCACGTGGCTGGTTAACACTAAAAGCGCCAACATTATCGCCTTTAAAAATACATACTTCATTACAAATACTCGCCTACATTAAAATGCGTTAAATACTGAAAAATATAGCTTTATAATACAATTGCTAAGCCTTAAATGATACACACACCTGTACCTAACTCGCCTAGATGTATATATTAACAAGTAAGTATTTAAAACGAATGACAACGCGCATTTACTTTGCCAGTCGTCACCACTTAGTAAGGATTCAGATGACTATCGACTTTAGTAAAAAAATAACCCCAGCGCGCATGTATCGCACCACCGCAAACCTGCAAATGGCAATGGAAAGCGACCGCGGGCGCATAATTAACAGTGCTGCTATTCGCCGCCTACAGCAAAAAACCCAGGTTTTTCCGCTAGAGCGTAACGCCGCGGTACGCTCGCGCTTAACCCACTCACTTGAAGTACAACAAGTAGGGCGCTTTATAGTGCAGCGCATTTTTGCCAATTTAAGTTTTGAGCAGCAAACCGAGTTTGGTTTAAAAGGGCTAGAACGCCCGCTCGAAAGCTTGGTAGAAATGGCCTGCCTAATGCACGACATTGGCAACCCACCTTTTGGACACTTTGGCGAAGCCGCCATAAATCACTGGTTTAATAACAACCTAGCAAGCGTTACACCTGCGCGCTGCCAAGAGCAAAATACCGGCATAGGGGTTATTTTTAAACACTTAGCGCACGATATTTGTAACTTTGAAGGCAACGCTCAAGGCATACGTATCATTCATTCACTGCTGGGCTTAAACTTAACCTATTGCCAAAGCGCAGGCATTTTAAAATACACCCGCCCTGCAGGCTTAAACCCAAAAGACATACCGCAAAATAAAAACTACTTAATGAAAAAAGTAGGTTACTACTACAGTGAAAAAACCTTTGTAGAGGCACTACAAAACGAGCTGGTTATAGAGCTATACTGCCGCCATCCGGCCAGTTACATTATGGAAGCAGCCGACGATATTTCGTACTGCCTAGCCGACATAGAAGACGCCGTAGAAAAAGATATAATAACCACCGAGCTGCTTTGCCAACAGTTGAAAAGTGAATATAAAAAAGCCCTAATAAACCTAACCATTGACGACACCGAACACCTAAACTTTGTAGATAAAGCGGTAGATTACGCACTAGAGCGCGCCAATGCACAGCCTTATAATTTTAACAGCGAATTTTTTATATACCTGCGAGTAGCCTTGCTCCACCCGCTTGTAAATCACGCCGCCAAGCGTTTTATAGAGCACATTGAACCTATTTACCATGGCGACTTTAACCAAGCCCTGCTAGAAGATAGCAGCCACTTGCATGCGGTTACTAAAACCTTAAAACAAGTGGCGCTTAAACATGTGTTTTCTAACAAAGAGGTAGAAAAACTAGAACTGCAAGGCTACCGCATAATTAATGGCCTGCTCGATTGTTATAAGCCACTGCTGCAACTTAACAGTGACGACTTTAAACGTGCACTCAATGGCGACTCACGCTTATTAATCGAATCGCGTTTGGTTAAAAAGCTCTCTAAAAAGCACTTAAATAGTTATCAGCACGCCATAGATGCCATGCAAGAAGAGCCCGACCACTTTGCCGCTTACGAGTTTTACTACCGCTGTAGGCTAATACAAGATTACATAAGTGGCATGACCGACCAATTTGCCTACGACGAGTACCGCAGCCTAATGGTGATTGATTAACGAGGAGCTTTTACTTATCTCACTAGGTTACAAACCTCGCGCCACGATTTAATTGCCCCTAGTTTGAACAAATTTCAATCCGCAAAGGTCAACACGCCCTTAGTGCCTAGATATATTTTAATTTTGCGCTTAAAATCAGACTATTGATACTTAAGCGCCGTGTTTTATGATTATTAGACTCTCTCAACTTATTTTTTGCTTTGCTTTATTTTACAGCAGCCAAAGCGCTGCCTATAACGAAGCCATGTGTATTTTAATTAAGCAAGAAATGCAGCAGTACAGTAATAATAAAGCCAGCCAGCAGTATCGTAAGGCCGCACGCGATTTTAACAGAAACTGTAATAAACCTAAGCAAGTAAAAACAAAACCAGTAGCGCCCCCAGTGGTTGAACAAGAGCCAGAACCGCTTGCACTTACTCCCGAGCAAGAGCAAGCCTTGCTTGAGCAAATAAATGCAGCAGAAGAAGCCATAAAACAAAGTGCAAGCAAAGCCACAACAACCACTCAACCTACTACCCCAATAAGCGAGCAAAGCCCAAAAATTAATGAGGATGCAGCAAGTGCGCCTACACCCGAACTTGCACCTAATAGCAGCGAATTACCCCCCCCAATTACCCAAACAGAAACGCAGCCATCGGCACCTAAAACGGCCCTAAAAACAGAGCCTAAAAAAGAGCAGCCAACGGTAAATACTACGCCAAAACCGGCACCAGTAAGTATACCTGCGCCGGTTGAAGAGCCGCCAAGTTCATTACTGTTACCAAGTTTACTACTGCTTATTGTGGTATTAATTGGCGCTATGGTGGTTATACGTTTACGCCGCGCTAAACAAAATAAGCCCGAGCCGCCTGTTGCGCCAACCGCAACAGGCACGCTTGCTAAAAATAGCAATATAAGTACAAAACACGTAACAGCGCCCAAAGCCGCAGACCAAAGTGATGAGCTTACAAAGCCAGTTTCACACACGGTTGCAGCTCAAAGCGAGCCTGAACCAGTAAGCCCTAATACGCCTATAAACGAGGCAACAAACGCGCCAATACCTGTAACAGAGGCTGAGCCACAGCAAGTTAAACCAGAAGAAGATGTACCAGCCCCTGAGCCTAAAAAAGTAGCGCCAGAGCCAAACACCGCCGAGTTTGAAGCCGCCGCTAAAAACACATTAGCGCGTATACAAAGTGCAAACGGTTTTGCAGAGCCCGAAGTTAGAGAATTTGACCCAGATGCGCCTTCGGTTAAGCGACCCCGCAAGCCGCAAAGCAGTGCGGTTGAAAAACCAAAAGCCAAGCCTATTGAAGAAGTTAAACCACACGAGTCAACACTTATAAACGAACCGGCCGCGCCAAGTAACCCGATCACCGAGCCAAATACCAGCGCGCACCTGCATACTGGCGATAAAAACAGCGAGCTTGAACAAACCACGTTTAATGGCGAACACGACTTTAAAGAGCCCGAAATTCGTACCTACGATCCTGATGCGCCATTAAAGGCAAGTAAAAAGCCTGAACCAGTAAACGCATCAGTAAAATCTAGTGACGGCCCCTCTTTAGATACGCCGGCGCCAGAGGCCCACGAATCACCACTTACGGATAAACCAGAGCCGAAAAGTGCGCCCAAGCAAACAGACTCTAGCAACCCATTTGCCAATTTATCGCTAGATGAAAGCTGGGATCCAAATTCAGATAAAAAGCCCGTAATAGAGCCAAAAAAGAAAGCGCCTAAATCTCAAGCCTTAATAGAGGCAGAAGAGCGGGCAAAAAACATGAAAACAAAAGATTAGCGAGCATGTTACTGCTTTATATTGATAACTTTTAACGCAATGAGTGCGCTATCTCAACAGAGTAAACATGATTTAATAAAAAGCTACAAACACAAAAAAGCGGCTAAAAAGCCGCTTTTTTGTTTAAAAATATAGAGTTTAAGCTTAATTAAACGCGCTATTGTAAGTATGAACTTAAGAGTGGAAAATGCGCCTACTGCGACTAAACATACGTTATTTAGTTATTAGGGAGCATGTTTTTAATGTTTAAATCGTATTGCAAAATACCATCGTTATTAACCGCCACACCCGCTAATTGCACAGAATGATTAGCAAACTCTTCCGACGCCGATAAATCGGCTAACACGCCAGCGATATCTTCGTGCTTAGGTTGTCCATCGGTTGCAACAATGCCCGCATTACAGTCGTTTTGCTTACATTCAAAGCTGTATAAAAATAACGACTTTTCAGCAAAGCTGTTTTGCACTTTGTTTAAAAATACTTGTTCTGATTGGGTTATATCAACCGGGCTTTGAGTATTAACAGCGCCTTCAAGCTCAGAGTATTCACCCACCTCTTGCGGGGTAATGACTATTTGCTCGGTAAGGGGCGTGCCATTGTTGTTGGTTATACCCTGGCTACTTTGCATTGCTTGTATATCTACCACAATTGGTTGAGCAGGCTGCGTGGCAGTGGTGTTAGTTATTGAAGAGGTATTTTGAGCCAAGGCGGTCAAATCGTTTTTAAACACGTACAAAGTTGCAGCAGTAATAGCGCATGCAATGAGTAATTTGTTCATAATACTTCCCTCCTTTAACCAATTTACGCAATACAATTAAGTGAAATGCTTTTCAAGTGTAGCTAATGTTAATATTATGTTTTGTTTGGGTGTGTACTGTCAATCTTTAATACTAGGTCGCCCCAATTAAAAGCACAATTTAATAAATGTTAAAATTTAACATCATCCCGTTAAACCCATATCGCCACACTATAATGTTAGCAACAGCTACGCGCTTATTAGCAACTAGCTGGCAGGTTATTTATTTGTAACAATCTGTAAAAGGCAACACCTTTTATGACAACTCCACCACAAAAAAGTTTACAGCGATTGTTACAAAAACTTAAATAAATTACTCAAAGTAAAAAAAACACAAAAAAGGCACTCACATACAGGCGCAATTTTATACCGCGCTCATAGACGTCGAGCCTGCTCACGTTAGAAGCGTAGCTTCTCATTACTTAATAAATTAACACCGTAAAAGCCCTGCTTTTAAACGAAAGCAATGCGCGTCTACAAGGTGAAACTTTACGCTAGCGAAGATGTGATGCGTAGGCGCGATTTTATATCGCGCTTGTAGACGTCGAGCTTGCTCACGTTAGAAGCGCAGCGTCTCATTACCTAATAAATTAACACCGTAAAAGCCCTGCTTTTAAACGAAAGCAATGCGCGTCTACAAGGTGAAGTTTTACGCTAGCGAAGATGTGATGCGTAGGCGCGATTTTATATCGCACTTGTAGACGTCGAGCTTGCTCACGTTAGAAGCGCAGCGTCTCATTACTTAATAAATTAACACCGTAAAAGCCCTGCTTTTAAACAAAAGCAATGCGCGTCTACAAGGTGAAACTTTACGCTAGCGTGGATGTGATGCGTAGGCGCGTTTTTATATCGCGCTTGTAGACGTCGAGCTTGCTCACGTTAGAAGCGCAGCTTCTCATTACTTAATAAATTAACATTGTAAAAGCCTGCTTTTAAACGCCACCAAGTTACGATTTTAACAAAACAAACTAAAATTTATGTGGCTTAAATGGCGCTTTTAACCATTTTGAATAGTCATGATTAAACGCAGGAAACTGTTTAAATAACATCGCGTTTAATTGAGCTTTCGAGAGCTTGTTACAGGGATTTTTCTGCTCAGCCAGCATAATATTTTTAAGTAATAATCTGCCTGATTGGGTATCCATTAAAAAATAAATTGCAGCCCAGCTACTAGCGTAAAGCATACTACTGTCGCCTTTTTGCCACGTATCATTTAACCCCGTTAACCGATTAAGTCTAAGCACGTTTTTAATAAGCTTATTATTACGTACCCAGGTTTGATTAGGCTCTACAATAGCAGTTTGCATATTGTTATGGGTAAACTCAAAATACTCAGCAAACCCTTCATTTAACCACCTAGGCGTGTACCCTAAAACTGCTTTATTAATGGCATGCACTGCTTCGTGCACTGCCGTTCTCATGGTGTTTTGTTCGCCACTAAAATTAATAAACGCAGAGTTAGTTGCATGAAAATACATTCCTGCTGTATTTTCTGGGTTGCCGCCATTGTTAGTAATAGCGGCGTTATAAGCCCTACGATTAGGTAATACCGTTAAATTTAGCTTTACTTTTTTTAAGGCATGCGTGCCAATAATTTGTCCATACACCTTAAATACGGTATTGAGTTTTACTTGTAGCTTTTGGTTAAATGAAGGCGGCAAATTAGGTGTGTTTAGATTAAGGTCAAAATAATCCAGTGGCTCAGAAAAATTACTCTCGTACGTTGCTACAGCAAAGTTAGGCTTAGTATCACTAAAATGCGTAACTCCCGCCTTATCGGTCCAAGTGTATATATCGCCGTTACGTTTATATTTTACCTCGCCTAAAGATACATCTGTACATTGTGTTTTATCTGCTTGAGGCGAGTGGTTCCATGCAGGTGCAAAAGAGCTGCTCGCAGGCGTTTTTATAGGGGTTACGGGTTGAGATTTAACTAATGGCTTACTTGGCTGGGTTACGTATAAATCGTTGTAAATACGCTTAACTTCACCTATCGGGTCGTGATAATTAAACACTCGCCCTGTAAAATGATTAGCAATAAGCGCTGATGCAATAAGCATCACAACAAACATAAATACTATACGAAGCTTACTATTAAACATAACTACGGACGGCCCTGCCATTGGGTTTCAAATACTTGCTTTTGCGCCACTCTGTACTCTCTACACCAAACAAAATCGCTTGTTTCCATTTCTTTTTTACGACACCGCTTAGGTAGTTTATAAAATTTAGACCACGCCTCAAGCTTAGCTTTGTTTTTATAGCTGGCACTGTGCAAAGTCATGTTTGATACCTTTTGATTAAGTAACCAGTTGGTATTTACTGAACGTGTTGCATGTGGACGGTATGAGTGATTACTCTTTTTAGATTTATTGCAGTGCTTTGCCAATTGGCTAAACAACACTTTGTCGCGAGCCGTTAATCGCTCACCTTTTTTAACGCTATAACCTTGCCTAAATTGAGAGCGAATAGATTCACGCTCCTTTTTTATGCTTGCGCACTTACTTTGCGTGTAAGCCTCGCCTGCATAAGCGTACGTTGAAATAAAACTAAGCAAAACTAAAATCCATTTAATCATTCACTATTGCTAACTAAAAAATCAAGGAGCAAATTTACAAAGTAATAGCCCCTTTAAAATACCTTTAATTACATATTTCAATCTTATGTACGCTTGGACATTTGAGCCCTTGTGAAACCACTCCATTGCTTTTAATTGGGTAAAAAGAAACTTTACTTGTCTCTTTGTATTCTTCAATATTACCTAATAACTCATCAACTCTAAAATGAAAATCACCGCGTTCCGACGTTATAAAACCAAATTTCTTACCCTTATCAAGTTTACGAATAACACCGACCATACACTCTGTACAATCTAGGGTAGACTGCTTAATCATTGAAATAAAACAACGATCGTGGCCTTCTTCTATTATTTCAAACAAACCACACTTACTTTTTATGAGAGCTTTTAAACTGTTTACACCGTAATTTCTATAATCAAAAGATGAATCCAACGTTTTTAGTGTACTTCCTAAATCTCCTAAGTAAACAGGCTCATTACTTTGTGCACAGCGTATGTAAGAATTTACAAGTAGAGAGTTTACGTCATTATAAACCTTTGAAACCGCAGGTTCTGTTAAGTTTTTAGTAAAAACAAAGTTATGGCATGCCTTAATAAAACGCTCTGGGGTACTTTCATTCCCTACTGCCATAACATGCAACCCCTTTTCTCTTATACGTTGCGCTAAGCTATAAAACCCACCATCGCTAGATACTATACATACCCCATTTATCCGTTGATTATTATTAATTAATTCAATAGCATCCATAACGAGTGCGTGATCAGCTGAATCTTTCCCATACTGAAACTGCTGCTTTGGACTAGAAGCGGTTTTGTGTAAAATTTGTTGCCAGTTACCATGGCGTACAGAAGTCCAATCAGCGTAAACCCATTTGATTGCCACTGTGCCATACTTTTCAACCTCTTCAAGTAAAGACGCGTAGTCAGTATAAGATGCGTTCTCACCATCAACTAAAACTGCAAAAGTAAAATTCATTTTTATCCCTTTAATACATATAACGAGCTGCTCTCAAGCAGCTCTTTATCAATTACTTACAAGCTCCTGGCACACGACATGCACATGAGGTGGGAGCATGACAGGCATGATCTTCACAACGAGCCATTTGTACAGATTCGTTTGAATACAACTCAGCTGTAGGGAATGGACCAAAGTGCGTCTCATATGCCGCTACTGTTTCGTCGAATGAGCTTTGTAATTTTGATTGGTCTTTGTCTCCATAAATTCCGAAATAAGGATAGTGATGAAGGTAAAAGCCAAATAATGCTTCACAATCATTTGTATAACTATTTGTATCTAAAATATGTTCATGCCAAAACTTATCGACTAACTTGCTAGGAACAAGTGATAGTTTTGGGTACCACTTTTTCAGCGATAAAAATTTTCGATATTCAATTTCTGCAAAATCACACAACTCATTTTCCCATGTTGCCTCGGCTGATTGCGTTAATTTCCACTTTAACTTATCAAAATTTAATGCAGATACATTTGGGTCAACCTGAGGATCTGTGTTTAAAACACCTTGAAAAGGTTTAGAGCATTTTGCTTGTATTAACTGTTCCATTACTTATCACCTCTATTTTTATTCAATTGATTACCACTATTACTATGGACCTTGGCGTACTGTTTATTCACACCATCAGTACTTTTATTCGCATTTCCTTGATTTGCTTGGTTATTAGCTGGGCTTATTTTTTTGGTCATTTTCTGCTCCTAAATTAAACTTTATGTGAATAACGTTATTCACCTTCGTTTTAGGTAAGACTCAAGGTTTTTACGAGCAATAAATGCTTGTGGGTGAAAGACCCCATTTGAAAATATAAAAATCAAGCGGTAATGACCCAACTTAAAACGTATCAGATTGGGAGAAATAGTGAGCTTTTTACCGCCAATATCTCTATAGCTACGCCCTAACAAAAGATGCTTATATATTTTGTTAGCCTCGGCCGCATAACGGGCAGATTGATAGGGAGGAAGGGTTTTAAGTATACGTTTGATTGATTTCATTATTAAACTCCATTTGTTAACTAGGTTTAATAATGAACTTGTGCGGAGCACTACAAAGGATTAGTTTAAAATATTTTGAAGATACTCCCAAGCTTCTTTATTTTCATTAATAGCAGCATCCACATTAGTGATTAACACCTTAACTAATGAAAGTCTAAGTAAACGTTTATCAGATATTTCTTGGAGTGTATCTTTTGCCTCAATATACTTTTTTGACTTAAAATTTTTATCTGACTTAATATAAATTTCTATAAACTTTTGCCAGTTAATATCTCTATCATAAAGTACAGCAAGAGGTGATAAATCGGTATCGTTGTTTTTCATACTTTGAAATGGAGAAGGAAGCTTATCTGTGAACAGATCAAAACCATCATCTAACAGCTTATTTTTTATACTGTCGAAAGAGCGCTGCGACACCCCAAAAAATAACATTTCAGTACTAAGCTCTTTTTTTGACAGTGTATTTAATAGTTTGAATTCACGCTTATCTTTTTTAAAACGCGTAGAATAATACTCGTGGAAAACCTTTTTAGCTCCAGCTGTGCCGAGCAACGTGTATAAACATAGTGCATTATATATAGACGCCTTTCGCCCCCGAATAACTCTATGCTCTACACGACTAAATTGTATCGTTTTTTGTGAAATAATCATTGCTTTACGATATTCAAGCACACCGCGGTTTGAAACATGCGAATCTTCTGAATCTTTGTGCCCTTTTGTAAAAATATTATTTAATGCGTCATGCAGCTCTTTGTGTAGCGTATTAGACGGCGCTAAGTTGATATATAACTTAGCAATTGAGGGGATCGTTTCAGTTTCAATTTCAATTGTTTTTACCACTCTAATACACCTGCTTACATAAAATATCTCTTAATTCAGAGCGCTCGTAATACTCATCCTTGGCACCAAAAACAAGGGTATTTACGGCTTCAATGCCTTTTTTACAACTGTAATAACGTTTTGTGCGATAGCGACCACTATCTATAGTTAACTCTCTATCATAGCGAGTATAAACTGCATTAATAGCCCCAAAGCAGACTCCCATTTTAATTGCTTCAACTTTCGATAAACTAAAAATGCCTAATAAGCTTTGCTTGTCTTCTATAACTTCTGAGCATGCACTTGATATATGGAAGACTTTTTTAGCTTTAACTAATTCGGCTCCAGCACATTCACCAAGTTCTATAAATTGTTTTTTATTAAATAGTACAAGATCTTTATCTTCAACCTTTGAGTATTCCTTACAACTATAGGGCAAATCACTCTTCGCAAAGCTAGGCTGCGAAAATAAAATGAACACTAACATTAAAACAACAAAGTATTTCATTGCTTAAGCTCCTTGCGGCAAAAGCTAAAGGAATGCCAAATAATTGATATTAATATAATAGCATTAATTATTAAAAATACTTCGTACTGAGCGCTCTGCCCAAATAACTCAATCGCACTAAATAAGTTAGCCCCTTGAGTTGCGCCAATAAAAGCTGCACATAAAAGTAAAAAAAGTAAATAGTAAAGGGTTAAAATAACAGTCTTAAACAATGAATTAGATGCCATAGCAAACCAATAGCGTTTGACTGGGTAAGCTTTTAGCTTTTTTTTCAATGTATTTAAGTTAAATAAAACCAAACCTACTAATAGCGTTTTCACCAAACGCTCAAATGGTGTTATATCTCTATAAGTTCCTACATCTATAATGAGTTCATTATTCAATGGAAGATAAAGATAGGAAATAAACATCAATGAACATATTAAAAAACTTACTATATGTAGCAAATGATTAAATATACCAATAGGTTGGTCCCTAAAAATGAACACGTTTTTAGGATTAATGAACTTCCAGCTTTTTCGCTTTTTATTTAGATATAGTGATTCATCTTTTGTAAGAGAAGATAATTGGCTTTTATCCGTATGCTGGGTATAGTTTGGTGTTTCGTTAAAAGTAGTGTTAGCTGAATAATCTGAGTTTATGGTAGTTGACTGCACCTACTTTCCTTGTAAATAGTTTTTGCTAATTATGCCGATATATCTCCAAAACACAACCACTTGCATCTTCTAATCTGGTTTTAAAGAATACATAATAACTTAGTTACTTTTACAAACTTTTCTCCATCAGAAGGATAGAGGTATTCCAGCACACCTAAATTATAATTAAAGAGAGGCTCATTAATAATTTTCATGTCTATGCATGTTCCGATTCTGCAAGCTCCTTAGCGTAACTTAAAGCCCTAAGAAGTACTAAGTTACCCTGCACACCTGTAAAGGGGATAAGATCCGCACACCTCTTTGTGATTATATTGGTTTAATTCTTACGAGCTATCTACTCGTTACCCCATCAAGCTGCACGTCACAACATTGCGTTTTACTTCCACGTTAGTATGGGCTTAACACGTAGCAGCGAGCTTACCTCGCGTTTTATATTAAATTTTTTCGCTGCATAAAGCCGCTGCTACTCATTAATTGCACCACCGAGGACACAGAGGCGCTTCGCGCTACACAGAAGAAACCCAAGTATTAGTTTGTCACTTCGACCGTTATTTTTCTTCACTTCTCTGTGGTTAATTTCGCTTGTAGACATCGAGCCTGCTCACGTTAGAAGCGCAGCGTCTCATTACTTAATAAATTAACACCGTAAAAGCCCTGCTTTTAACACTCGATATAGGCGCGAAGTTTAATCACGCTCTTTTTTAAAGCTTCTTTTACCGCTTTAGCCATGACTATCAAATGGCCTTTTTTTAAAAATAAGCTCTGCTGTAAATTAATTATCATTAATCAATTTCAGGCTTGGATATAATAGGAGCTATCTCTGCAGCCGCTTTCAAATTTGTTGTTAATAAAAGCGTTGGAGATATTTGACTAAAAAATATATGCGATTTATTATGGTGTCGTACCCATTAAAGTAAAAGGAATTACCATGGCGATAGATATAGTTATTTGTTTTGATCCAATTACAAAAAAAGCAGTTCAATGCAAAACAGACGAAAAAGACGTTTTCTCCAACGACAACAGCCATATAAAAAATGAAGTAATAACTTCTGGTACACCATATATCTGGCGCAAAAAATATTCTCAACTCACAGATAACCCTACCTCAGAACAAAAAAATATACTCAGACAATTCTCGCTACTACCAGCTCAATCAAGAAGAAATATTGCAGGTATGTTACGTGATTTTGGGAGTGAAACCTTGCTTGCAATTTCTGACTTTCAAGCTCAAGTGATACCATTTTTAGAAAGTAACACACATACTATTGTTGGTTCAGGTGCCACATCAATAGAAGCTCGCAGTTCAAAATTTGTTGATTTAGCGATTAAATATGAAGCATCTTTAAAAGACATTCGAGCCGCACATAAATCAGGTATACCTAAATACCACATGGTCGCTTTAGAGCAAAAAGCGCTTGCTATATTTAAAGAGCTGCAAGTTAAATATCAAGCTGAATTACAACGTTTTATGAATACTAACCGTGCAAGTCGAAGAGGTACAGTTTGGTCTAACCCTGACCGTGGTGTTCATATAGCCAAAAGTGCCAGACATTCAACTAAACTTGATATAAGTAGTACTGCTGAATTAAACAAAATTAAACGGCTCGAAAATAATGCTCGTTGGCTAGGTTATGGGATGATTGCCTTAGATAGTGTTTTTCGAGGCATTTCTGTTTATAGTGATTACAAAAATGGCGGCAACCTACAAAGAAGTATATCAACCGAACTAGCTAGTTTTGGGGCGGCTACTGCAACTGGTGTTTATGTTGGAACGGTTACAACAACAGCTTTAAGTTCTTTACTTATGTTAACTCCATATGGGTGGGTCATTGCGTTAGGTGTAGGACTATATGTCGGTTTTGCAGCGAGTAATGAAATGAGCAAATTTATGAAACAAACCTCTGAAAACATATACGACAGAAAACCTATATTTGAAGGGGTATTTTAGATGCCCGCAGCTCATTTTGCTGGGTATTCTCTCATCGTATTTATGATAGGTACCTTTGCCTCTGGCATATTGTTTTCAAGAATTTCGGTAAAACATATTAATAAAAATATGGAAAAGGATGGTGTACTTCCCCCAAGTTGGGATAAAGGTATTGGCGCTAGTGTTTCATTTTATGTATTTGCAATGTTTTTTGAACGCTCCCGCATACCAACTCCGATGTTTGATGGGCGTTTTGTAGCCAAATATGCACGTCCTGTTGATAAAACAATAGGCATGATCCACTTAATTTCAGTTACAGGGATGATGCTGTGTCTGTGTATTGTTTCTTATTTTTCAAAGTAGACACGTATTCGGCTACACTTTCATGACCCAAAAAAGTGTAGCTTTTACATTGCTTTACTTTCATGCAGTGATCGCTGAATCACTTGATAGCAAATAGCACGTTGCTGTTCTTGGCTTAAGCTAATATGTCGCATTGAAAGAATCGTTTTAACTAATTGTTTATGAGAAACGATAGGAAATTCTGGCCTTTGCTTTAGCTCTACAAACCAACCAGGAAAGCATAAAATTGGCAAAACTTGGGTAGTAAAGCCCGTTGCCTCTTGCAGCCATTTATTCACCCAATTAGCCTGATTTTGGGCTTGCTCTAACGGCTTACTTTCAAACCAAGAGGGAAACGCTAAACGATTTTTCTCAAATTTAACTTTGTAATTTGTATCATCTTTTATTCGCTTGTACCTGCCCTTTGTTTCAATAGCAAAAATACCATTTGGCCCTACCACTAGGTGATCAATATTAAACCCATCAGCTTGTATATCATGAAACACTTGGTACCCATGTGACTGTAACTCTATAAGCTCCGATGCAACGGCAAGCTCCGCATCTCGTCCAAGTTTAAGCTTTATCAAAAGGTTTGATTTAACCCACAGCTTTCTTGCTACATAAACTAAACCCAAAGCAATTAAAATAACCAAAAAGTAATTTAACTCGCCGCTGGCAAATACTTCAGCAATCCCTTTAATGGCAAAAGGCATTGTAACGATCAACGCAGATAAAAAGATAAGCCCTATTACATCAACAATCTTGTCATTTACTTGTTCACTAAGTGTTTGCGCAGCAACACGTTTGAGTTTTTTTCGCTCAACAGGTAGTTTGGCATTTTTTTGATGAAGCCATATTTTGAGAAACAAAACGCCTAATAAGGAATAAACACTACCTACAATAACTAAAAGGCTTAAACCTTGGTTTAATAAATCATCCATGGGGAGTTCCTATAATCACAATGTTTACGTTATACCTTAAAAACAGGTACATGTCGTATAATTCAAACTCCGTACAATCTATTCAACAAATTTCACCAAAACACCTGTAGACGTCGAGCTTGCTCACGTTAGAAGCGTAGCTTCTCATTACTTAATAAATTAACACCATAAAAGCCCTGCTTTTATAACGCCAACAAGTTGCGCGTCTACAGGTTATATCAAAGTGTTCTGTTAAAACTCGACGTAGGCGTACAGCTTGCTCGCGCGAAAAACGGAGCTTTTTAATTGTATTTACTTATATCGCGTTGGCGATGGCAACCAAGGAGAAGTAGAAGCCGACTTCTCTTTGGAATCTCTCGGCGCCCCGAGGATCACACTATATCCTCAATTTAAATTAATGATATGAACGTAAACGCGATGAAACACGTCCGTGTGTAAGCATCACTTAACGCGCATTGCCTAAAGGGATTTAGGTACTTGGAATTTGTCGGGAACAAAATTCCGCCATGCGCTGCTATTACTCATCATTAATTCAATTTCGGATGTGATCACGGGAAATTGTCTTGGCAGCGCCAGGTTAATCTACCCCCTACTAAACATTTTGAGTTTCATTCTTCAAATTAATCTCAACTGGCTCAGGAAAAAGTAACTCTAAATTTCTTTTATCTATTTTAAATAGCGGCCCCTTTTCTGTAACACGACCAGTTTTACCGGAGCGTTTTATCAAATGATCCATTGTAATAACACCTGAACAGATCAATGGTATGAGCTGACTCAAAACAGGTGCTTTAGTATGAACTATTTTTTCTAGTTGAAAAAATTCCTCTCCACCTTCTTTGAAGCTTTTAGCTTGCACCCAAAAAGTCTCTGAGTGCTTTTCAGTTAGCCTTTTTTTCAATAACTTAGCAGGCCAAACAGCGACTAATTCTTCATTTCGATACCATTCTTCAAGCTGATCCTTTTGCTTGTTGAATATAAAATGCAGTCCTTGAGTATTTTGGCGTTGAGTGCTGACTGTGCAGTACAATTTAAAATCATCTTCTCTTTCATAGCCGTATCTATCTAAAATTTTTGCACTAGAGCCTTTAGTAAAATCAACTTCCTTGCAACCACAAGGACTTAAATTCCAATCAGCAACTTGGGCAAATAAAGTTGTTCGGTTTTTACCACCTCTACCAGACTTTATTTCAATACCATGATAATCAGGATCTTTTGATGAATTTGCATCTATACCAAGTAAAGCCTCTAATGTGTAACCTATTGCTGTATCACCACTTCGCTGTGCTTTAAATGGTTGTTTAGCTAATTCTTTTATTTTATCAAGTAACTCTGCTGAATAAGAGAATTCCTTATTTATATAACTTTTTATTAATTTATATATTTGGCTATAAGGGTTTTGTAATTCATTCTCTAAATTAACTTGACTAAGATTAATAAGATGCGGGGCTCCCTGATAAATAATAATAGCAATTTGATCACCTGCAGTGGCAAACTTTGGTAATTGCCTATACCACATCCTTGGATCACCCTGCTTAGTTTTAGGGCGGTAAAAACTTCCTAGAATTTCTTTTATTTCATTCTGATTAACTAAGTAGCTAACTTCTTTTCTTATAACGCCTTGTTCTTGTTCGAAGTAATAATGAAATTCCTCTAACTCAAAATGATCTCTTACTGATTGAGTTGCATCCAGAATAGATTTATTCAAACCTGTTTGCGTAGGCTCAAAAAGAGAAAACTCAACACCTAACTTGGTCAAAGCAACGGTATTACTTCTCAACAATAATTTTTGGTCTAGTTGTAAATCACTGGCCCTTTCTTGATCATAAACCTCATAATCCTTATCTGACATTTCAACTTCATTGTATTCAACAAAATTTGTTGAAATGCTTGGTATGGGAATACCTTCTACCTCTTGCTTTTTTAACTCTTTTGAAACATCAGGCCAACTAGAATAGCCGTACTTACGAGCAACAATATTTAGTGCTTGGGCTTGATTTAAACTGTCATTGTTTTTCTTTAAAAGTTTTGCTTCTTGCTTAAGTCGTTTTTCATTTATCATTTTCGATGGTCCAAATATTTTGGAATTCATCGCAGCTAAAATAAATTTAAGTTAAATGGGTGATGCTAAACGCTTCTCCTATAATCAGGACGGCACTTCCCGCGCCAGAAATGTATGTAGTTAAAGTAATAAATTGATTTCAGTCCGAACACTGTAAATCTAGCTGCGAATTCACAACTTTATCTACAGAGAGGACACAAAGGGTCTTTACAGGAAGGAAGGCTACTCTCATAAGCCTTAAATTAACTTATTCTTTTCATACTCTTAAGTCAACAGATAAAATAATAAATTCTTACCTGGACTTTTAGAGGCGATTACCGTAAAATTCTGTGGTTTCCATTTATTACTTGGTGTGTTTTGAATCATATTGAATTGTTTGCAGGCTGTGGCGGCTTAACTTTAGGACTAGAAAGTGTCGGTTTTAATACCGTACTTGCTAATGAACTCTCTCCAATGGCGGCAGAAACTTTTGCTTATAATTTTTTTAAAGAAGATTTAGCACAATTAGCTGAAGATAACTTAATGCCAGCAAATACAATATGGCTAAACAGTAATTATAAAGACTTAAAACCTAGATTAAGGGAAAACCCTTTTCACTTCCCTGAGTTCGACAATAAAGATGGGTACTCTGATTTACCTAACGACTTAAATAATTTTCAAAATAAACTTGTAGTTGGCAGTATTGTTGAGCTTAATAAGCTATTAAAAGCAAACTCAGCATTATGCTATGAACTCCACAACTCATTCGGTAAAGGTGAGTTAGATCTAGTATCTGGCGGACCACCTTGCCAAAGTTTCAGTATGGCGGGTATGCGTAAAAAAGATTGTGATAAAAATACTCTACCTTGGGAATTTGCAACTTTTGTGTCACTCGTTCGCCCTAAAATTGCAATGCTAGAAAACGTTACAGGTATTTTACGCGCCTTTAAGGATGAAGACGGAAACAAATTTCATGCATGGCATGAAGTTGCAAAGGTATTTGCAACCAAAGGTTATATTCCGCTTTGCTTACATATTAATGCCAAATTTGCCGGTATAGCTCAAAACAGACCTCGCTTTATCATGATTGCAATACGTGATGACTATTTTGAAAAGCTTAAGAATTTAAATGAAACTGAAATAGAATTATTCAAACAATCAGTTTACTTTTTCAAAAAAACTAAGAAGAACATTAATAACGTAAAATTTAGTGATCTACCTTATTTCGACATAACAAAAGCAGAGCACATTAAGCTCTTTAAAGATAGCTTTCTCAGTTCCTTAATCGCTGATGATACCGCAACAGTAAAAGATGCACTTGATGATTTAAAGCTAACTAGTCCATCAAAAAAATCTACATATATTAATGAATTAAATACTCATTTTTCAGGTGTCCTAGGGGGTGCCACCGAGCTAAAAAATCATGCACTAAGGGCAAACAGTGATATTGTAAAAAGACGTTTTAGAATTTACCAAATATTGCAAGACATTGATAAAAAACAAGTAACAAAAGACGTATTTAATATTCTTAAAAATGGTATAGCGACCTTAAGTAATGAGAGCGCTGCTTTATTAATTAATAAAGAATTTTTAAATCATCAAAACAAATTGATTAAATTTAAAAATAAGTCTGATCTAATCCAATACCTATTAGAACATCCGACTAAAAAACAAACTCAAAAAGCATTAATTGCAGATTCTCCTGCACCTGCAGCGCTATCAATCCCAGACGACGCCTGTCATTACGATAAGTGCGAACTTCGCGTACTGACTGTAAGGGAAATGGCTCGAATACAATCATTCCCTGACCAATTTGAGTTTCGCTCAAAAATTACTACAGGTGGGCAAATGCGTAAGTTTGAAGTACCGCAATATACTCAAGTAGGTAATGCAGTTCCACCACTTTTAGGCTACAGATTAGGAGCGTGCTTAGCTAATTTAATTAAACGTAACTAGCAGCATCAATAATGAACTGTATTTTGGGATATTTGCCATTGAGTATTTTGATTTGTTAATCTTTGGCTCTGAATAAGTTCACAGTGAATATTATTATTCTTATCATATCCAATTACTATTACATCACCCTCTTGAGCCGCCTCCATTACAGGGGAGCTTTGAAAATATAACCTATATTCAGCAGAGCGATTTGGATTTCCTTCTCTAGCATCATACCAAGTTAGATCCGCTGAGTACGAATCGCTACTACCTCTAATTGAAAAAGTAGCTTTGGTAGTTAATTTAGCATAACCAAACATTTCTTTTAACGGAGCAACTCCTTGAAATTCATGCTGGTGCGAACGTGCTTCATCCGCTTCTACAGCTGTTAGTGTTTTTATACATGATTTACTAAATTTAATTGGCTGTATTGCCATTTATTCACCCCTTAAAGTTATAAGTTAGTTAAATTAACTTTCAGTTAAATTGCAGCTTCTTTGAATATAAGAACTCTGCATACTTATATTGATAAACACCCAATCTACCAACACACTCCAACTCCCCGTGATCACACCCGAAAGTTATAAGTTGATGAGTAATCACTTGCATGGATGCAAGTTAAGCCGTGACTTCGCCATGGATGGCGAATACACGGCGCTTACGTTCACATCAATTTTTAACTTGAGGAGACAGTGTGATCCTCGGGTGCGCAGTGGGATTCCAAAGGGTGGACGGCGGTATTCACCCTTTGGTTGCCATCGCCAACGCGATAAAACCTCGAATAGAGGTTATTAAATCCCTTAAATTCTCACGCAAAAACCTATTTTAAAAGCTACGCTTTTAACGCCATCAAGCTGCGCGTCTACACGTTAAAACGCGATATAAAATCGCGACTACAAAACCACTTGTTTAAAGCGTGCGAATGTTCGCATACTTTCATCTGCAATCATTACCTCGTAATCTGGGTTTTGAGCAATTAGCTCATATTGCCCATTAGGTAATTTATTTACTTTTCGCAGTAAATACTGCCCGTCTCCGCTTATATCGTCTCGTTCTATAACAACTATTTGATCGCGAAGCGAACCCGCTTTGTCGGAGGTTATAAGTTCAAGTAACAATAAGTCGCCATCAAGTATTGGGTGTTTTCCGCCATTCATAGAGTTACCCGATGCGTGTGCTAAAAAATGTATTTGTGGATCAAGCTTGCCTGCGCCAAGTGGCGCGTCTAAATATTCAACATCGCTGCTATCGCCAGTTTTAAAATGCCCACAGGCAATTTTAATATTGGGGAAACACGGCAGTTTTAATGCGTTATCTTGTTCTTTTGCTGTATCGGCAAGATCTTTAAACGCTAGCTGAGTTACATTGTTAGGTTTTTGCTCTGTATTTTTTTTCGTGGTTGGCGTTTTTACTTTTAGCCGTTGGCTGTATTTAGCTAAGGTGTATTCAACTAGTTCTAACACGGCGTTGTTTAGTAATTCGCATTTTTCTGCGGGTACGTCAAACGTGGCTTTTACGATGTCGTTTTGTAAGGTAAACCATTGTGTGCCGTCTTTATTTTTATTGGTGTAGGCTTTAATTGGATTTTTACGCCAGTAGCTTTGCCATGTTTGTGAATTTGCAGCCGCTTGCTGTTCTTTAATAGGTAAATCGTGTTGCTTTAAATTTGGATGGCGCGCTAAAACCTTAGCACTCATAGCCGCAAGTTCTGCAACTGTTGGGGGTTTGGCAAAGCCATTTAAAGCAACATACGCTTCAAGCAAAATAGCTTTGAAGCATTTGGTCATACTGGTTGTTTGTATACCTTTATGTAAAAAGTCGTAAAACGGGGCTAATTGCTTGGCACTTTGCTGTGCTTCGTCATCAATATTTTGTGTTTGAGCAATTAGATCAAACCAACTAGTGTAATTGCTGTTTACCTTTTTTATATCCCCATAGTGGTAGTAAAACTCACTTAAGGTGGGTAAATGCCCAAGTTGCTCAGCAAGTTGTGTTATATCTTCAAGCGCCGTGGTGCGCTGCGCCTTAGCTAGCTGTTGCCAGAAGTCGGTGACTTTTAAATCAATATTTATAAAGCAGCCATCAGCTAGATTTGGCTTTTTAAGCTTTTTAACTACACCAGTTGGCGTGGTCTCATGAAGTAGTGCATAGGGTTTATTTAAAAAGCTGTGGTGGTTACCAATAAAATCAAGCACCACTAAATGTGTTTTACCTTCAAGGGTGCGTAAACCCCGTCCTAATTGCTGTAAAAAGAGTATTTTAGAGTCGCTTGGGCGCAGCATTAATATGGTATCAATGCTTGGTAAATCAGTCCCTTCGTTAAACAAATCAACAGTAAATAATACTTCAACTTGACGCTGTTCTAATTGTTTTAGTGCATCATTACGGCGTACTTTTGACTGGCTATGTACAGATAGCGCTTTTACACCCGCTTTATTAAACGCATCAGCCATGTAATCGGCATGTTTGGTTGAAATACAAAAGCCTAATGTGCGCTGCTGCTTGTATTGCTGCCATTGTAAAAGTGCGTGGTCTGCCCGTTTTTGAGTCGCAAATTTGTTTTCTAGTGCAGCGGGATCAAATCGACCATTGCGCCACGGAATAGCTTGATAGTTTACGTTTTCGTCCCAAATACCATAGTAATGAAATGGCACTAACGTTTTTTGGTCTATCCCCTGCGTTAAGTTACGCTCAAACACTAGGTTGTTGTCGCATAACCCTAAAATATCAGCTTGGTCGGTACGCTCTGGTGTAGCTGTTAAACCCAGTAAAAATTGAGGTTCAAAGTAGTTTAAAAGCTGGCGATATACACGCGCACTTGCATGGTGAAATTCGTCGACAATAATGTAATCAAATGCTGTTGGTGCAAACTGCTTCAAGTGGTTACTTCGGCCAATGGTTTGAATTGAGGCAAATAAACACTCAGCGTTTTTGTCTCGCTGTTTACCGTTATAAAACCCAGTAGATAGAGTGAGTAATTCAGAAAATGTTCGCTGTGCTTGCAAAAGTATTTCTTCGCGATGCGCTACAAATAAAATACGTTTTGCTTTGAACTGTTTTACATCAAATGCACTTAACCATGTTTTACCCATACCCGTTGCTAAAACCACTAAGCCACGCTTAAAGCCCTCGGTACGCGTTTGCGCTAAGGCATTAAGCGCTTCAATTTGAGCTGGCCTTGGTGTTTTAGCTTCATTCTTTTCAATAACTTGCTCAGCTGTATCAGCGTGGTTTACCGATACAAATTGCTGTGTTTTACGCCTAGTAATGTAGCTATTTATCCATTTATGGCTTAAATGGGTAACAAATTCGTGATTAAAAATATTTTCAAAAGCTGTGCGAATACTTAAAAACTGCTTTGCTGCTTGGCTTGTTTTTGGTTGCGTATAATCGTGTCTAAAGTTCCACTCGTGCCCTTTGGTTAATGCGCTGGCACTAATATTACTTGAGCCAATAAAGGCACAGCCATCAGTAATCTCGTTTTGGTCGTTTGTTTTAACAAATATATACGACTTCATATGAAAGCTTTGATTACTATGCGTTTGGTAAATGCGCACATCGGCTCCTCGATCTACTAACGCCATAAGTTCTCTTAACGCATTGGGATGAGTAATATCGAGGTAGTCTGAGGTAAGTAATTTAAGCGTTGCGCCACTTTGTAACGCTTCGCTTAGTGGGTCGAACAACAGTGCTAAGCCACTTGGCTGAATAAATGAAACTGTAATTTCAATCTCAGTGGCATTGTTTATGGCATGCACAAGGTTAGGTAATAACGGGTCATTATCACCCGTAATAAGCTGTTGGTTATTACTTTGCAGGTGTTGATGTTCGCTAAAACTATTCACTTATAATTTCGCTTTGCTATGCGTTAACAAGGCATTGAGCCACACTTCGCTTTCGCGCCCTGGGCGTTGATCAACACTTTGCCAGTGCTTAACTATGCGCAATTGCGTGTGCTGATTTAGCAAATTACTTAATAACTGCTCGGTTAAATCGGTAAATTTACGGCCATTATGTTCGCGTTCTTGCGTGCCATATTTAAACGATACATACAAAACGCCACTCGGTTTAAGCGCATTTTGTAGGTTTAAAAACACCTGTGGTAACTCTACTTTTGGTACATGCAATAAACTCGCGCAGCACCAAATGCCATCGTATTTATTTATACACTCAAGCTCTTGAAATGTTTTAACCTCGACTGGTTGTTGTAAGTAATTACTGGCTAACTTTGCAAGAGCGGTGCTTGCATCAAAGGCCGACACACTAAAACCTTGGCTTTTAAAATAGGCGGCATCACGTGCTGAGCCACAACCTGCATCTAGCACATGGCCGTTTTGTGCAACATACGGTAAAAACTCACGGTAAAGCGCCGACATATCAACATTAAGTGTTGAGTCGCTAAAAGTTTGTGCATGTTGGTTATAATAATTTAGTGTGGTATTGGGCACTGCTTATACCGCTCCTTGGCTTTTGTGCGTTTGCAACGTTAATGCTGTATTCATCTTTGTTTAATCTACAGGAACAGGCCAATAAATTAAAGAACTTATAAGTAGGTTTTTTTAGCTTAATACGCTGTTTGTATTGAATTTTGCATTAATCATTTCTCCCAAGCGTAAACTCTTTGCTTTTAGATACATTTTTTTACAACTTTAACGTCTCATTCATTATTATATTGTTTTGCTGGGTTATACTGTTTAAATAACGATTAAAAACGTACCTTAGAGTTTTAATGAATAAATTAATAACCTTATTAATGTGTGTATTGTTTAGTGCTTCTTGGGGTGTGTTTGCCTGCGAAAAAACACTAACGGTTGCCTCGCATGATGCTTTTTGGCCGCCTTATGTTATGGGTATTAATGGGCAGTTTCAGGGTAAAGAGGTAGAAGCGTTAAATATTATTTTTAAAGACTCGCCTTTTTGCTTTGAAGTAAAACTGTTGCCTAATTCTAAACGGGCTTTTACCGAGCTGCGCTATGGCCGAATAGACATAGGCTGGGCGGCCAGCTATACCAATGAGCGCGCTAAACACGTTCATTTTACAAAGCCGTACCGCACCGAGGTTATGCGTTTATACGAAAATATAAACAATTTACATAAAGCTAAAAATTTAGCCGAAATTTTTGACCAAGGTTTAACCATTGGCGCTAATTTTGGTAGCTATTACGGCAAAGAGTTTGAGCAGTATAAACACAGCCATAAAAAACAAATTGAGTACACTAGTGCAACCAGTAAGCGCTTTGAAATGCTAAATAAACAACGTATAGATTACGCAATAGAAGACGAGCTAGTAGGCAATTATTTAAGTAAACGGGGTAAAAATTTAATTGCGGCCCCTACTATACCCGCTATAAATAAAGATCAAATACACTTAATGCTGAGCAAAAAAACGGTAACGCTTGATGAGGTTAACATTATTAACGCGCATATTTTAAAAAAGAACGCGGCGCTTAAGGCGTTATTTGAATGAGTAGATTGCGAATATATTTAGTAATATGGGTAGCCTGTTTGGGGCTGTTTTGTGCCAGTGCAGTGGCGTGCGATAAAACAATTAACGTAGGCACTAACGAGCGCTATTGGCCGCCGTATGTTGTACTAAAAAATAATGCTTTAACGGGTTCTGAAATAGATGTAATTAAAACCATTTTTAAAGACTCTCCCTTTTGTATAAATTTTACCTTATTACCTAACTCGCAACGTGCCTTGGAAGAGTTAAAACATGGCCGTATAGATTTAATGTTTGCGGCGAGTAAAACCCGCGAACGTGAGGTGTACGCTCACTTTAGTTTGCCTTACCGCGAAGAAGCTATGATGTTGTATCAACACACTGACTCGGCAAACATTAGCTCCTTAGAGCAGCTTTTTAAAAAAGGCTTAACAACGGGTATTAATGGCGGTAGCTATTTAGGGCAGGCATTTAAAGCATTAAGTGAAAAGTATAGTGAGCAAATAGTGCTTACCTCCGAGGCCGATAAACGCTTTGCTTTACTTAATAAAAAGCGGGTAGATTTTGTAGTGGATGATTCGTTAGTGGCCGCTTACTTTACTAAAAATTACGCTGGTATATTGCCGGTTGAGCAAGTAGCGCCTGTTCACGTAAATAATGTGCATTTTATAATGAGCAAAAAAACAATAACGCTTAACGAGGTTGCTGTAATTAATCGCCTTATTAAAAATAACAAGGCGGCTATTAAGCGCATTTATAACCTCTATTAAACTACGGCTTTCTCCTTACTGTTTATTTATAACTTAACTTTCAGCCCTTTTAGGTGTGTATCTTTTACCTTTCATTACCGTGGGGGGATCTGTATAATTCGCCAGCTAATTTACCCTATTGCTTGGTCTTGTTTGTGGCGTTTTGCTGCAGTTGGCCCCTGTCAGTACTCATTCTAGGACTAACTTTTTGATCTCCACCGCAAATATTACGATGCAGTTTGGCGCAGAGCCGTTGTTTGAAAACATTTCAGCTAAATTTGGTAACGGTAACCGTTACGGTTTAATTGGCGCTAACGGCTGTGGTAAGTCGACCTTCATGAAAATTTTAAGCGGTGCGCTTGTGCCAAGTGCGGGTAATGTGTCGATTACGCCGGGGCTTAAAGTAGGTAACTTAAGCCAAGACCAATTTGCTTTTGAGCAATACAGCGTTGTAGATGCCGTAATTATGGGCGACGTAGAGCTTTGGAAAGTAAAGCAAGAACGCGACCGTATTTATTCATTACCCGAAATGAGCGAAGAAGACGGCATGAAGGTGGCCGACCTTGAAAGCGTTTTTGCCGAAATGGACGGTTACACAGCCGAAAGCCGCGCTGAAGAAATACTAATAGAAGCGGGTATAGATAAAGAGTTTCATTATGGGTTAATGGCAAATGTTGCCCCAGGTTGGAAATTACGTGTGCTTTTAGCGCAGGCGCTATTTGCAAACCCAGACATACTGCTACTCGATGAGCCAACCAATAACTTGGATATTCATACCATTACGTGGCTTGCTAACGAGCTTAATAAACGTAAATGCACCATGATTATTATTTCGCATGACCGCCATTTTTTAAATTCGGTATGTACTCACATGGCCGATATTGACTACGGCGAGCTGCGAATTTACCCAGGTAATTACGAAAAGTTTTTAGAAGCGTCTAGCTTGCAGCGTGAGCAGTTATTAGCCGAAAACGCTAAAAAGAGTGCTGAAATTGATGAGCTACAAGACTTTGTTAACCGCTTTGGCGCAAACGCCTCAAAGGCTAAGCAAGCCAGTTCGCGCGCTAAAAAAATGGAAAAAATAAAGCTAGACGACGTTAAAGCGTCAAGCCGTATGAGCCCGTCACTGAGTTTTGACGAGGGTAAAAAAATGTATCGCCAAGCGCTTGAAGTCACCAAGCTTGGCCACGGTTTTGATGGCGAAACCTTATTTAGCGGCGGCGACTTTTTATTAGAAGCCGGCGCTAAACTTGCCATTATTGGCGAAAACGGTGTGGGTAAAACCACTTTTTTACGCTGTTTGGTAAACGAGCTAAAATGCAATGAAGGCGAGATTAAATGGTCAGAAAATGCGACCTTTGGTTACTGCCCGCAAGACAGCACAAAAGATTTTGATAACGATTTAACGTTATTCGATTGGATGTCGCAGTGGCGCACAGCCAAGCACAACGATTTAATGGTGCGCGGCATGTTAGGGCGTTTATTGTTTACCGCCGACGATGCAAACAAAAAAGCGCGTAACTGCTCAGGTGGTGAAAAAAACCGTTTGTTATTTGGTAAGTTAATGATGCAAGACGTAAACGTACTGGTAATGGACGAGCCAACCAACCACATGGATATGGAAGCCATTGAAGCGCTTAATAATGCATTAAAAGACTTTAAAGGCACGCTTATTTTTGTAAGCCACGATCGCGAGTTTGTATCGTCATTAGCGACCCGTATTATTGATATTAAAGATAAACAAGTTATTGATTTTCAGGGTACGTTTGATGAATACCTAGCAAGCATAGAAGAGAAAAAAATTGCTTAAGTTGTAGCCACGATTTTATATCGCGTCTGTTTTAGGTTTAAGTTTTTAGGTTTCAAAATTAAAAATAAAGCCTAAACCATTTTAAAAAGGTGCTGTTTAGCACCTTTTTTTGTGGGTGTTTGAATAGGCGGGTGTGCATTGTTTTAGCCATAAGAGCTAAGCCCAACCCTGTAGACGCGCAGCTTGCTGGCGTTTTAAAAGCAACGCTTTTACCCTGTGCAAACCCCTTTGCTAAAGCCATGAGAAGCTACGCTTCTAACGTGAGCAAGCTCAACGTCTACAAGTCAAATTAACGCCGGAGCTTAACCCTGCTCTGTAGACGCGCAGCTTGCTGGCGTTTTAAAAGCAACGCTTTTACCCTGCTGTTAAACCCCTTAGCTAAAGCCATGAGAAGCTACGCTTCTAACGTGAGCAAGCTCGACGTCTACAACGCCGGAGCTAAGCCCAACCCTGTAGACCCACAGCTTGCTGGCGTTTAAAAGCAATGCTTTTGCCCTGTGCAAACCCCTTTGCTAAAGCCATGAGAAGCTTCGCTTCTAACGTGAGCAAGCTCAACGTCTACAAGTCAAATTAACGCCGGGGCTATCCTTCTAAAGTGAGCAAGCACAACAAATACAAGCTCAAAGCTAAAATTTAGACAATAAAAAAGGGGAGCAATGTTGCTCCCCTTTTATGCCTATTAAAATGATTTATTTAAGATCAAATCTGTCGGCGTTCATTACTTTTACCCATGCATTTACAAAGTCATGTACAAAACGTTCGTTGTTGTCGTCTTGTGCGTAAAATTCGCTTAATGCACGTAATATAGAGTTTGAACCAAACACTAAATCTATACGTGTTGCAGTCCATTTTATGGTGCCTGTTTTACGTTCAACAATGTTGTAAACACCTGGCTCAGACGGTTTCCAGTTATTGGCCATGTCGGTTAGGTTTACAAAAAAGTCGGTAGAAAGCGTGCCTACATTATCTGTAAATACACCGTGCTTGCTGCCTGCGTAGTTGGTGCCTAGCACGCGCATTCCGCCAAACAGTACGGTCATTTCTGGTGCAGTTAGGCCCATTAGCTGGCTACGCTCTAACAGTAGCTCTTCTGGCGATACGCTAAAGTCACCTTTAAGGTAGTTTCTAAAGCCGTCGTGCACTGGCTCTAACGGTTCAAACGATTCGGCATCGGTCATTTCGTCGGTTGCATCGCCGCGTCCTGGCGCAAACGGTACTGTTACATCAACACCAGCTTGTTTTGCCGCTTGCTCTACAGCAGCTGTGCCACCTAATACGATTAAATCTGCAATGCTGATAGGTTTAGCTAACCCTGCTTTAAATTTTTCAAGGGCGTTAAGTACGTTTGCTAGGCGCTCTGGCTCATTACCCTGCCAATCTTTTTGCGGAGCTAAGCGAATACGCGCGCCATTTGCACCACCACGGCGGTCTGAACCACGGTACGTACGTGCGCTATCCCAGGCTGTAGTAATTAAATCGGTTGCGCTTACGCCGCAATCAAGAATTTGTGCTTTTAGCTCGCTAATCTCATCCTCTGATAAGGTGTAGTCAACACTTGGAATTGGGTCTTGCCAAATTAGGTCTTCGCTTGGTACATCTTTACCTAAGTAACACGCTTTAGGGCCTAAGTCGCGGTGTGTAAGTTTAAACCATGCGCGGGCAAACACGTCAGAAAAATACTCAAAGTCGTCGTTAAAACGTTCAATAATTTTACGGTAGATTGGGTCTACCTTCATGGCCATATCGGCGTCGGTCATCATTGGGTTTAAACGAATTGATGGGTCTTCTACATCTACCGGTTTGTCTTCTTCTTTAATATTTACAGGCTCCCATTGGTGCGCACCTGCAGGGCTTTTAGTTAGTTCCCACTCGTAATTTAATAGTAAGTGGCAGTAGCCGTTGTCCCATTTTGTTGGGTGGGTTGTCCACGCGCCCTCTAGCCCCGATGTTACGGTATTGCGGCCAAAGCCGCCTTCTTTAGTGCTGTTCCAACCTAGGCCTTGCTCGTGTACGTCGGCTGCTTCGGGTTCTGGGCCTAAGTGTTCAGCTTTACCGTTACCGTGAGTTTTACCCACTGTGTGGCCACCTACGGTAAGCGCTGCGGTTTCTTCATCGTTCATTGCCATACGTGCAAAGGTTTCACGTACGTGCTGCGCCGTTTTAAGAGGATCGGGTATACCATTTACACCTTCTGGGTTTACGTAAATTAAGCCCATTTGTACTGCAGCTAATGGATTTTCCATTGTGTCGGGCTTTTCTACGTTGTCGTATCGCTCATCACTTGGTGCTAGCCATTCTTTTTCTGCGCCCCAGTATATGTCTTTTTCTGGGTGCCATATGTCTTCACGTCCCCCTGCAAAGCCATAAATTTTTAAGCCCATTGATTCGTATGCCATATTACCGGCCAAAATAAATAGGTCGGCCCATGAAAGTTTATTGCCGTATTTTTTCTTAATTGGCCATAGTAGTCGGCGCGCTTTATCTAGGCTTGCGTTATCTGGCCACGAATTAAGCGGTGAAAAACGCTGGTTACCGGTGCTTGCACCACCACGGCCGTCTGATAATCGATACGTACCTGCAGAGTGCCATGCCATGCGGATCATTAAGCCGCCGTAATGACCCCAATCGGCAGGCCACCAATCTTGGCTATCGGTCATAAATGCTTTTAGGTCTGCTTTAACTGCGTCTAAATCGAGAGATTTGAATGCTTCGGCGTAGTTAAAGTCTGTGCCGTAGGGGTTTGATTTGGTGTCGTGCTGATGAAGAATGTCTAAATTTAGAGTATTTGGCCACCAATCTGTGTTTACTTTAGAAATAACTGAGTTACTACCGTGCATTACCGGGCATTGGCCCGTTTTAGTGCTGCTCATTATCAGCTCCTTACTTTAAATGAAGAGTTTAACTATTTTACTCAAGCCCCAGCGCCTACATTTGAAGTAACACGCTAAGGTGTATTAATTTTGCGCATAATTTTTGTTTACTGCCCAAACAATATAGACCCCAAATATTACATTCGCCAGTGTATTAACTTGAATTAAATCGATTGAAACCATTGGTTTATTGGATAATGTTTAAGCGCTGAAATTTAAGTGATCGGATTAAATAGTTAACCCGTAATGTTATGTGAAGGGTTTGAAAGTGGCTTTTAATTAAGCGCACATTGGAATACCCCCCTTCACCATGAAATTAAAGTTGTTTATAAAGGTGCATTACTAAGCCCAATGCACCTTTACTTTATAACTTATTGAAATCTATTTTAAATAATTAAGTAAATGTTCAGATTAACTTGATTATTATGACCACTCACTCCTGTTATTTCCCTGCGACAATTTATTGTTGTTTTAAGCAGTTTTGCCAGTCCACTTTGGGCTGGCTTTTTTTGCCTAACACTTAGTGCGCTTTAAAGTTATGTGAGTTTGCTATGTTGTTTTATGTTCAAAGCCAACACGCCCTAGTGCCAATAAGCCTTGCATGTTAAAGTGCGGTTAGTCACTAATAATTAACTTAGGCGTACCCATGCGTTTTTATATATCTATTCTATTTATTTGTTTTTTTTCGCTTTTAAATACTGTTAATGCACAAGAGTCAGCTGCCCCAACAGAACAGCAACAGCAACAAGCGTTAGCACAATTAAATGAGCCTATGTATAAACCGCTTTTAGAACGCTATATTCTTGATGAGTTAAAAGCTGTTCGCCAAGACCAACAACAATTACGCGAAGATGTAACTAAACAAGTTACCCACGCCCAATTAGACACCGCCGACAGAGCGCTTATTTACACCACCGACACAATAAATAATGTATTTTTTATTATTACTGCTACGGCCTCTATTTTGGTTTTAGTAGGTTGGAACTCGCTGCGCGATGTTAAAAACAAAGTAGAAGACATAGTAAATACGCGTGTAAGTGTGATCACTGACGAGTACGAAGATCGCCTAAAAATTCTTGAAGAAAAACTACGTGTACGCTCAGAAGAAATACTCAGTAACCAAGAGCGTATATCAGTCACTAACGAGGTGCATTCTTTATGGATGCGCGCAAACCTAGAAAGCGACTTTGCAAACAAAATAGAAATATTTGACGAAATTTTAAAACGTAAGCCGGAAGATGTAGAAGCCATTGCCTACAAAGCGGATGCATTATTAGAGCTAAACGAAACCGCCAAAGCCATTGAGTTATGTAACCAAGCCATTGATATAGATAGCGACTACGGCTATGCCTACTGGCAGCGTGCATGTGCGTATGCACTTACACACAAACATGCCGATGCATTGGCCGATATTAAAATGGCCCTTGATTACTCGCCAAACTTACGTAATGAGTTATTGCACGAAAGCGCATTTGCCAGCCTGCACGATAACGACAGCTTTAATGCGATAGTGGCAGGTAGCTAGAGTTTTATAGCCAAGATGCTAACGTGTTGATATAAAAGCTGTTGTGGTTTTTTATCATTGCGTTAGCTACACGCCTAAGCCATGAGAAGCTTCGCTTCTAACGTGAGCAAGCTCAACGTCTACAAGTCAAATTAACACCGGAGCTAAACCCAGCTCTGTAGACGCACATTGCTTTCGTTTAAAAACAACGTTTTTACCTAAACGTAAACCACTTTGCCAAAGCCATGAGAAGCTACGCTTCTAACGTGAGCAAGCTCAACGTCTACAAGTAAAATTAACACCGGTGCTAAACCCAACCCTGTAGACGCACAGCTTGCTGGCGTAACGAGCGATAGCTCGTAAATATTAAACCAATACAATCACAAAGAGGTGAAGAGGCGCTTCGCTTTAGAGAAGTAACTAGTAATGAGAAGCTTCGCTTCTAACGTGAGCAAGCTCAACAAATAAAATGTTAACGTTAGCGTTTAAAGTATAAATCGATGGCTTTGGTGAGGAGTTCGTCGAGTTGCTCTTCGAAGGTATCTATATCAATTTCAAAATGATTTAAATAGGCTTTGGCCTGCACTCGCGACAAGTTACGGTTTTTTACGCTGTACTGGCGCTCATCTTTTTGTTTATCAAAACGCGGTAAAAACAAAAATTGCCCGTAATAAGGTGATTTAATGTGCTTGTTAGCATAACGACAAAAGTCTTCTATGTGATCTGCGCCTTGCGGCCCTAAACACCCAGGCTCAACACGGTACATTAAGCGAATTTTTTTGTCGTCTGCTAACTGCATAGTAGGCCTTTTATTATCTAAAAAATAATACGCGGATTATTTTTCCATCTTTTATTTGGTAGCTCGAAACTAACTCTGAGCGTTTATCTACCACGTTTTCGTCTGTTGAACAGGTTTCTGATAGCTCGTGATCTATTACTATGTCGCCGTGCACAATACGCTTTATTGGTGAGCTATTAATGCACTTTAATTTTTTAAACATTAAGCCGTAACGGGCTATGAGCTTTTCTTTTCCTTTAAATAATAGCTCATTAGGAAAAATATAAAACTCTACATCTTCATCGTACATACGAATAAATTGTTCAATGTTACGTGCGTTATAAGCTTCAACTAATTGCTCTACAACAGCGAGCGACTCACGAGACTGCTTAGCTTTAGCTTGTTGTTTTGCAGTTAATGCTTCTTTGGCTTGGGTTACCGCTTTTTCTGCCTCGGCTACGGCCGCTGCTTTTTCTACTTTGGTTTTTGGTTTTTCTACCGGTTTAGGGGTTTCGCTACCTAGTACTTTTGAATCATCAGGTTTAGTTGTCTCTACTTTTGGCGTTTTAAGCTTTGGGGCTTGGTACTCAAGTGTGTTTAACTTTTCATCTTTTGGTTGCGAACTGCTGGCTTGAGTAGAGCTTGACGCTTGCTCGGTGCTTTTTTGCTCTTGTTGACTCTCTTCGGTTTGATCTGCTGCGTAACTGATCAGGGCTACTGTGGCAATAAGCGTGGCAAAAATAATAGATAACGATTTCATAACTTTCCTAATATGAACATATAACGCTGTTAATGCTGCAACATAACAAATTTGAGCGTTTTCGGGTAGCAATTAAATGATTGTTATACACTTTACCAATACTGCTCAACCGTTATGTGCCCTGGGTCTCTGCGACGATTTCGTTTAAAGTTTTTGGCTAAAAGTAAGTCGGTTGTGTCTTTCACCATCTGTGGGTTACCGCAAATCATAAATTGGGCATTATCAGGCGTTGGCATGTGTGGGGTTTTACTAAACAGCTCACCGTTTTGAATTGCTGTCGTTATACGCCCTTTTAGGCCTTGTTGTGGCTCCTCACGGCTTACAACCGGAATATAATTAAGCTGTGTAGGGTGCGCGTTTGTAAGCGTGTGTATTAAGTTTTGGTAGCTTAAATCGGCATTAAAACGTACGCCGTGCACTAAGTTAATTTGTGTGTATTTTTCCCATACCTCTGGTTGCTGCAAAATAGATAAAAACGGCCCTATTGCGGTGCCTGTGCTTAACATCCATAACTGTTGGCTTGGCGGTATTTCGTCAAGGGTAAAAAAGCCAGAAGCACGTTGCTCTATTAATACAGTGTCGCCTGGTTTTAATTGCGCCAGCTTAGGCGATAATAAACCACCCTCTACATTAATAAGGTAAAATTCTAAATCGGGGTTATTAGGCGCGTTTACATAAGAATATGCCCGTGCAATACGCTTATCTCCATCCATAATCGAGAGCTTAGTAAACTGCCCTGCTTTAAATGGCTCTACACGTGCGTTTACGACTAAACTAAACAGTGTATCGCTCCACCATATTACTTTTTTTACAGTTGCATCTACCCAGTTAGACATAGTCAACTCCATAGCTTAACGCTTTAAAAATGATAAATGGTTGTAATTTATACACTAGCATTAACTTAAGTAGAGTGACACTGCGAGCAACTACTTTTTAAACATAACGTTTTTACTTTGGGTAACATTGATTTTATTAAAAAGATGAGTAGCAGCGGCTTTATGCCGCGATAAATTAATACAAATACGCGAGGTAAACTCCAGCTACTTTTTTTTAATGCGCACATTGCTGGCGTTTTAAAAGCAACGCTTTTACCTAAGTGTAAACCCCTTTGCCAAAGCCATGAGAAGCTGCGCTTCTAACGTGAGCAAGCTCAACGTCTACAAGTAAAATTAACACCGGAGCTTAACCCTTCCCTGTAGACGCGCAGCTTGCTGGCGTTTTAAAAACAACGTTTTACGTTGTGTAAACCCATTTGCCAAAGTCATGAGAAGCTGCGCTTCTAACGTGAGCAAGCTCAACGTCTACAAGTAAAATTAACGCCGGAGCTTAACCCAACCCTGTAGACGCGCAGCTTGCTGGCGTTTTAAAAACAACGTTTTACGTTGTGTAAACCCCTTTGCCAAAGTCATGAGAAGCTGCGCTTCTAACGTGAGCAAGCTCAACGTCTACAAGTCAAACTAACGCCGGAGCAAAACCCAGCCCTGTAGACGCGCAGCTTGCTGGCGTTTTAAAAGCAACGCTTTTATGGGCATAAAAAAAGCCGCATAAAATGCGGCTTTGGGGGTTTAGTCTCACTTCACTTTGGGCGTGTCTCCAAAACTTAGTGAATACGTTACCAAGGAACTGTTTGCTAATTTAATAAAATTACGTTTATTAAACAGACTCTAATGCAATTTTAACCATTTCGTTAAACGTGCTTTGGCGCTCATCGGCTGGTGTTGCTTCACCAGTGATCACGTGGTCACTTACCGTGAATAATGCCATTGCATTTGCACCGTACTCTGCTGCTACACCGTATAAACCGGCTGTTTCCATATCAACAGCAAGTACTCCTAGTTTATCTAGGTCTTTGTAAAATGTGTCGTCAGCTTGGTAGAAAGTATCGGTAGTAAATACGTTACCTACCTTTGCTTTTATACCTAGCTCTTTAGCGGCGTTAACACCGTTTAAAAGTAGGTCAAAGTTAGCAATTGCTGAAAAATCGTAACCACGAACACGTGCACGGTTTACGTTTGAGTCGGTGCTTGCACCTTGTGCAAAAATTACGTCGCGAATTTTAATATCTGTACCAATACCACCACAGGTGCCAATACGGATAATATTTTTTACGCCAAAGCTTACAATTAACTCACGCGCATAAATAGACATAGATGGTATGCCCATGCCCGAACCCATTATACTTACCGGTTTACCTTTGTATGTGCCTGTAAAGCCGTACATGTTACGTACACCAGTTACTTGTACTGCATCATCTAAAAAGTTTTCAGCAATGTACTGTGCACGAAGCGGATCGCCCGGCATTAATACTGTTTCAGCAAAGTCACCAACGTTTGCACTAATATGCGGAGTACTCATTAATTGTTTTTCCTTTTTATTTAGGCGCGTTAAGCTTATTTAAAAAGCCGTCGCCGTATTCAAGTGCAGGTAAGTTAAACCACTGTGCAAGGGTTTGACCTATATCTGCAAAGCTATTGCGCTCGCCAAGCGGGGTATTTTGCATGCCCGGTTGATAAGCTATAACTGGTACATATTCGCGGGTGTGCTCAGAACCTGGAAAGGTTGGGTCACAGCCGTGATCTGCAGTGATCATTAATACATCATCTGCATTTAATTGGTTTAGTATAGTTGGTAAGTAATCGTCAAATTCTTTTAATGCTTTTGCATAACCAACTGGGTTACGACGGTGGCCAAACTTTTCGTCAAAATCAACTAAATTGGTAAAAATTAAGCTGTTGTCTGGCGCGTTTGCTAATACTTCGCTGCTTTTTTCAAGCAAATTCATTAGCCCTGGGGCTTTATGTTTTTGCGTAATACCTTGGTGTGCATATATATCAGCAATTTTACCAATGCTTATTACTTCACCACCGTGTTTAGATAACACATCTAACAATGTTGGCGACGGCGGCAATACAGAATAATCACGACGATTACCTGTGCGAGCAAAGTCTGCATTGCTTGTGCCTAAAAATGGCCTAGCTATAACACGACCTATATTTAGCTTGTCGAGTAATTCGCGAGCAATTTCACAAATTTCGTAAAGTCGCTCTAGACCAAATGACTCTTCGTGAGCAGCTATTTGAAATACGCTATCTGCAGAGGTATAACAAATTGGCTTACCTGATTTTACGTGCTCTTCACCAAGTTGCTCTAAAATCGTGGTGCCTGATGCATGGCAGTTGCCTAAAATACCAGGAATACCCGTGCGGGCTATAAACTCATCTACAAATTCTTGTGGGAAACTCGGCTGTGTTTTAAGGAAGTAACCCCAATCAAATAACACGGGTACGCCGGCCATTTCCCAATGCCCTGAAGGCGTATCTTTACCGCTTGAAAGCTCTTTTGCATAACCCCATGCACCTTGTGATGCTTGACGGTCAGAAACTAAACACGTTTCGCCACCTGCTGCCTCACAGGCATCAATTAAACCTAATTTAGATAAATTAGGTAACGATAACGCTTTACCCGTTTCGTCGTGGTATGCTTTTAACAAGTGGGCAAGTGTATTTGCTCCAACATCACCAAATTTGTCTGCATCGGGTGCTGCGCCTATACCTAGGCTGTCTGCCATTAAGATGATTGCTCTTGCCATGTTGACCTCACTTTGCTTCTAGGTGGTTACTTTATCCGCTGAACGAATTTTCCGTACAGGACATAAGTCCTGTTTCATAAAAGCTAAACATTATAAATTTGCGTTCTTAAGCAAAGCAAAAGAGATTATTCGTGTCTTTTTTGCTATTGTGATCAACCAAACAACTTTTCCTTTTCTGTGTGGGTGAGAACTTTAGTGACACGAACTATTATAGCTATTGCTGGCGCATCGGCGTCGGGCAAATCTCTTTTTAGCCAAACTATTTACAATGAGTTGGTTAATGAGCTTGAACCAGGCGCTATCGCCATTATTGAAGAAGATGCTTATTACAAGGATCAGTCGCATTTGCCTATGGAACACCGTACGCAAACTAACTACGACCATCCTGATGCATTTGAACATGAGTTAATGCTAGAACATTTAACTCAACTTCGTAGTGGTAACTCTGTCGAAGTACCTACTTATGATTATGCACAACACACACGAAGCGATGAAACTCGCCGCGTTGCTGCAGCTAAAATTTTAATAGTAGAAGGTATTTTATTATTAAGTGATAAAGCACTTAATAAAGAATTTGATATTAAGGTGTTTATAGATACCCCCCTTGATATTTGCTTAATGCGTCGTATGCAACGAGACATGGAAAAAAGAGGTAGAACATTACAATCTGTTGTTGAGCAATATCAAGCAACTGTTAGACCGATGTTTTATCAATTTATTGAGCCTTCAAAGCATAACGCTGATTTGGTTGTGACTCGAGGCGGTATGAACCGCGTTGCGATTGATATTATTAAAAGTAAAATTAAGTATTTACTACAAGAATAATAACGGGAAACATCTGTATGACAACATTTATGAGCTTAGTAGGCATGTTTGTACTACTAAGTATTGCTTTTGCGGCGTCGACTAATCGCAAAGCAATAAACTTACGCACCGTAGCGATAGCCTTTGCTATGCAAGTAGTTATTGGTGGGTTTGTACTGTTTTTTGAAGCAGGCAAAAATGTGTTAGCAAGTATGTCTAGTGCCGTTTCTTCGGTTATTAGTTTTGCAAACGATGGGATTGGATTTTTATTTGGCCCACTTGCTTCGCAAGACACGCTAGGTTTTATTTTTGCTATTCAAGTTTTACCGGTCATTGTGTTTTTCTCAGCACTTGTTGCTGTGCTTTATCACATTGGCATTATGGATTGGATAATTAAAATTTTGGGCGGCGGTTTACAAAAATTATTGAAAACCTCGCGCACAGAATCGCTCTCAGCAACGGCTAATATATTTGTAGGCCAAACTGAAGCACCTTTAATCGTTAAGCCGTTTATAGCAACCATGACTAAGTCTGAGTTGTTTGCAGTAATGGTAGGTGGCTTAGCCACGGTAGCAGGCTCTGTAATGGCAGGTTACGTAATAATTGGTGTAGAGCTTAAGTATTTAATTGCCGCTAGCTTTATGGCTGCACCAGGTGGGTTTTTAATGGCCAAAATGATTGTGCCAGAAACCGAAACACCTAAAGATACGCTCGCAGAGTTAGATAGCGATGAAGACAAGCCTGTTAATGTTATTGATGCAGCAGCATCAGGCGCAGCTAACGGCATGCATTTAGCGCTAAATGTGGGCGCAATGCTATTAGCTTTCGTAGCATTAATAGCGTTATTAAACGGCTTATTAGGCGGAATTGGAGGGTGGTTTGACTATCCTACTTTAACGCTACAAGAGATTTTAGGTTATGTATTTGCCCCTGTTGCATGGTTACTTGGCGTACCATGGGATGAGGCAATCATAGCAGGTAGTTTTATTGGTCAAAAGTTAGTAGTAAATGAGTTTGTTGCTTACTTAGACTTTATAAATTATCGCGATACGTTAAGTGCGCACACTCAAGCAATTGTAACATTTGCCTTGTGTGGGTTTGCTAATCTATCGTCGATAGCTATTTTACTAGGTGGATTAGGCGGTATGGCGCCTAGTCGGCGAAAGGATATCGCACGCTTAGGGCTCAGAGCAGTGTTAGCAGGATCTATGGCTAACCTTATGAGCGCAGCAATTGCTGGGTTTTTCCTCTCGCTAGCTTAGAAACTTAATGAGATGAACACCGGTGTTGCAAAACAAGAAGATAGTACTTTAAGGGGTTAAAGCACTATCTGACTTGAACGATACTTCACCAAGGGCCGCAAGGCCCTTTTATCGTTTTAGGGCTATTAAAAACTTACTCCTTTTAGTTAAATAAGCACTAGCCTTTGTCCCTCCCTCAACGAGCTGTTTACTCAAACACCCGTAATAAATAAGCTTTTTTTCATAAATCCTTTTAATTATTGGTAAATTTGCAATCTTAGACCACACTTAGTAGTAATTTTTTGCTGTAACGTTGCCGCATCTTTTGCACATAAGTGGCGTGTGTTTTTGCTTATGAGCTATTAGTCACAAAACTATCAAAAAAATAAAACCTATTTACTTTTTGCTATGTGATGGCCAGCTAAGCGTTGTATTCGTTATTGAACACTATGAGATGAACTTAATTAATGCGTGTAATTGTATCTTTATTGCTGTTTTTTTCTTTTTTTAGCTTTGCTTCATCTAAGCAAATTTTAGTCGTTACGGAGCTTTCACCACCGCATCAAACCCTCGTTAATGGAGAGGTGTCAGGCTCTGGCACTGCGTTCATACGCGACATTTTTAAAGCTGCTGGCTTATCTCCCGACATTCATATGTACCCTTGGGCGCGTGCTTATAAATTAGCAACAACAGTCGATAATACATTTATATATAGCCTCGCCAGAACCCCAGAACGAGAGGCTAAGTTTCACTGGATAGGCGGCCCAGTAGGTCATTTTGAACTAGGATTTATTAGCTTAAGTAGTCGCTCAGATATAAGTATTTCAACAACTGAGGATGCTAAAAAATATAAAATTGCGATGCAGCGCAACGATTTTGCAACAGATACGTTATCGAAAATAGGCTTTGAAGTGGTACTAACCTCTGACATAAAAAAATCATATGCGCTTTTGTTAGCAAACAAAGTCGACTTAATTGTAGATGATAAAAACTTTATGGTTAAAATGGTAGAGTACTTAGGCTATGAAAAAAACCATTTAAGCTTTCTTTATAAAGTGGATGAATTAACCATTAATGCATACTTAGCCGCCAACATAAATACTGATCTAAAATATATAAAGGCCCTTAATGAAGCCTATTTTGAGGTAGTAAAAACAACGCCCCTACCCTATGATATTTAGCCTTAACTAGCTTAATTATTTTTCATAGGGGGCCATAAAATATGCCAGCCCTCGCTGTTGCACAAGCTTGTTATACGCAATTTCAAAGCGCTTAGTAACCTCTAAAGGCACTTGTTTATTAAACGCCAAATAGTTATCTTTTAGAGAAGGCGGAACAGGCAGCTCATACAGTTGTTCAACATTACTTAGCGATAAACCATATGCCTTAAGTTGGTTATTAACGACTTGCTCCGATCCTATAATTAAATCTAACCTCTTTTTTATAAATAGCTCAATGTACTCTTGCTCTTGTGCCACCACCAAGAGGTTTTTGCCGCGTTCAAAACCCGCCTTTTCGACTAGGGTGCTATATATATCTCCTCTAACAATACCTAAAGTATAACTTTTAAGCTCGCTCAAACTAGCGCTCTGTACTTGATTGTTACCAGCCAATTTATAAAAGTAGGTTTTACCTGAAACTAATGGCCCTAACCAATTGAATACACTTACCCGGTTTTCATGTTTAGCTACAGAAAATATTGCTGAGTGGGGGTCTAACGATACAGACTTCATAGCACGCGCAAAGGGCTGCACTCTAAATGTGCATTCTATGTTTGCGTCAATGCATAATGTATTTACGATATCAAAATTTACACCAGTCAAAACACCTTCATCGTTTAAAAAGTTATAGGGTGCAAAATGATCAGTATATATAGTTAGCTTAAAGCTATTTGCCAAAACAGGTTGTATGCAAAATATAAAAAGAAGTGAAAGTAAGGCTTTTAAAATAACAACACCACAATAAATATAATAAATTTTTATAAAAGAATAGGTGTTTAGGTAGGACAGTCAAATTTTAGGCACAAAAAAAGCGCCTTAAGCGCTTTTTTTTATTTTTACTTTAACAGTAAAAATTATAACGGAGTGATGTTATCCGCTTGAGGACCTTTTTGACCTTGTGAAAGAGTGAACTCTACACGTTGGCCTTCAGCTAAAGTTTTGAAACCTTCGCTTTTGATTGCTGAGAAGTGTGCAAAAACGTCTGGGCCGTTTTCTTGCTCGATGAAACCAAAACCTTTAGACTCGTTAAACCACTTAACTGTACCTGATACGATGTTAGACATTGTAATATCCTGATATAAAAATAAAAAATATGCTCGTAAGAGCGGGTGTAGCAAAAAATGAGATGGTACTTAAAAACTTCAGGACGGTACTACAAGTATTACTTATACAACAACGAAATAAAGATTTATAAACTATCATGCTTTCTTTCTAGCTGCGGCCCACTATATAGAGTTAACTATTTATGTCAAGCCTTTATGGTAATACAATTAATAAATAGTGCTTGGGCTTTGCTATAAATAGCCTCGCAACTAACCTGAAACCTAACCACAGCAAGGCTTTTGTAGTTAACGTGCTTATTTAAACTGCACACTATTAAATTCTCAGCTTTTTATCATCTCCTTTGCAGAGCCCCTATTTATAAGCATACCCACCATTGGAAATAACATCACCCTCACCTGCCACGTTTAATTGCGCCAGAACCTATGTACGTTAGCGCCTTTGTAACATCCACTGCATGCGTTAAAAGTGTATTGTTACCAAACGGTGTAAATATATACTGTGGCTTAAGCAAAGTGCATTACTACTTACTCCAAAAACACTTTAGCTGTACATGTTGGTACAAACTAAAAATCTGTATTCAGCAATGATACACGCCCAATAAATTACCCTGCTCATACAAGCAGCTGCACTTTGCAGTTGTATAAAAAAGTAGATAAGCTACTGGTACTTATCTATTTAGCGCTGGAGTGTGTTTTGCTAAATAAATGCTTTATTTCGTCTGTTGTTTTTTTATCTGGGTGTTTAATGCCATTACAATCTTCTTTTGCTAAGCCTACTCTGTCTCTTGAGCAACAACTGGGGCAAAAACTAATACTCGATTTACGCTATTTTTGCCAACAAGGGTCAAGCAAACAATGTAGAACACCGGTTACGTCTCTCCCTGATGAACTAGCAGCGGCCATTACAAAGCATAATATTGGTGGGGTAATTTTATTTTCTGAAAACACCCAATCTATTGAGCAAACCATTAACCTTAATAGCCAATTACAAAATGCTGCTAGCAAGTCGAGCTCTAAGCTGCCGTTATTTATTTCAATAGATCAAGAAGGCGGGCGCGTTGCTAGACTGCCTCGCGACGTGGCCACCTCATTTACTGGTAACATGTCTATTGGGGCTACATATGAAAAGCACGGTACAAAATACGCGACGCAAATAGCGACGGTTATAGCAAAAGAACTTAAATCTTTAGGTATTAATGTTAACTATGCTCCCACCGTAGATGTAAACATGAACCCAGATAACCCTGTAATTAATGTACGCTCATTTGGTGAAAATCCAGCTTTAGTCAGTAAGCTTGGCGCAGCCCAAGTTGCAGGGTACGAAAACAATGGGGTAATAACGTCGTTAAAACACTTCCCAGGGCACGGCGATACCAACGTAGATAGCCATACAGGTTTGCCACAAGTTAACCATTCTAAAGAAGAAATTTACCAGCAAGATCTCGCTCCATTTAAGGATATTATTGCTACGCAAAACCCGGGGATGATTATGACGGCGCATATTCAATACCCACAGCTCGATAGCAGTACATTTGTTAGTACTAAAGGCAAAAGTATGATTAAGCCTGCCACTATGTCGCGTACTATCATTACTGATATTTTACGAGGCGAGTTAAATTATCAAGGCGTAGTTGTTACCGACGCACTCGATATGGCTGGCATTAGCGATTTTTTTACTCCTACCCAAGCGGTAATTAATACTTTTGCAGCAGGCGTAGATTTAGCCCTCATGCCCATAGAAATAAGAACACCGGATGATTTAAACGCACTAGACGAACTCATGGATGAACTAATCGCAGCGGTTAACAGCAACCAGCTAAATAAAAACGAAGTGGCTCAATCGGCTGCGCGTATAACAACGTTAAAAAATAAGTTTAAATTAACGACCAAGTTAGACCCATTAAGCTCGTTAGCTAAAGCAAAAAATATTATTGGCTCTAAAGCTCATCGAAAAATAGAAGCTGAGCTTGCCGTAAACGCCATTACCGAGGTTAAAAATAACAATAACGCATTACCCCTTAATTTAACTAAAGGGCAGCATGTACATATTATTATGCCCGACACACGAAAATGCATGGCTATGCAGCAAGCACTTAGCGCCACAAGTTCAATTACGCTTAAATATAGTTGCAGCAGTTTGCAAGGCTTTGACCCAGTAAAAGCACATAACTTAATTAAAAACGCAGATATTGTTATCGCGGGCAACGCCACACCAAACCAAAGTGCAGTAGAGATTGGCGGAATGGATGATTTAAAAGACAATCCTCGCTTTGCGCTCAATACGGCAGAGCAACCTAAAGCGCTGGCATCTTTACTGGATATTGCAGCATCTGTGAATAAAAAAACAATTTTTATAAGCTTACGTGCCCCCTACGACATAGCGCAGTTTGGCAGCAAAGCTGATGCAGTGCTTGCTTCTTATGCGTACAATATAGATACAGATAAAAACAATGCGGTTGCAGGGCCTGCATTTACAGCGCTAGCAAAGGTATTGTTGGGTAATGTACCGGCTCACGGCGTGCTGCCTGTTACCATAAAATAATAAAAACAAGGGATATAAAATGAAACTTAATTGCGATTTAGGCGAGAGCTTTGGCGCATGGAAAATGGGGTTAGATGATGAGGTAATGCCTCATATTGATATGGCGAATATTGCTTGTGGGTTTCATGCTGGTGACTCAGATGTCATCGCTGATACATTATATTTAGCAAAGCAGCATAACGTTCAAATAGGTGCGCATCCAAGTTATCCCGACCAACAAGGTTTTGGTAGGCGCTCTATGGCGCTGAGTGCGCAAGAACTGACTAATTGCTTACATTACCAAATTGCTGCCCTTGATGGCATGGCCAAAGTGCAAGGCTTAACACTTAGCTATGTTAAGCCACATGGTGCTTTGTATAACGATATGATGAAAAACGATCATATTTTACAAACGGTTATTACAGCCGTTGCGCACTACCCGTCGCCATTAAAGCTTATGCTATTAGCCACTAAAGACTCTGCTAAACACTCTTTAGCCGCAAACAGCTTAGGCGTTGAGCTAATTTTAGAAGCCTTTGCCGACAGGCAATACACAGACGAAGGACACTTAGTATCTCGCCACCTTGAGGGCAGTGTTCACGATAAACCAGCGCTTTTAGCGCAAGTAAAACAGCTTTTAAACGACGGCACAGTCACTACCCGCTCAGGTAGTACACTTAATTTAAACGCTAACAGCTTATGTGTACATGGCGACAACGCAGCCGGTATTGCACTTATTAAAGAAATTAAATCCCTGTGTGAATTAACTTAATAACTCATACTTTTGAGCTGTAAAGCCCCTTTACAGCTTTAACTCGTAGTTACAAATTATTGTTTCACCGCATTGCGCTTTTCATCCTTTCCCTGCTGACATATAACTATGTATACAAAAAACACAACAGGGAATACAAATGAAGACGCTTATAGCACTTAGTTTAAGTAGCAGTTTATTACTAGCTAGTAGTCAGTTAGCTTTTGCAAAGGACAACACATTACAGCTACAAGATGTGTTTAATCTTGAATATGCCAATCAAATTGATATAACCGACGATGGTAAAACGGTGTACTTTGTACGTAATCGGATGGATATAAAAACCGACCGTAAAGTCAGTAATATTTGGTCAGTTGATTATAAAACCAAACAACTACAGCCGCTTACCTCTGGCGTTCATATGGATCACTCCCCTGTTCTTTCACCTGATGGCCAGCGCCTTGCATTTATATCTAACCGCGATGGTAGCAGCCAAATTTATATAAAGTGGCTTAAAACAGGTGCTTTAGCAAAAATAAGTAACCTAACCAGCAACCCACGTGCAATTACTTGGAGCCCTAATTCTAATCAACTTATTTTTAGTATGTTTGTGCCAAGTAGCAGTGCCGCCCCTGTAAGCTTGCCTGGTAAGCCTAAAGGCGCGACGTGGGCCGAACCAGCAAAATTTATAGACGATGTTTACTACCGAGCCGACGGTGGAGGCTACACACAAAAAGGCTATAATCAATTATTTGCTATAGATGCCAACGGCGGTAATGCAAAGCAGCTTACACACGATAAGTTTGATAATGCGGGTGAAGTAAGTTTCAGTAAAAACGGTAAAGCCCTTTATTTTTCTGCCAATCGCCATGAACAAAATCAATTAAAGCCAATCAACAGTGAAATATACCAACTTAATTTAACCACCCTAGACATCAAGGCCATTACCAACCGCAATGGGCCAGATCAACAACCTAAAGTATCTCCCGATGGGCGTTACTTAGCGTATACAGGGTATGACGATAAACGTACTAATTACGAAAACACGCAACTTTATATTCGCGATTTAAAGTCTGGTAAAACAACAAGCCTAACCCCTAACTTTGATAGAAGCGTGGGACAAATTAAATGGAGTGCTAATTCTAAAGGGGTTTACTTTAGCTACGCAGATGAAGGTCAAACCACCCTTGCTTATCAGCCTCGCAGTGGCAACCGTAAAGTGATCACTGAGCAAATTGGTAGTGTTGCTTTTGGCCGCCCCTACTCAGGTGGTGACTTTGATATAAGCGAAGATGGCGACATTGCTTTTACACTTGCCGATACTCAGCGCCCTGCAGATATAGCCACTATAAAACGCGGTAAAGTTCAGCGCCTCACCACACTCAATGTCGATGCACTAGGCGATAAACAACTGGCAAAAGTAGAAGAAATTTGGCTTAAATCAAGCCACGACCAATTACCGATTCAAGGCTGGGTAGCTTACCCACCAGGCTTTGATAAATCAAAAAAATACCCACTGGTACTAGAAATTCACGGCGGCCCTGTGGCTAACTACGGCCCTCATTTTAGTACCGAGGTGCAATTATTTGCAGCCAAAGGTAACGTGGTTTTATACATGAATCCTCGTGGCAGCGATTCATACGGTAAAGCCTTTGCGCAGACAATTCATCATAATTATCCAAGTAACGATTTTGACGATTTAATGACCGGTGTTGATGCGCTAATAGCAAAAGGCTTTATTGACGAGTCTAAACTATTTGTTACCGGTGGGTCGGGCGGTGGTGTATTAACCGCATGGATTGTAGGTCACACTGATAGGTTTGCCGCTGCCGTAGTTGCAAAACCTGTTATTAATTGGATCAGTTTTGTACTAACTGCCGATTTCTATCCATTCTTCGCTGATTACTGGTTTCCGGGTAAGCCTTGGGATCATATGGAGCATTACATGAAACGCTCTCCTATTAGTTATGTAGGGAACGTAACAACTCCCACTATGCTTTTAACAGGTGAGTCTGATTACCGTACTCCAATTTCAGAAACCGAGCAATTTTACCAAGCTCTTAAGCTCCAAGGTGTTGATACTGCGATGGTACGTATACCTAATGCCTCGCATGGAATTACAGCTCGCCCTTCTAATTTAATGACCAAAGTCGCTTATATCCAATGGTGGTTTGATAAACATACAAACAAAAAGTAAGTACTGTGACTAAATTTAATATTAGCCACCTCTGCGTGGCTAATATTTTGCTAAAACTGTAAACCCCCTTTACAGTTTTAATCTTTAACCATATCGGACTTAGCTGGTTTTCAGTTAGTAAAATTTCGGTTTATTGTGTTTTTAATGGTTTGAGTTAGTAAAAAATCGGTTTGAGTCACTGTTTATAAGCGCTCAGTTAGTAAAAAAATGTTTTATAACAGAGCTTAGTTAGTAAAAATTCGGTTTATTATTTTACTTGATACCTGTTATAAACTTAAAAACGGCTGTTTTCTTTTGTTTTTTCCTCTATTTCATCGTATTTAAAGTAAAAATAAGCTATTAAATCAGGCCAACTTAAAAGCTAGTTAAATTCTGATCTCAAAATAACTGAGCTAGTTAAAAGCTGATCTAAATCTCAAACAGTGATACCAATCCGCCTATTTAAGTGAACAATTTTGAAGATGGAAAACGTGTTAATAGCTAAGCAAAAATGAGCTATTTAGTTGCTCTTGGAGATTGCCCCTGCCTTGCTTTGCCTCCATGAAGTCGTAAATGAGAGTTTTTTAACACCAATAACGACACGTTTAACTCTCGAAGTGATTAAGCTTTATTACTGAATAGTATTAATAATCAGCCACAAAAAAAGGGCCGTAAGGCCCTTGAGTAACACTATCTAGAAACGTTAAAACTGATTCATGGTGTTATCTTCACCACCGGCTTTAAGTGCGTTCTCACCAGAGAAGTACTCTTTGTGTGTATCGCCAATATTTGAGCCAGCTAAATCTTGGTGCTTAACTGAAGCTTGCTCACGGCGTATTTCTTGACGTTGTACATCGCGTACATAGGCAAGCATCCCCATGTCACCAAAGTAGCCTTCTGATAAAATATCGGTGCTTAGTGCAGCCGTATGATAAGTAGGTAGCGTGATTAAGTGATGGAAAATACCTGCTTCACGTGCGCCATCACGCTGGAAATTTTGTACTAGTACATCCGCTTCGGCTGCAAGCTCTGTAGCGTCCATTTCTGGTGCCATAAATCCTTTGTTATCGCCAAGAGTTGGGTACGCGCTTACATCTTTACCTTCTTCTACCCACTGTTGATACACTTGCTCACGGAATTTAAGTGTCCAATTGAATGATGGTGAATTGTTATAAACAAGTTTAGCGTCCGGTACTTGTTCTTTAACGCGGTTTACTAGCTCTGCAATTTGCTTAACATGTGGTTTTTCGGTTTCTATCCACAATAAATCAGCGCCTGATTGTAAGCTTGTAACACAATCGAGTACTACGCGGTCTTTTTCAGTGCCTTCGCGGAACTGGTACAAGCCGTTTTCTAAACGCGTTGGCTTACATAATTGGCCATTAATTTTCATTGCCGTATCACCTTCGTTTAAATCATCTACACCGTTAATAGGCGTGGTTTCTAAAAACGCATTGTATTGGCTAGCTAAGTCGCCTGGTGTTTGCGACACAGGCACTTTTTGCGTAAGGCTTGCACCTAATGAGTCGGTACGCGCAACAATAATCCCGTTATCAATTCCTAGCTCTAAAAATGCGTAACGTACAGCATTAATTTTTGCTAAAAAATCTTCGTGCGGAACAGTTACTTTACCTGCTTGATGGCCGCATTGTTTAGCGTCAGACACTTGGTTTTCTATTTGAATGGCGCAGGCACCCGCTTCAATCATCTTTTTAGCAAGTAGGTAGGTTGCTTCTTCGTTACCAAAACCTGCATCAATATCAGCAATAATGGGCACTACATGTGTCTCAAAGTTATCGATTTTATTAAGTACCGCTTGCACATCGCCGCCATTGGCTTTGGCTTCATCAAGCTCGTTAAATAAGTGGTCTAACTCTCGTGCATCGGCTTGCTTTAAAAACGTATAAATCTCTTCAATGAGTGCCGGCACAGAGGTTTTTTCGTGCATACTTTGATCCGGTAACGGGCCAAATGCAGAGCGAAGCGCAGCAACCATCCAACCACTTAAGTAAACATAACTGCGCTTAGTTGTTTTTTGATGACGCTTTATTGCCATCATCATTTGTTGCGCAGTAAAACCATGCCAGCAACCTAAAGACTGCGTGTATTGGCTGGTGTCTTTATCGTAAGCGGCCATATCTTCACGCATTACATCTGCGGTGTATTGTGCAATTTCAATCCCAGTACGAAAACGGTTTTGTAAACGCATGCGGCTTGCATACTCTGGGTTAATGGCTTTCCATGCGCTACCTTGAGATTGGCAAAGTGTTGCTAGAGTATCGGTTTCACGTGTGTATGTTGTCATAATAAAATCCTTCGAACGGGTCTATAAATTATTTAAATTGTTGTGAGAGTGGCTAGGAGTGTGTGCTCCGTATCGCTTAATTCAACATTAGGCTTATTTTTTAGATTTAGTAAATTTATAGTTGTTATTACCGCTATATTTTTTATGAATGGCTAAAAAGCACGCACTGAGCCTTTTTTGCGTTATGGTTGCTTTAACGCACACAACAACACCGCGACCGTTTAAGGAAGGTAAATATGGCACACACTCTCACACACTCAGGGCTAAGCGTAGATACACAGCTGGCCAACTTTGTAAAAACACAGCTACTCCCAGGCACGCACCTATCAGAACAGCAGTTTTGGCAAAGCTTTGCAAATATAGTACAAACGCTTACCCCACAAAATAACGCCCTACTCGCTAAGCGCGAGCAGCTGCAGCAACAAATAGATGACTACCATAAAGAACATAAAACGTGGGATAGCGCGCACTACCAAGCATTTTTAAAAGAGATTGGTTACCTAGTACCCGAGCCTGCAGACTTTGCCATAGAAACGCAAGATGTAGAGCCCGAAATAGCGCTTAGTGCAGGCCCTCAGCTTGTTGTGCCAGTTAGTAACGCACGCTTTGCGCTTAATGCGGCTAACGCACGCTGGGGCTCGTTATACGACGCCCTTTACGGCACAGATGTACTCAGTGAAGACGACGGGGCCGAAAAAGGCACTACGTATAACCCAGTTCGTGGTTTTAAAGTAATGGCGTATGCGCGCCAATTTTTAGATAAAGCCCTCCCCCTTAAAAATGGCTCACACATAGAAAGTACCAACTATTCCATTGTTGAAGGCGCCTTGTCTATCACCCTAAGAGACAGCTCGCATACCCAACTAAAAAACCCCGAGCAACTTATTGGTTACCAAGGGGAGGCGCAAAACCCAAGCGCAATTTTATTAAAAAACAATGGCCTGCATGTAGAGCTACAAATAGATCACCATCACCCTATCGGTCAAGCCGATAAAGCAGGCCTAAAAGACGTACTGCTTGAAGCTGCTCTGACAACCATTATGGATTGCGAAGACTCGGTTGCCGCAGTAGATGCCGAGGATAAAGTACAAGTTTACAAAAATTGGCTTGGCTTGATGCAAGGTAACTTAGTTGAATCATTTAAAAAAGGTGATAAAACCATAGAGCGTACCTTACAAAGCGATAGGCAATATACCGCCCTTGATGGCAGTAGCCTTACGCTTAAAGGCCGCAGTATGATGTTTGTACGTAATGTGGGCCACTTAATGACAAACCCCGCCATTACCGACATTTACGGCCAAAGCGTATTTGAAGGCATTATGGATGCAATGTTTACGGCGACCGCCGCCCTGCACGATTTAAATAAACACTCAGGCATTAAAAATACCAGTGCGCAAAGTATCAATATTGTAAAACCTAAAATGCATGGCCCCGAAGAAGTTGCTTTTACAAATACACTTTTTACCATGGTAGAAGATGCGCTTAGCTTGCCAAGAAACACCCTTAAAATGGGAATTATGGATGAAGAGCGCCGTACTTCAGTCAATTTAAAAGCCTGTATACATGCAGCTAGAGCGCGCGCAGTGTTTATAAATACTGGCTTTTTAGACCGCACCGGCGATGAAATTCATACCTCTATGCACGCAGGGGTCGCTTTGCCAAAAGCTGCTATTAAAACTCAGCCGTGGATCAAAGCATACGAAGATCGTAATGTTGATACAGGCCTTGCTTGCGGCCTAAGTGGTAAAGCGCAAATAGGCAAAGGTATGTGGCCAATGCCAGATAAAATGGCCCTTATGATGGAGCAAAAGCTGGCTCATGTGCAGTCTGGCGCTAATACCGCGTGGGTGCCCTCGCCTACCGCGGCCACTTTGCACGCTATGCATTATCACGATGTAGATGTATTTACCGAGCAAAAAGAAATTGCCAAACGCGGCTTGGCAAGCCTTACAGATTTACTTACACCGCCTTTAATGGCCCAGCCACAAACGCTCAGTAAAGAAGATATTCAAAGTGAGCTTGAGAACAATGCACAAGGCATTTTAGGCTATGTAGTACGTTGGATAGACCAAGGCATTGGCTGCTCAAAAGTGCCTGATATTAATCACATAGGTTTAATGGAAGACAGAGCAACCTTACGAATTTCAAGCCAACATATGGCAAATTGGCTACAGCATGGTGTGTGTACACAGCAACAAATAGAGTCGATTATGGCTAAAATGGCCAAGGTAGTCGATGGCCAAAACGAGCACGATAGTGCGTATAAGCCAATGGCGCAAACCCAAGAGTCACTTAAAAATAGTATTGCTTATCAAGCCGCTTTGGCGCTTGTATTAGAAGGTGCTAAGCAGCCAAGTGGCTACACCGAGCCCCTATTACACAGCTACCGCTTAAAATATAAAGCACAACACCATAACCTAGCTGAATAGCTAACATTTATTTAATGCTAAAAAAGCGCGTTTTGCCTACACAAAACGCGCTTTTTGTTTATTTAAAGCTAACTGTAGTTTTGCTTTAAATTAATTTTTAACAATTGCATTGTGATATACGTTTTGTATGTCATCACAGTCTTCAAGCATATTGATGAACTTATCAAAGTTAGCAATTACTTCTTCGTCTTCAATTTCAACATGTACTTGCGGCACAAATGTAATTTCGTCTACTTCAAAGTTGATCCCTTCAAAGTTTTCCTCAAGTGCTTTTTTTGCTTTGTAGTATTCAGTATGTGGTGCAAATACCGACACTTTGCCATTTTCAACTTCAACATCGGTTACATCAACGTCAGCCATCATGAGTGCTTCAAGTACGACTTCGTCGTCATCACCGGCAAAACCAAGTACAGCAAGGTGATCAAACATGTGTGCAACACAGCCCGGAGTACCAATTTTTGAATCTGTTTTGGTAAACGGCAAACGAACATCTTTAATTGTGCGGTTTGGGTTATCTGTTAAACAGTCAACAATAACCATGCAGTTGCCTGGACCATAGCCTTCGTAACGTGCAGGAGAATAATCTTCCCCTGCCCCGCCGGCTGCTTTTTCGATTGCTTTTTCTATTACGTGAGCGGGTACCTGGTCTTTTTTTGCTTTTTCTATAAGGCGACGCAGTGATTGATTGACATCGGGATCTGGTTCGCCATTTTTAGCGGCAACATAAATTTCTTTACCGTACTTTGAGTTAACTTTAGTTTTTGCGTTGGCTGTTTTAGCCATCGAGCTCTTACGGACTTCAAATGCTCTGCCCATCTTGTGCCTCTAATCAATACGTTAATTTTACCAATATTTTACCAATTCAAATCCTATTGGGCTAGTTATGATATTTAAATAAAGTGAGGTTTATTACACAAAAAAACCACTGAAAGCCTATTTAACATAACTCAACTTTTTGAGAGTAACTTTCAACTAAAGTTACCAATTCAATAAAGTCGCGTAAAACGTAGTCAGCCTGATCGGCATAAACAGGCACCATATTAGGCGCATACAAACAAGCGCGCATATTGGCATTATGTGCAGCCTGAATGTCGTATAAAAAGTCCCCAACATATAACAAATTGCTGGCACTGATATTCCAAAGTGTTGCAATTGCGTTTAAGGCACTGGGATCGGGTTTGGCAGGAGCATCGCTACGGGTCAATACTGTTTCAATGGGGAGCGGATTATTTTGCAGCTTTATTGCCGCCGCTTTATCAAAATTGCGAGTCACAATTGCCATAGGAATATTTTTCGCCTTTAAAGCATTAACGGCTTCGGTAACCCCTGGCAATATAGTCGCAAATTGAGCATCTTGTAGCTCATGTTGATGCACTATATTCATCGCCTCTTCGCGCATGTAGGGCGATGGCAATTGGGCAATATAATCAAGTAGGTCTTTCTCGCAAGGGCAACCTATTTGTGCTTTTATAAGAGAAAAATCTAACTCCGACGATACTAATGTACCATCTAAATCAAATATAACTCCCTGAATAGCCTCTACTTGTGCTTTCATTCATATCATTCCTTGAATGGGGTAAAAATCAATACAACATGCGTAAACATAATGACTCTACTTCATGAGAATAATTTAGCAAATGTTTATCAAACAAATTATTAGAAAAGTAATCGCTTATCTAATACTTAGCTTTGCAAACAGCAGTTTATTACTAAAATTCTACGAACATCTATTAGTAACAGATCAAAAATGAACACAGCATAAATAAAAGAAGAATACGCGCACATTTACTGCAGTGCGCGTAGGTTGGGGAAGCATTTATTGTTCGAACTTAGCCTCAAGCCAAGTATCATTTTGGGTAAAATGAAGGGTTTTAATCTTGCCTCTACCTTCTACGTTTACCATGTTTACTTGTGAAGGCCATAGATCACGCAGTGCTCCGTTACTCATTTTTATACCTTTAATCCCTTTAGGAATAGGCGCTTCTTGGTACACCCAAAAAAACTTTCCATCAATTTGCGCACCTACTTGGCTAAGCGTTAATGGCTCGCCTTTTAAGGTTTGCAGTGCAACATGCGACTCAACGTAGTCTACAAAACGTTGTTGGTCTGCTTTATTACTAATGATATCGGCTTTTCCATCAAATAAATGCGCTACCGCATGCTCAGTATCATGAAGATAAAAGCGATGCATGAGCTCAATATTATGGGTACGCTTATTAAAAAGCACTGTAGTAACCGATGACTTTAGCTGATGCGCCAAACTTGGCGCAGCAACTAAAAGGCAAACAATAATAAGCAAAAAGCGCATTATTGTTGCTCCTCACCTTTTTTGTCGTCTTTTTTAAGCTCAGTTTTAATGTCTTGCATAATATCTCGACTCACTTTCGCTTTACTCTTTTCCTTTTTATACACTTCGATGCGTGAAGGAATAATACGACGAGGGTAGTTGTTGTTTTCAACATCTACATCAGCTGTTTCCCAGCGTGGGTCAACGGTTACCGATACTAACGGCTTATTTTTATCTGTCACAATAAGCTTTTGTACATTTTTGTGGTTACGGCGCCAAATTTCGGCTGGAATGTAACGATCCTCTTTAGTGCCATCTTCATACGTTAGCTCTAATAAAATAGGCATTACTAAACCACCGAGGTTCGAAAACTCCATTACATAGTAATTTTTGTCTTCTTCAAGCGCACGGTCTAGCGTTTTACGCTCCCACGGCTCTAAGCCTTTTAAAAACTTATTGTACGCATTACGCTCTTTATTGGTAACAGTAAAGCGGTCGTTCTCGTCGTAAAAGTCGGTAATATCTGGATTATTTTCAACCCACGTTTTTTTACCTTCTTCACGGTTGCGCTTAACAAATAGTGATGTTGGTTTGTCGGCTTCTATATCGCGTAAGCGTTTAAAATCAATATCTGGGTTTTTGGTATCTAAACGTAATTGATACACTTTATCTAACGAGATATCTACATGGTCGGTGCTGTAAAACCAACCACGCCAAAACCAATCTAAATCAACCCCTGATGCTTCTTCCATGGTACGGAAAAAATCAGCTGGGGTAGGGCGTTTGTACTTCCAGCGCTGTGCGTACTCTTTAAAAGCAAAGTCGAATAAGTCACGACCTAAAATAACTTCACGTAAAATATTAAGTGCTGCAGCCGGTTTAGTATAAGCATTAGGGCCTAAACGTAATACGCTGTCTGACTGTGTCATAATTGGTACTTGGTTTTGCGATTTCATGTAGCTTACAATATCGCGCGGCTCAACACCCCACGGTATAGTTGGGTCCCATTCACGCCCAGCAACGCCATCTAAAAAGCTATTTAAGCCTTCATCCATCCAAGTCCATTGGCGCTCATCAGAGTTTACAATCATAGGGAAATAAATATGACCCACTTCGTGTATAACCACGCCTATTAAAAAGCGTTTTTCAGCTTGAGAATAAGTACGCGTACCATCATCTTGCAGCTCAGTACGAGGGCCATTAAAGGTGATCATTGGGTATTCCATGCCGCCGACTGGGCCATTAACCGATTGCGCTACCGGGTAAGGGTAGTCAAATGAATAGCGAGAATACACCTCCATGGTGTGCACTACAGATTCAGTTGAATACTTTTTCCATAAATCGCCACCTTCTTTAGGGTAAAACGACATAGCCATCACTAAAGGTTGTTCATCACCACCTTGCTGATAGCCCTTTGCATCCCACATAAATTTACGTGACGACGCCCAAGCAAAATCACGTACATTTTCTGCTTTAAAGTGCCACGTTTTTGTTTTATCAGTGCCTTGTTTTTCGTTTTCGAGTGCTTCTTCTTCTGTCACGATAAACACTGGGCGCTTAGCCGTTTCGGCTTTTTCTAAGCGGTTACGCTGTGTACGCGTAAGTACTTTACTTGCGTTATCTAACTTACCCGTTGCTGATACAATATGATCAGCAGGCACAGTAATTTCTACATCGTAGTCACCAAACTCAAGGGTAAACTCTCCACGACCTAAAAACGGCTTGTTAGTCCATGCTTCGTAATCAGTGTAAGCAGCTAAACGCGGAAACCACTGCGCAAGTAAAAATATATCGTTGCCATCTTCTTCAAAATGCTCGTAACCAGAACGTGCACCTACAGCATCTTCTTCAACAATGTTAAAAGCAAAGTTCATACTAAACTCAACTTCTTTGCCTGGTTTTAGCGGCTCGTTTAAATCAATGCGCATTAGCGTATCAACCACAGTAACGCGCAGCTCATCGCCATTGTCGTCTTTTACATTGCTAATTGTGTAGCCAAGTTCGTTGTCGCTCATAAATTGCTGACGGCGCAGCTCACCTAAGCTTAATTTAGCAGGCTTTTGTGCAGGTAAACTATTTAGCGTGCTTTTAAAGGTTTTTGTGGTTTCGGCAATTGAGTCGCTTTTAAAAATATTTTGATCTAACTGTAACCACAAATATTTAAGTGTATGCGGCGAGTTATTTTTATACTCAATGCTTTGACTTGCTGTTAAACGGCGCTTTTTTTCGTCAAGCTTTACGTCTATGTCGTAATTAACACGTTGCTGCCAATATTTTTCGCCAGGCTCACCTGCAGCACTACGATAAACATTGGGGGTAGGAAGCGCTTCGTCTAATTGACGAAACTTATCAACAAATGAGCCTTTAGTTTGCTCAACAGATGATGCAAGCACAGCACTCGACATTGCCAAAGGCAACACAAGAGCGCTAAGCGTAAGAACTGTTTTTTTCATTATGAGTCCTAGTGGGATTTTGTGAGCGTACTTTGACAAAGTTACTATTTTTGTTCAATTAATTAGCGACCAACCGCCTATTAAACACGGTAATATTCACGTTGTTTTAACATGCTTTTTCAATCAGTAAATTAAGCCGCTTTTAAAACTGTAAAGGGGGTTTACACCTTGCACCGAAAGCGCATGTATAAATTAAGGTACAAGCACTGTATTTATGAGGGTTCAGGCCTAATTCATGCCATTAGCTTAGGATTAAATTAAGGTGTAAAAATATGTTGTTTAAGTTGAACTTAAATTTATAGCGTGAGCGCTGTTTACAGGGTTTTAATGCGTTTAGGCTCAATGTAAATAATCAGCACATTTTAACTTAAGGAGCCCGATATGAAATTTTACATTGTAAAAAAAGATCATCAGCTCGAAGCGATCCCTGCTGATAAAGACTTACTAGAACGCTACGAGTCAAACCAATATTCGTATGTGAATGTGGTGTCGGCATGCAACAAACAAGATGCGCTCAAGCGCCTTTATACTGAACAAAAACACAGTAAAACATGGCTAATAATTGGCGCAAATATTGCCGTATTTTCACTAATATTAACTATTTATACGATAAATTAAAAATAGTGAAATTTAAGGTTGATATTTAGTGCATTTTATATTTAAAATCGCCCACTTTTTTTATTTGAGCATAATAAAATCGTTACGATTATTCTCAAATATGTACTTATTACCGGTAAGCAATGTGGTGGGTGTATGGATTTTTATATCCTAAAAAAACAACAAGAGCTAATAGCCATTCCAGCAAATCAGCAAAGTTGTAAGCAGTATCTAGACTCAGGTTATTTTTATATTGATAAAGTAGCCGCCTGTAACGAAACAAATGCCATAAAAGCATTGCAAGCAAAGCAAACTAAAAGTTTAAAAATGCCGCTAGGCATGGCTTTGTTAGCGCTTCCTGTCATTATTATTGCAATATATAGTTTTACCTAAACTAAAGCCCTCCCGAGGCTTGCATCTTTACTTGCCTTGGGTATATTGGCGCTCTTATGGTTTTTTAAGAGCGCGATATGAAAGTTCTCCACACCTCTGATTGGCACCTAGGCCAACAATTTTATGAACATGACCGCCGTGATGAGCACGCTGCATTTTTTACTTGGCTACTTAGCACCCTCGTAGAGCAACACATAGATATACTTTTAGTTGCGGGCGACATTTACCATACAGCCACACCGAGTGCCAGCGCCGAAAACCAGCTCTACCAATTTATAAAAGATGCTAAAAAGCGTTGCCCACAACTGCATGTTGTTATTATTGCCGGCAATCACGACTCAGCAAATCGTATATTAGCGGCGCAGCCATTGCTTGCTCAGTTTGACACCCATGTGGTTGGGCGCTTTGATATAACCAACCCAGCCAACACAGTAATCGAAATAAATACGCAAAATAAACGCGCTGTAATCGTCGCTATGCCTTTTTTACGTACCAGCGATATAAGTTCACTTAGCCACACTAAAAACGGCCCTAGTTACTCACAAGGCGTTGAAAAAGCCTATAAGCTTGCCCTTGAACACGCCTATAGCATTAATACACAAAATTCGCCGTTAATTGTAATGGGGCATTTACACGCCAAAGGCGGTGACATTTCAAGTGATTCAGAACGTAATTTAGTAATTGGTGGGGAGGAGTCTATTTCGGCTAATGTATTTGGCAGTCAAGCAGACTACGTAGCCCTAGGTCACTTACACAAAGCGCAGCAAGTTGCTAAAAAAGACGTTATACGTTACAGCGGTACGCCTATTCCTATGTCGTTTTCGGAACGTAAGTACACACACCAAGTTAATGTCGTCGAATTTAAAAATGATGAAAAACAATCTATTAGCATATCTGTAAACCCCCTTTACATTCCACGCTCTGCTGAGGTGATTATGCTACCAGAGGGAGAGTGTGTGCCATTAAGCGAGCTATGCGAGCAAATTAAAGCACTCGATACATCACAACATACGATTGCCCCTTATTTACGCGTAAAGCTTAAATCAAGTGATACCGACACCACCTTTAGAGAGCAAATAGAGCAAGCTCTTGAGGGTAAACACATAAAATTTTGTGGCATCGAACGGGTGCGAGAACAAACCACAACAAGCGATAACAGCGCCGTGTTTGAAGATTTAAGCGAAATTGAAATGCTCAACCCATTAAACTTATTAGAACAAGCCTTTGCAAACGACAAAGACATGGCCGGCCAAACTGTACCGGATGAGCTGAAAACGCTTTTAAACGATGTAATAAGTGAGCTGACGGAGCAAGCACAACTATGAAAATAACCGCAGTACGCATACATAACTTAGCCTCAATAGTTGACGCCGAAATCGACTTTACCCAAGCTCCACTAAAAGACGCTGGTTTATTTGCAATAACCGGCGACACCGGTGCAGGTAAAAGTACCTTTTTAGACGCTATTTGTTTAGCGCTTTATACCAAAACTGCACGCTTAAAAGGTGATAAAGGCAACTTAATAGATTTTAATGGCGACAGTATAAAATTAAACGATGCGCGTAACTTACTGCGCAGAGGCAAGTGGGAAGGTTTTGCCGAAGTAGATTTTGTAGGGCAAGACAAAGCGCTTTACCGTGCACGTTATTCAATACAACGTACCCACAAAAAGGCAACAGGCAAACTAAAAGTAGCTGAGCATACGTTAGTGACCTTGCCCGATGAAACCCTGATAGCCGATAAAAGCCAAACTATAAAAACAATAGAGAACAAAATAGGGCTGAGCTTTGATCAGTTCTCCCGTGCGGTTTTATTAGCACAGCACGAATTTGCCGCCTTTTTAAAAGCCACAGGCGATGAACGCGCACAACTTTTAGAGTGTTTAACCGGCACCGATAAATTTAGCTTAATTGGTAAACGTATTTTTGAGCGCAATAAAGCGCTAAAAGATCAATATGAATTACTTAATGCAAGCCTTGCAAGCTACACCTTGCTAAGCGATGACGAATTAACTGCTAAACAAACCCTGCGTGATGAGTTACTTGAAAAAATTGAGCAGACTAAAAAAACGCATGCGGCCACAGAGCAAGACTTAAATTGGTACAAGCAAGCAGCTCGCTTATCGCAGGCACTTGAACACGCAGTAGAGCAGCAACAGCACGCACAACAACAGCTTGATGCAATAGCAAAGCAAAGTGAGCAAGCAAAACAAGCCCAAAGCGCCCTCGAAATAAAAGACAATCGCAAACGTCATGAATACTTAACGACGCAAAACAAGGCACTGAGTACGCAAATAAGCGATTTAAAAGCGATTGACCATGCAACGCTTATAAGTGAACAAGCCGAAAAATTAAAAACACACCAAACTGCACTGCAAACTGCCACGCAGCAAAAGCAAACGGCAGAGCCTATTATTGCTAAAGCTCGTGAGCTAGATAGCCAACTTGCTATACATACACAAACAATCACAAGCCTGACTCAGCAAAGCGAAAAAGAGCAGCAGCAACTTAGCGAATTACAAACGCAGTATACGCAAAGCAAAAATGCACTTGATGAGACAAAAAAACTCCACACAGGGCATCAAACATGGTTAAACGAGCACGCGCAGTTAAAACCATTAGCCACTGATTGGAATTATTACCAACATAGCTTTAATACGTATTTAAGTGCCAATGAGCAACTAAAAGCCGCCGCTTCTCAAAACAAACAGCTGTTAGCAGAACAAGCTAAACAAGCGACGCTGCTAGCAGATCAAACTAAAAAAGTAGAATTGCAAGAGCAGCAACTAGCATGTGAACAGAAAAACTTAAGTCAGCTAACTGAGCAACAACACCAATTTAATATTGAGCAGTGCGATAGCACGCTTAAAAATATTGAATATTTAAAAGATCAGCGCTTGCGCTATCAGCAGCTTAATCAAGAAATAAAAACCAGTACACAGCAACAAGCCGCGGTGGCCGCGAAGCTTTTACACAGTGAGCAAACGCAAACATCATTGCAACAAAGCCTAGCCTCGTGCGAGCAAGCACTTAAACACAGTGAATATGCATTAAACCAAGCTCGCCTGCGTGCCAGCGAAAACGTAGAGCATTTACGCACGCAGCTTACCCCTAACGAGCCCTGTGTTGTGTGCGGTGCAAAAGAGCACCCGTATGCCAACAGCCAAAACCCGCAATTAAATAACCTAATAGCCGACTTTGAAACAAGTTATAACCAAGCTAAAGAGCAACACGATAGCGCCCAAGCTAAGCTGCATCAGCACCAAACTCAACATGCGGTACTTATCACTGAGCATGCCCAGCATAGCCAAGCCATACAAAGCGCACAGGCAAAGCAGCTAGAGATTAAAACGACAATGCAAGGGGCACGTACAGAGCTTAACGAGTTAACAGCACAGCAGCTTGATGACACCCATGCCCAGCTAAGCAGTCAAAAGTCGCACTATTTTGAGTCGCAAAAACAGCAAACAGCCCTGCAAGAAAAAGTAAACCAACTAATAAACAACTTAAAAACTGAGCAACACACACAACAGCAATTGCATAATCAGCATGTTGAATTAACCAATAAGCTTGAGCAAATAAACACAAAGCATGCAGAGTTAAGTGCGCAAATTAACGAGCTTACTAGTACCCTAAACGCGCAGTTTGAGCACAGTGACTTTTGGCAACAATTGCAAAATAACACGCTTAATATGGGCGATTTAAGCCAGCAGGTTGAGCAGTACCAGCAAACACAAATTCAACTTGAACAAAGTCAAAAACAAATAGACAGCGCTGAACAGCAATTACAGCAACTCACTCCGTTAATGGCTAAAAGTGAGCAGGCACTTAAAGTGTTAAAAGACGACATAGCCAAAGCACAACAACTGCAAAACACCACGCACACTGCGCGCCTTGCTTTATTTAACAACGAGCCATTAAGCGCCGATGATTACCAAGCAAACCTTAATGCGCAGCTTGAGCAATGCCAAAAGGAGTTACATACAAGCCAACAAGCTCACGACAACGCCATTAAAAAACGCGATGAGCACGCTATAACACTTAAAAACGTTGAGCAGCGATTGGCAGAACAAATTCAAGAACAAAGCACACTTGAAGAGCGCTACAATGCTTGGTTTAGCGACTTTAAAGCGCAGTATAGCGAGGTAAACCACGAACAGATCGCTATTTTACTAACGCTTACTAGTGAGCAAATAAAAGCGCAGTTGATGCAGTTTGAGCAGCGTTTAACAGCACTTACAGACGCAAATGCAGCGCTTAAACAACAACAAAAAGCGCAAACAGATCACCAAAATACTAACAAGCCAGACAAAAACGAAAGCCAATTAGCAGAGCAAGAAACGTTTTTAGCTAACCAGCAAACTGAACTACAAAATAGTTTGCTTGGCACTAATACCGCGCTTGAGCAACACAATCAAAACGCCAAAGCACTTAAGAGCAGACATGCTGAACTTACTACTCTTAAAAAACAGGTAGAGCAGTGGCACGTGCTTAATAAAGTATTAGGGGATGCAACCGGTAAAACCATGCGCAATTTAGCGCAAACACAAACCCTTAAAATATTGCTGCATTATGCTAATAGCCATTTAAAAACCCTTAATAAACGCTATGAGCTTACAGCTATTGCGCAATCGCTCGATATAGCCATTATTGACCGCGACATGGCCGACGAACAGCGCTCGGTTAATACGCTCTCTGGGGGGGAATCATTTTTAGTATCTTTGGCACTGGCATTGGGACTTGCATCGCTTTCATCAAACAAAGTCCAAATCAACTCTTTGTTTATTGACGAAGGGTTTGGTACGTTAGATAGCGAAACACTCAGCGTTGCTATGGACGCACTCGACTCATTACAAGCACAAGGCCGCAAAGTAGGGGTTATATCGCATGTGAGTGAAATGAGTGAACGCGTAGCTACGCAAGTACATGTAAGTAAAAAAAGTGGTGGATACTCCACTGTTGAAGTTTTATAAGCTGATTAAAGGAGTTAAAAATGCCAACATTTAAAGGCGAGCAAGCAACGCATTACGACAATCGCATTACCCGTTTAGTACCAGGATATGAGTTATTACACCAACTTACCAATGCACAGCTTAAAGCAACTCTTAACGATAACGCACATATTTTAGTGGTAGGGGCTGGCACAGGTAAAGAAATACTCGCCCTCGCAGCGCTTAACCCAACTTGGCAATTTACCGCACAAGATACCTCAGGTGATATGCTTGCTATTGCTAAACAAGCATTTGAACAGCATGGCATAACAGAGCGTGTTAAGGTTATTGAAGGCGAGCTCGATAAACTTTCTACTAAGGCCGATGCGGCGCTATGCCTACTCGTCCTGCACTTTCTAGAAGACGACGGCAGCAAAAAGCAGCTACTTAAAAACATTAAAGCTAATTTAAATAAAGGCGCAAACCTATTTATTAGCGATTTAATGAAACCCGAAACCGACTTTGAACGTGAAGCGCAAATTACTGTGTGTGCCAATTTAGGCTTAAGTGATGCAGGGCAAGCCTACACAGCTCAAAACTTAGAGAGTGAATTTTACCCACTTGATAGAATGCGCTTTAGCGAGTTACTTAACGAGTGTAAATACGGCATTCCTAAGCTTTATTTTAAAGCACTTGGTTTTAGCGGGTACGTTGTTTAATAATATAAAATTTACCTAATGTAATCCCAAAACACCGAGTATGCGTACTCGGTGTTTTATTTTATACACATCCTTACATTTCCTGACAGCTACAAACAAACTCCTCACATATATTTTATGCTCACACGCTTACTATCTCCCTATTAAATATTTAAAGGGCTTCAACATGAAAAAGTATCTTATTGCGGTATTACTACTCTCTGGCTGTGCATCACAGGGGGTAGATAGAAACAATCAAAACCAAATAGTTAAGCGCTACTACGCATCGGTAGAATCAATACAACCCGTAACGCTGTCATCTGAAGTAGGCACAGGCATAGCGGCAGGCGCCGGGGTTGGCTTTGTAGACAGCTTAGGTGGTAACACTGAAGAAATGCTCGGCGGAGCCATCATTGGCGGCTTAGTGGGAGGATTATTTACCGCACTGTTTGAAGGGGGCGATGATGCCTATCAATATAACTTATACGCTGCTAACGAAGGGGCGTTTACTGTTATTCAAAAGCATAAACTCGATAAAAATACGCAATGCGTGGTAGTAAATGCAGGCGATACAGTAAAAATTGAGCCTGTAGCACACCACTTTTGCAATCAAAACTAATTAATACCAAAAGCCGATACTGCAATATCGGCTTTGACTTTCAGCTAAAAAGCTATTAACTAGCGGGTTAATCTAGAAGCGCTAAAGCTTTCATACTAATTAATAACATCCCCCCTATTGCTCTAATCACTAAAGGGGTTTTTACTATTCAATGTGCCCAGCCAACTGTATTATTCTCTGATAATCTTCCCACATCCAATAATTGGAACTATCATTTTCATAGTAGCTTATCGCCTTTCCAATTACCGATTCTAAGTTCTGTTGATTTATTGACTCCACTTTTGAAAAGTTATTCGATTGAATATTGAGGATAGTCTGAGGACTAACAAATGTACTAGTTCTGCCGCCAGTAGAGTGACACTTTAAAGCCTTAGTAATCGTTACGCAATTAAACATATCCTGAATTAAATTTTTAATAGAACCTGAAATCGCAACTGAGAATACAGCTTTTCCTGAATTTTTTCTTTCGACTTGCTCTATTTTTCCTAAATGCTGCTCTATTAGCCCTAGTATAAGTACAACTGTGTTTATTATAGTTTCTGACGATTTTTGTTGGCTTACCACATAATTCAAACTCATGAAAAATCGATCTAAAATTTGCTCAATACCTCTTAACTCTATTTTGTTACTTTCGAATAAATTCGCAAACATGCTCAGATTGAGCAACTGATCATCAATAAAAGGATAAAGAAGTATATTTTTATCCTTATATTTATCAAAATTTAAATTCTTCGAAGCTAAATATTTCAATATAGATACCTGAGGTAAAGTGATTTTTTGATCAAAAAAACGGCGTAGGTAGAGCTGAGCGTCAAAATCAATCCCGTATATTGACTTAACCGAGTGCTCAAGTACTTCTGTATTTGTAGCAACTAAAAAAGTACACCCCTTAGTTTCAAAAAAGTGCTTAATAACCTCTAAAACTTCAACCGCATAATTTGGGCGACACCTATCAAGTTCGTCGATCAAAATAACTATTGGAATATTCAACTCATAAATGATCTCAATGAGCTCAGATAAATAAGTAATATATTCTTTAATTTCTTTAACAGCTTGAATAGTACTAATATGGTTTTTTTGCACTTCTTCAGTATATTTCTGAAGTTGCGAAGAGTCGTTTAAGTCTGGAGTAACCTCCACAACTTTAGAGATAGCCTTCACCCCTGAAATTAGTGAGGGATCACCCGTAAAAGCTGTCGCTGGCTCAGCGTACTTCAAGCATGTACCTAACTTACTCTTCAACTTATTAAATATGTTTTTTGCTTTTCCGATGTCGCTAGCTCTCCCGTTGAGACCCTTTTCCTTAAAAACATACTCAATTTGCTGAAGTAATTCACTACAGATAACAGCAAGAGGATTATTTGAAAAGTCACTTTCCCAAACATCAATGTAAACAACTGGATGTTTACGTCTTGCTAACTCTATATACAAGCGGCGAATAAACTCTGTTTTACCAGAGCCATAAATACCATTAAGGTTAACTACGCGACTCTCTGATGTAAGAAACTGAGCAATAAATTGTCCAAATTCTTTTCTATTTGTTTTACATGTATCCCAATTATACGTGTCTTTCCATTGATTAAACTTGCTAGCGTAGTTTGAAATATCCATATATTCTTCCGTATATTTTTAAATAGTATTTTTAAACCTAACCAATCTCACCAAGTGCTTTCATCGCGGCCTGCGCTTTATCGGTTTGTACAAAAATATGGTCGTGATAAAACGCAGCCACTACGTTAGCGCTAATATTATACTCGGTTAATTTGGCCGATACCGCAGCAGTTAACCCAACAGCCTCAAGGCTTGAATGCACATTTAGGGTAATTAAATTATATTTACCCTCGTAAGTAATACCGGCTTTATCGGCGGTGTTAGCATTTAAAATAAGGGTTAGGCCTTCATCTTCAACGTAGCTGGCAAGCGGGTTTAAATGAACGTAGTCGGCAAGGCTGCCTGCTAAACAGCAAAATATGTATTCACCTTGTTTAAGCTCAGGGTTCATTGTTTTAAGCAAAGTGTTTAGTTCTAAAATTCCCGCCATGGTTGTTCCTTACAATGTTTATTTAGCCATTTTTAGTTGAGCAACTAACTCGCTTAATCGGGCTATTTTAATATTACTTAACTGCCGGTAATCAAAGTACGGGCACACGATAATGTTATTCGTTGTATCAATTGCAAACTCATCATCAAGCCAATTAAATTGCGCATTAAGCTTACCTTGCTGTAGTAAGTTTTTAGCATGCGTACGACCTGCAATAATATGCAGCTGGTTTTTATTGGTGCCGTTAATAATGGGGGCACTAAATAACAATGCTGTTTTACTGTTTTTTTGCAGTAAAAATGTATCGCGATACGCTTGCCAACTATCGGCTTGTTTAGCAAAGCTGTAATGCTCGCTCGGTAGCGCAAATAATACTTTGGCGTATACGTTAAACACCTTGCGCCAACCATTTCCACAGTGCTGATTTATGGTATTTATTTGCTCGTTTATTACAGGCTCAACACTTTGTAGTGTTTGAAAGTAGGGCATGGGCGGCGCTTTAGCAATATACACGGCTACGCTAAAGGCTTGCTCACCTAAGCCTATTAGTTGCTCACTCACACTAACTCGCCTTTTTTTGCGCTAAAATACGGTCAAGGTTATTGGCAAAGTTTTGGCGGTCGGTTTGGCTAAGCGGTGGTGGTCCGCCACTCATTTCAACGCCGCTTGAGCGCATAGTATCCATAAAGTCGCGTACGTTTAATAACGAGCGAATATTCTCTAGCGTGTAGAGCTCACCACGCGGATTGAGTGCTTGGGCGCCGTTATCAATCACTTCGCTGGCAAGAGGGATGTCGCCTGTAATAACTAAATCACCTTTTTCTACGCGTTTTACTATTTCGTTATCGGCTACATCAAACCCGCTTGAAACTTGTACGCGGCTTATAAACTTTGAAGGCGGAATGCGCATTGCATGGTTAGCTACTAAAATGGTTGGTGTTTGCGTACGTTCAGCGGCTCTAAAAAGAATTTCTTTTATAACCACGGGGCACGCGTCGGCATCTACCCATATTTTCATGCTGTAATCTTTTAATTGCTCTAGTATTTAGCTGATCCTATAGCAATTTATTTTAATCGGCTAGCAAACTTTATTGGCTTAGCGCCGTACAAACACTATCACTTTTAAAAAGGAGCTTTCATGAAGGCCATTACGACTATTTTACTCATTACAGGGTTATTTTTACTCACCGCCTGCACAAGTGCACCAGAGGGTATTACGCCAGTTAAAAACTTTGACCTAGAGCAATACAAAGGTAAGTGGTACGAAATTGCCCGCCTCAATCACTCATTTGAGGAGGGCATGGAACAAGTAACCGCAACTTACACAGTAAACGATGATGGAACAGTAAAGGTGCTCAACAGAGGGTTTATCACTAAAGAGCAAAAATGGGATGAAGCGCAGGGTTTAGCAAAATTTGTAGAAGGTAGTGATACGGGCCATTTTAAAGTATCATTTTTTGGCCCATTTTATGGCGCTTATGTGATTTTTGAGCTCGACCAAAACGACTACCAATACGCGTTTATTACTAGTTATAACCGCGACTATTTATGGTTTTTATCTCGCACGCCAACGGTGAGTAATGAGCTAAAACAGCATTTTATAGCGAAAGCTAAACAACTTGGTTTTGCTACAGAGCAAATTATTTGGGTTGAGCAGTAAACACCATAGCTTTGTAAAGGGGCTTTACAGTTACTGTGAATGTGATTGTTACAGCTGTAATAAAACCTTCATTTCACTGTAAGGTAAGTTAAATATGTTAGGGCTATATTAGCTGCACTTGCAACGAGACATGCAAGTGTTGGACATACTGAACATCCCCCTATTGTTGGCAAGCTTTATAGCTTGCCATTTTTTGCCTAAAATTAACAGCCTTTTTTGGATCAGGTTTTTACTAACTAAAGTGCGTTTACTGCTATTAATAACCCTGATACGCCAACCAATAGCATATTTAAGACGCTAAATGGCTTTACTAATGAGTCTATAAAATTATAAAAAAGCATTATAATTAATACACTTAGACTCATGAAGCCGCAAAAAAGTAAAGCGCCGTATCCCTGCTGGGCAACTACACAAAACACTAAACTTAGTAAAATACTGATCCAAGCAACAATTAGCAGCAAATTACTTTGCTGCTCAGAGGGGCGCGTTTTAAATACCGTTTTAAAATGCGCTGGTTTTGCTAAGGCAAAACCATTAAAAGCCAGTAAGCAGAGGCTAAAGCTAAGTAAGTCAATCATGCCTTTTGCCTCCTTTTATGATTGGTTGAGCTATTTGCTGTTTTTTTAGATGCACTAGAAGCAGTACGTAATTTTTCGGTTTGTACTAAAAACAGTATGCTAAATAGTAAAAATAACGCATCGAAAATAAACAAGGCCCATTGTTTATTTAGTAAGTAGCTCACTATATTGCCCTGCGTAGTAAGCGCATTTATGGCGGGTACACTTAAACACGCTAATGCATTTATACTTGCCATTACACGCCATTGCTGCCTATCTCGCTTTAAAAGAGCCATAACGGCAACTACACACCACGCTAAAAAGAACGCAGCTACTTCTTTATCAGCGCGCTCAGCGAGGGTTGGACTAAGCAATCTATTGGCAATAAAAAAGGCGCAAGTGGCCAGTGGTAAGCCCATTATGGTGGCAAGGTTTAACCCTTCTACCAGTTGTAAACCAAACGAGGCTTTGCCTTTGTTACGCTCGCGTATACGTTTAGCCCACATTATACAGCCAGAGGCAATCATCACGCAGCCTGCAATGCCGCCAAGCACGTATAACCAGCGCAATAAAGGCGTAGCAAAGCGCCCTGTATGCATAGAGTTAAGTGACTCGTAAAGTGCTTTACTATTGCTAAGCTCGTCATCCGTTTGCGCTACTAACTCTCCTGTAGCGCCACTAAATAAAAGCCGCGGTGCTTGATCGCGAAGGGCCTTTTTCGGACTCACCAGTACTGTTACTGTTGAAGCCGCCATATTAGGTTTACTAACCTGAACACGCGTAATGTCTGCATCTGGCCACTTAGTATAAACTTGATCCAAAATAGTGTTTATAGAGAGCATATCTGCGCTACCTTGCGCTTTATTAGTCACATTGTTGTTGGGGCTTACCTCGTTAAAAAAGCCTCTTATACCATTGTCGTAATTGGTTAAAACAGGGTAAGGAAACAACATAAATATAAGGGTAATAATGCCTGTATAGGTAATCATTAAATGAAACGGTAAAGCCAGTACCGAGCTTAAGTTGTGCGCATCTAACCAGCTACGCACTCCTTTATTACGCCTAAACGTAAACATATCTTTAAATATTCGCTTGTGAATAACCACGCCCGAAATTATTGCCAGCAACATAAAAAAGCTGGCAAAACACACGACCCAGCGCCCGGTTATGGCATCTAAATAGTAAAGCTGATAATGCAATCGGTAAAAAAAGTTACCCCCTTTAGTTTCTACAAAAGGTGCTAGTGCTTGCATGGTGTTTGGGTTTAATTGGGTATTTACAAATTGGCTGCGTCGCTGCCCTGGCTCTTTAGGTTTTGCATAACCATATACTAAATACGGTATACGCTCTTCGGGCAAGGTAATACGCCAACTTGGGGAATTTGCAGCGTGCTGATTTAAGTAATCAAAGCCCTTAATAATTTGCTGCCTTTGCGCGGCCACCCTATCGGTTTGGGCTTGCACATTGTGTATAGCAGGTTGATTCCAGAGATTTATTTCGTCTCTAAAAAAGCTAACCGTGCCTGCAAAAAATATTGTGTAAATAATCCAGCACGTAAGTAAACCAACCCACGTATGTAGCCAGGTCATCGACCTAAAAAAACTTTCTTTCATAGCCAACCCTTAAGTAATGCCAATACAACAACAAAAAAGCCACTACTTAGTAAAATACTGATCCATACAGTTTTTAATGACTTAATCGCAAACGCATAAATAAACACCAAAGCATAAATTAAAATACTGATAGACACGCACAGCAATACGGCATCTTGCTTAGGAATTGGTAGCACTACACTTAATAATGAAATACATGCTGAAGTAAACGCATACCCCCCAAAAATGGCAATAAAAAAACGCAAAAACACTAACACTCTATAGCTTTGCGCGGCTTTAAAAAGCCCAGCTAGTCTATTTTTTGTAAAAGGTGCAATGTGCAAAGGTGCTTGCATAGTTAACAAATCCCTTATTCGAATACGAGGATAAAAAATAAGGCGTTATTATAAAGCTTACAAATACAAAAGATAGCGATTCTCATTTGTATATTTTAGATAATTGAATAACAACCCTTAGCATGTTAGTAAAATAATGATCTCAAGCGGTTTAGCTATATTGCTTAGCTAATAACGAAGGTTTACAGTGGAGCAGTACTGACAAGCCAAAGAGTAAATTTAAAATGAGCAACCACGAAAAACTAAATTATGTAGAGTTTCCCGCGTGCGATTTAACAGCCACAAAAAGCTTTTTTACTAACGTGTTTAACTGGCAATTTACCGACTATGGCCCAGAATATACGGCGTTTAGCGGCCAAGGCTTGGATGGTGGCTTTTTTAAAGCACCGCTTAAATCACTTACACAACATGGGGCCGCCCTGCTGGTGTTTTACAGTAACGACATTCACGCAACCTATAAAAAAGTAACGTTGCATGGCGGTAAAATAATAAAACCTATTTTTGAGTTCCCCGGTGGTTGCCGGTTTCATTTTACCGAGCCAAGCGGTAACGAATTTGCCGTATGGTCAGAAAAACAATAAAAATATCAATTGATTAGTTGTAATTTTTAAATGAGATCACGATTTTACCAACTTATAACTAATCTGAGTAAAATAAACCGATTTTTTACCAACTCATTAAAAACAAGCAGCCATTTAGAACAAAATTTAAGCGCTTGAGGCCAAATTTATATGGATTCACTTAATTTAATAGAGCAAGTTAGTAAATGCGTGATCTGTGAACCTCATTTACCATTAGGTGCTCGCCCCGTCATACAGTTTAATGCCAATGCGCGTATTTTAATTGCCGGCCAAGCACCAGGTGTAAAAGTACACGAAACTGGCAAACCTTTTAATGATGCCAGCGGAAACCGCCTGCGAGAATGGCTAGGGCTCAGTGCTGAAGAGTTTTACGATGCCCAAAAAATAGCTATTTTACCTATGGGCTTTTGTTACCCTGGTAAAGGTAAGTCGGGCGACTTACCTCCACGCAAAGAATGCGCGCCCGCATGGAGAGCGCAATTACTGGATGCTCTGCCAAATTTAGAACTGACAATAGTGCTTGGTAAATATGCGCAGGCGTACCATTTACCCCACACCAAAAACAAACCTTTAACCGAGTTAGTAAAATCATGGCGTGAGTATTGGCCGGCGCATTTGGTGCTACCGCACCCAAGCCCACGCAATAATATTTGGCTTAAAAAGAACCCATGGTTTGCAAAAGATGTACTGCCTGAACTTGCTGAACGCGTTGCTGCAATATTAAATAAAACATAATAAATCATACGGTTATGTGCTTGTAAAGGAGCTTTACATGTGCTGTTTATACAAACAGCACATGTTAAAAAGAAACTTATTATGAAAAAGCCAACAGCTTTGTGCCAAACTGGCTAAGGGTAGGGTACCCCTGCGCTAGACTTTACACATAGCGCCACTCGGTACACTGAATAAACGTCGTAATTATTTAAAATTTGGGCATTAAAAAAGGTGGTAAATACCACCTTTTGTGTAAGTGTTTACTTAACCTCAGTTTAGGTTATTTGTAAAATTATAGTAGTGCAAATATCTTTTGCAGCTGTGGCATGTAATCGCCCACAAGCTCAAGGTTGTTTTCGCTTACTAGTGGGTCAGTAGATTCTTCGGCCGCGCTTGAAGCTTTACCAAACGCACCCATTAGTGAGCTAGCATCACTGCTTTTGGCACTTTTAAGGCTTTGTAGGCCACCCATTACTTTATTTGCTGTTTCTTGGTTTTCAGCTGAAAGGCCCGATTTAAGGTTTTCGATGTAAGCCATAGATACTTCTGAACCCACAGAAACTAATTCTTCAGGCGAAAAACCGTAACGGTTAGTAATATCGGCAAAGCTTTTATATAAGCCTTGTTCTTTAATTATGCTTAATGCGCTATTAGCAAGCGAGCTTTGCTCTTCAACACTTTGCTCGGCAGAGCCACCTAGCATGCTTGCTAAATCAAGGTTTTTTAACGAATCTTGGCTACTAGCCCAGCTAGAAACAGCCGGTAGTGCTTTCATGTAGCTTTGTAATTGGCCTTCGCTAATATCTTCTGCAAGGCTTGAAAAACTCATTGCTAATAAGCTAAGAGATACAAGTATTTTTTTCATGGGGCTTTTCCTATTATTTATTCAACGCTATTTAAAACTAAATGTAAGCGCTTGCCAATACATAACTAAAGTAACAGGTGTATTTAGGTTATAAAGTAGTATAAATACTTTAAAGTGCTGTAACTTAAGCTGATTCAGCACAAATATAGCTACTAATGTTATACTGCATTTTTGTCGATAAGAGCTGAACGTAATGTTAACTATTTCAAATACTGTCACTATAGATGAATGGGAACTAGAGCTAACTGCTATTCGTTCGCAAGGTGCCGGTGGCCAAAACGTTAACAAAGTAGCCAGTGCCATTCATTTGCGCTTTGATATTAACCGCTCAAAGTTACCCGATTTTTACAAAGAACGACTATTAAAGCTAAACGACTCTCGAATCACCAAAGAGGGCGTAGTGGTAATTAAAGCTCAAAGCTTTCGCACCCAAGAGCTAAACCGGGAAGATGCACTAAAGCGTTTAAAAGATTTAATTTTAAGTGCAACTAAAGTAAATAAAGCCCGCCGTGCAACCAAACCAAGCCGCAGCTCTCAGCGAAAACGCATGGATAAAAAAACCAAGCACGGGCAAACCAAAGCCCTGCGCGGCAGCATTAAGTTTTAATTCTAAGTTTAAAAATATATAGCTCACAACATTGAAAATTACGCCTACAGCTTTTATTTAGCCATAGGCGTCAGTGGGTTATTCGTAGGTATGATGACGAGTTGCACTAAAACGGTTTAATATATGATGCATTATGTAAACTGCACATAAGCTTGCCACAATAGCCACTGCTACAGAGCTAAAGCGATACAGCGCGCTGTAAACTAAATCTTGCCCTGGGCCAAGAGAGTTGCCAAACAAAATACCAAAGGTAGTTAGTACGCCAAACCCTATGCCCGGAGCGCCGCCACCTATAATATGAAAGCGGCTAAACACAAACGAAAGCGTCCATAGTATAAGTACCGGAAACAATAAAAAATCGGTGTGGTTATATAATAACACTTGCGCTAACAACGCCGCATTACAGCCAATCAAAGTGCCAACAGCACGCTGCCAACCTGCCATACCTGCGGCTTTCCAGCACAAAGAAAACAATATAAGCACCGAAGATGCCTGCGCCGATATTGAATCTTGCAAATCAAGCACCTGAAATACTACAAACGAAAGCGTAGCGACCGTAGCGCACAGTAGTACCTCATGGCGAATACTCTCTTTTGCCTTTGCAGGTACCGCTCTCACGGCACGCGCGGTTACATCAGGAAAAATACCGTGCATAGCAAAAGCGATAGCCGTAGAGAGTAGGGTTGCCAAACCATTACTTAAAATAAGTGGGTAAACACTACTTGTACCGGTTACATAGCTTGAAAAATGCAACTGAATAGATAACCCCACCACACCTAATGCGCCAAATAAAAAAGCCGCACCTGAGCTCATTTGATAAAACAAAAAGCAAAACGCTAAAAATACAATAATGGTCATTAAAACAGGTAAATGCGAAAACAAGCCCTGCATAATTAACACCATAGGAATACTAATGGCGGCACTGGCTAAAAACTGGCGCACAATGTGTTTATTTAACACAGGCACTAAACCGAGTAGCAACATAGGGTAAACAGTAAAAAATATACCGTATGGCCAGTTCATTAACTTACTGATAGTAAACCCTAAGGTGCAACCGCCGGCTATGCGTAGCGCTTGGCGTAACCCATTTGAGTCTAATTGAGGTGCTTGGCTAACTGCTTGAGTCATACTCCCTCCATCAATAAATGTAGTGTAACCAGCTAATAAACCTAATTTGCGCCGATGCTAACCACTGCCCAATTGTTGACTCTGGCAATAGTTGTACAGTAGCACGTGCGCCACTTGGCATATTTGCAATTAATTTGGCGTTATTTGGCATCACTAAATGAATACGCTGACGCTGTGCATCGCGTACCCAACGATTACTGGTTTCGGTGCTACTTAGCGCGCCATTGGCGTTGAGTTGCCCATCGCTAACACCTGCCTCAAATGTGCTTATATACGCGTTGTAAACCTCACCTGGGCGGCTATCAAATACCACTCGTGCTTGGCTGCCAGGCTTCATATTGAGTAATGATTTTTCTCTAAAATCGGCAACTAGGTCGGCTTTGTTTGCCACAATAGCTAATAGCGGGCTACCGGTTACAGCATATGCGCCGTCAAGAAGTTGTAAGTTAGACACCACACCCGCACTTAGCGCACGTACTTGGGTGTAGGATAAGTTAAGCTCAGCCTGTGCTAATTGGTTTGCAGCGTGGCGAAGCGCTAAATTTTGCGCACCGCTTTCGCCACGGGCAAGTACAGCCTCGGCCAATTGCGCTTCTAATGAGGCGACATTTGATTTACTTGCTTCAAAGTTAGCTTTAATGCTTTCAAGCTCTTGCTCAGAAATAGAGCGTTGCTTATATAATGCTTCGCCACGATTATTGAGTAATTGCTGTTCGTGTAGCTTTGCTTTGGCCGCCGAAATTTGCGCCTCAAGTGCTTTTACGTTGGTATCTAGGCGTTTGTTTTGTAATTTGGCGTCGTCGAGGGCGAGCTGTGCTTGCTCTAGTGCTAATTTATACGGTTTTGGGTCTATTTCAAATAGTACATCGCCCGCTTTTACAGTTTGGTTATTAGCTACTAATACGTTAGTTACACGGCCACTTATTTGCGGTGCTATTTGCACAACAGGGTGATAAACCCGTGCCTGTGGTGTTACCGGCATGAACATGTCGGCCATTAAATAATAAATAAATACAATTACAAAAGCCCCTAATGAGAGCCTTACATAACGTGTAAATTTTTGATCCGGGGTCATTACGTGCTTTACCCTTTAACTTGGTTTTGAATACAGTTTAGTGCGTTTTTTTCTATTTCAACTATGCCTCGCGCGAGTGCGTCGAGCTGCTCAGTGCTTAAACCGCTGTAAAGCTGGCTTTTAATATCAACGAGCTTTTTGTTTAGCGACTGTAAAACAGAGCCGCCTTTATTAGTAAAGTAAATCTTTTTACTGCGTTTATCGTGCTCATCTACTTTACGGGTAATTAATTGCTGCTCTTCTAATTGTTTTAATGTGCGGGTAAGAGAGGGCATTTCTATCCCTAAGCTATTAGCAAGCTCAAGTTGTGTTAATCCTTCGCCATGCATATCAATATGCATGAGGGCGGTCCAACGTGATTGCGTAAGTCCTAAGGGCTCTACTGCGATGGTAACTGCTTCGCGGCATAGCCTATGAACCCGGCCCATATTACCAATTAAGGTTAAATCGAGCGTTTCGTGAAAAGGTTTTTGAGTCGTCATCACCACTCCAAATTAGTTAGCATGCTAAGCATTTTAACATTAGTTAGCGTGCTAAGTAAATGCGAGGTATTTTTCAAAATAAAACAGCCCCAAAACTGGGGCTAAGTAAATTCTGTACGTTTAAAAATTAAGAAGGTTAGCAGGGGAGTATTGGTCGGTCAGTATTTTGGTATTAGCAGGCCAGTTTTGGTTGTTTTTGGTGCTTTGCATATAGGTGCTTATTGCTTTTATATCTACATCGTATTTTTTTAAACGTGGCGCAAGGGCTTTAATACGCTTGTTAAGTTGCGCCTGGGTTGGCATAGTTTTAACGCCTGCTAAAATAATACGGTTAGAGCGGTTAGGGCGGCTTACGTTTATAAAGTCACCAAATACGCTATGGTACGTTGCCGACTCGTGCACGTATAACTTGCTGCTCGAAAACGTATTAGCTGCAATAACACCGCCTTCGGCCAGCACGCTTTTAACTTCTTCAAAAAACTCTTTAGTAAGCAAATGCTCTGGAATGTAGTCGCCATTGAATGCATCAAGAATAATCCAGTCGTACTTTTGCTTTTTAATAGCGGCGCGTTTAATAAATATACGGCCGTCTTGGACGCTTGATGTAACGTTGTCGGATTCTATAAAATTAAAATAATCGCGGGCTACTTTTAAAACGGCTGGGTCTATTTCAACATTATGAATTTTAGCCGCAGGGTAAAGCTCATGAATAACATTAGAAAGTGTCCCGCCACCTAGTCCTATAATAAGCACGTTTTTGGGATTTTCGGTTACTAACAAACTGGCAAAAGTAAGCTTGGTGTAGTTAAAAACCAGTTTGTCGGGGTCGTTTTTATACATGCAGCTTTGGCTGGTTTGGCTACTTTTTGTATTAAATTTTAAGCAGCGTAAGTCACGAGTTTCATCAACAATAATATTGCGATATAAAGAGCGCTCCTCGTGTATTACATTGCTTAGCGCCGCGGTTGAGAACACACTGACAACTAAGAGCAAATATTTAAGCATGAGCCAACTCCTTATTACCTGCCAAGCTATTAATAGCTATAGCTAGTACGCCAAGTAAACCAAGCGTAGAAGCAAACGCGCTAATTATAGTATTTACATCAAACGCCAGTACAAAGTAAAACGAGGTAATAATAGTGCCAAGAGCACTACCTAGCGTGCTTACAAAATATAAAATACCCGCCACTTGTCCGCTTTTTTCGCTATCGGTAACTAACAAACGCACCGAGTAAGGCGAGATCATGCCTAAAATTACCGTTGGAACAAAAAATAAAGCTGTAGAGGCAAGCAATGAACCATAGCGTGTGTCTTCAATGTGGGTAAAAATAAATTCCATTATTGGTTGCGAAAACAGCGCAATAGGCACCACCATAATACTGGCGGTTAAAAATATTAAACCATACTTTGTAAGCGATGCATTTTTAGTACTGAGCTTACCACCCAGTAAATAACCAAAAGAAAGGCTAAGCATAAATACGGTAATTATACTGCCCCAAATATGCACACTACTGCCAAAAAAAGGCGCTAATATGCGCCCACCTAAAAGCTCAATACCCATAATGCAAAAACCACTGCAAAAGGCTAAAAAGTAAATTAATGCGTTTGTTTTTATGCTCATAAAATTATCGTTATGTAACCTAAATAGAACACCATACTAACGTGATGTATACAAAGCTGCTAATGCAATTTTTAAATTCAAAAAAGTCTTTTTGTTATAAAGTAACACATGCTAAACTTATCGTTATAATATCACATTTGTTTATTCTCTATTATCATCATGAAGTACTCTTTAATTTACTTAGCCTGTTTGGGCATTAGTGCGCAAACACTTGCACAAGCGCAAACCGACGAAATTGAAAAAATATCGGTTACTTATAAACAAGCATACCGTGGCGACATTCCTCAAAAGCAAATGCCGCAATCTATTGTAAGTGTTAGCAGTGCTGCGCTTGATCAAAAAGGCATTACTGAATTACAAGACGCGCTTGATTTTTCGGCGAGTATTTCTCGCAAAAATAACAGCGGTGCATTATGGGATAGCTTTTCTATTCGTGGCCTTTCGGGTAACGAAAACATGCCATCGGGCTATTTAATTAATGGCTTTAGCGGTGGGCGTGGTTTTAGCGGCCCGCGTGATGTATCCAACATTGAATATATAGAGGTTTTAAAAGGCCCGGGTTCAGCACTTTATGGACGCTCAGAGCCCGGCGGTACTGTTAATATTGTGACTAAAAAGCCACAGTTTGATTCTCAAGGTGAGCTAAAACTAAGCTTAGGCAACGACAGCTTTAACCGTATTGAAGGCGATTACACAAGCGGCATTAACGATACCACTGCGTTTAGAATTAATGGCGCGTGGCAAGATAGCGACAGCTACCGCGATGAGGTGTACACCAATAAAAAGGTGATTACGCCGTCTGTTTATCATCAAATAAACGCATCGACCAGTGTGACTTATGAGTTTGAATACGTAGATTTAGCCCAGCTATTTGACCGTGGCGTTGTTGTTCTTAATAACGATTTTAACACCGTACCAAACTCGCGCTATTTAGGTAATCCAAACGATGGCGACACGCAGGTGTATTCGCGCGGTCATCAAATTACATTAAATCATGACATTAACGACGAATGGTCACTTGTTATAGGTGCAAACTATCGCAGCTCTACATTAACGGGGTTTTCGTCGGATGCTGAGCTTTCGCCGTCGCGCCAATCGTTATTTGACGATGGCCGCACACTTACTCGCCAACAGCGCTATCGCGACTACGAAGTAGAAGACACAAGCGTTAAATTTGAAGTTAGCGGCAGTGTAGATACAGCAGGCATTACGCACCACTTATTAATAGGTGCCGATGCATATAAATACGATTTACGTACAGCGCTTTCACGCTACCGTGGCGGTAATGGTACCTATACTGTTGATATTTTTGAGCCAAACTACGATGTTGAACGCCCAGCAGTTAGCTTGCTTTACGAAAACGACGAAGAGCAAAACGCATACGGTATTTATGTTCAAGACCAAATGGATATTACCGACAAATTTAAGCTATTAGTTGGCCTAAGGTTTGACAGCGTTGACCAAGACATTTTAGAAACCAACAGCGGCGTGTTTTCAACCAGCTCTGAAAGCCAAGTAAGCCCGCGCGTTGGCGTAGTATACGAGCTAAGTAATGCATTAACGTTATACAGTAGTTACTCAGAAGGCTTTTTACCACTGAGTGGCACTGATGCAAGCGGCGACCCGTTTGGCTTTGAATACAGCGACTCGTTTGAAGTTGGCGCTAAGTTTGAGTACCTAGGCGTAAACGGTACTGTGGCTATTTTTGACGCGTCTAAAAGTAATATGTTAGTGGCAGACCCTGTAAACGTTGGTTTTTCAGCCCCTATTGGTAAAGCCGATAGCAAAGGGTTTGAGCTTGATTTAAACACCTATATTACTGATGCAACCGCGTTTAACTTATCGTACGCCTATATAGATGCCACCACAGCAAACGACATTATTAATGCCGATTGGGGCGTACCAATTGAAAAAGGCAGCCCGCTGGTTAATGTGCCAAAAAATAACCTAAACCTTACGCTTAGCCATCAAACAGCATTAATGGGCAAAGAGCTAGAGTTTGGCGCAAGTTACCAATACACAAGTAGCCGTTTAGGTGATGCCGCCGATTTAAGTTTTAGGCTACCAAGCTACCAATTAGTAGGCGTGTTTGGCAACGTAAACTTAACCGAGCAAACCGAGCTTAGTATCAGTGTTAATAACATTTTTGATGAAGATTACGCCGAAAGCAGCTACAACGCTTTATGGGTTTACCCAGGTGCGCCAACTCAATTTAAAATGTCGTTAGCGTATAATTTTTAATAGCTAGCAAATTAAAGTTTTCATCCTAAAGCGTCTTAATGTAGTGGTTAAGGCGCTTTATATTTTTAAGCGCTTTTTTATAAAGAATGCATAAGTTTATTAAGCCAACCATCGGCCTTTGAGGGTTTGTATATCATTACAATGCTTTCACTGTAGTGACTGTTAACCCCCTTTACAGTTAATTTTGTAAGCCCTAAATCATCAATCACAAAGTTTGGTAAATACGCCAACGCCAAGCCACTTTGCACAACCTCTATTAACGCACTGTAGTCGCTACATCTAAAAACAATATTGCGCGGGGCTATTTCATCTTGCCAGCCGTCGGAGCCTATACCTTGCTCTAAGCCGCATAACGGTGAAAACAAAGGGCATGCAAAAGCCGTCTGCAGTAATTGGTTTTTACTAAGCGTTAATACCCCTTTTTGAACTAGCTGATGCGAAGTGTGCGCAGCCACACTAAACCCAGTATAAAATACATCAACCGCCACTAAATTACTATGTGAGCTATTATTTAGTGCCTCGCGAGTAACTAGCGCAATATGCGCCGAGCCAGACGCAACTTGGCTTATGGCTTCACCTTCAAATACATTATTAATACGCACCGAGCAGGGCAGGTTACTAAGAGGGGTAAGCAGCTTTTTAAGGCCACTTTTAAGTAACATGGCAGGGCCTGCAATAACCGCATTAAATTTATGATTATCACTTTTAAAACGGCTAGTGAGCTGCTGGTAATTATGAACTAAATCGCTACTGTGCTTAACAAACTCTTTGCCTTTATCATTAAGTACTAAGGTTTTACCCACACGGTTAAACAGCTCTGTGGCTAAATTTGCCTCAACCTTTTTTAGCGTTTTAGACAGCGCTCCTGGGGTAATATTAAAATGTTTAGCGGTTGTATGCAGATTTTGCGAACCCGCCATATGTATTACTTTTTCAATGTCATCTAAATGCATAGCGCCAAGCCGTATTAATTAAAAAGAAACAACTAGCTACTTATTATCGATTATTTATACATAAAAACCAGCTTATAGTAGCGCTATATTTATTTTTGAGCATTAACATGAAATACATACTGCTATTTTTTATTTTATTTTCAAGCTCAGCGCTTGCAAATACACCTCAACAAAACACGCATAACACACACAAAGCCCACAGCTACGTGGGATTTCATGGTATGGCGCTTATATTAGCGGGCGATAAAGTACTGGCTAGCCACATGCCGTTATACGCCCCTCCACACGACTACCAAATTGTGTATGAAGTAACTACAGATGACACCCACTTTAATACAATCAAAAGTGTTTTAAAAAAAGCAGCAAACGAGCAAGGTCAGATCACTATTTTACCCACCAAATTTGATTTGAACTTATTAATAAATAAAAAGACACCCACCTTAAATGTAACTGTATTTAACGGGCATTTTGAGCGCGGTGGCAACGCATTGTTTGCAACAAAGTTAACGTTTAAAAAACCGTTATATGTGAAAAAACTCGCTATAACTAAACCCAAAAAAACAGAGTTTGATTTAATAAAGGTTTCAGCAACGCAAGGCTTGGTAATTCATAAAATACAAAGCAAGCCAAGCTATGACTCAATAAGCTTAGTACCTTTGCGAAATGGTAAATATAACGCAGAGTTAAAGTGTCATACTGCGATAAATACTGCACTTAAAAGTAAGCTAGAGGCCTGTTTTAAAAATGCGCCGAGTTATTTAGAAACCCGAGACTTTACAGTTTTATAAAGTGTAACTATTTAGTAAGTTTAAGATGATGAAGAGCTAAAAGTTTACATTTACAATGACACCCACTGTTAATTTTGTACTTTAGCCATTTAGCAACTAAAATTTATTTAGCTTAATAAACAAACAGGCGCTACATGGTTATTGCAAGAAAACGCCAAATAAGTTTGGCTGATACAAAATACTATCACTGTATTTCGCGCTGTGTACGCAATGCTTATTTATGCGGCGAAGACTCATTAACAGGCAAATCTTACGAACACCGAAGAGGCTGGGTAGAGCAAAAACTATTTAGCCTCGCTAAAATATTTTGTATTGATATTTGCGCTTACGCAGTTATGAGCAATCATACGCATATTGTACTTTATGTGGATGATAAAAAAGCAAATAGGTTAAATGACAAAGCCATAGTGCTGCGCTGGCATAAGCTTTGTAAAGGCACACCACTAACGCAAAAATTTTTACAAGGTGAGGAGCTTAGCAGTACTGAGCGCTATTTTTTAAGCCAAACTGTTATTCAATACAGAGAAAGATTATCTAGCATTAGCTGGTTTATGCGCGTTTTAAACGAACATATTGCCCGAAAAGCTAATAAAGAAGATAAATGCACTGGCCGGTTTTGGGAGGGGCGGTTTAAATCACAAGCTCTTCTTGATGAAGCAGCCCTTGCAGCTTGTATGGCTTACGTTGATTTAAATCCAATTAGGGCAAAAGCGGCTAAAACTCCTGAAAGCTCCAACTTTACAAGTGTGCAAAAACGTATTGAGGGCGCTAAAAATTCAAAGCAGCCCAAACAACTTTTAAAGTTTGCAGGTAAACCACGTAAATTTATGCCAAAAGGTTTACCGTTTGAGCTTAAATATTACCTTGAATTAGTTGAACTTACTGGGCGCATCATTCGCGATGATAAACCAGGGTTTATTGAAAGCACCCAACTCCCTTTATTAGAAAGAGTAAACATATCGCCAGAGAATTGGTTAAAACTCACTACTGACTTTACCCGCGTATTTCACGGTGCGGTAGGTAAACCGCAATCACATGTAAGTTATTGCGAACACTTAAATAAAAAGCGACGAGTAAATTATAGTAATTGTAAAAAGCTACTAGCCTAAAGCCTCCTTAATAGTTTAAAACTGCATAGCAGCAGGTTTAAGCATGCTCTTAATTTAGCTAACCACATACCTAACAACACATTTTTAAAATAACCGCCGTAAATGCCTCTAAATAAGCAATTAGCTTATGAGTTTTTAAAGTTGCCTGATTAATTAAGCCAATTTATTTAAAATTATGATGGGTGTCCTTCTAATTTAGTTATGGGTTATTCAGGTGGGTGTCTTATTAAGTTTATAAGCTTAGGTCGTTAACCCAATCAATCGATTGAAAAGTTAAGATGGGTGTCTCCTTATAATTATTCCAGTTAAAACCGATAAGTTAAAATGGGTGTCATTTAAAAAAAATAACAAGGCGCTGCAGCTTCACGCAGCATACAGCGCTTGTTGGCATGTAATGCGTTAAACGCTAATTAAAACTCATAGCTTATTTTGGCTGAAAAATTACGCCCAGGTTGGGTGTATTGGCTAAAGTCAGCACTTTGTGATTGCCCTGCAATTAGCTCAAAAGGGACATATTCTTTATCAAGCAAGTTAAGTACGCCTACATTTAACTGCCATGCCTGCCACTCGTAATTTGCGTATAAATCAACAACGCCGTAGCCATGTCCTTGGGTAGTTTTATCGCCGTTTGTATCAAGCACCACATCCGATTGCGATTTAGCTAAACGCCACGCAGCGGTCCAGTTAATATCGCCAAGCTCCGTGCTTAACAATACCGAGCCGTTTAGCGGGCTAATGCTGGTAAGTGGCTGATCGGTTTCTTTATTTTCACCATCAACATAGGCCACGTTTGCCTCTAGTAGTATATTTTCAGCAATATACATGGCAATTCCTCCTTCCACACCGCTTATTTGAGTTTCACTAATGTTTTGATACTGAAACAGCGTTTTGTTTACGCCAGGAATATATGTTGGCTCAACACCCACTACGGCGGTTTCAATAAAGTCATCGTATGCTGCATAAAAAGCACTTAAATTTACGCTAATATCGCTGCTGGCGTATCTTAACCCAAGTTCAAATGAGTCGCTGCTTTCAGGGTCTAAATCAGCGTTTGGTAATATTTGATAAAACGGTTCAACACCATGGCTTTGATAGGCTTGGTCGTGTGGCGGTATTTTAAAGCCTCGTACGTATTGCCCGTACCACGATAAGTTATCATCCACTTGGTAAATAACACCTAGTTTAGGCGAAAAAGCAGATTCGGTAATATCATCAAGCTGTGCATCGGCGTATAGCTCATCATTTTTAGCCTCTAGGGTGTAGTAATCATATCGCACACCTGCAATAACCGACCACGCACTGTTTTTAAACGACATACTATCTTGTACGTAGGCTCCTATTAAAGAGGTATCAGCCCCCGGGAATGCTTTTTGTTTTTGGTCTGTAAAATCAACCGTGCCATCAGCTAAAACACGGGTTTTAAAACGTGGGCGGGTGGTGTCGTATAAGTCTATATCAATCCCATATACCACTTCGTGATCGGTGGTTTCTCCTTTAAGTCCTTTATTAAATACCGCTTTTAAACCTAAAATATTTTGCTCAAAACGATAGTCGTTATAATCGGTGTAGGTGCTTGCACCGCTAATTTGGTCGCTTTGTTGCTCGTAACTACTGTAAGACACTTGCCCGTGCCATTTATCAAACGCCGCTGTTGCTACCTCTGAGTAGTAATCTAGCGCTAGTGACCAATTAGTGTCGTCTTCTTCGGTTTCTTGAACGGCGGGAGTAATTACTTGCTCAGTTGTTTGGTTAAAGTAATCAAGGGTGTATTTAACTGTGCGTTTTTCATCAAGCTGTTGCTCAAATTTAACTAATAAAGCGTCCGATTTCGCATCGTAGCCAGGTAAGTTTTCATCATAGTTTTGTACTTCTTCGCTGTCGCGGTGGCTATAAACGGCGCTTACAGCAAAGTCGCCTAAATCTTTTGCAGCGGTAATATCGGCGGCAACTTGGTTGCTTTGACCTTGATACCCAAGTGCCATTTTTACAAAGCTGCTGTTATCTTTTAAATAATCGCTTGGATCTTTGGTGGTTATAACCACAATGCCACCCAGTGCATCAGAGCCATACAAAGACGATGCTGCACCTTTGGCTACTTCTACTTGTTTTACGCCTGCAACATCAAAGTAATTGCGGCCAACTAAATAACCCCCTCCACCTGCGTAGCCATCGTTAGTGCGTCGGCCATCTTTTATAAATACAACACGGTTACCACCAACACCACGCACGGTAAGTGTTTGCGCGCCTGCGCCACTGCCTGTGGTTGCAATGCTAGGATCGTATTTAAACATGGTTTGTAAATCTACTGCTAGCTGGTGCTCTATGTCTTGTTCGGTAATAACCGTTACTGAGCCTGTTACATCTTTAAGCTTTTGTTCATAGCGCGAGCCACTTACAACAATATGGTCGTCAATTATGTTTTCGGCAAATGCAGCACCCGAGCCAAGTAATAAGGTTGCTATAGCAGTAAATTTAAATGCAGAGGGATTCATTTCAACTCCAAATGATAATAGTTATTATTTATGGCGGAGATGTTACAACTAAGTCAAATTGAGATCAATTAATTATGATAATCATTTTCATTTAGGTTTAATTGATTATAATAGCCGAAAAATAAAAACCGGAGTATGTAATGAAATACCTATTTATAGTGTTTGCTTTAATGGCCCAACCTGCACTTGCGCAAGAACGCGTTATTAGCGCGGGCGGCACCCTAACTGAAATAATTTATGCGCTAGGCCAACAAAATGACCTTGTAGCGGTTGATCAATCTAGCATGTACCCGCAACAAGCTACGCAGTTACCGCAGGTGGGTTATTATCGCGATTTAGCAGCAGAAGGCGTACTTTCTATGCGCCCAACCACCTTATTTGCGCTTGAAGGGGCAGGGCGAAGCCAAGCACTTAAGCAAATTGAGGCAACAGGGGTTAAGCTCATTCATTATAAAAAGCCTACTTCTGTTAACGAGCTACTTGCGCTAATTAAACGCTTGGGTGACGATTTAAACGCCCAGAAAAAAGCACAGTCACTTATTACTCAAATTAAAAAATCGCTGCCCAAAAAGGCAAAACAGCAAACGCACAGTGCGCTATTTTTACTCTCAGCTAATGAGCGCGGGCTTGTTGCCGCCGGGCAAGAAACCGTGCCTAATTTATTATTTAGCTACGCAGGCATTACTAATATAGGCGCTACGCATTCAGGCTTTAAAGCAATTAACACTGAGATACTGGCTGTAAATCAGCCCGATTTTTTAGTCGCCCCAGCCCACGTTGTACACAGCCTTGGCGGTAAGCAGGCCTTTTGTGAGCAACCTACTCTACGTTTATTAAAAGCGGCGCAAAGCTGTAATTTACTTGTAATGAATAGCCTGCTTTCGCTTGGCATGTCGCCGCGCATTGCCACAGCAATTAATGCGCTCAGCGAGTATAAAGCTAACTTATGAACACCCTAACATTGAGCCACTTTAGGCCTGTAACTCTTAGTCCAACCCATAAATGGATGCTATTTTCATCTGTTTGTATTTTTGCTTTGGCGCTACTAAGCATAGGGTACGGGCCTGCCGGATGGGATTGGCGTTTAGCCATTGCGTGGCTGGCACCCGAGTACTTTAACCAGTTTGATGCGCTACAAATTAATGTGGTTATGCAAATACGTTTGCCACGCTTTATGCTTGCTGTGCTTGTCGGGTTGGTGCTTGCCCAAACAGGCGCGTCAACGCAAGCACTGTGCCGCAACCCATTGGCCGACCCATCTATTATTGGCATTAGTGCGGGTGCGGCCATGGTTGCAGTAGCATTTATTGCACTTAGCGCGCAGTTTAGTTTTAACGCGCAGTTGTATTTACCTTATGCCTCGTTTTTGGGGGCGCTTGGGGTAACCTCGCTGGTATATTTTATTGCCAAGCAACAAGGGCAAATTAATATCACCACACTTATATTAGTGGGAGTGGCTATTAACGCATTAGCCTTTGCGGTTATTGGGCTATTGAGCTTTTTTGCTGACGACAGCGCACTACGATTAATAAATTACTGGACCATGGGCTCGTTAGGCGGAGCAAGCTGGGGCACTATTATTCAAGCTGCGCCTTTGCTGCTTATTAGTCTTATTGGCCTGTGGCGCTTAAAAGAGCCCATGAACTTACTCCTAATTGGCGAATCCCAAGCTCAGTACCTAGGAGTAGACACCAATAAACTTAAATTATATGTCATTATACTTGTTGCATTAGGTGTTGGTGCAGTCGTGGCGCTTACCGGCTTAATAGGGTTTGTTGGTTTAGTCGTCCCGCATATTGCCCGCCTAATGGTGGGGCCGCATTTACGTAATATGCTGCCGCTTTGTATGTTAATTGGCATAGTAGTATTGCTACTTTCAGACTGGTTAGCACGCTTAGTCGTTATGCCTGCAGAGCTACCTATTGGCATTATTACTGCGCTTTTAGGTGCGCCATTGTTTATTTATTTAATCGTTAAAAATAAGCGAGGTTGGTCATGATCGCGTTTAGTAATCTAAGCGTTGGCTTTGGCAACCATAGCGTTTTAAACACCATTAATGGCAGTGCTGAACAAGGCCAACTTGTCGCATTACTTGGTGAAAATGGCGCGGGTAAGTCTACTTTGCTACATACCTTAGCGGGTATGCATGCCTTTACAGGTAGTGTACTTTTTAATAATAAGCCGCTGGCCACTCACGCTAAAAAAAGCCTAGCTACACAGCGCGCAGTAATGATGCAAGCTAACCATGTAGGGTTTGATTTTACCGTATTTGAGCTTATTGCTATGGGCCGCTACCCGTATGTAGAGTCATTAAAAATGCAAAGCGAAAAAGTACATAAGTACGCCGCTATTATGGATTTAAGTAATTACTTAACTCGCCGCGTAAGTGCGCTTTCGGGCGGCGAGCAACAACGTGTGCATATGGCGCGCACTTTAGCGCAACTAAACGCCTTCACACAATCGGCCGAGCCAAAACTCATGCTGCTCGACGAGCCTACATCCGCACTTGATATGCGCCATCAGCATGCTTTGCTCAGCTGCGTTAAAGCATTTGTAGAGCAAGGTAACAGCGCTATTATAGCAATACACGATCTAAATTTGGCCAGCCTGTATGCAACCGACGCTATTTTACTGCACAACAAAAAAGTGCTGCAAAGCGGGCCTATAAACACTGTACTAACTGAACAAAACTTACAACAAATGTACGCCATGAAACTGCACGTAAATCCTCATCCTTATAACGATGCACCCATGGTTTTTTCTCAACGTCAGGAGTTTTTATGAGAGAGCAAGCATTAAACGATGCACGCACCTTGGTTTACAAAACCAATGCCGGTGTTATGTCGACTATTTCTAATAATTTACGCGGCTACCCGTTTGGCTCAGTAACTCCCTATATGTGCGACGAGCAAGGCCGGGTTTACTTTTTTATTAGCGATATAGCCCAGCACACTAAAAACCTAAAACACGACTCTCGTATGAGCCTAACTATTTTTGATGCCGCCGACAGTGGCGATCAAAACGAGCACGGGCGAGTAACGCTTGTAGGCGATGGCTCTATTGTGCCAAGTGAGCAAGCACACACTTTACTTAATAACTATATTGCCCTATACCCCGAAGCCGCTAGCTATCGCAACGCGCACGACTTTCAATTATGGCAATTAGACGTAGTACGAGTGCGTTACATTGGCGGATTTGGCAAAATATTTTGGCTTGAACAAACCGAGTGGCAGGGCGAGGCAAAAGCCTGGGACGAAAGCCAGCAGCAAAGCATGATTAACCACATGAACGACGATCATCAAGATGCTATGTCGCTCATATTAATGCAGCACCACAGCGTTGCTGATAACACCCCAATAATGAGCGGCCTATTACCCACAGGCTTTTATATACAAAGCCAAAAGCGTAACTACTTTATTAACTTTAAAGCCTTGTGCAACAGCCCGTTAGAGGTTCGTAAAGCGTTGGTTGAGTTAACTAACCAAGCCCGCAATAACTAAATATATGACGACATAGTTAACCTGAGCCCTAGCTAAAAGATTCACTAACTATGTCGTTATTTTATAAGCAAACTGTTTGCTCGCCGCGTTTAGCTAACGCTTTAAAAGCCGCTTGTTGATGCTGTTTTTGCACATAACGAGGTGGCAAAGCGTTAACCTGCAACTGATACCCTGTTTGATTAGCTTGCACACTTGTTACCGGCGATATCCAAACAACATTGAGCGATGGTGCTAACCGCTTAATAACACGCGCTATACCTTCACCATTTTTCACATGAAAATCGCCCGCTATATGCATTACCCGCGCACCGTTATGATTATTCAAATAGTTAACAATAGACTCAGCCATGGTTTCATCCCAGGTAACTTGCGCAGCATAATAGTTTTCGTTTTGACTCGCCGTGCCGTGGTGCATTGATGCCATAAAGCGTTGTTTATAATCACTGGGGGAGGTATCAATAGTGCTGGCAATATAACTTTGCTGTGTTTCATCAAGTTTATTTAGGTAACTTATGCCTTGCCTGCCAATACAGGTAACAATGTTTTTAGGTGCATTTGCTGCTATTACATCGCTATTGTTCGCTTTAGCCAGCTCTATAAGTGGCCGATAATCGCTTTTGTAATTGGGCCACGCTTGCGTGTTATCAATTAAATATTGCTCGCCAATTTCACCCTTAACGTACTGATTTAAAATAGGCTGATCAGCACGGCTAAATTGCTCAAGCGACAGGGCTGTGCGTTTATTACTTTTGCTTAATTGCTCAAATAACGCAGCCTGAAATAAATGCACGCCCGGGTGCGTATGCCATTCACCTACTAAAATCACATCGGCATTTAAAAGTGTTGGCTCTAATAATACAGAGCTAACAGGTTTTGCTTGTGAATTGTAAAGTGCTGAAAAATATAATGATGAGCTGTTATCAGGCGGCAAAGTGGTTGTACTACAACCGCCCAAACCAGTCACTAACGCCAGAGCTAACATAGACTTTTTCATACGCACTTCACACACCCATTAATACAAATAATTATCAATATCATATATTTATAATGCGCTTTATACCACCCCAATAAAACATAAACCCAAATAAATACAAATAAAAACAATTATCATTTGATCTATTTGTATTTCTACTTTACAGTTTTAGCAAGTAAATAAATGAGGAACATATTATGGCTTTGCCATTTCTGTGCGCTAGGCATAAACAACATGTTTTATGCCAACCTGAGCAAGCACTTATAGATATTGAAACCGCACAATTAAGTGGTGAGGCATTATTTAAACAAACCCAGTTTGCACAGGCATTACCGCATTTAGGTAGTGCGCTAGAAAGCGTTACGTTACTAACGCAAATGCATAATTACGCCGATAAAACGCAGCTTATCCAAATAACCTCACTTACAGAGCGCCTGTATGCCACGCTGTATTTTTTAGGCGAAAAACACGCTGCCCATAACGCCCTAGCACAATCAATTAGCCTGCTATACGACCTTTTTTATTGTGACGACAAACTCAGTGATTTTGTTTTTGCATGTATTGCGCAACTTAAAAAGCTCGCATTACAACACCCACAACACCTTACAGAGCACTAATATATGCACAATTTAAGCGAGTACCAGCAATGGCAAAGCTATACAAAAGTAGGTAACGAATGCTTTAACAATGGCAATATTAAAAGTGCTAAAAGCCACTACCAAGTTGCTTTGTCGTTATCTAATAACTTGTTAAGCGCACACCCAACAGATAAAGCCGCTGTATGTGCCATGTTGGTCGCTCATCATAATTTAGCAACGTTACTCGCGCAGCAAACGCAATGTGGCTCAGCCTACAGTTTATTAAAACAAGCCCAACACCGCCTAGAAAAACAGCTTAGCAATAGCCATAAGCACAACGACTTATCGGCTTTATTGTGGGGGCTAAGTAAAAACCGCAGTGAGCTTATGGTGTTTGTTAAAACGCATTCATTTACACCCATCTCGTTTGCAACACAGAGTCTTAATTAAAGGAGATAAACAATTGAAAAATTTACTCGTTATTTTTATAGCCATGGTGAGCTTACCGCTTTTTGCCCACGAAGGTCACGACCACGCGCATTGGTCTGCTGCGTACTTACACTTACTATTTTATGGCGCCATTATAGCCGTAGTAGCCGCTTTTTCGTTTTCGTTTTACAAACGTGCCAAGCGCAATAAATCATAAGGAAACGCAGTATGCTTTACTCATTTATTAACAGCCTAGATAAACTTTTAAAATTTAAAAGTGCAGCAGCACATTGCGATATTCCTTGCAAAATATACGACCCAAGCACGGCACAAATTGCAGCATTAAGCGTAATTAGATTTATAGACATTATTAACGAATTAGAACAACCGCTATCAGTAGCAAATACTGCACAACTTGCGCGGTTAGTGCGCGAAAAAGAAATTCATGCTTCTAAAGTAAAAGAAGAAGTACGCGTAATTTGGGGCGACTACTTTAAACAGCCTCAGTTTGATCAGTTTCCTGATACGCATGCATTAGTGCATTCAATTATGCTCACTGCATCAAAGTGTAAACAACATATAGATCGCGAACATGCTGAGCAATTACTCGCACTAGTAAATCAATTTGCAGACTCGTTTTGGCAAACCAAAGGCATTGCAACCTATCAAGCAAAAAGCCCATACCCGCCAAGCGAGCACGTGGTCTACCCAGACCTAAAAAGCGCCTAGCTCTCACGTTGTGTTAAAGTGCAACATAAGCAAAGTAAGGGGGCAGAGTATGTCTCCTACTTTTTTTGATTTAGATTATGTACTAAGTATGTGCTGGCCAAATATAAACTACCAACTAGGTGATGTAGTACTGGTAGAGCACCCAAAGTATGGCCGCATCATCAAACGTATTTGCCATATAGGACTGCATAATACCTACTTATTAAGCGGCGACCATGCCAGTAGCACAAGTACAAAAGAGCTTGGTTTAATCAAGCAAGGGAATATTTTAGGCCGCGTTATATTTCATATAAAACAGCCTCGCTACAAAAATTAAAAGTAAGGCTACTTTGCCAGCAGCTTAATAAACTTTAGCTTGCTCATATAAGCGGCTTGTAGGGCGGTTAGTGTGTTTAGGCTTGGTATTTTTTGGTAAATATCAAAACAATAACGGCCAGTAATAAAGGCACAAACGATGCCCATAAAACGGTGTGCCAACCGTAGGCACTTAATAACCCACCCGATGAAAAAGAGCCCACCGCCATTAAGCCAAACACAATAAAATCACTAAACGATTGAGCACGGTTTTTTTCTTCTGGCTTGTGCGTTTCGAGCACTAATGCTGATGCCCCTAAAAAGCCAAAGTTCCAACCTATACCTAACAAAATTAACAGCGCGTAAAAGTGATATACACCTTCACCTAAAAAGCCTATAGCTGCTGAAATTGCAGTTAAACTAATACCAAAAACAGAAATACGAGCAGCCCCAAAACGTGCAATGAGCTTACCGGTAAAAAAGCTAGGTGCATACATAGCAATAACATGCCACTGCATTCCTAAGTTTGCTGACTCTTGGCTATGTCCGTGCATATGCATTGCCAAAGGGGCCGATGTCATCAAAAAGTTCATCACCATATACGATGCTGCACCACAAATAACCGCGCTTATAAATCGTGGTTGCAAAGCTATTGTGCTCAATGACCTTCCTGAATATGCTTGATTTGCTAAAGGCTTAGCCAATTTAACGCCAAACAAAATAACACCAGCGAGAGCCGCGACAATGGCTTGCGCTATAAATGTGGCAGCAAACATTTTGTCTGACCATAGGTGCATGGTATGCGTAACTAACTGAGAGCCAATAACACCTGCAGCTACGCCACCTGCCATTACCATAGAAAGCGCTTGCGGGCGTTTATTTTCGGGCACGCCATCGGTTGCAGCAAACCGAAATGATAAGGCCACTGCCGCATAAGCGCCGCCCAATAGCGCAGATAAACAGTACAGCCAAAAACTGTCTATATACAACGCAATAGCCGCTAATAGTCCGGTTAAAACTCCCGCGCCAGTTCCGGCCATAAAGGCTGCACGGCGGCCATATTTTCGTGCTAATTCACCGGCGGGTAAAACACACAACGCCATGCCCAAAACAAAAATAGAAACAGGTAAAGTGGCTAAAAGTGCAGTAGGAGCAAGCAAACTGCCCACTACCGCACCTGTTGCATATAGCACAACGCTATTAGCCCCAGAAAGTGCCTGGGCTAACATTAAACGCCATAAGTTAGCTGTTTGAACTTGAGGGTCGCTCGGCTCAAGCCTATCTGAGTCTATAGCGTTTAATTTTTGCATGATTTCACTTTCCTAAAAGTATGTAAGGGGCTAAAAAGAGAGTTGTAGTTGAGGTATTTAAATGTCTAACGCCACTAAAAAGCGCGATACCATGTTATAAGCAGCCACAGTTGCTACCGCTTCTACAGTTTGCGTTTCGCCAAATAGTGCTTTTAATCGTTCAATAACGTCGCTATCAACATTTACTTTAGTGGTTGACTGCTCAGTAAGTTCAAGCAAAGCCAGCTCCTGCTCAGAGAATAACTCAGCATTTACTACCACACTTTTAAGTGCAGTTGCTTTTTCATCGCTACCGCCAGCTTGTATGTATGCTGGGTAGTGCACATTCCATTCAAAATCGGCTTTGTTTAATACCGCCACACGCAGCATAATAAGTTCGCGGTACTCAAGCGATAAACCAAAGTTTGCTCTAACGCGCCCTAGCAACTCATTCCAGCCTTTAGCTAAAGGAAAGCTTTTTAGTAGTACTCTATCTATACCTATTAATTCACCGTTTGGACGACGACCTTGCATTTCGGCGAGTAGTTCGGCTGGGGCTTGCTCGCCATCTTGCCATGGCGATACTCTTACTTGTGACATAATATTTACTCCTAATTAAACGCCACTTTAGTCATTTAAGTGGCTAACTTGGAGCGAAATCTTACGGGGAATGAACGTGGTTAACCACAGAGATTATCTTTTAATATGGTAAACATTTTCTTTACTGTTATGAGTTATAAAAGTACTCCTGAGCTTTAATTTCTTTTAGCCCGCGGGTTTTCTACCTCTTTAAATAGCCATTCTTTAAATGCCTGTATTCTTGGCAGCTCAGCACATTCGGGGCGATAAATAACGTAATACGCCAAAGGCGATTCAAAATAAATATGAGGGAATAACCTGACCAATCGCCCAGAGGCTAGGTCATCTTTAGCCATTACACTGCGTGCTAACGCCACGCCGTGACCGTCAATAGCTGACTGCAATACAGCCGCTGAGTTATTTATTTGAATACTTTTAGTGGTTAAAGGGCCTGTTACTCCGGCTTTTTTTAACCACGCCGACCAAGACGGAAAACCCGTATGGTCATCCATTGACTGATCGTGTATTAGGGTTTCGTTCAATAGTTTATCTATGGTATTTAAGCGGTTTGAGTCTTCTAAAAACTTAGGAGAGCATACCGGGTATACCTCTTCATCCATTAGTTTTTCTGCGCTTAAGCCCTGCCAAGTGCCTACACCAAAGCGTATGCCTATATCTATACGTTGCTCAGTAAAATCGACCGGCTTTAAATTAGTATTTAAATTTACACTGGTTTGCGAACATATTTCTTGAAAAAAATGCAACCTAGGTAATAACCATTTAGCGGCAAATGCAGGGCTTACTGCAACCGTTAATGCACCGCTTATGGCGTTGTCTTTTAAAATGTCTAGCCCTTGAGCAAGTTTATCAAACCCTTCGCGTATTAATGGCAGGGCACTTTGCGCGGTTTCGGTGGTTATTAGCCGTGTTTTACCAGAGCTCATTCTATGAAACAGCGGTGTGTCGAGCCACTCTTCTAATGTTTTTACCAGCTGCCCAACGGCTGCTGGGGTTACGTTTAGCTCATCAGCTGCCGCTGAAAAACTTTGGTGCCTTGCGCTTGCTTCAAACGCTTTTAATGCATTGAGATGTATAGGTGATTTCATACGATAAACTTTTTCTTTATTGATGATTCAGATTATCTCGTTTGTTAAAGCAAGTAAATAAGTAAAAAATACCTCCCAAGCCAAACAGCAAGTTACTTGCTATTAGGCAACTCAATACTTTTTATTTATATAACAAATACAGCGCATATTAGCGCTTGGAGAAATAATCATGACTAAGCAATTTTTAGGTAAAAAGTTACTCGTTATTGGTGGTACTAGCGGCATGGGTTTTGACACGGCTCGATTAATTTTAGAGCAAGGCGGCCAAGCTGTCATTGTTGGCCACCGTAAAGAAAAAGCCCAAGCAGCAAAAGAGCAGCTATCAGCTTTAGGCACTGTTGAGGTGTTAACCGCTGATTTAACCAGCGATGAAGGCGTGCAAAACTTAATTAATACACTTTCACAAGACCACACAGACGTCGATTTACTGGTAAATGCTGCCGGTGTGTTTTTCCCTAAACCATTTTTAGAGCACGAAGCGGCTGATTACGATCAATACATGCAAATTAACCGCGCGTTGTTTTTTATTACACAAAAAGTAGCCGCTAATTTAGTGGCAGCAAAACGCGCAGGCGCCATTGTTAATGTGGGTTCTATGTGGGGTAAGCAAGCTATTGCCGCTACACCCTCGTCGGCGTATTCAATGGCTAAAGCAGGTTTACATGCGCTAACGCAACATCTAGCAATGGAATTAGCAGCGCACAATATTCGCGTTAATGCAGTATCGCCAGCGGTTGTACAAACGCCAATTTACGAAGGTTTTATTCCTAAAGCAGAAGTAAACGATGCCCTACAAGGCTTTAACAGCTTTCATCCAATTGGCCGTGTAGGTACAAGCGAAGATGTCGCCAACACCATTGCGTTTTTACTCAGCGACAAAGCCGCTTGGGTCACAGGTGCCGTATGGGATGTTGACGGCGGCGTAATGGCAGGTCGTAACTAATAAATATTGTAAGCGCTAATGGGCTAAAGCAGCCCATAGCTAAATTTAATCACTGGAGAGCAAATATGGTTTATTTACAAATTACACTAAGTGTTGACCACGGTAATAGAAAAGCAGCAACAGAGGTTTTTAACACCTACAAAGCCCCATTTTTAGACACTGTAAGAGGCGCAGTTTCAAAAGAGCTATTAGCGCGTGATGAAGATGTACAAGTGCTTCACGGCTTTGAAACTATTGAGCACGCTCATGAGTATTTAGAAAGCGATTTATTTAATGCCGATGTAGTTACCGCGCTCGCGCCACTACTTACTAATGACCCAGAAGTACGCATTTACTGCGTAGCTGAGTAAAAACTTAAGATAGGAAAGTAAAAAATGTCACAAGATTGGAACGCGTACCGCACCGAAGTAATGAACACTGTAGGTGCGTTTGCTAAGCAAAGCCCAGATACCCTACGCGGATTAATGACAATGGATGGCGCTGGCGCAAAAACAGGCCATTTAACGCCTAAATTACATGAGCTAATAGCACTCGCTGTTGCCGTAACAACACGTTGTGATGGGTGTATTGCAATGCACACTAAAAAAGCGGTTGAGCACGGCGCAACAATTGGTGAAATATCTGAAGCGTTAGGCGTTGCTGTAGCCTTAAATGCAGGTGCAGCGCTAACTTACAGTGCACGAGTACTTGACGCCCACGCACAATTACAAAACGCTTAATAAGCGTAAATTTATAGAGCAATAACTTATGTTATTGCTCTTATTTTATTTAGGTTGGACAAATGCGAGTCAATTCAGATTTTTCACAACACGCTTTAATGCTGCCAAGTCAATATAGTTGGCAAACATCGCCTCAGGCGGGTGTTGAGCGCGTAATGCTCGACAGAATAGGCGCTGAAAAAGCCAGAGCAACAAGCGTAGTACGCTACGCGCCTGAGTCTACTTTTCCAAGCCATGCTCACCCAGGTGGAGAAGAAATAATGGTACTTTCGGGCACTTTTTCAGATGAGTCGGGCGACTACCCGCAAGGCTTTTATTTACGAAATCCGCCAGGGTCTTCACATGCACCTAAAAGTAAAAGTGGCGCAACCATTTTTGTAAAACTGTGGCAAATGTGCATAACAGAAACCACCTCTGTGCGCATAAATACACACGATCCGGCTACGTGGATAACACAAAATAACCGCACAATATGCCCGCTTTATCAAGATGATAACGAAGTAACTAAACTGGTTAAGTTAACCCCGCAACAGCCCCTATTTGATAACCTAAAAGCACATAATGCCTTAGAGCTATTTGTACTGGGCGGCAGCGTAATACACAACGAGGTAGAATATTCAAAAGGAAGCTGGCTAAGGCTGCCAAGCACGAGTAAAGCATTAATATCAGCGGGAAATAACAGCGCTACAATTTACTTAAAAGTAGGTAATTTTAAAAATATAGGCTGTGGAGGCTAAATAATGCGTACAAAAATTGCGATTATAGGCGGTGGGCTAAGCGGCGTGTATGCTGCTTACCAGTTAGAGCAACGCGGCATTACCGATTACATATTGCTTGAAGCCAGAGACCAATTAGGTGGCCGTATTATGAACTTTACTCATCATTCGCAAGCGACAACAAATAACTTTGATCTGGGCCCAACGTGGTTTTGGCCAGAGTTTCAGCCGCAATTAAATGCCATTATTAAAACCCTAAACCTAAAAGCATTTGCCCAGTACGAGCAAGGCAATACCTTAGTAGAGCGCTCACATACACAACCGCCCACAGCCATGCCCGGTTATACGCATGCTCCTACGTCTATGCGGCTAAAGGGTGGCATGGGCACACTTATTAATGCCTTACATGCAAAGCTTAGCAACAAACACATAGTGACCGGCGCTTTGGTAAACACAATTACCCACCAACACGGTCATATTGAAGTTAACTTTAGCACCTCTAACACAACCGACAATAAAGTAAACGTTGAGCACGTAATGCTTGCGCTGCCGCCACGCTTAGCCGTAAGCCAAATAACGTTTACCCCCGCGTTGCCAAGCGATTTAGTATCGCAGTGGCAAAATACCGCAACCTGGATGGCCCCCCACGCTAAGTATATTGCTGTGTACGATACGCCATTTTGGCGTAAGCAAACGCTCTCGGGCAGCGCCCGCAGCAGTGTTGGGCCAATGGCTGAAATACACGATGCATCAAACCCACAAGGCCAAGCCGCATTATTTGGCTTTATTGGCATACCCGCTGATGATAGAAAACGCATTAGTAATGAAGATTTAATCACACATTGCAAAGCGCAGTTAGTTAGGCTTTTTGGCGCACAAGCCGCCACACCCAAAGCCGATATTATTAAAGACTGGGCACAAGACCCACTCACAGCAACGTCGCTTGATACTCACGCAGCTAATACACATACCCCAGCACCTTACATAACCGCGCAAAATGGCCCGTGGTATCAAAATTTAGTCGGTATTGGCAGCGAATGGTCGGTGCAATTTCCAGGCTATGTAGCTGGTGCGGTTGATGCAGCAAACATAGGCGTTGAGCTGTATTTAAAAAGTGTTAAGCGTGATGTGTAGAGGCTGAGGTTTGAGCTTAGCGTTTTAATGGATAGCTCATAACGGCAGCTGATGGGCGGTTATGAGCGAACTCCGGAGATTAGACATAATTTTTGCGAAAATCCGCTTCAGACAAAGAGCGGACGCTCAGGTTTAAAAACTCATAGTGCTGCTTTGTGCCAATAGAGGATCACCAGCCTAAACTCGTTTTTGCCCCAAAACGAGTTAACGTAAATGCTCTAAGGGTGGCTTTAAGCGGAGAGCAGAGAGTCGAACAAAATCATTTTTGGACAAAAGTGATTTAACGTAATTACTCTATAGGTCGTAAAGTTACCCTAAATTCGAGGCTTGCTCATCTGATACGGAAAGACCACTGTTAAATATTGACTTGGAACAGGTAAAAACTACTTTGAATTTAACTCTATCCCATTTGCCTCTGACCATTTTCTTAAATCATCTAAAATAGAAAGTGCTGATTTGCCAAAATCAGTAAGTTCATATGTAACAGCTATGGGTCTGTCGCTTATAACCCTTCTAATTACCATACCTTCTTCTTCAAGTTCCTTGAGACGTTGATCAACCATTTTTTTTGTTGCGCCGCCTAGCATTCGAGTTAAGTCATTAAATCGGACTGGCTCATCTTTTAAATGATAAATGATTGATCCTTTCCATTTTCCACCGATCAAACGCATACCTTTTTCAATCGCGCAAGGCTCCATGCACGCGTTATAAACTTTTTTCCTTCCCTTACCATCTGTTTTTATTGAACTTTCCACAGTTTCTCTCTTATTTTCTTAAGGTTACTAAAAGTATACTAATTGATTGTAGTTAAAAGGTATATAAAATATACCACGGTTAGGCATTCAGAATAAATTTTATTTTTGGAGAAACACAAATGAGCAATATTTTAATTATTAATGGTCACCAATATTACCCTTTTTCGGAAGGCAAGCTAAACACTACGCTAGTAGAAAAAGCAGTTTCTATATTAGAGGCAAAAGGCCATAAAACTCGCGTAGTTACAATCTCAGAAGAGATTAATGTTGAGAAAGAACTTGAAAATCATCAATGGGCTGACATCGTTATTCTTCAAACCCCGGTAAACTGGATGAGTGTTACCTGGTCATTCAAAAAATACATGGATGAAGTCTATACAGCGGGTATGGGGGGTGCACTATGTGTTGGTGATGGTCGTGACGAATCTGCACCTAAAAAGAACTATGGCATGGGTGGCACACTAACTAATACAAAATACATGATGTCGCTAACGTTAAATGCGCCAGAAGAAGCGTTTAATGATGAAAACGAATTCTTTAATGGAAAATCAATTGATGACCTATTATTCCCTATGCATATGAACTTCAAGTTTTTTGGTATGAAGCCTATGGAAACATTTGCATGCTTCGATGTGATGAAAAATGCAGAGATTGAAAGCGACTTCAAACGTTTTGAAGCTCACATTAACAAACATTTTTAAGGGGTAGTTATGAGCGTTGAATATACTACTAAATTACACGCGGGAGCTGACTTCCCTGTAATTGAAGCAAAGCTATTAAATGGTGATATTAAAAAGCTTTCTATTCCTGAAAATGGTTTGGATTGGAAGATGGTTGTTGTTTACAGAGGTCAACATTGCCCTCTTTGTACACGATACCTGAACCAATTAGGAAACGCGAAAGACTTACTTGCTCAAACAGGCGTAGATTTGATCGCCGTTTCTGGTGACAGTAAAGAGCAACTCGAAAGTCATATGGAAAGACTTAATGTGGCTTTCCCTATTGCATACGGCCTTACCCTTGAACAAATGGAAGAGCTTGGGTTGTATATATCAGATCCAAGGTCCCTAGAAGAAACCGATCATCCATTTGCTGAACCGGGGCTATTTGTAGTCAATAGTGAAGGAAAAGTTCACGTAGCAGACATTTCTAACAATCCGTTTGTAAGACCTGAACTTCAGTCTCTAATTAGTGGCTTAGCTTGGATACGAAACCCTGACAACAACTACCCCATTCGTGGTATGCATAAATAGGAGCTACTATGAAAAAGGTTGTATTGACTGCTGTTATTTCAGCCCTATTACTTGGAAACGCATTTGCAGATGACACAATAGTCGAACCTGCTCACATCGCATCTCCAAAACAATATGAACTTCTTCTTGAGAACGAACAGGTTACGGTGCTTAAGATGACACTTAAACCAGGAGAACAAGATAATTGGCATAAGCACAATGCTGAGACTGTTTACTTCGAAAAAGGTGGCAAGGCAACGATAATAACGAGTGAAAAAGACATGACTTTGGAGATCCCGGATGGCTACGTGATGTGGCATGACCAATGGGAACACCAAGTTAAAAATGTTGGTAACAAAACAATCACTGCAATTATCGTAGAGAAGAAATAATGATGTCAAAGACCCAAACTAACGATTGAAATCGTTTCTGGTGTGGTATGTCCTAGGTGTGTAATTGGCTATAGTCGCTTAAAAGCAGCATTAGCCAATTGCCTTGCCCTGAATCTTTAGTCACTCTGTAGCATCGAATTAGAACGATTGGGACAGTTTGGTTTCCATTCTAATGGGCATAAACAATTTAATCATGAATGACTGCTCATGACACAGCACCGTCCTTCGCTCATAGTTGACCTCTGTCCCTAAAAGTGCAATTTCCGCAATACGTAATCTTCTGCCGCTTAATTACAAATAATCGAACACCAGCTTTTGGCACTCTCTAGCCACACGACAACATAAAATGGTGATAATAATTGGCAAGGTATTTTACTATTTAGGATGGCGCTTCGCTTATCCGACCTAAACAGGCATATACCTAACAGCTAAAGTTAATACTCCACAAACTTCGTTAATTCGCATTAACGCCCTATATTTAACAGCAAATCCATTTACACATTAGAGCGCGTTGATTCTATAAACCCTTTTACATAATCAAGCTGTAAGTCGTCATCGCGCACACCTACATTAACGCTTTTTTGCAGCCCTTTATTACCTATGCTGATGCCTTTTATGCCTAAACGACTTTCGTGCGATGACACTAGCCACTCTGGTAATACTGCTACCCCCCGATTGGCCGACACTAATTGCAGCATCATTTCAGTGCTTTCTATGGGTACTCTGCGTTTGGGTTGCACGTTAGCGGGGTCTAAAAATCGGGTGTAAACATCTAAGCGGTTGTAGCCTACGGGCACGGTGTAAAGTATTTGGTTTTCGAGATCTTGTGCTGTAACAAACGCTTTGTTGTATAGCGGGTTTTGCTCGCTTACTACAATACATAAATTGTAGTTAAACACAGACCTAAAATTTAAGCCCTCTGTATTTACGGGGTCGGGGGTTATTAGCACATCTATTTCGTTGGCTTTTAGCGCTGCTATGCCATCAAATCTAAAGGCACTTTTTATTTCTACGTCTACCTCTGGCCATGCTTTTAAAAATTGCTGAATTTTGCCCATTAACCATTGCTCACACGGGTGACACTCCATTCCTATGCGCATTATTCCTCGGCGGCCTTGGGCAAACTCTTGTAATACTCGCTCGGCGTGCTCAAACTCGGTGACCATTTTGTCTGCAAGTGAAAGTAAATAAAGCCCCGCCTGAGAATATACAAGCGTATTGCCTTTACGATGCCACAGTTTTACGCCAAATCGGCGCTCTAATTTAGCAATAGTATGGCTCACAGCCGACTGACTTAAGTTTAAACTTTCGGCCGCGGCGGTCACGCTTTTAAGGCGATTAACCTCTTTAATAATGTGTAGATGATTACGTTCAAGCATTATGATTTATATTCATTCCAAAACCAGTTTTTACCATTAGTGTTCATAATGGCGTTTTGGTAATATTATCACATTACATACCCAAGTCTATGCACTTTGCTGTTGTGCTATGTATACACACCAGCAAAACACCTAGCATTTAACGTATTACCAGGAGATACAGCCTATGTTTAGCGACTCTTTCTATACTTTTATATTAATAGGTATAGGGGGCACACTAGTGTTAGATATTTACGCGGGGTTACTCGCTAAGTTTTTTGATTTACCCGCCACAAATTGGCGATTAGTTGGGCGCTGGGTAGGTCATATGAAGTCGGGGCAATTTTATCAGCCTGCACTACCTAAGGCCGAAAAAATACCGGGTGAGCTTGGTATTGGTTGGGTTGTACATTACCTAATTGGCATAGCGTACGGGTTAATATTAATGGTGTGTGTAAACACGCAGTGGCTTGATTTGCCAACCATACTACCTGCATTACTTGTTTCGTGGTTTGGCATAGTTGCCCCCTTTTTTATAATGATGCCAGGCATGGGCGCGGGTATGGCCGGTGCAAAAACACCTAACCCCACAGTTACGCGCATAAAAAGCTTTGTAGGGCACACCATATTTGGCTTAGGCATGTTTTTAACCGCACTGGTTTTAGCATAATTTTAAGTAGGAAAGCAGTACATGAACATTTTAAATTTAAGCACCTATTCTACGCATATAAAAATAGTGGGCTTAATCGCTATTGTTATTTCAATAGCTGCGTGGAGCACAGACTTATTAGGCATAGTGTATGCTTGCCCCTATTGTAGAGTGCAGCGCTCAGTAATAGGCCTGTTAGGTTTATTATTAATAACGCCTGCGGTTACACACTGGATAGGCAAATATTTTGCTTTAGTGATTGGTTTTTTTGGCGCAACAGTGGCCGCTAATCAGCACTTTATGGGCTGGAAAAAAATATCAGCTGGCACCTTTGAATTTAAAGATAACCTGTTAGTTGACCCCTTTATTTTATCGGCCTGTGCACTAACAGGTATTATTGGGCTCACTTATTTAGCAGTAACAGCCGCAAAGTTACCTGCTAAAACGGCTTAACATTTAGTACCCTAGCTAAAACAAACAAGGCGCACTTTTTATTAAAAGTGCGCCTTGTTTTTTTATATATAAATTTAATTTAGTTACGTTAAGTCTGTTTTTCTATGCGCTTAAAGCAATCTACTTATTACCACCTATCTAAAAATAACTCACAGGCTTCTAAAAGCTTTTCCCGTGCAATGCCGTCTCTTGATTGAATAGAAAGGCCATTAATAAAGGTATCTAAAATTAGCATAAATTGCTCTACGGGCATTTCTTGTTGCCACTCTTGCCGGGCTGTTCCGCGCTCTATGCATTTTACAAGCGCTTTACGAATGTCGTTACGTACCGACAGCGCCATTTGCTCAACTTCTTTATTTTCGTCGCCGCAATTTAAGCCAGATAAAACAATCATGCAGCCCGATGGTTGCTTAGTTGATGTTTGCATATGAATGGTTTTAAACACCATGTTTTTAATCGCTGCTTTTGCAGGAACCGACTCGTTTTCTAGCTCCGAAAAGGTCTCTCCACAGGTGCTGGTATAAAGTGCTAAACATTCACTGTATAGAGCTTGCTTTGAGCCAAATGCTGCGTAAAAACTCGCAGATGAAATATTGCCTAACACTTTGCGTAGCTCAGCTAAAGAAGTGGATTCGTAGCCTTTTTGCCAAAATAAATCCATTGCACTTTTTATTGCATCTTCACGGTTAAACTGGCGTGGGCGTCCGGTTCGGGCCATATAAATTACCTCAAGTAAGTAAATTTTAAATAAGTGTATTGTTAGTTAAAACACTCAAGCCCGAAATACTAAGTATTGTCGGGCATTGTGTTGATCATACCATAAGTTTTAAATACAGTTGCTGTGCTAAGCACCTAAGCGAGTAAAGTATTGCTCTACATCTAGTGCTGCTTTACACCCAGAACCTGCAGATGTAATTGCCTGCCTATAATGGTTATCGCTTACATCACCTGCGGCAAATACGCCGGGAATATTCGTTAATGTTTCACCATTTTCAAACCCAGAATACACATTAATGTAGCCATCGCGCATATCAAGCTGATCTTTAAAAATATGTGTATTAGGCTGATGCCCAATGGCAATAAACACCCCATTAACGCTCAGTGTTTCTCTGTCTTGCTCCGGTAACGTTGATTTAATAGTAATTCCTGTAACGCCGTTAGCGTCACCCACTATTTCATCTACTTGGTTATTCCACTTAATAGTTACTTTACCTTGCGCTACTTTATCAAATAGGCGCTGTTGTAAAACCTTTTCGGCACTGAGTGAATCACGACGGTGAATAAGCGTAACGTGCGACGCAATATTAGCTAAATACAAAGCCTCTTCAACTGCGGTATTACCACCGCCAACCACAGCTACGCTTTGGTTTTTATAAAAAAAGCCATCGCAAGTTGCACACGCCGATACACCCTTACCTTTAAACTCAGTTTCGCTTTGTAGGCCAAGGTACTTTGCCGATGCGCCCGTAGAAATAATTAACGCATCAGCAGTGTAAGTTTGCTGCCCTTTAAGCACAAACGGTCTTTGCTGCAGGTCAACATATGTGATGTAGTCATGCACTATTTCGGTATCAAAATTTTCAGCATGCTCTTTAAACTGTCTCATCAGTTGTGGCCCCTGAATACCCGTTGGGTATCCTGGCCAATTTTCAACATCAGTTGTTGTTGTGAGTTGCCCACCCACTTCAAGGCCAGTAATTAGTAATGGTTCAAGGTTTGCTCTAGCTGCATAAATAGCGGCAGTGTAACCAGCAGGCCCCGAACCCAAAATTATCAACTTTCGATGTGTGCTCATTTATCACCTCTTTGGCGTACTAATCTTTTAAAATTAGCGCTTGTAGCTCTGGCGCAGGCATCATACCTACAGAGCGATTTATTTCTTTACCGTTTTTAAATACAACAACAGTAGGAATACTTCTTACCGCTAATTTGGCTGCAACTGATGGAAAATCATCAATATTAAGCTCACCCATAATAATATTTTCATCAGCGAGGTTATCGGCTACTTGCTCGTAAATAGGCGACATCATTTGGCATGGAGCACACCACTCAGCCCATAGTCTTACAACTAATTTGGCGTCTTTTTTGTTTAGCGATTCGAAGTTTTGATCATTTAATTTAATTACTTGGTTAGTCATTTTTGGCTCCTAGTTAAAAGTAAAAATCGACCCACAGTGACACACCTATATTTCGCCTAACAGGTTATTTATATATGCAAACTACGCATAATAAATATCAGAGCTATAAACGTGTTTTAAAAAGATGCTATTTAAAATAAGAGGAACAAACTCTTAAAATATCAACTTAAAACACATTACCCATAACACTTGTGGATCGATTGATCCGAAATTTACACGCAAGAACAGAGAGTGTCAATAACTTATAGAACGTTCAATCCACAAATAAGTAAAATTAACACTCAAAAAGCCGCACTAAAAAATTAATTTTAAGCGACTTTGTTTTTATTTTTTAAATTAAAGCAATAGGTTATAAAGTAAAAAAAACAACGCAGCTAGGAGCTGAAATTTAAAATAATTAATTTATGATTTTTGAGAAAAGAGTAGGGAAGGTGTGCAATATACATTCTGAGGTTGTGAGTTTTTCTTAAATAATTTGAATAATAAATGCGATTTAAAAGCATAATAATGAACGCACATTGTATTTATTATGCTATTTAAAGGTTTAGAGGCCTACGACGGCGCTGCGCCTTTCCATTAAAGTTACATTGCGCCATACGCCATGCAGCTGTCCTAATTTTTCTCGGTTTCCAACTTGCCTAAAACCATTACGAGTATGAAGTGTAATGCTGCTTATGTTTTCAGGGAATATACTGGCTTGTAGCATCCATATACCGTTTTTTTCTGATTCTTTAATGAGTGCACAAAGCAATGCGTGCCCCAAGCCTTTACCTTGGGCTTGGTTTGCAACATATACACTTACCTCGGCAACGCCCGAGTATACCTCACGGCTTGAAACCGCAGATAACCCAGCCCAGCCAAGCACCTTTTCATCCTCAACTGCAATAAGACGACAACAGTTGAGCATAGAGCTATTCCATTGCTGCCAGCTTTTTGCTTTAGTTTGAAAGGTCGCGTTGCCGGTATCAATACCTTGCTGATAAATATTTTGAACGGCTAAAAAGTCGTTCTCTGCAAATGGCCTTATGTTCACAGTATTTCCTTAAAACTATTATTATTCTTTAAAATTAGCGGCTTACTTATAAATGAGTTAACGGCTAATTTTAATAACGGCTAACATACCGTCTTCGCCCTCATCGAGGCCAACTTCCTCAAATCCAAAACTTGAATAAAAATCTTTAGCTATTGGGTTTTGCGGGTTATAACAAATCTCGATTTGTTCAAGCTCAGGGTTTGTTTTAATCTCTTCAATTGCCATGAATAGTGCTTTGCGCCCAATGCCTTTATTTTGATAATACCAACTCCATTAAGTATGTGTTCTAAATTTTACGCCGAAAAAACAATTCAGTTCTAGGCGTAAATTGATGTAAGTGGTTGTTCCCTTTACGAAATTTAAAACAAAGAAATGGGTTGTTTTAGCAAGTAAAATAGAGCAACTATTTATTGGAGTTGGTATAAGTTTGATCAACCATAAAGCGCCAAATAGAAACCTTTGTTGGGGTTTCTTGTACCCACATAAAAAAGCCTACTGGCAGAGCATTTAGGTAAATCGCTTTACAGGTATACCCACTATTGTAGTGCGCCTCTACTAACGACCACATATTACACGCTACATATTCTTCTTGTGTTTTAGCAACCTCTAAATCGCATACGGCTTCGTAGTTATCGGCGGTGATGTCTTCCAATGAGAGCTTCATGCTTATCCTTAAAAATATAACTAACTTAAACTTATCTGTACCTATAAACAATAAATGGCTTTACCAGCCCAATAGAGCCTTAATTATTATCTTTTTAGGACACAATCGGTATGTTATATTATAACAGTTGCTGTATTTAGCTCTATTTTGTATAAGGGTTAGCTTATGAAAACGTTTACAAAAGGGTTCACTATTGCCCTGCTATTAGGGTTGGGTTTTAGTGCTAATGCGCAAAAACATGTACATGGGGAAGGTGAGTTACTTATTGCTCAACAGGGCAATGTGCTGCAAATGCAGTTTATTATTCCGGCTGCTGATGCGCTTGGTTTTGAGCACCAAGTTGCAAGCTCAACAGATAAAAATGCTATTGATGTACTTGCCCAGCAGTTAAAAAATAGCAGCCACGCCATTGATATAAAAGGGCAGTGTATTTTACAAAGCACCGAAAACTCACTTGCTCACAGCCATGATGAACACGCAGACCTTCATAGCCACGATCATCATAATGTTGAAGCCACCTACAATTTTAACTGCAAAACACCGGTTAGGGGCTTTACGGTCACGTTGTTTAAGTTAATGCCTTCACTGAATGCGCTTAACGTGCAATGGATTAGTAACACAGGGCAAGGCTCAACAGAAGCGACGCGTAATAACCCTGTTATTAGTTGGCAAAGCTAATATTTGGCCGCCAACTCACACCCATTAAACATACATTGCTGACTAAATAAGAGCCGTAAGCATGAAAAGCCAACTAATAAAAAATGCCCAAATGGTTAACGAAGGTAAAACGCAACGTGCTGATGTACGCATTACCAACCAATTTATTGAATGCATTGCTGCTAATATCACCCCGAGCATAAACGATGATGTATTTGACGCAAAAGGCGCGTACTTGCTCCCAGGTATGATAGATGACCAAGTGCATTTTAGAGAGCCAGGCCTTACCCATAAAGGCTCTATATTAACTGAATCACGCGCGGCAGTGGCAGGCGGTATTACAAGTTATATGGAAATGCCTAATGTTACCCCTTCAACCACAAACAAAGCGGCGCTTGAAGAAAAATACGCCATAGCTGAGCAGCACTCTTATGCTAATTACTCTTTTTACCTTGGCGCAACCGAGCACAATTTAGATGATATTAAAGCGCTCGACCCTAAAAGAGTATGTGGCGTAAAAGTGTTTATGGGCGCCTCTACCGGTAATTTATTAATAGAGAACCCACAAGCGCTTGAGGGGATATTTCGCGAATGCCCTGTGCTTATAGTTACCCACTGCGAAGATGGAAAAATCATTAGCAAAAATAATCAGCGCTACGAGCAACAAGGCATTGTGCCTAGTATTACCGAACATCCAAAAATACGTGATGCGCAGGCGTGTTATGCCTCATCGTCGTATGCGGTGTCGCTTGCTAAAAAATACAATGCGCAATTGCATGTATTACACATAACTACCGAAAAAGAGCTGAGTTTATTTACTAAAGGCGATATAGCCAATAAAAGCATTACCGCAGAAGCCTGTGTACACCACTTATACTTTTGCGAGCAAAATTACGAAGCCTTAGGCAACTTAATAAAATGTAACCCTGCCATAAAAGCTAAAACCGATCGCGATGCGCTTATAAACGCGGTTAAAAATAATCAAATAGATATTATTGCCACCGATCACGCTCCGCATACATGGCAAGAAAAACAAACCGATTATGTTAACGCGCCAGCAGGTTTGCCCTTAGTAGAGCACGCACTTTTAAGCTTACTAGAACACGTTAAACACAACCGCTTAAGCATTGAACAAGTAGTAGAAAAAACCGCACATAACCCCGCGCTGCGTTTTAAGGTAGATAAACGCGGCTTTATAAAAGAAGGTTACTACGCCGATTTAGTGCTGATAAGTACACAGCAAACTACAAAGGTGAGCCACGACGCTTGCCGCTACCTTTGCGGCTGGACGCCTTTTGATGGCGTTGAGTTTTCATCAAAAATAGTAAGCACGTGGGTTAATGGCGAGCGCCTTTACGATGGCAAAACAGTCACTAAACCAAGTAAACCTGCAATGCCTCTTATTTTTAATCGTTAACCGGAATAGTTAAATTTATGAATGCTAAAAGCCATTTGCCCGATATTACTTCGCAGCCTAACTCTCTTAATGCACGCCCATTACAATGGGTGGGTATGGAAGAGGTTTCGCTGCCGTTACATATTTTAAACAACAAAGGTGAGCAACTACACACTCACGCCAAAGTAGGCATATTTGTTAGCCTTGATAAAGCAAATGCAAAAGGCATACATATGTCGCGCTTGTATTTATTGCTTAATGAACAACTGGCTAATAAGCCACTCAATGGCCAAGTTTTAACAACGCTAGTTGAAAACATGCTGAGCTCTCAGCAAGGCTTAAGCTTAAGTGCCAAAGTAGATTTAGCTTTTGAGCTTGTAATAAACAAGCCAGCGCTTTTATCTAATCAATCTGGGTTTCAGACGTATCCGGTGGCTATTAGCAAAACCATTAAAAATGGCGTTATTAATACCGAGCTTAGCCTCACAATTCCTTATTCTAGCACGTGCCCGTGTTCGGCCGCGCTTTCTAGACAAGCGTTAAGTGACGCCGTAGCAGAGCAGTTTACAGAACAGCAGCTTGATAAAAACACTTTATTAGAGTGGCTTACATCGCAGCAAGGCAGTGTAGCTACCCCGCACAGCCAACGCTCGTATGCGTATATAAATATGAGCTTACAAGGCGAGCAACTCCCTGATTTACCCACTCTTATTACCCAAATGGAACAAGCCATAGGCACGCCAGTACAAACCGCGGTAAAACGAGAAGACGAGCAAGCCTTTGCTAAATTAAACGCCGAAAACCTACTGTTTTGTGAAGATGCCGCCCGCAGGTTAAAGCACGCCCTTGAGCAAAATACAGATATTTGCGACTACCACTTTAAAGTTGAGCACCAAGAAAGCCTACATGCGCATAATGCCGTAGTGTACGACCAAAAATTTGCATAGCAAAAGCATTAATTAGTAAGGAATAAACATGTTAAGAAAAAACCCAAACGGCCACATGCCAAGCGTAGCGCAAAGTGCATTTATAGACCCAACCGCCATTATTTGCGGCAAAGTAATTATTGAAGACAACGTATTTATTGGCCCTTATGCGGTTATTCGCGCAGATGAAGTAGACGACACCGGCGATATGCAACCAATTATTATTAAAAAAAATTCAAACATACAAGATGGCGTGGTTATTCATTCTAAATCGGGGGCGGCGGTATCCATTGGCGAGCGTACATCTATAGCGCATCGTTCAATTATACATGGCCCGTGCAGCGTAGGGGATGATGTATTTATTGGCTTTAACTCGGTAGTATTTAGATCAGAAATTGGCAATTGTTGTGTAGTAAGGCATAACTGTGTAATTGATGGGTTAGATTTACCTAAAGACTTTCATGTACCGCCAATGACCAATATAGAACCCGGCTTTGATTTAAACAGCATAAGCAAAGTGCCGCCAGAATATTCAACATTTTCTGAATCGGTGGTGTCGGCAAATCACGATTTGGTAAAAGGTTACAAGAAATTGGCTAATGAACTCTAATAAGCAAACGCTAAAGGCAATACCCACTAATATTATTAGTGGGTTTTTAGGTGCCGGAAAAACCAGCACTATTGTATCGCTACTTAAAACCAAACCACTCACTGAGCGCTGGGCAGTATTAGTAAACGAATTTGGCGAAGTAGGTATTGATGGCGCGCTACTTAATGGGCAACAAAGCCCAAACAGTGGTGTATTTATTCGCGAAGTACCCGGTGGCTGCATGTGTTGTACCGCAGGCGTGCCAATGCAAGTTGCACTTAATCAGCTGCTAAAACAAGCAAAACCAGACAGGCTTTTAATTGAACCCACAGGGCTTGGCCACCCAAAAGAAGTATTACAAACACTTTCATCATCGCATTATAAAAATGTACTGAGCTTACAAAAAACAATTACTTTAGTTGATGCCAGAAAGCTCAATGACTCGCGTTATACAAGCCATGCTACGTTTAATCAGCAAATTGATATTGCAGATATTATTGTAGGTAACAAGCACGATTTATACGCTCAAAATGACACTGAAACATTAACTGATTATGTAATAAGCCGCGCAAACCAAACACAGCAAATTGTATTTACTACACAAGGTGAAATAGCGCCTGAGTTGTTACAAGGTGAGTGCGACTATAACCAATCGGCGCCTTGCACTGCGCATACTCATACAAACTCAGCCATTAATATCCGTGAAGTGCCGTTACCCACAAATGGCATACTGTGCATTAAAAATAGCGCTCAAGGCTATCAAAGTATTGGTTGGCGTATTAGTGCAGCACACATACTTAGTAAAACCGCGCTGCACGCTTTGTTTAGCAACTTAAAAGTAGAGCGAATTAAAGCTGTTATAAAAACAGACAAAGGGTTTGTAGGCTTTAACCTAGCGGAGCAAACCTTAACCGTTACCCCCTTAAACGATTGCCAAGAAAGTCGTATAGAAATAATAGCGATACAAATTAACTCTATGTGGGAACAACAACTCATGAACTGCTTAATTAATAATAAAACCAACTCAGAGAAAACCAACCATGAACACATTTAATACATTAACCATTGCTTTAGTCAGTGCGCTTAGTGTTGGCTGTACATCTAACCTAGCCAAAAATACTAATGAAAGTTTTTCAGCGCAGCCGGCCTCGCAGCTACAAGCACAAACTCTACCTGCTTTAAAAATAGCGACTTGGAATGTTGAGCACCTTGCATACCCAATAGATACAGGCTGTAGAGCCAGAACGCCTAGCGATATTGAGGCTATGAAAGCCTACGCAAATAACTTAAATGCTGATGTAATCGCCCTGCAAGAAGTGGCTTCTAAAGAGGCGCTAGAGCAAATATTCTCTGAAGACGACTGGCAACTAATGGTATCGAGTAGAGCGCCTAGCCCTGCATATACGTGTAGAAAAACAGGGGCTAAATCTACCCAACAGAAAGTCGCTTTTGCGGTTAAAAAAACAGTGCCGGTATTAAATATTGAACCCTTTGAACCACTTGGTCTATCAAAAACAGGGCTGCGTTATGGCTTGCAACTTACAATTAATACAGCAAAAGGGCCTACCGATATACTTAACGTACACATGAAAAGCGGCTGTTTTGTAGATGACTACTTAAAAAGCGACTCACCTGCGTGTAAAACTTATGCACAACAAGCACCGGTGCTTAATAGCTGGGTAGAAAAACGCGAAACAGCAGGTACGCCTTACGTAATATTAGGTGATTTTAACCAACGTATATCAGCACCTTATAATAGGCTAACTCGCACTTTATTAAGTAATGAGCGCTCAACTCGTATTACAACCAGCCAATTATTAGGGTGCCAAGCACGCTATCCTGCGCCTATCGATCACATTATTGTTGGCGGTATGAATGCACAAAATATTGAAGCGTCGGCTCAGGTGCATAAATTTAAAAATATGGATAACAAAGCCATGTTGAGTGACCACTGCGCTGTATCGGTCTCACTTGCTGCTAATGCACACTCATTGTCGTCGGCAGTGTTATGGCAAACAACCAGTAAAGAGTACAAAGCACTAGCAACTACAACCTACGAACAAGCAAAAGCAGCAGTAATGCAATTGCCAAACACAACAAGTAACTGGGTAGCTGTGATGGATGTAGATGAAACCGTGCTTGATAACTCAGCTTATCAAAAGCAAACCGAGCTTAACGGTAAAGGATATACACCACAATCCTGGCAGGCATGGGTTGCAAGCGAAAAAGCCACACTGGTACCTGGTGCTAAATCGTTTATAGAAACAGTGTATAAACACGGTGGAAAAATAGCGCTTGTTACTAACCGTAATAAACAAAACGATTTGCACACATGGAATAATTTAAAAGCAGTAGATTTACCTGTAACACTTAAAAACACCTGTTTAATTGGCCGTTCAGAGGCTGACAAAAACGCCGTTAATAACAACGAATTTATTAACGATAAAGACTTGCGCCGCCAACAAATAACACAAGGCACAGCCGATTGTTTTTCACCAAGTGGGCAAAATAATAACTGGCAGCAGCCACAAGTTATTAAATTTCAGGTGGGAGATAACATAGAGGACTTTAGCGGCGTAACACAAGAAACCGCCAATATAAAAACACTACAACCCACGCTTGGTAAATCATTATTTTTACTACCAAACCCTATGTATGGTTCGTGGTAAATACTATTTAAAAGGAACAGTAATATGACAGATAAACCTTCAACGCCAACCAGTTCAGGCTGCACTAACACAAGCTGCTGCCCACCACCGCAAAGCCCTATTACGCGTGGCACGCCTAAAGTAGGGCGAAACGATCCGTGTGTATGCGGTAATGGCCGTAAATATAAAAAGTGTTGTGGTAAAAACGCATAAATTGCAGCAAAGCTGCTTTTAATTTAGGTATAAAAAAAGGGCTAGCGTAATGTTAGCCCTATTAATTTCTAAGCTCAGCGTATTTAACTGGCTGTTACTTCTATTTTTTGCTCTAGCGTAAAAGGCTTTTCATTTAAAAGGCCGCTTATTTGCACCAAAATTTCTGATTTACCGGGTTTATTAGCTACGTATTTTAAACTGTGTATTCCGCGTGTACGCTCTAATAATATTATTGGCTTACCGGTAAGTTTAATACCTTGTGGCGCTACAAACTTTACACTTACCGCGCTGTAACGTTTAGGCACTAAGTAGCTAAATTTAGCTGTGCTTGTATCGCCAACATTTACTTGTGCTTGCTTAGCGTGCTTTACAGAAAAACGCTCAAGTATAGGAGTTTGAAAGCTTTGACGAGCAAACGGATGAAATTGATTTAAACCAACCCCGGAGTGAAACTCGCATGCATTAACGCCAACAGACGCACTTGCCAAAACGAATGAGCAAAGCAGATATTTTTTATTCATATTATTCTTCGTACGGTAAAACTCGGTCTAACTTAAGCTCGTACGCCGATGTACCTAATTCGTTTTCTACGGTATTAATTATTATTTTTCCTTCAAACCAAAAAGCGTCGTATAAGCTTTCAAGCTCAACGCCTTGTTCAAATTTAACGTAAATTATTTGGTTTGGCGGCGGTGGCGGCATATGCAAACACGCCCCAAAGTAAGGCACTACAAAAAACTCACTAATGCGCTTACCTTCTTCTGATTCAAGCGGCACAATAAAACCAGGCACGCGAATTTTTTTATTGTTATAGCTATCAATGACTCGAGCTGAGCTTAATGCTTGCTGATAGCGTTTATCTTGCTCGTTTTCGAACGACTTAGCGTCTAGGCTATCTAGTGTGTCTTGCTCTGAGCCATCTTCAATTTCGGTTAAATACTCTGGCGGATTAAGCAGTGCGTCTAAATCGTCTTTAGGCATTAACTGAATCCACTCTATTTGTTCGTAGCGCGTGCTTTGAGCCGCCGACTCAACAGTAAATACTAAACTGGCCAAGGCTATAACACACCAAGCAACCATGTTAGTTACATTCTTTGACATATTTTCATCTCAATTAGCTTATTGCTTAACTAAAAACGTTATAACATATCAACACTTATCAAACCATAGGAGTCTCATCATTGCCTAATACAATTTCTTCGGCCTCTACTCCCTTTGCCATACATATTAATCAACTTAATTATAAGTACCACAAAGCAGATAAAACCGCGTTTTATATTCCTAACTGGCAAGTAAAGCAGGGGGAACAGGTGTTTTTACACGGTGAATCTGGCTCAGGTAAAACCACATTACTTAATTTATTAGCAGGGGTGCTCACACCGCAAAGTGGTGAAATAACCTTACTTAAGCAAGCATTTTCAACGTTTTCGTCAAAAAAGCGCGATAAATTTAGAGCACAAAACATTGGCGTGGTGTTTCAGCAATTTAATTTAATACCGTATTTAAGTGTTTTAAAAAACATTCAGCTGGCTAGTTACTTTGCAAAAACGAGTAATACGCAAATAGAGCAAGAGGCGAGCGCTCTGCTTTTAGCGCTTAAGTTACCAACGACTATTTTGCACAAAGCAGCAAATACATTAAGTGTTGGCCAGCAACAGCGTGTAGCTATTGCCCGCGCTTTAATAAATAAACCTAAACTGCTATTAGTTGACGAACCTACCTCAGCATTAGACGCCGCATCGCGCGATGCATTTATGGCCCTGCTAATTGATTTATGTAAGCAGTACGGCATAACGCTTGTATTTGTAAGCCACGATATGCACTTACAACAATTTTTTGAGCGCAGCGTAAATGTAACTTCGCTTTTAAAAGGGGAGGGCAGCAAATGCTAGTATCGTTAGCGTGGAGCAGCTTAGCCTGTAGGCGCAAATCGGTCATACTTACGTTTTTATCATTACTTATAAGTATAAGCGTGCTGTTAAGTGTTGAGCATATTCGCCAGCAAGCCAAAGAAAGCTTTAACAGAACCATCTCTGATGTAGATATGATTGTGGGCGCACCTAGCGGGCAGTTAAACCTTTTACTTTATTCGGTATTTAGAATGGGCAGCCCCACCAGTAATATTAATTATAAAAGCTATGAAACCCTAAAAGGCAGCTCATTAGTTAAATGGGCAATTCCCATTTCGCTTGGCGACTCGCACCGTGGTTTTAGAGTAATGGGCACTAATAATAGCTACTTTGAACACTTTAAATACGGCACTAAGCAACCACTTACTTTTAGTAGCGGCCAGCCATTTAACACATTATTTGAAGCGGTAATAGGGGCCGATGTAGCCAAAAAACTCAAGTATAAAATTGGCCAAAGCGTAGTGATTGCCCATGGTATTGGTAACACAAGCTTTACCCATCACGACAACACCCCCTTTATAATTAAGGGCATACTTAGCCCCACAGGCACACCCGTTGATAAAACCATACATGTAAGCTTAAACGCCATTGAGGCCATACATTTATCACCGGCAAAACAAGCTAAATTACTTAATAATGTAGACTCAGTAAACACCACACCCGAGAGCATTACCGCAGTAATGCTGGGTTTAAAATCTAAGTTTTCTACCTTTAAATTACAGCGCGATATAAACAACTATAAAGCCGATAGGTTAATGGCCGTGTTACCCGGTGTTGCCATGGCCGAGCTTTGGCAAATGATGGCAACCGTTGAAAACCTATTACGCGTTATTGGTATTTTGGTGCTGGTATCGTCGTTATTTGGTTTATCAACCATGTTACTTGCCTCTATGGCACAACGTAAAAACGAAATTGCCGTGCTACGTGTATTGGGCGCAGGGCCAAGCGTTATTTTTAGCTTAGTACTGGTAGAGGCGCTAATTTTAGTAATGCTGGTAAGCGCAGCCGCAACGGCTTTACTAAGTTTAACTTTATGGCTTTTAGGCGATTGGCTAGGCACCAGGTACGGCTTATTTTTAAATGCAAATATGCTTAATGTAGAGACTTTGAAAGTAATAACGGTTATTACTGTTGCGGCTATTATTACCTCAGCTATACCCGCGTATGAGGCCTATAAAAATGCCCTGCATAGCTCACTTAGTGCTAAAAGTTAGCCCCCTTTAAAAGTGGCACCACGTACTAAACAAAAAGGCCGCAGTAATAAATACTGCGGTCTTTGTTTTTAGCTAAACTTTTTTAAACTAGTTAAGTTTAGTAAGCGCCTGCGCTGTAAATAAGCTCGTAGCTGTGGCTGTAAATCTCAAGGATGTTACCAAACGGGTCTTCCATGTAGATCATGCGGTATGGCTTTTCGCCAGGGTAGTAGTAACGTGGCTCTGGCATACGCTTTTTACCACCTGCAGCAACAATACGATCCGCTAAGCCTTCTACATCTGGGTCTTGTACACAGAAATGAAAGATACCGGTTTTCCAGTATTCAAAGTTGTCTTTAGGGTTTTCTTGGTCTTTAAATTCAAAAATTTCTACACCAATACGGTCGCCTGTTGAAAGGTGCGCTATTTTAAATTTTTCCCAATTTGGACCAAATACATCGGTACACATTTCGCCAATTGGGCTGTTATCTTCGGTGATCACGGTAGGCTCCATTATGGTGTACCAGCCCATCACCTTAGTGTAAAACTCTACGGCTTTTTCAACATCCGGTACTGAAATACCAATGTGCGAAAAACTACGTGGATATGTATGACTCATAATATGTCCTCTTTAACTGTGATTAGTTGATGGAGTTAGTTTACGAATCAGCCTTTATTAAGTAAAATTATCATTAATCATCATTTTGAGTACGTTTTGTAATGATAAACCCGACATGGTTAAACACGTTTTGTACGTTGGTTGAGGTAAACCACTTTACCCAAACCGCCGAGCGCTTATTTATGACCCAATCTGGCGTGAGCCAGCATATTAAAAAGCTAGAGCAGCAAGTAAACTGCGCGCTATTAGAGCGTCACGGCAAACAATTTACCCTTACTGTACATGGGCAAAATTTGTATCAGCAAGGCAGCTTGTTATTAAAAGAATGGCAATTTTTAGAGCAGCAATTAAAAGATGACTCGCCTTACAGCGGCCTAGTAAAAATACAATCGCCAGGTAGTTGTGGGCTACAATTTTATAGCCAGTTATTGGCGCTGCAGGCAAAGCATACCGAGCTTAATATTGATTATCGCTTTGCACCTAATACAAGTGTAGAGCAAGCTGTGGCAAACCACAGTGCCGACATAGGCTTTTTAACCCAAGCCCCCACGCTTAGCGAAGTTACCAGCCACAAAATTGGTAAAGAAGCGCTATTACTTGTCACTCCCGCACATATTAAAAACCCTACGTGGGAGGTTTTATGTGAGCTTGGTTTTATTGGCCACCCCGATGCAAAACACCACGCGCAGCTGTTACTTAGCGAAAACTACAGTGAGTTTGAACATGTTGATCAATTTAAGCGTTCGGGGTTTTCTAACCAAATAAGTTTGATACTAGAGCCAGTAAGTTTAGGGCTGGGGTTTACGGTTTTACCTGCGCACGCCGTTAGCGCATTTAATAAACCTGCGCTTATTAAAACGCATCACTTAGCTAATCCGATAAGCGAAAATATTTATGTGTGTCACCATCGTAATAGGCCAATGGCAAAGCGCATGAATACCGTAATTGAAGCAATAAAAGCAGGTTAGGGCGCGTGTGTAACTGCGCCCGTAAAGCCCCTTTACAGTTTATGCTGCACGTTTAGGTTTTTGCTTAAAACCAAGTAGAGTTAACTTAATTTGCAAATACATTTTGTGTACTGCAAAAGTGAGTAAACTCATAAGCGCCATTAGGCACAACGTTGGCACAAGCGACTGTGTATGATAACCAAACACGCCCATAAACCAGCAAATAAGCACCCACTGAATAACATACAAAGCGGTAACATGTTTGCTCGCATATAAAAGAGCGCGGGTGATAGGGCCATTAAATTTATTAGCAAATACATACTCTATAAGAGCTAAAGCACATAAATTTAAGCCAATTAAATAAATAATACCGCCGCCATTTAAGTGAAAAAAGTTACCAAACTGACCATTAAAATCAATAAATAACCATGCTGAACCAATCACTAATAATGCAGCCCCTAACTTTGCGCACACGCTAAATAAGTACGCAGCATTATGCTGGCTATTTATATATAAACGACCAAGCACGTAACCGGTTAATATAGCGCTTATCCACGGAAACACCGGAAAATAAACTTGGTAGTTATTAGCAAAAAACAAATCGCTAATATAAGGCGAAAGTGTAAACTGCTGCCCCCTTACAAACTGGCTTACAAGTGCAATAGCAATGGCTAAAAAAGCAATCCATGCGGTTTTCCAGCGGGCAATATTAAGTGCCCCAAACAGCACTAAGCTAACCCCAGCAAGTTGTAAAATATCACCCGTTAGCACCATAAATTGTAATTGCCCAGCACTCAATGGGCTTTGCCAACCATAGGCATTTATAAATGCCTCGGGCATGGTGTTAAATACCTCAATAGGTAGCCAAAACTTTGCTGCATTCATTAAATACGCAAGTAGTAAAAGTTGTACGCCGCGCTTAATTAATAACAAGGGTGTTTGCCTACGCGAAAGTGCCATAGATAGCCCCATTGCCACCAAAAACGAGGCGGTACCTTTGCCAAGTATATGAATAACAGCGCCAAATAGGCTTTCACTTTGAAGCGCTGTGCTTGAGTACATCCATAACGTGTGGACTAAAATCATAATAAAAACGCTCGCACCTCGGGCAAGGTCAATCGTTTTAAGACGTGTGTTCATTGCTTTTAATATCCTTTTTAGGGCAGGTTTGGCATTTGTTATAACCTGCTAAATAATAACGACAGCACGTTAAGCGCTTGGGCGTTAATTTAAATGGGGTGTGTAAATTAAAGTGATTACTGAGCAAGGCATGTAATTGTTTATGGCAATGTGTAATTTGCTCAGCGCTTGCTAAATTTAAGCTATGAGCGCGCGCAAATGCACTGTTTAGGGTGTCGAGTAATAAGCGCCCTTGCTCTTTATTACTCAGCGCATAATCGGTATTTATCCACTTACCTACACAGTTAATAAACTCAATAAGAACATTATTTTGATCAGTTTTGCTTAATATAGGCGCGCCTGTGAGGTTAAAACCCCGGCTGTAAGCACCGCTAATATTTAACTGTAAGTGCATGGGGTTATGCGCGTTGTGTTTACACGTATACCAATAACAATAGGCATACATAGTTTGCCAACAAAGCTGCAAATATAAATGCCGGCTAATAAATTGCGTAGGCGCATGTGGGTAATGCGCCTTGCAAAAAACCGCTAATTTGCGCACTAAATCTAAGCTTGGGTAAGCCGCTGCAACCGGCTCATTTGGGCTAAATAAAAAGTGCGCAAGGGTTATGGGCTTAGCCATACAGCTTTGCCGATACCGGGTTATTTAAACTTCCGGCAAACTGTAAGCTGCCTGCGGGGTCGGTTAAATCAACCATTTGTTTATTATTGCCAAGCTGTAAGCGGTTTAAGCAAGAGTGCGCAAATTCATCACTAAAAAAGTCATACTCTTTAAAGCGCGCATTTAAGGCCGGGTTGGCTTGTTGATACACTTTTACACTTTGCGCAACGCCGTGCCAAAAATCGTGCTCGGTTATGCGTTTTTCTCTTACTAAAATAGCGACTAGGTATCTGAAAAAGCAGTCAAATACATCGGTAAATATACTTAGTAATTCAAGCTCTTTAGGCATAGCAATATGAATGCGCGATACTTCCTCAGGCAAAGACTCAGTGCTGTTAAGTAGCGCCACTTCTTCACCTATGTCTTTCATGTAGGCGCCTACAGGTACTGAATTTTTAAGCTTTAAAATGAGGTTTTCGCCGTGGGGCATAAACACCAGTTTATGAGCATAAAAACAATGCACTAACGGGATAAGGTAGGCATTAAAGTAGCTTTGTAGCCAAGCGTTTGCATTTAAGCCGCTTTGATCTATTAATGCACCTGCCATACTTTTACCGTGGTTATCTAGGTGCAGCAATGCGGCCATGGTAGTGAGCTGCTCATTATTTTGTAAATTATGGTTTGGGTTTTCGCGCCATAAACACGCAAACATTTTACGATACGGCGTATCACCGAGTGCGCTTTGCTCAAAGGTGTGATGCGCATACCCTAACGTGGCGTACTCTCTAAGCGCTGTAAAGTTACACGCGCTCAGTGTTGGGTCGTGGTTTACTTTATTAAACACCCAATCATTTATGGCCGGAGTGACCGCCATATAGGCACGCGAAAGCCCGCGCATAAAGCCCATATTTAAAATAGACAGCGCCACTTTTAAATACGGTTTATGCGGGTGCGAGCAGTTATATAGTGTACGAATAGATTGCTGCGCTTGATATAAATCGTCGCCTTCTCCTAAATACACTAAGCATTTATTGGCAAACTCGTTGGCAAACACCACACTTAATTTATGTTGGTACTGCCACGGATGAGCCGGCATAAATAGGTAGTCGTCGGGGTTTAGGTTTTGCGCTTTTAGCGCTTTGTTAAACGAATCACGAGTGGTTAAATCAAGCTCGCCACTAATATGGCTTGGGTAGTCACTAAAGTATTCACTATAAGCAAAATCACATACTGTTTTGTGCGCCGCTAACCACAGCACTTTAAACGGTTTACCCACTTCTGGCGCATAGCGTAAAAAGTCGCTTTTGCTAAAACCAATTCGGCCATTATTCGCCACAAATGCAGGGTGCCCTTCGCTCATTGCTGCCTCTATTTGTTGCAGCCCTAATTTCGCAAGTTCGGCTGCGCTAAGCGTGTTGTTTTCGCGTTTATAACAGGCACTGGCAAGTGTGGCATTAAGCTCTTCAAGGTAGGTGGCTAAACGCTCGCCAGTTAAACCCAGCGCAGGGCCTTGCACACTAAAAAAGTGCAGTACATCAAGCGCTACTTGCTCATTGTTAAGGTTATAAAAACATAAGCTTGGCTCGTCTATATCTATGTGGTTAAGCGCCATAGCGCGGCCATTAAATAAAAAGTAACCCCCTTCAATATTAACTTTAAAACCGTGTGGGGTTTGCTCTGCAACCAACAAGCGCTCATGTACAAGCTCGCTAATGGCTTTACTTTGTAAGTGCCTGTTTGCCCACTGCCAGTGATCAAACTTTACATAGTCAGAATTTATATGCGCTTGGGTTTTTTGATGTAAATCAACATGCGTTTCAAACGCGGCTTTATTACAAAATCCAAGGTATGCGTTTTTATCACCAAGAGTTATTTGCTTAGTATGCACAAAGCCTAAACGCTTATTTAAGGTATGAATTTTACTATTGGCAATATCGGGCTCTACCACTACCCGCGCATTATCGTTATGGGTAAAAATACTGTGCAATACGCACTGCATTATTTCAAAGCTAAAATGGCGTTTGGGCTTTGTATTTGGGGCAAGTAAAATATGCATGCCCGTATCGTTTGGCATTACCTCATAGGCAGCTGCAAGTAGCTTGTCGTGCTTTGGGCTGTAAAGCTCAACAAGGGCAAGTAGCTCATTATTTTGCTCAACAACATACGCATGATGATGCGGGTTGTTTATTATATCTTGGTAGGCGTTGCACATTTGCTCGGGTGTGTGTTTATTCATACCCCAAAAATGCGCATAAGGCAGGGTAAGCCACTGGCAAATGATAGGCATATCGCTTTGCTTTAGTAACCGCATAGTCACATTACCTGTGTGCTGTAACGTGGTTACAAAAGATGAAAAATACATAAAAACTCCTAAATCTTTTTAATTATTAAGTGGCTGTGTGTGCGGCTTGGCTAACAAATTTAACGCGCCAGAGCAAAATAGCGCCAAGGCTTGCAAAGCCAATGGCAGCAAAGTAAAAAGGCACGGTGGTATTAAAATATTCTACACTCATACCCACCAATAACGACGCTAAAATAACGCCAATATTTTGCGCAACATGCACTTTGGCAAAATCACTGCCGTAGTGAGCAGGCTCACTTTTAGCAAATAACATAACCTCTAATAAAACCATTACTTGAAACAGCGCAATGCCGTATAGAATGCGCGAGCTGACGACTAACCACACCGACTCTTGCGCCTGTAAATAAAGCCCAATAGCGCCAAAAATAAGCGCGCACGAAAATGTACTGGTGCGGCTAAGCGTAGGAAGAGGTAAATGCTGCCTAAAGTGGTTAAACAAAAGCATTAGTAGCGCTGCAAAAGCAGGAATGGCGTACACAAGCGCACTTTGAAATGCACTGCTTTGCGCACTCATTCCTTGCCAATGGGTCGTAAAAAATGGCCTAATTAAAAAGGCGCTAAAGTAAACAACCACGCTTATAAAACAAAATTGCCATATAAAATAAGGTGTGCGAGTACGTGGTTTTTCGCTTTCAGTCGCTTGCTGATAAATACCTAGCTTTAAGCTCAGCATTAAATAGGCGCACAGCAGCACTTGTATTACATCGCCCGCCGCACTTAATAACAATGCATAACGCGGTTCGTTTAAACTAAAAAAGTAACCGCCCACTAACGCGCCGCCAATAGCACCAAAGTGCATAAGTACCGAAAACAACCCAATAATAGAAAGGTGCTTACTTTGCTGCTCTAAACGCAGTGCAAACGGGTAGATAAGCAGGTAGCTGGCTTTAAGCACCAACATAAACTGGTAATAAAACCAAAATTCCCACACGTTAGTTGCAAAATAACAAAGCAAACCAAAGCATGCGGCAATTACTTGGGTTACAAGCCAAAGAGCCAGCTCGTGGTATTTTTTGACAACCTTTGCCCACAGCGGTAATGCCAACATAACCGTAATACAACAGTTAGCTACAAACACCCCAATAAGTGTGGGGTTACTTACAGAAAATTCGCTGGCAAAAAATTGCGGATAAAACGGCAGTAATAAGGTGTCGCACACCACCGAAATAACCGTAAGCAAAATAAGCGCTAAACGTAAACTCATGCGGCGTTACTCTTTTGCTGTGAATGGGTTTCTACATCGCTTAAATCAAAACACTGAAATGCAATTTTTTGCTCAACCTGATACGGCGCATAACCGAGTATTTCGCGCAAAATTATACTATTTCGATAACACGCCATGCCTAAATCGGGGGTTACAAAACCATGGGTGTGCTGCTCTGCATTTTGCACAAATATACGCTTTTGGTCGGTATCTATTGCGTATTCACGGCTTACTATATAACGGCCTTGATCGTCTTCTGGTAGCTGCTGCGCAATGGGGTTTAAAAAAGCGGGGCGCTTGTATTTAAAGCCCGTGGCACAAATTAAATAATCGGTTTTTATTTTAAAGGCTTCATTTAGCTCTTGATGGTAAAACTCAGTCACTAAGCGCCCAGCACTTTTACGTGTATTAGTAAGCTTGCTGTTAGTTTTAAACGTAGTAGAAATTGGCCCATCTAAGCTTTGCGCGTAAAGGGTGTCAAAAATGTCATTAATTAAATCGCCATTAATGCCTTTAAATAAGTTTTTTTGATTTTGATTAAGCCAATCTCGTTGCTCGGTCTTTAAATTATAAAAGTAATCTACATACTCAGGTGAAGTCATCTCAAGAGTGAGTTTGGTGTACTCCAGCGGAAAATAACGCGGCGATCGCGCAATCCAATCTAGTTGTAAACCGTTTGGCACGGCTTGCTGTAATAAGGTGTGATAAATTTCGGCAGCACTTTGCCCAGCACCCACAACCGTAACGCGTTTAGCAGCTTTTAGCTCATCTAGGCGGTGGCAAAAGTCGCTACTGTGCAGTACGTTATTTGAATTACTTTGCACTGCGCAATCAGGAATGTACGGGGCAGGGCCGGTGCCAAGCACTAAGTGGCGCGTAACATAGTGCTGCTCCCCATTTGGGGTGTTACAGGTAACGGTATAGCACTCACTTTGCTGGAAAAATTCAACCTTGGTTACACTTTGCTCAAAGCTTACGTTACTCAGCTGCGAGCACACCCACTGGCAATAGAGGTTGTATTCTTTACGCAGTAAAAAAAAGCTCTCACGAATATAAAATGGGTATAAGCGGTTATTAAGCTTGGCATAATTTAAAAAACTGTACTTGCTGGTAGGGTCTGCAAGAGTCACCAAGTCAGACATAAATGGCGTTTGCAAAGTAACACCTTCTAGCATCATGCCGGGGTGCCAATCAAATTGGCTACGCTGCTCTAAAAATAAGCTTTTAACGCCCTCTAGTGGCTCACTTAAACACGCTAACGATAAATTAAACGGGCCAAGACCAATGGCTATAAAGTCATAAGGTTGGTTGCTCATTATTTTTGCTCCTTATACGTTTGCCACGCAATAGTGCTAATTTGCTCAAGCACAGCGCGCACATCGCTCAATTGGCACTGGGCATTAAGTAACGTAAATTTAAGATAATGACGGCCGTTAATTTTGGTGCGTGCAATCATTGCGTCGCCGGTGTTTAAAAATGTTTGGCGCACGTGCAGGTTTAGGGAGTCGAGTAAATCGGGATTTTGTTTTAGCGCCTCTGGTGCAAACCGAAATACCAGTGCGCTAAGCTCTGGGTAATTTATAACTTCAAAATCAGGGTGGTCGTTAAGTACAATGTGGGTTTGACGAGCAAGGCCAATTACTTTATCAAACGCTCGCCCAAGTGGCGCTTCGCCCATAGTGCGCAGCGTTAGCCAAAGCTTTAAGGCATCAAAACGGCGTGTGGTTTGTAAGCTTTTATCAACTAAATTTGGCGTGCCATTGCCGGCCTCAGCAAGCGGGTTAAGATAGTCGGCGTAAAGGGTGATATGGCTAAAGTGGCGTTTGTCACTTAATAAAAAAGCACTGCAGCTAACCGGTTGCATAAACGATTTATGGTAATCAATAGTAATTGAATCTACGAGCTCTATACCGTTTAAGGCACTGCGATGGTGCTCACTGACCAATAATCCGCCGCCGTATGCGCCATCTACATGGCACCAAAGCTGCTCTTTTTTGGCAAGCTTTGCTATGTCTTCAATTGGGTCAATTGAGCCAAAATCGGTGGTACCGGCGGTAACAACTACGGCAATAGGTAAATCGCCCTTGGCTTTAGAATCGGCAATTGCGTGGTTAAGCGCGTCCATATCCATTTGCATTTTATTGTTTGTGGCCACAGGTACTACCGCGTTATAACCTAAGCCCAATAACGCCGCAGCCTTTTGAATACTAAAATGCGCTACCTCTGAGCAGTAAATACGAAAACGCGAGGCGACATCAGGCAAACCTTGTAGTTTTACTTCATGATTTGGTGCATAACGACTCACAGCTACTTCGCGTGCAACTAACATGGCCATTAAGTTCGATTGCGTACCACCACTGGTAAAAACGCCATCGGCAGTGCTTGGCAGCTTTGCTTTTTCACAGCTCCAATCAATTAATTTTTGTTCAATAAGAGTCGCGCCAGCGCTTTGATCCCAAGTATCTACTGAGGTATTGATTGCGCCAATGATGTGCTCAGCCACAACCGCTGGGTAGGTAACGGGGCAATTTAAATGCGCCATATAACGCGGGTGATGAAAATACACAGCGTGATCTAAATACACACTTTTAAGCTCGTTTAATACCGCCGGGAAATCAGCGAGAGGTTTAGCTAAATCTACATCGTTAACAGTGGCGGCAAGCGTATTAACCGCCACGCCAGAAAACGGCTTTTGCGCTTTAGCCATAGCTTGTTGTACAGCCGAAAGCCCCTGCAAAGACGCTATTTGGTAGTTAATAAACTGATCGAGATTAAATTGAGGAGGTAACCCGTTTTGCTCAAATATTGCTTGATTTTCGACAGGACTGAGCTGCGCCGATTGTAATTGTGACATATTCGCTCCTTGGTTGTACTTATATTGGGGTTGAGGATCTTAATGGTAACAATTTGCATTTACAATAATGATTAAGGGTTAGATATCGGTTTATTTTCGCATTTATAAGTGATTGATTGGTTATAAGGAATTACTTTAAAAACTAACAAAGTATATAAAATGAGCTATAAGAGGGTGCCAAAATGTGTGCTAAATAATGACAGTTTGTAAAATAGTTCGATAGTTGAAATATAAGAGTTGAGAAATGGGGGGTAGCTAAAAGCGGACGTATTATAAGTGGGCAGTACCACTATAAGAAGTAAACCCCCTTTACAACTCGGTTAAACCTTAAGTGCTAAAGAGGGATATAAAAGTAAAAAAGCAGCTTAATTGATATCTTCAAGCTTATTTTTTAAATCCACTAGATCGGTGGCTACGGTGGTTGGCTGAATTTCCCACGGATCAAAAATAGAATCCTCAGAGCGTTTTATCCATGCTCCGCGCATACCATGTGAAATAGCGCCGGTAATATCAAACGGGTTACTCGAAATAAGCCACGTGTTTGCGCCCGTTGAGTTAGTTTCGCGTAAAAAATGGCTGTAAACACCTGGGTTTGGCTTAAATGTTTTCATATCGTCGGCACTTACAACACCTTCAAAAAACTCACTAATACCAGCGGTTTCGAGCAATTTATTTACCGCATCAGCAGCGCCATTAGAAAACGCAAACAATCGGTAGTTTTGTGCTTTAAGTTGCTCAAGGCCTTTTTTCACATCGTCAAAGGCGGGTAAAATTTTATACTGCTCAAGCAGTTGCTGCTTTTGATCATTACTAAGCTGCGTTTTATGCGTTAAACAGGCGTAATCGAGAGCATGTTTAGTACATAACGAAAACGGTATATAGTTTTGCATTAATCCGCGCCTAAAGGAGTATTCCAACTGTTTTTCGCGCCATGTATTTGAAAAGTTTTGCGCGTTATCGCCAATCATATCTTCAAGTAAGGTCAGTACGCCATGGGTATTTATAAGCGTGCCGTATACGTCAAATGCGAGTGTGGTTGCCATGTTTACTCCCAATAAATTTAAATTACTTGTAGGTTAGTCGCTCTGAGCTTAACTTACTTTGAACGATTGCTCAAATTAATAAAGCTTATTTGCTTTAAGCGCTAAAGTGTTAATTATCATATTGGTAAAAAGGGGCTATCTTTGTTGTTGATTACTTTGATAGCTGAGTAAAAAAGAGTGGAGCTTAGCTAGTTAAAAACCACAGGATACTATTTTTCAGTATTATAATTTGATTTAAAAATACACTAGACGAAATGTTTACGAATAGATATTATTTGTTCCTATAAAATGTAAAAGGATGAACATTATGACTTGGAAGCACTCAGGGAAAGCATAGGCTTTTGAATATGTAGCCTTAGATGAAAGTGTAGCTCAATCTTATAACTTGATTTATAACCCAGTAGAACTAAAAAGTACTCGGATTTTAATAACGAAACAAGCTTTAGCTATGCTTGGCAGTTTAAATCGATTTGATCAACAAAAAGTTATCGAAGAAATTACTTTTGTTTGCAATAACCCCAATAGTTGTAGTTCAGTTAAACACAGCACTCTCCCATTTAAACGCTTATTTCGCTCTAAAAATCAGTTCAAGTCTTATCACTATTTAATTGACTTTAAAATCACTGCAGATAATCAAGTTGTGATTCACGATATATACTTCGATACTAATGCCACTGGACCAAAGCCAAGAGAAAGTCTAGAGCGTAACATGCTGTATAACGTCAAACGTCAAGGTGGACGCTTTAATGGGGCTTGGGATAGTGATGAGTTACAGCAAAGTAAAGATTCATGGGGATTATCTGGTTCTGGCGCCACTCAAGTATCTAATCAGCATGCCGCAGTTAATGGAATGCAGAATAGTCTAAATAAAGCTACTTGGTTAATGGGTGCTCATTTAGATGTAGCTTACCCTAAGGATAGTTTTGATACATACACTTTATTTCACAACCCAACGGATCGCATCCTCTATGACGTTGTTGAGTGCATATTTGATAAACGTAAAGGGACTAAATCACAAAATGCACAACATTTAGCGGCTATTTTTTTTCAATCTCAGCAACAGGGGAAAAAAATAAAATGGGTCGTGCACAGTCAAGGTGCTATTATCTTTACTGCGGCACTTGAAGAATATGCTAAAACCCACACTTTTAAACTAACTTCCCAACAAGTAGCCGTTCACTCTCCTGGAGCGTACCTTCCACGATTAAAATCCGCAGCTGCGAGGTTAGGTATGTTAGTGCATCAAGCTAATAGTAACCCGTTTGACTTAGTACCTAACCTGGCAGGACAAAATAATTTATCCCCAAGCAGTTTGGTACGTAGCTTAAAGTTTATGGGGTTAACTTTTTTAGGTACAGAATTAACTAGTCCCCATACGTTACCATATCTGGGGCTCGAGTCTTACCACACTCAACTACGCTTAGCTGGCAATCATCGTAGAGCACAAGATGTACTAAACTATATAGAAAAAAATACATAAAGCGGTTGTATTGAGAAGGATATTTAGATGCTATTGAAAAAAATACTCAGGAACTACCGCGGAGGCCCTGATTTTAAAAATATTCAGGAAGATTATTATTACCTTGACGGTGAGTTTAAATTAACAGTTGCACTTCCAGTTTGTAACCCATTAAAACCACCTAGAACAAAAATTATAAATTATCCTTATACAGAACCAAACTGGTTTGAGAATCATCATAGTCAAATTCGTCACTCGAAATATATTCCAATTCACGAGTCTTATTGGTTTTACTGGCCTCTATTTCGTACTCCAATGACAGGTGAGTTAGGAAACTTGCGTCTAAATATTACCCTTGGAAAGCTATTATCTCCCGTTGCTAGTAGTGAAGAACTTGGTCTTGCCATTCTGAAAGAATATAACGACTATTATAATTCACCCTCAATAGGAAAATATTTTAAAGGACATAACACTGAACTAGTTAATGAAATAGAAGCTCATTCTGCTCGTCGCGCCACACCATTTTCAGATGAAGAAAAGCAGGAGCAAATAGAGTCTCATATGTTTAATGCCGGCTTCCCTGAAATATCTCAATTTAATGAATATAAATTTAATAATATTGAGTGGATAAAATATACTGAGCTTCGTTCTAATGAAACAAAGAAAAAATACGTTTTTGCAACGTTATTAGATAAAAAACACTACCTTATGGCTAATTTTACATTCGATCTAAATATGTCCCATAATGATAAACCTTGGTATAAAGATGCCAATGCAGCTATAGCTCCTATAATGGAAGGAATTACGCTTAAACAATTAGAAAACATAAGTGAGGAAAAAAAGTTACTAAATGACTCTTTTGATAACTAAACAAATTGTAATTTAAAAATATAAAATCAAAGTCCTAGTTTCTTAAGAGCCCCCCTAGCTTTATACCTTCGTTTAGTTACTCTAAATTAACCACTCTTGTAAACCCCCATTACACTTTGATTAAATAAACGACTAGGTGCTTGCACTGTACTAATTAAAATTAATAAAACTTATACGCATCGAGCGCTAAAATATCCATTTCGGTATCACTAAAGAGTTTTTCAACCTGCGTGCCGCCTGCACCCATTGCCGCAAATAATGGTAAAAAGTGTTCTTGAGTAGGGTGGTTAAATAACACATGCGGTGCTTGGTTTAAATAATCTAACAGGGCGGCTGTGTCTTGCGCTAAAAGCGTTTGTTCAACCCATTGAGTAAACGCTTTTACCATTTTCACACGGTTGGGTGTAGGTGGCTTTTTAAATATTTCGGGCAGGTTATGGCTAATCCCGCCGGAGCCAATAATTAATACATTTTGCTCGCGAAGTGGAGCAAGTAACTGCCCGAATTCGTACATGGCTTTTGCGCCTAAACGCGTATTTATAGACACCTGCACGATAGGAATATTAGCCTGTGGGTACATTAAGCGCAGAGGTATCCATACGCCATGATCCCAACCTTGGGTTGCATTAAGCTCGGCCTCAATACCTTTGTCTTTAAAGCGCGCTGCAATATCGTTAGCAAGTGAAGGCTCGCCCGGTGCGGGATATTTAATGTTATACATATGGGCAGGGAAATTATAAAAGTCGTGAATGGTTTTGGGCGCTTTGCCTGCAGTAATCACTATGTTGTTGCTTGCGTCATTGTTAGCAACATCAAAATGGGCCGAAAAAATAATAATAGCGCTCGGTGTTTTAAGCATTTTACTAAGCGATGTTAGAAAATCAGAAGTGGGAGATTGCTTAATTGCCATTATTGGCGAGCCATGTGAAATAAATAAAGTGGGCTGAACCATGCTATTACCTAATTAGTCTATTTTAATATGGCCACTTTATTGCTTTTTAATTTGGTGATAAATATGCTATTTATTTATAAATTACAAACAACGTATTGTTAATTATGGACAAGCTAACCACCATGAAAACTTTTGTGAGTGTAGTGCAAGAGGGTTCATTTTCTAAAGCCGCCGATAAACTCGATATATCGCCGCAATTGGTGAGTAAATATGTATCAGCACTGGAAGAGGGGCTGTCTACCCGTTTATTGCACCGCACCACACGAAAAGTAAGCACCACAGAAGCGGGGGATCACTATTTTACTCGCTGCCTACAAGTACTTGGCGATATAGACGACATGGAAAATTCGCTTAATAACTTAAGCGAAAACGTATCGGGTGTACTGAGTATTAGTGCGCCTATGTCGTTTGGGGTTAAGCATTTAGCACCACTGCTGGTTGAGTTTCAAAAGCAATATCCAAATTTAAAGTTAGATTTAAAACTCACTGACCAATTTATAGATATAGTTGAGCAAGGCATTGATATAGCGCTGCGTATTGGGGTGTTAAAAAACTCATCCCTTATTGCTAAAAAAATAGCGCCTATACGCTTAGCGGTATTTGCATCGCCTGCGTATTTAAAGCAGCACGGTACACCCACTACACTGCAAGAGCTTCAACAACATAATTATTTACGCTACGCCAACGCAGAGCCTGCTAAAAGGCTTACAGGGGTTAATGAACTTAAAAGCGAGTTTAAACTTGAAAGTAACTTAGTGGCTAACAACGGTGATTTAATACTAAATACAGCCATTGCAGGCGGCGGCATTGCTATGCAACCTACCTTTATAGCTGGTGAGGCACTCGCGCAGGGTAAAGTTGTGCGTATTTTACAAAAGTTTGAGCCTGAGCCTATGGGGCTTTATATGGTGTACGCAAACAGGCAGTTTTTACCTAGTAAAGTGCGCGCATTTGTTGACTTTACTAGTGACTATTATGGCGATGTGCCTTATTGGGATTTAGGAGAATGACATGTCGATAACCAATCAATTAGTGTTATTTGTAGATGTAGTGCAACAAGGCTCATTTGCTAAAGCTGCCGCCTTAAACGATATGGATAATTCGTCACTTTCTAAACAAATTAAAAAGCTTGAAAGTAGCTTAGGTGTGCAATTACTTAACCGGTCTACGCGCTCGTTTTCGCTTACCTCGGCAGGGGATGAAATACTCCAACAAGCGCACATTCTTATAGATACCCTTAGTGATATTCACAATATTGCCGACTCCTACCAAGCCAAACCTAAAGGCATTTTACGCATAACCTCGGGCATGTTTTTTGGGCAGCAATATATTCAGCCTGTTATTAATATATTTATGCAAAAGTACCCAGAGGTAAAAATTACCCTGATGCTTGATGATAAGCGCAACGATATTATTAGCGACCATTACGATTTAGCGTTTAGAATTGGCAAACTTGACAACTCAAACCTAATGGCAAAAAAAATATCTGATATGCATTTTGCCTTGGTTGCCTCGCACGATTTTATAGCGCGCCATGGTATGCCAAATACACCTGAGGAGCTTTTAGCTTTACCTGCAATAGTTTATGGCAATGGCGATGTAAGCCTAGATCAAGTTAAATTAAGCACACAACCTCATGGTGATGAATTCAAAACCCATAAAATGAAGGGCAATTATAAAGTAAGTGACGTACGCGCTATGCTTGATGCCACTAAAGCGGGCTTAGGGTATGTGATGCTTGATTTATTTAACCTAGAAAAACCCATAGACGAAATGGGGTTAGTGCCACTTTTAACGAATTATAAGCTTAGCGCATCGGGCACTGGTATTTATGCGCTTTACCCGCACCGTAAGCAAACGCCACTGGTAAGCGAATTTATAAAAACGGTACAAGAGTATATTGGCAGCCCAGCATTTTGGGTTAATCATATTCCTAATTACAAACAGCTTTATAATTAATACCAATCCGCATTAATACTTAATCATTTTCAGGGGCTAAACGTGTCGCTATCTGCGTTAAAAAATTCTCATTTAGAACAACTAAACAGCGATTTTTTTGCCTTGCTATCAACACGTTTAGCCATCCTCAAAATAGATCACTTAATTATGCGGATTGGTATAACAGCCACAAAAAAGCCCTGTTAGGGGCCTGTATACTCAAAAAAACTTTATTAGCTAAAGGCCTTAAAAGCCTTCTAACACCACTTTACCTTTAGCGGTTTGCGATTCAAGGTGCTGATGCGCTTTGCGTAAATTGGCAGCGTTAATTTTACCTAAGTGCTCACCTACCGTGGTTTTAATTTGCCCTTGGTCAATCATAGTGGCTACGTTATTTAAAATAATGTGTTGCTCTTGCATATCGTCGGTTTTAAATAACGAGCGAGTAAACATAAGCTCCCAATGTACCGACACGCTTTTGTTTTTAAAAGGCACAATATCAAGTGTTTCAGGGTCATCAATAAGTGCAAATTGACCTTGTGGTTTTACTATTTTTTCAATTTCAGGCAAGTGTTGCTCTGTATTGTTTAAGCTTACTACGTAATCCACTTCGCTTAAGTTTTTAGCTGCAAATTCTTCACTTAATGGATTGCGGTGATTAACAATCATATTGGCACCTAAATCTTCTAACCACGATATTGTTTCGGGGCGAGAGGCGCTGGCAATAATATTTAATTTAGTACGCTGCTTTAACAGCTGCACCATAATTGACCCCACACCACCGGCGGCTCCAATAACTAAAATGCTTTTAGAGTCATCGTTTTTAGCTACGTTTAAACGGTCAAACAATAATTCCCATGCAGTAATGCTGGTAAGTGGTAATGCAGCCGCTTCGCCATACGAAAGCGAACTTGGCATATGGCCAACAATGCGCTCGTCAACTAATTGAAACTGCGCGTTACTGCCTGAGCGCGTTATATCGCCTGCGTACCATACTTTGTCGCCTGGCTTAAATAACGAAACGTTTTCGCCAACCGATTTAACAATCCCAGTTGCATCCCAACCAATTACTTTATATTCGCCATTTGCTGCCGGCATTGCTTGGCGAATTTTAAAATCAACTGGGTTAACCGATACCGCTTTAACTTCAACTAAAATATCGTGGCCGTGTGCTGTTGGCGTTTCAAGTTCAATGTCTTGTAGTGATAGTTCGTTTTCGATAGGTAAACTTTTTTGATATCCAATTGCTTTCATGGGAGTTGCCTCGTTAGCTAGTTAATACTCTGTGTTGATGTCGCTATTTTGGCTTCACCAACGCTATTAAAAAAGAGACAAAACGCCCAATTATTATGGAAATAAAACTCCATAATTAAATAGGCAAATAAGTAAAATACAGATTCATATTGCTTTAAGCACGTTAAATTAATAACGCCTATTTAACTGTAACGGGGGTTTACAGTTAAGTTATATTAAGCTCGGTTAATTTATTCCACACACTTTCGCCACCGGGGTGCAAAGCCGCATGATACCTATACGCGTAGTAAGTTATAGGCACGCAGTGGTGCTCACTCCCTACAACTACAAGCGTATTATTTTTAAGTTCATTAGATATAACGTAGTCGGGCAGCCAAGCAATACCATTACCCGCAACAGCGTGTATTTTTAATAGCTCCGTCATGGATGAAACAAATACTTTTTTTAGCTTAGCACTGGATATAATTGGCTCTAATTGCCGGCCCATGTAGGAGTCGAGGCTGTAGGCTAAATGCGGTATAGGCGCAGCGCTTTCTAGGTTATACAGGGCTTTGCCCTGAATGTCACAAGCACTAACAGGTAATAACTTAGCATTCCCTATTTTTTGATGACTAAATGGCGGCAGTTTAAGGCGTTCGTTATCAAAGGCGATAAGTAAGTCGCATTCACCTTGCTCTAACGCTTCAGTGGCTTTATCTACGTCTATTGCCTCAAGGTTGAGTACTATATCTCGCTCATCTTGCGTTTGAAAATTAGCAAGTTTTAAGGTTAAAAAACTCGCTAAAGAATGGGCAGCCGCAACCTTTACAGAATAATTTTGCTGCACCGATAACTCCTCAAGCATGCTAACCGAGGTATTCATTTGGTTTATTAAATTACGCGCTGTTATATGAAATATTTTACCGCTTGGGGTAAGGGTAATAGGCAGATTTTCTCGATCGATTAACGCTGCGCCAAGCGTATCTTCAAGGGCTTTTATACGCCGACTAAATGCAGGCTGTGTAACATGCCTGAGCTTTGCCGCTTGCGAAAAGCTTTTTGTGTGCGAGAGCGTTAAAAAATCTTCTAACCATTTACTTTCAATATTCATAGCTGCTACTTAGTTATGCAAGTTATGCATGGGTGGTAAAATAATAGCATTATTCAAAGTAAATAAAACATTATAAATTAAGCCTATAGACTCAATAACTGGAATGTAATCATGCTCAGAACTCTTGGTGTATTAGGCGGAATGGGGCCCTTGGCTACCGCCTCATTTATGAACCAGGTAATTGCGCTATCTCCTGCTAAAAATGATCAAGAGCACATACCTATGTTTATAAGGAATATCCCACAAATTCCTGATCGAACAAAATTTTTAATGGGTATTGAAGATGAAAATCCATTTTTTGAGCTAAAAAAGGGCTTTAAAGAACTATCAAACTTAGGTGTAAGTTGTATTGTTATTCCGTGTAATACCGCGCATTATTGGTACGATGCACTCACTAAAAATGCCGATGTACACACTATTAGTATTGTAAAAAGTGTTATTAAAAAGGTTAAAGCTACTAATAAGCAAAAGGTGGGTATTCTAGCTACTACAGCCACACTAAATATGGGCATTTACCAAAATGCGTTTAAGCAGCACAAAATTGATTTTGTTGAACCAAACCCTCAACAACAAGCTGACATAATGGATGGCATAACCGCCGTAAAAGCGGGGGATTTAAATACAGGGCGTAACTTATTAAGCAAAGCTTACGATTTAATGCTTGCCCAAGGTGCAGATTGCGTATTGTTTGGCTGCACCGAAATACCGCTAGTACTAGATGAACAAGCTAATCAATCGCCAGATACCTGCTTAGATACCATCGCTATTTTAGCGCAAGAGTGCGTTAACTGGGCGTATACAAACGCCCACCAACCAACGCTCTCAAGTGTGGCATAGTAATGATAGGGTAAATACTAGGTGCAAGCTAATTAAGCTCTTTAGCAAAGCGTTTTCGGTAGCGCTTTGTAAGCTTTGCAGCACGTATTTGGTCGCTTATTATAGTAAAAATAGCCGAGGCATTTGCCTTAACGTGTTTACCTTCGCCAAGGCGACGAAGCTGCCTTTTTACCAGTGCCATAGTGGCAAGCCCAGCGAGTGTTTTGTCTTTAAAAGTAACCCGCGGCATAAGTGGGTTATGCATTGGCTGTGTTTGCCAACTATTAACTAAGTTTGGTTGAAATGCCAGTGCTGTTGCAATACCAACGAGCGCAACGCCTGAGCTAATAACTTTATTTGCCACCTCTAATCGGCTAATACCACCTGTGGTCATAATAGGTATGTTCGACTGCTCGCTAATTGCTTTAGCAAACTCTAAAAAGTATGCCTCACGCGCAAGTGATCGCTCATCGCCTGTTTGGCCTTGCATAGCTGGTGCTTCGTAGCTGCCGCCCGAAAGCTCTACAAAATCAACCTTTAGTGCACTTAGCATATCTACAACCGCTTGCGCGTCACTTGGCTCAAAACCGCCGCGCTGAAAATCAGCAGAGTTTAGCTTAACTGATACCGAAAACCGCTCGCTACAGTGTGCTTTAACGCTTTTGGTAATTTCGCGTAATAAGCGGGCACGGTTTTCAAGGCTACCGCCCCATTCGTCATTACGTTTATTAGTCAGAGGAGATAAAAACTGTGCCAGTAAATAGCCATGTGCAGCATGTATTTGCACACCATTAAACCCAGCTTTCTCAGCTTGTTGCGCCGTATGAGTAAATCGGGCGATAACATCATAAATTTCGCTTTTATCCATCGCTTTTGGCTGTGCAAAATAGTGCGAGTGTTTGCCCATATTAAGCGCGATATCAGAAGCACTAAGCGCTTTACCGCCCATTTTTTTAAACACTTGGCGGCCAGGGTGATTTATTTGCATGACAATTTTACAGTCATTTTGCTGTGCTAAACGTGAAAGTTCTGCAAAAGCTGTAATATCGGTTTTCTGTTCAAGTGCAAGGCCTCCAGGTCCTGTCATTGCAAGGTGGTCAACCATAACATTGCCGGTGATAATTAACCCGCAACCACCTTTAGCCCATTCACTGTATAGATTTTTAAGCACTTGCGAAGGTGTTAAATCGGCTTCTGCGAGGTTTTCTTCCATAGCGGCTTTTACTACTCGGTTTTTAAGGGTTAAACCACTTGGTAAGGTAAAAGGGGTAAATACAGGGTGTTGTTTATTTTCAGACATAATGTAAACCATAAATTGACATTACAGTCACTATAACCTTAAAGTCAGCTTTAAGGTCAACTGTCATTTTAGGCTAATAAACAACAATGAAAATAGGTGAACTTGCAAAACAAAGTGGTACAGCAGCCAGCACAATAAGGTATTACGAAAGCATAGGTTTGCTTCCAGCTGGTGTGCGTAGCAGCAATGGCTATCGCCAATACACGGCAAATAGTATCGAGCAGCTCAAAATAATTAAGTTTGCACAAAGTTTAGGGTTTTCGCTTGAAGAGATCCCCTCCCTGCGTAAGCCTAATGAGGAGCTTGAACACAACGCCATTATTGAGCGCCTCAAGCAAAAACAACATGAGGCCAACGCACTAATAAAGCAGCTACAGCGTAAATCAGAGCGTATAGGTAGTTTAATTACCCTACTAGATACAAGCTGGTCTAACGGCGGGTGTATTGGCAATGAAAAAATCAATGAGTTATTAAATGAGTTGGAATATTAAAGCCGTAAGCGAGTACATGTGAGCTTTACTTGTGTTAGTTTTACGGCGCTTTACCATGAAAATTGATATAAAGCGTTTGTAAACTTTCCGGAACGAAGGGCCACCCAAGCGCAATAGTATGGGGGCTTGCGCCCCAAAATAATGTTTCTACGTAATATACGTCTATGTGTTCAATTACTTTTGCCTTAGCGTTTATTGGTTTTTCAGCCATGTAATTTAAATAACACAGGGCCTGCTCCACATTACCAAGAGCAAAAGCCTGCGTTGTGGCTTTAGAAAATGCCTCCATTTTAAACGTGGTTTCATCTTCATCATAGATGCTCATTAATTGCTTTAACTTCAGGGAATTGAATATTGATATCATCTAACAAATTAAAAATCGTTTTCATATTTTTTTACCGAGAGCTCAATTAATTGCAACCTAAGCAAAGAGAACCATAAACCTTTTGCATATAAAAAGTAGAGCTAATCCAGCTCTAATTGAGCTTTTTCTACGCTTTCGTTTGGTAGCTCTTTTTGAACCGATACACCTAGCTCTTTAAATTCAGACGCTTGTTTAATTAAGTTACCTTTACCACGGTAAAGCTGTGAAAAGGCTTTATCGTAACTTTCTTTTGCGCGGTCAAGTTGTTTTCCAACACCTTCCATACTTGTTAAAAAGCCATTGAGCTTGTTGTAAAAGCGTTCGGCACGATTTGCCAGCTCTTTAGAGTATTTAGTTTGCTCTTCAAAGCGCCACAGCTGTTTAACAATATTAAGGCTTGTAAGTAGGGTAGTTGGTGTAGCAACTAAAATATTTTTTTCGATGGCTTGCTGGTAAATATCGCTTTGGTATTTAAGGGCCTCTACAAAGGCAGACTCAATAGGGACAAACATAATAACCACTTCAGGTGAGTTTATACCAGGGAGACGATCGTACGATTTACTGGCAAGCTCGTTAATACGTGCTGTAACAGCATGTACATGCTCTTTAATTGCTTGGCTAGCCTCTAATTCGTTTTCGGCGTTAACGTAGCGGGTATAAGCATTTAGCGAAGTTTTAGCATCAATCACTAAGTGGCGGCCCTGTGGTAAATACACTACTACGTCGGGGCGCAGTCGGCCGTCTTCGGTATTAAACGATACTTCGCGTTTGTAGTCCGTTCCCGCGCGCAGGCCTGCGCTGTCGAGTACGTTTTCGAGCATCAGTTCGCCCCAATTACCTTGGGTCTTTTTTTGCCCTTGTAAGGCATTACTGAGTTTATCGGCTTGCTCGGTAATAGCTTGGCTTTTGGCTTGTAAGTGCAGTAGTTCTGTTTTAAGAGCAGCCCGTTGCTTTAAATCTTCAACGTGAATCGATTCCATTTTATCTCTAAAACCTTTTAGCTCCCCTTGAACAGGTTTTAATAGTTGTTCAATGCTTTCTTGGTTTAGCGTTTTAAAGCTTTGCGACTTTTCTTCTAAAATTTTATTAGCTAGGTTTTCAAACTCTTTTTTAAGCACACTTTTGCTTTGCTCTATTTGAGCAAGCTGCTCGGTAAAGTTTTGCTGCTTTTGTTCAAGCGTAGTGCGCATATTATTAAGCTCAATATCGCGCTGGTTAAATTGCTCTCGCAAAGCGGTTAGTTCGCCTTCGGCTTTACGCCAGAAGTGGTTGTATTGAACACTTTGTTTTTCTTGCTCGCTAAAGCGAGTTTTAAAGTGCTGTGCTTCATCGCGCTGCTCTTGGTGTGATTGCTCAAGTAGCTCATGCTCGTCAAATAAAGCAGTGTATTGCTGCTGCTTGTTGTCGTACTGGTTTTGTAATAACGATAGCTGCTGCTGTTGTTCGCTAATTTGCTTTTTTAACTTGTTCCGAGAAGGTAGCGAAACAAGGCCATAGAGTACAAGCCCAGTTGTAATCCCTGCACCGGCGCTTAACCAATCAATATGCGTTATTAGCTGAGTAAACATAAAATAAACTTATAAAATTTAGAGACATGCCATCATAACGAATAAAACTTGTGGGGGGTAGAGGCTAATTTAAGACAGAAAAAAACCAGCTTAAAAGGAGCTGGCTTATTCATTACTAAATTCAGTAACTAATCGGGAAATCAACATGAAGCTTGTGATAACTGCAATTAATCAACAAGCAAAATAGTAGACGCCGTGTTTTAAATTTAGTTAAAACAATTTATAAAAAATGCAATTTAGGAGGCTAATGCGGGTATAAAAAAAGCCAGCTTAAAAGGAGCTGGCTCAATCATTACTAAAATTAGTAATTAAACGGGGTAAATCAACATGAAGCTTGTGTTAACTGCAATTAATCAACAAGCATAATAGTAGACGTCGCACATGAAATTAAGTTCACATAAAAATATAAATAATTTAAAAATTAAAATATGGGCATAAAAAAAGCCAGCTTAAAAGAAGCTGGCTCAATCATTACTAAAATTAGTAACCAATCAGGGAAATCAACATGAAGCTTGTAATAACTGCAATTATTCAACAAGCACAACAGTAGACGCGTGTTTTTAAATTTAGTTCAAACAATTTATAAAAAAATACAATTTAAGGTCATATTTACAGGCATAAAAAAAGCCAGCTAAAAGGGCTGGCTTAATCATTACTAAAATTAGTAACCAAACAGGGAAATCAACATGAAGCTTGTAATAACTGCAATTATTAAACAAGCACTATAATAGACGCCGTTTAGTTAAATTAGTTCACATGCTAAGTGAAAAAATTAGCTTTTAATAAGTGATAACATTTGCTGCTCATCAAACGATGTGAAGCTCATTGATTTATCGGTAAATAATGCATCAACAAGCGCCTGCTTATCTTGCTGCATTTTAAATACCTTTTGCTCAATTGAATTACTCATAATTAATTTATATACAAATACTGGATTTGTTTGGCCAATACGATAAGCGCGATCGGTGGCCTGTTTTTCAACAGCAGGGTTCCACCATGGATCAAAGTGAATAACAGTATCGGCCTGGGTTAAGTTAAGCCCAGTACCGCCTGCTTTTAAACTGATTAAAAATACCGAGGTTTTGCCACTGGTAAACTCATCAATTACTTTGTCGCGATGACGCGTTTGCCCAGTTAGCATACTAAAGTTTATATGTATGTCGTTTAAACGCTCTGCAATTAAATCGAGCGCAGAGGTAAATTGGCTAAAAATAATTACTTTACGACCAAGTCTAAGCATTAACGGCAAATGCGTAGTTAGCCATTCTAATTTTGCTGAACCTGCTTGTGTTTCTGGCTCTATTAATTTTGGATGACAACAAATTTGCCTAAGCTTTAATAGCGCTTCTAAAAATGCGAGCTTACTTTTTTGTGCGCCTTGCTCAGCAAATAAGTCTATAAGCTTTTCTTCTAATGCGCGCGTAATACCTTGGTACATATCTTTTTGTTTGGGCTCAAACTCAAATTCTTTTAGCAGCTCTGTTTTTTGTGGGAGCTCTTGCGCTACCTGCGCTTTTGTACGGCGTAATATAAACGGCATAATAAGCGACTTTAGTTGCTCAGCGCGTTCTGAGTCGGCTTCGCGCTCAATAGGAGTTTGAAAATGCTGTTTAAAGTGAGCTTGCGAGCCAAGTAATGAAGGCATGGCAAAGTCGAGTAACGACTTAAGCTCAAATAAATTATTTTCAATTGGCGTACCGCTTAAACATAACTTAAAGTCGGCATTTAAACGCTTAACTAAGCGCGAGACTTGTGCAGTATCGTTTTTAATATATTGCGCTTCATCTAAAATAATATTTTCAAAATAAAGTGGCGAGTAATAAGCAATATCACGTTTTAGTAATGGGTAAGTCGTTAAAATACATTGCGCTTGCGCTAAATGTTGTAAAGGCTCATTACGTTGCGAGCCAAAAATAGTGGTTACTTTAAGGCTTTTGGCAAATTTGGTTATTTCGTTTTGCCAATTACTTACCAAGCTAGTAGGGCACACTATAAGGGTCGGCCCCGCTTGCGGGCGATTAAAACTGCTGGCTAAAAAGGCAATAACTTGTAGCGTTTTACCAAGTCCCATGTCATCAGCAAGTATGCCGCCCAATTGGTGGCGTTTTAAAAAGCTAAGCCAATCAACACCTTGTTGCTGGTATTCACGTAGTGTTACTGAATCATTTAAACCGTGTAAGGGCACCACTGGCATTGCTTGCTCGGTGTTATTTAACTCATCAAGATAACGCTCAAGAGAGTCATCATGAAGGTCTATAGTGACTGCGGTATGCTTTACCAGCTCAGGCAAATAAGAAAGCGGGATATTAAATTCTTCGCGTGTTTTTACAAACTCAAAGCGTTGTTTAAATTCTGTTAGTAAATTAATCGCATCTTTACTAATAACACCAAATTGACGCCCAACAGGGTAGTAATAAAACAGCTCACTTTGACGATTTAATGATTGATAAGTGGCATCATCAGTATTAAAAAGTGCACCGGCTTTGGCATCGCTTAATTGCACTTTACAGTGCATTTGGTGCCCTGCAGCACGGTTTACATCGAGTGTAACGTGTCCTTGAGGGTCGGCTACATTTACTTTGGTTTGAGTTACTTGCCAACCACGCTTTTTGAAGCCAGGAAATACTTCGTAAACAAGCCAATGTAAATGTATAGGTGATTGTTTATTAAATATAAACTCACTTTGTAAACCCCCTTTACAAAACTCAAAGCCTAAATTTACTAACTCATTTGTTACTGTGTTTTCAAATGCACTATTTATTAAACTCGATGGCGCTGTTCCCGCTGGATAATTTTTGTTTTTATATTTAAACAGTAGCGAGACTTTAAGGGCTTGCTCATCCATAGTGGCTTTTAAAACAGCATTACCAAGTTGCTTAACATTGACTTGTTCGTTATTCGGATGCGGTATAACACCAGCTCCAAAATTGTCTGCAAGTTGTTTATAAATACGATCAAAATTTGCATCATGTAGTGCAGGAATTGATTGTAAATGTGCTATTTCATCAGCACTAAGCTGCGTTCTGATCCGGCCAACTTTAAAGTGATCAAGATCTAAATAAGCAGGCGGCGTGGTTTTGATCAGTGCCCAATTTTTACTGTGTTCAAGCTCAGTAATTAATTGCGATAACTCGTTTTTTTGCTGCCATTTAAAGTTCAGCGACTGGCCTGTTTGGGCTTTAATAGCCACACGCGAACGCTGTAAAAACAATCGCTCAGTTGCAATTAATTGTTGTAAAGCGCTAAAGCCCCATTGTCCTTTTAGCTCTAAATTACCCACTGCATTTTGTGAGCGAATCCAACTAAATAGTCTGAAGTCACTTTCGAGCAAATCGTTAGGCGTTACAAAACTATTTAATTGTTGCTCCGTAAGATTACGGCCCAGCGTGTAATTATTATTTTTGTTGTAATTAGCAATTTTTGGCGTTAAAAAAACTTTATTATTTTCAATGTCTAATACAAATAGAAGAACTTGCGAAGGATGTTTAGTATTTAAACTTTTAAGTGCTGACAACTCACTAAACCAATCATTAATAAAGTAGTCTTCTCCGTATTCACCTGAGTGCTCTATTTTGAGTTTAAATAATACGGCAGCTAAGTGCCTACATTTGGTTTTAGCATTACAAGAGCAATGCGTATCTACAGAGTAACCAGTCGGTACTTTACTAATTTCAATACGTTGGTTAAATGCTGATCCGGTAGCGCTTTGTACAGTTGAGTCAATAACAGCAAAATCACTACTGAATTCTAGCCAACTAATTTGGCCGTTTTTATAATACTCTTTGCCTTTATCAAGCACGTTAGGCCTAAATAGCTTTTTTATAAAGCGCTCAGAAAGAGGAAACAAGGTTGCCTGCTCATTTTTTATTTCTTCAAAAATAGCCAGTAAATCATTTTTTGATAAGTTAGCAGACATGTCACTCTAAGTATTAAATTTTTAAAATAATTCTGCCAGTATATTCTTTAACTGCGCACAGCAAAAGCAATATTAACGTTATATAAACTGGTTGGAGCTGCTAGGTTAGTAAAAAATCGGTTTATACGTAGTTTGTAGTAATTTATCTGCCAAAATAAGAATAGGCAAACAGTAAGCTCACAAGTTACAAACAACTTATTAACAACGCAGGGGCTTTACAGATCAGTTTTTTACTAACAAACTAAAATCCAGCATCAAATAGTCGCAAAAACTAAATTCAGTTGGTAAAAATGTGATCTTAAGAGCAGAAATGAGGGATTGATGGGTTATAAATAGCAAAAAAGATCAGGATTTTACTAAGTAAAAGGCCCGTTAGATCAGAATTTAACTAACCTAACAGGCTTTAAAGATCGCTATTTTACTAAGTAGTAAGGTACTAATTAAACGCGCTTAAAAGCTTAGTAAGCTGTTCTAAGCGTTTGTCAGTCAACACTTTATTATCTATTTTAATAGATACGTCACCACTTTTTAAATTGCGCTGTACGTTTATAAAGTTGTTTTCAAACACCGCCTCACGTTTAGCAACCGCGCTAGGCTCGGTCGTTAAACGTTTAGTAATAGCCATTGCGCGTTTGTCGTCGCTTGTAATGGCCTTAATCTCATCATCGTTGTGCAATTCACTAACTAACGCGTTAAATGCCTGCTCATCTCGCTCCTTTGCACTAACAAGCTTTTTAGCTACTTCTCTACCTACATGGTTAGCCGTTGGGTAAAGTGAAATTACATCAGCCGGTATTTGCTCGTACGCTTTAATGGCATCTGCAATTGCGGTGTGCGATACACCTTCAATGGCAGCAATTTCACGATAAGAGCCTTTTTTACCTTGCTCAATAAGATCGTTTTTAGTTTGCTGGTAAGCTTGTCCGAGCTCCCAAAGGCTCGGAGCTATGTACTGATCTGAAGATACAGCTAAAATTTTAGCGTCTTGCTCAGTAAAATCTGGAGAGCTTAATACTAAGTAGTCGGCATTACCCAAAATACAAGCTTTACGACGACGAGAACCTGCAAGTACTAAGTTAGTATTTCCCTGATCCCAAAGTAAAGCAGGGTGCTGATTTCGGCCATCTTCAGTAATAGCGGGTAAAATGTCAGAAACCGATTTTTCGTTTAAAAGTGCTTGAACACGGCGGTTTTTACCGTAAACCGTGGTGCTAGATTCTATATCTGCATGGGCTATAACTTTACACACTAAAGTAATTTCGCGTGTAGGGTCACTAGGCGCAGGCATTCTAATTACATCGCCAGCGTTTGCTTGCTGAAGTAATGCGTCGAGACTGCTATTGCCTACAGCAGTTGCAAATGGATCTAAGCGGGTGTCGTTTTTACGTTTTTTAGCCATTTTTATTTAACATCCTTACTTAGTGTTGTTAAGTGATGATTGGGTTGACTCCCAATTAGAACGAATAAGCATTTCTAATTCGTCTACAACATCTTTAATATTTTCTTGCGCGCGTAATAAAGACTCGCGACTTGCTAAACTATCCGATGCTTTTTGATCAAATATGGTATTAAAAGATGATGAACTAGCCGTAATTGCAGAGCTGTGGTTAATAGGGTAGCTCATTACTTGGCGGCCAAACGCACTGCGTACATCTTTAACAATATCGCGCTGTGAATGATTACCCTTAACGTAGTTGGTTACTAAAAACTGCATAAAGTCCCAACCTTCATGACCTAAAGCTGCAACAGTGTGGTAAATCTCGCCTAAACGCTTTAAGTATTTGTTGTTAGCATCAAAATCTACAGCTTCTGGATGGACAGGAATAAGCATTGCTGTAGAGGCCATTAAGGCGTTATAAAACATAAAGTTAAGAGTAGGAGCAGTATCAATTAAAATAATATCGAATTCATCTTTAACCGGCTCAATAACTTTCTCTAACAGTTTATGATAATGACGAGTTTGTTCATAATTAGAGGTATCTTTTAAAAGCGTAGCGGTTTCATGCTCAAAGTAAAAGTCATCCATACCTGAGGGTAAAACACGGATATTTGGGATATGCGTAGTCACAAAAGCACTCGAGACAAACTCTGGCCATGTTTCGCCTTCATCTAAATCAATGCAATCACGCATTAAATCGCCTACCGTAACGGGGTCATGATCGTTTGATGGGAAAAAGCTTGAAGATGACCCTTGAGGATCTAAATCAATAATACCAATTCGGTAACGTTTAATATTAGTGGTAGCTAACGCTGCAGCAATATTAACCATACTCGTTGTTTTACCGCAGCCACCTTTGAGTGAATTAATAACAATAACTTGAAGCTTATCGTTAGCAGTACGGTGATCTGGCTGAATATCCATGATATCAGCCATAGCAAAAATATTAACTAAGGTGTACGCATAGTGGCCATTTGCACCACGCTTGATATTTAAATCATCAAAGTCACCATTATCATGACGACGTTTTAAGGTACGGTTATTACACCCTAGTAAATCAGCTGCTGCTTTTTGGGTATATGTTCTTAATTCTTTTTCTTCTGATTTAAGGTGAGCGCGATAATGTTGTATGCGTCCTTTTAGAGATTTTTCAGCAACTTCGGCTGTTGCTTTTAAAAGCCGGTAAGTACTTAGCGCATTATTATTGATAGACATACTTTCTTCCTCAAAGTTAGGCAGTTAGTATAATGTCCATTCAAATAGCTGTAAACAACTATTTATGACGACATGCATTTTAATAAGAAGACATCTAAAAATATTTTACACCTTTAAGATTGCTTAGTATAAATAAAGAAGTTTAAAGGTGGTTAAATATATAAGGTAATAAAGGTTAAGGGTGTATAATAGTGGTGTAACTATATGATATTAATAAATAATGTAAAAAAAAGCAGATCACCTTTATACTTGGTTAAGATCAGATCTATATCTACATGCAGATCAGCTTTTTACTAAGCCTGATTTAAATATTAAAGTTATACACAACTTACTCAAAAAGTTATGTACAAAATGACTGTGTGAGATCAAGTTTTTACTAAGTAAATTATAAAGTTATACACTTAATCTTGCGAAGAACGGCTCAACTAATTGGTATAGATCTGATCTGTAGTAAGTACAGATCAGATCTATGCTAACTCGAGTTGCTGTTATCCACAGCAGATATATGTTTTACGAATATTTGTCGTGTGAAAAGTTTAAAATTAGCGCTTTCAGTGGACAAAAATATAATTGAGTTAGTAAAACTTTAACTTGTGAAGCAAAGCTTAGTAAAATTGTGATCCAAATTTAAGGTTATCACTCGTAACTTAGTATAATAATGATCCAATACGTTTATTTAGTGATGGATCACTTTTATACTAACTTAAACATTTAACTTTTGTTGCTTAATGTGTTGTTATTAGCTGTCGCAATAAAAAATGGAAATCAGAACAATGAGCCGAAAGGTCAACATCTCGGTAGATAACTTGCCCGATACACTTAGGGGCCAAATACACGGGGTGGAAAGTGCTATAGATAATGAAAGCTTAGCACTATTTACAGATAACAAAGATGTGCGAATTTCTATCGAAAATGCCGCTCATGGGTTACGTGCTTATTCAAACACGTTTAACCACTATGATTTATGGGGGCGTTTTGTACGTTCTGGGCATAAAAAACTGCCATTAGAAGAAGCACCTAAAAAAACAATTGTTACGCGTAAAATATCCGAAAAAGTGGATGGTATTTTATATGACGGCGAAATAAAAATTACACCGGCTGTTGTAAGTACCCGTAAAGATGGTGAAGACGTAGAATATTTAGTATGGCCGTCAGATAGAGAAGAAAAAGTTGAACGTGCGTTAATTCGCTTGGCATCGAAAGGTAAAATTGTAAAAATCAATTTTAAGTCCGGTATTCAATATGCCGTGGTTTTTTCGATGAACGAATTAGCCCAAGAACTTAAAGCGGTTGGGCAATCAATGCCATATCCACAAATCAAAGAATCACTTGAAGCTCTTCAAGGTTCTAAGCTTTCATTTAAATACTCGGCTACTGATACTAAAAATACAGACATTGATGATTCTTTTTACGAGTCGAATATGAACTTTTTATCATCTCTTCATTTTAGTGGTAAAAAAGGCCAAGGCGGCAATGTTAAATGTGTTGCATGTTTAAATGCATTTGTTCATAACATGATTGACAACCTTGAATACAAAGGATATTACTTTAACAGTGCACAAGAACTAAAACGTGGTTTATCACGTTGGATGATGTTGCGTTTATACCACCTTTGGCGTTATGCCGCGCCTGGTAAAACGTATCACTTCAGATTGTTATCTATTATGGAAAAATACGGCTCAATTTATTCAACCGACGATATAACAGAAAACAAACTAAAAGCTTTACGCCGCGATATGACCACAACAATGAAAGACTTAATTGAAAAAGGGGCTATTTCGGAATACAGCATTACTAATGTAAAAGATGATAAAACCGGAAATATTATTGATTACACCTACGAAATGCATCCGTCTGATCAGTTTTGTGATGAGATACTCACGCTTAACAAGCAAAATAAGCGTATCGAGATTCAAGGCGGCAAACGAATTGTCGAAAACGCAGTTTTAATTGACGAAGATAAAATAGAAGAAATAGTCGAGAAATAACTTCAGTTAAAATAATAAGCTACTTACCAAAAAGGCCACACTATGTGGCCTTTTTAACATAATTATTTATCTACTTGTTCTAAGTAAAGTCTATCAACTAAAAAGTCATACTCTTTTTTTCTCGGATGAGATTCAGGTTTTTGATAATCTGGTAAGGTACCTAACTTAACGTCAGCCTGTGGATTAATTAAAATAAACGGCAATGCAGCACTTACGTGATACCTATTTTCTGCGGTATACCTAACATTAACTTGGGGGCTTACTCGGGTAGGGCGGCGAATTCTTAACTTTTCTTTATCACCTAAACTCGCTACTCGCAATTGCTCTTGTGCAACAAGGGCTTGCCATTTTTGTTGGTCGATCATTCTTGGGTTTCTATAACCAGCAGATTTATCGAGCATTTCAAGCGCCATTTTTTTAGTTAGAGTTTTAGTTGCATGCTTATGCATCCACGTAAATCTCACTGAAAAAGGGGATTCACTTTGAAAATGAATTTTTCTATAGGCTGCAAGAGTTATTAAATTTGGCACCGCGTTATGAACGGCTTCAAATCGCGCATCATTATTATCGATGGCCAAAACACATTCTTTAAAAGCAGCCTTAGCTTTATTAACTTGTTTTATGCGGTTTGTTAATGCCATGACATCTGCATTTTTTAGAACCAAAAGACCAGGGTGGCGCTTTAATACTCTACTACTTAAACTTTCTTTTTTATAAATATCAGTAAACGAATTTAAAATTGCCCTATGAGCAATTTCACCGGTTAATTTTTTTACAGGAATTGACTCGGGAATAATATTTTCATCAACACTTGTTATATCTGGGAGCTGATAATATTCAGCCTTTGAATATTCACAGACACGTAATTCATCAATCAACAACGACGTTAACTCATTCATTAAATCAAACTGACTTCTTATTTGTACTTTAGAAACCATAACCACCTTAAGAACACATCTTACTTATCTATTTACTAAGTTTAACCTTTTTCTTTGATTTTTAACAGTTCATTTGTAACGCTGTAGCTAAGTATAAATATATATTAGTTAAAGTATGATGTGTTCCTCTGGTGTTTCATTACGCTAATGAGATCCAAAATATAAGGAATTAGTGAACCCATGTGTGATCAATGTACTTGTTAATATTTAGCTAGATGAAGAAATTTGATTTAGCGCAGTTAATTGTCAGGGGGATATATGCTTATATATTATCAACCTTTGTGAAATGCTTTTAGCTTAAGGCCTGAAGTCAATTTTGATTGGGCAAGCAGTTACTGTATAGTAATTATGAGTGGTACTTTTAATAAAATACCAAGCTCCTGTTATGGGGAAGGCAGCTTCATGAAAATAAACTCTACTACAATTTAATATTAAAAATAGTCGATGTCTGTACAGATTATCTTTAGTAGCCTTAATTACAGTACTTACATTGTCTAGCAATCTGCTCCCAGCTGTTTAGCCGCATATAAAAAGTGGATTCATAGCTATTTACTTTTAACAGCCCGTCTCGCCATACCATATCTTAGGGTGAGTATCTATACGTCTGTTTGATTTAAATAAAAGGGCACTGTAAAGCTAAGGTTACAATCAACTCGATTTAGGTATGATGTGTTCCCGTTAAAACTGTTAACTTTAAGGCTTTTAATTCAATTTGGTTTGAGATGGTTAAAAAAACACCTTCATATGTTTAACTTATTGTATTTAAATAAAAATAACCAAATTAAACAACGCTTAGGTCAAAGCCTTTATAGCCATAAAATCACAAAAAACCTTATAAATACTTAACTCATAACAAATTAGTTGGTAAATAGTGAATATAGTCCTTGAACTTAGGGCTATGCATACGTTAATTTCTTTATATCAGGTAAAGTAGGAATGAGGAAAGAACATGCAATCGTGGAACCCAAATAGCTGGAGAGAACTGCCAATACTGCAGCAGCCACAGTACCCAGATCAAGAAGAACTGAAAACAGTAGAAAGCCAGTTAAAGAGTGCTCCGCCACTTGTTTTTGCAGAAGAAACAAGAAGCCTCTTTAAACAATTAGAAGATGTATGTGAAGGTCGTGCATTTTTACTTCAAGGCGGTGACTGTGCCGAATCATTTAGCGACTTCAATGCGGCTAATATTCGCGATACATTTAAAACCCTTTTACAAATGGCTGTTGTTTTAACATACGGCGGTAAATGCCCAGTTGTTAAAATTGCACGTATGGCAGGCCAATACGCTAAACCACGCTCTGCTGATTTAGAAACTATTGACGGTGTATCTTTGCCATCTTACCGTGGTGATATTGTAAATAGCTTTGAATTTACAGAAGAAGCACGTATTCCCGATCCACAACGTTTAATGAAGGCATACCACAACAGTGCCGCTACATTAAACTTACTTCGTGCATTTGCACAGGGTGGCTTAGCAGACTTACACCAAGTGAATCGCTGGAACATGGGTTTTGTAGCCGCTAATCCGCAAAAAGAACGATTCCAACAGCTCGCTGACAAAATTCAAGACGCGCTTGAATTTATGGAAGTATGTGGCATCAATTCTACTATTGCGCCAAGCCTAAAAGAAACCGATTTGTACACTTCTCACGAAGCGTTACTACTAGGCTATGAAGAAGCGCTTACGCGTCGCGATCACCTATCAGGTGACTGGTACGACTGTTCTGCGCACTTTGTATGGATTGGTGAGCGTACACGCCAGTTAGACCATGCACACATTGAATTTTTCAAAGGTATTAAAAACCCAATTGGTGTTAAAGTTGGCCCAGGAATGGACCCAGACGATCTAATTCGTTTAATTGATGCAGTTAACCCAGATAACATTCCGGGTCGCTTAACGCTAATCACGCGTATGGGCGCAGACGTACTGCCAGAGAAACTACCAGCACTTGTAAGACGCGTTCAACAAGAAGGCCGTAAAGTAATTTGGAGCTCAGATCCAATGCACGGCAACACTGAAAAAGCGACATCTGGCTACAAAACACGTAGCTTTGATAACATCATGCGCGAAATTAGCCAATTCTTTGCAGTACACAAAGCTGAAGGCTCATACGCAGGTGGTATCCACTTAGAAATGACAGGGCAGCACGTAACAGAGTGTACAGGTGGTGCTTACGGTTTATCAGACGATGACCTAGCTCAACGTTACAAAACACAATGTGACCCACGTCTAAATGCAGACCAGGTATTAGAAGTTGGTTTCTTAGTAGCTGATTTATTAAAAGACGCTCGTAAGTAATAAGTAAAAAATTAAAGCCGCATATTGCGGCTTTTTTTAGCAAAATAGTAAATTAGTTTGTTAGTACTTACGTCGCTCAAGGTTGCTGTCTATTAATATTTTTGCAGATATTTCTTCTACAGAATGGTGAGTAGAATTAAAGTATGCAATTTTATGTCGCTTATAAAGCATTTCAACTTCACGCACTTCAATTCGGCATTGTCTTATTGATGCGTATTTAGAATTTGCCATACGACGATGCCTAATTGCAGCTAAACGCTCAGGGTCAATCGTTAATCCAAATAACTTATGTTTGTAAGGGAGCAAACATTTAGGTAATCCTTCGCTCTCTAAGTCGTCTTCAGTTATTGGGTAATTTGCAGCTTTAATTCCGTACTGTAACGCTAAGTACAAGCTAGTAGGTGTTTTACCGCTTCTGCTTACGCCTACTAAAATAATATCAGCCTCAGAAAAGTTTTTAATATTGCCGCCATCATCATTCATAAGAGCATAGTTAACCGCATCTATTCTAAAGTCATAGCTTTTTTCATGAATAGAGTGGGTACGATGCATTTTTGGCACTGGCGCAACATTAAGCTCTTTTTCTATTTTTTCACTGTAAGTAGACAAGAAATCATACGCGATTGCATCGGCCGATTTAATAATTTCACTTAAGTTATGATTTACAAAGGTAAAGAATACAAATGGCTTCTCACCTTCTTTTGCGGCAGTTGCGTTTATTAACGCTTTAATTTCATTTGCTTTTTCTTCTGTTTCTACAAAAGGAATAGTTTTGTGGTTAAATTCGACCGGAAACAACGACAGAGTCGCGTGACCAAACACCTCTGAGGTGATTGCAGTGCCGTCTGATATATAAAAAGCAGTTCTCATAGTTTACCTTTTTATTACGTTTAATCCCTAAAATGGCTTACTCACGGTTTACGTGAGGTCTAATGCCAGTGTAGAATGAAGGTGACCTTTATAAAAGGTTTTCTTTCTTAACTCTCACAGTTACAACTACAATTTGTTTTTTTGGAGAAAGACCCGTGCAAGAATACGTTCTCTGGTATCAAGAGCTTGGTATGCAAGATGTTCCACGTGTTGGCGGCAAAAATGCCTCACTCGGTGAAATGATTTCAAACCTCGCTAACGCAGGTGTACAGGTTCCGGGTGGTTTTGCCACTACAGCCGACGCTTTCAATGAGTTTTTAGAGCAATCTGGACTCAATGCAAAAATTCACGACATTTTAGATACACTCGATGTTGATGATGTAAATACACTCGCTAAAGTCGGTGCCGATATCCGCCAATGGATTATCGATACCCCATTCCAACCTAACCTAGACCAAGCCATCCGCGACGCATATAGCCAACTACATGGCGATACATCAGCCGATGTTTCATTTGCAGTACGCTCATCAGCTACCGCTGAAGATATGCCAGATGCATCATTCGCAGGCCAACAAGAAACATTCCTAAACGTACGTGGTATCGACTCAGTCATGGTCGCCATTAAACACGTATTTGCTTCTTTATTTAACGACCGCGCCATATCGTACCGTGTTCACCAAGGTTATGATCATCGTGGTGTAGCGCTTTCTGCTGGTATTCAACGCATGGTTCGTTCAGATAAATCAGCGTCAGGGGTTATGTTTAGTATTGATACAGAGTCTGGTTTTGAAGACGTTGTATTTGTAACTTCAAGCTACGGTTTAGGTGAAATGGTTGTACAGGGTGCAGTAAACCCTGATGAATTTTATGTTCATAAACCAACATTACAAAAAGGGTTGCCATCGGTAGTACGTCGTAACATTGGCTCTAAAGCCATTCAAATGATCTACTCTGCAGATGAGGCACACGGTAAACAAGTAGAAATTGTTGACGTAGAGCCAAGCCTTTCAAACAAATTTTCAATTACAGATGAAGAAGTGCAAGAACTTGCAAAACAAGCTGTAATTATCGAAAAGCACTACGGTCGTCCTATGGATATCGAATGGGCAAAAGACGGAAACGATGGCAAATTGTACATAGTACAAGCGCGCCCAGAAACCGTTCGCTCAAACGAAGATACCAATATTATGGAGCGTTTTCAGTTAAATGGCACAAGCAATGTCATTGTTGAAGGCCGTGCAATTGGTCATAAAATTGGTAGTGGTGTTGTTCGTGTTCTTGATTCAATTCAAGAAATGGATCAAGTACAAGAAGGCGATATTTTAGTTACCGACATGACCGACCCAGATTGGGAACCTATCATGAAGCGCGCCGCAGCCATTGTTACAAATCGTGGTGGGCGTACGTGTCACGCAGCAATTATTGCCCGTGAACTTGGTATTCCTGCGGTAGTTGGCTGTGGTAACGCAACCGATTTAATTAAAGCAGGGCAAGAAGTAACCGTATCATGTGCTGAAGGCGATACAGGTTATATATACGAAGGTATTTTAGATTTTGAAATACTTACGTCGCGCGTTGATAAAATGCCAGAGCTACCAATGAAAGTAATGATGAACGTGGGTAATCCAGACCGCGCGTTTGACTTTGCACGTTTACCCCATGCAGGTGTTGGCCTTGCACGTGTTGAATTTGTAATTAACCGCATGATTGGTGTTCACCCTAAAGCGCTATTAAATTTTGACGACCAGTCACCTGCACTGCAAGCTGAAATTACCGACATTATCGCCGGTTACGAATCGCCAGTTGAATTTTATATCTCTAAATTAGTAGAAGGTATTTCAACGCTAGGCTGTGCATTTGCTCCAGAGCGTGTCATTGTGCGTATGTCTGATTTTAAATCAAACGAATATGCCAACTTAGTAGGTGGTGAGCAATACGAGCCTGAAGAAGAAAACCCAATGATTGGTTTTCGTGGTGCTGCGCGTTATATCTCAGAAGACTTCCGTGATTGTTTTGCCCTTGAATGTGAAGCAATTAAACGCGTAAGAAACACTATGGGTATGACAAACATTGAAATCATGATCCCATTCGTGCGTACCCTTGAAGAGGGTAAACGCGTTATCGAATTACTAGAAGAGCATGGCCTTAAACGTGGTGAGAATGGTCTAAAAGTAATCATGATGTGTGAGCTTCCTTCAAATGCATTACTTGCCGATGAATTTTTAGAGATGTTCGATGGTTTTTCTATCGGCTCTAACGATTTAACTCAGCTAACACTTGGTCTTGACCGTGACTCAGGCCTAATCGCACATTTATTTGATGAGCGTAATCCTGCGATTAAAAAGCTACTTTCTATGGCAATTAAAACAGCTAAAGAAAAAGGTAAATACGTAGGAATTTGTGGTCAAGGTCCTTCAGATCATGAAGACTTTGCAGCATGGTTAGTAGAGCAGGGCATTGATTCTGTTTCACTAAATCCAGATACAGTACTAGAAACATGGTTATACCTAGCAGACAAACTTGCTAAATAATCATCAGTACCCGTAACAAATAAAAATGCCAGCAATTATGCTGGCATTTTTGTGTGTGGGCTAAATTACCGTGCTAATTTTTTATCTAAATAATTACACGATTTAGTTAAGGCTTTTTGGCAAAGCTTTAAATAATGCCTGACTTTTGGGTAATAAAAAGAAAAGCACAGTAACCCCGCCATAAAAAATATCAGGGAGGGGCCTGGCACCAGAGAGAAAAACAACCCAAGCAAAATAAACAACACACCTATGATCTGTAATAGACATTTTTTCATATAAACCTCAGTACAATGGTTTAACTTGATTATAAATACAGCAGCTTAAATTACGATAAAAAGAGTGTTACAAACTGTAAAATCTTCAATTTCTATTAGCCATCACCATGATATAATTACACAAATGCCTTAAATTATCGCCGTCATGATAGCAACAATTACACAGCAAGATGCAGCGACCGAGCTTGTCGCAAACTACTTAAGTACACTTAATAATCAGGGGTTTAGTGGAGACACCGATGCAAGCTATGCAACACGTTTAACCGCCTCTACCGATAACAGTATTTATCAGCAAATTCCACAAGGTGTTATTTTTCCTAAAACCGAAAAAGACATTCAACTGGCATTGCAAACAGCATCTCGCGACCCATTTTTGTCGCTTACTTTTGGCCCACGTGGTGGTGGTACAGGTACTAATGGGCAATCACTCACACCAGGAATTGTGGTTGATTTATCTCGCTACATGCGCGAAATACTCGAAATTAACGTTGAAGAAGGCTGGGTTAGAGTACAAACAGGTGTAATTAAAGATCAATTAAACGACTTTTTAAGACCGTACGGCTTTTTCTTCTCACCTGACTTATCAACCAGTAATAGAGCAACCATTGGCGGAATGATCAGTACTGATGCATCGGGCCAGGGTTCATTAGTGTACGGTAAAACCAGCGACCATGTTTTAGGACTTACTACCTATTTAGTCGATGGTAGCCCAATGGTGACATCACCCATAGACATTGAAAAAGCTAAAGTAATAGCCGAACAAGAATCATTAATCGGTAGCCTTTACAAAACAGTATTGGAAATTTCTTTAAATGAGCGCCAAGTAATTTTAGAAAAATTTCCACGCTTAAATCGCTTTTTAACCGGCTACGACCTAGAACATGTGCTAAGTGATGACTTACAAACTTTTGATATGAGTAGGCTAATTACCGGATCAGAAGGCTCACTGGGTATAGTGACTGAAGCTAAATTAAACCTAACGCCCATAGCTGAATTTAAAACACTAATAAATATTAAATACGACAGTTTTGATTCGGCACTTCGCCATTCTCCCTTTTTAGTTGATGCACGTGCAACATCGGTAGAAACAGTCGATAGCAAAGTATTAAACCTAGCTCGTGAAGATATTATTTGGCATTCAGTATCGGACTTAATAACCGATGTGCCAACTAAAGATATGCAAGGACTCAATATGGTTGAGTTTAATGCAGTATCACCTGAAGATATAAAAGACAAAGTAAACACACTTTGCACCTTACTCGATGAATGCGTAGCAAATCAAACCAATGGAGTTATTGGCTACCAATTAACAAGCAATAAAAGTGACATTTTAAAAATTTACGCCATGCGTAAAAAATCTGTTGGCTTACTCGGTAATGTTAAAGGCAGCCAAAAGCCATTGGCCTTTGCTGAAGATACCGCTGTACCGCCAGAAAACCTTGCCGACTATATTGTAGAATTTAGAGCATTACTCGATAGCCATAATTTACAATACGGTATGTTCGGCCATGTTGATGCGGGGGTTTTACATGTACGCCCGGCGCTAGATATGTGCGACCCAGAACAAGAAAAACTGCTTCGTAAAATTTCGGACGAAGTTGTAAAACTCACCGCTAAATATGGCGGTTTAATGTGGGGTGAGCATGGTAAAGGTTACCGCAGTGAATATGGCCCTGAATTTTTTGGTGAGCATTTATTTAAACAACTTCGTAAAATAAAAACCGCGTTCGACCCAAATAATAGAATAAACCCTGGCAAAATATGTACTCCCATAGAAAGTGAGGATTCACTCGTTAGTGTAGATGGGCAAAAGCGTTCGTACTTCGATAAGCAAATTTCTATCGATGTAAAAACAAGTTTTAACAATGCAATGACCTGTAATGGTAATGGTATTTGTTTTAACTACGACGAAAATTCTCCTATGTGTCCTTCATATAAAGTAACCGGCGATCGCAGACATTCGCCAAAAGGCCGCGCAACATTAATGCGCGAATGGTTACGACTTCAAGAGTCTAAAAATGTAGACTTGCTCGAAGTAGAAAAAGAACTTAACAAAGGCGAAGTCATTACCTGGTGGGAGCGCTTTGTTCATAGCCGTGACAAAAACAAAGGCGTTTACGATTTTTCTCACGAAGTAAAAGAGTCAATGGATGAATGTTTAGCGTGTAAAGCCTGTACAACATCTTGCCCAATTAAAGTGGATGTACCTACTTTTAGAGCACGCTTTTTAAATTATTATCACAGTTATTACGCGCGCCCACTTAAAGATTATTTAGTCGCTAACATTGAAAGTTCGGCGCCTGTAATGTCTAAATTTGCACGCGTAATAAACCCAATTGTTAAAACAAACTTAGTAAGTAGTTTAATTAAAAAAACAGTAGGGTATGTCGATACCCCTCAATTAAGTGTGCCTTCACTTGAAAAACGCGTAGCAAAAGCACATAAATTTGATTTTGAATTATTAAACTCACTTTCAAGCGAAGAACAAAATAACTATGTGCTAATAGTACAAGACCCGTTTACCAGCTTTTACGAAGCCGAGTTAGTGCAAAGCTTTATAACACTAATCACTGCGCTAGGTAAAAAGCCGATGCTACTACCATTTAAGCCAAATGGTAAAGCTCAACACGTAAAAGGGTTTTTGCATGAGTTTAAAGTAACCGCAAAAAATGCCGCAGAATTTTTAAATAAACTCACAGATATAAATTCACCTTTGGTTGGTTTAGATGCATCGTTAGTTATGTGTTATCGCGATGAATACAATACCATTTTAGAAAATAATCGCGGTGAATTTCATGTGCAACTTGCCCATGAATGGTTACAAACTCAATCGTTTAAATCACTATCGGCTACACACAAAACCGATACTGAATTTACACTATTGAGTCACTGCACAGAAACAACAGCCATGCCAAAAGCAGCAAGTGTATGGAAAACAATTTTTACTGATATTGGTTTAACCCTAAATACAACCAATACCGGATGTTGTGGTATGGCCGGTACTTATGGCCATGAAGTACAAAACCAAGAAAATTCCCGTGCACTGTACGAAATGAGTTGGAAACCAATAGTAGATAAAAATAAACCCGAGCAACTTTTATCAACGGGGTTTTCGTGCCGCAGCCAAGTAAAACGCTTTGAGCAATTTAAACCTAAACACCCTATAGAGTTACTTGCACAGGTACTTAGCTAATAAAAGTTAACAATAAAAAAGCGTAACTTAAAAATAAGTTACGCTTTTTTTTATTACCCTGATAAATTCAACAACTAGGTTCACACAATAAATAAAAATTAAAAGTAACGCTTTAAATTTAAATAGTTATAAATACTACTAAGGCTTTTTAGCAAAACTATTAGCGATTGGCTTTGTGCTTATACCATGGATAAACACGCTAAATAAAATAGTGGTCATTGCAATAGTGGCAATATCGTATTTATTTTCTATTTGCGTGTCTATTACCATTAAAGTAAAAACAATAGATGCTAAACCTCGCGGACCAAACCACGCAAAAGTAAAACGTTCTTTCCAATTAAGTGCTGTAAATTGTAACGATAACATAACTGGTATTATTCTAATTAATGTAGTGCTTAGTAGGGCATACACAATTATGTTTGTATTTAATTTTGGTATTACTAAATACGCACAAACAAATCCAAATAAACACCAAATCATTAATGAAGTAAAATCAGCAATGTGCTCAGAATCTTCTATTAGCTCAGCGCGAATATCGGTTTTAGAAAATTTATCAAATAACAAACCCGCTACAAATACAGCTATAAATCCGCTGCCATGAAAATATTGTGTAATAGAAAACACCGCCATCGCAAACCCTAACAATAAAAATGGGCTGGTGTTTTTAGCGAAGTAATGTCGTTTCATTGCAAAATTTAGTGCCGGTATAAATACCGCAATAGAAAAACTAGCAATCAACAATGCTAAGCCAAGCTCTCTTGAAAACACACCTAAGGTATGTGAAGCAGTAATAGCTGAGTCAGGATTTTTTGCGAGTAAAATAAAAATTAAAAATACAGGTACACATAAACCATCGTTTAATCCGCTTTCTGTATTGATACCTTCCCTAATTTTTTCGGGTACTTGTGTACTTTGTAATAACCCTTTACTTAAAGCAGCATCGGTTGGCGTAAGTATAATTGCCAGCAGTGCCGATTGAATTAACGACAACTCTGCAAATAAAAATAAACTAACACCAATTCCACATAATAAAGTTAAGGGTAGGGCAACGAATAATAATAGGCTAGGGTATTGAAAACTATGCCTCAATACACCTAACTTAGATTTAGCCGCATCAGAAAATAAAAATATACTTAGCGTTAGCTCTATCAGTGGTAATAAATAATCTATTCCTGTTTTTAATTTTTCGCCTTCATTAGGAAGTAAAAACGCCAAAAACATGCCGCCAATAACAAAAAACATAGGCCCTGTTATTTCTGTGCGCTCTAGTTGTCTAATTGAAATTGAATAAACTAAAAATAAAAAACCAATAAATGCTATTACTAAGTATTCCATTAAATTTTCCTTTTAACGCCAGATTTTGCTCGCTCTTTAATATTTGTTTGAATGTAAATTTGATCGGTTGTGGCAATTTTTGAATGGCCTAAATCTTCCGATAAATGTTTTAGCGGTCGCGTTTGCGCATCATGTGTTGCGCCCGTGTGACGAAGCCAATGGGCAGTGGCTGCTTCAAGTTGTTCTGCATCATCTTTAAACCCATCATCAAGTAAAGATTGCTGTGCTAAATCAAAACTTTGCTGTACTAAACGCCTAATTTGTCTAACGGTCATCCCACCTTGTCCACGAATTTTATGCACCAATGGTTCAGATTCATCAACGCGTGGTAGGGCGGGTAACCCTCTGTATAATCTATAACGCTTTAAATACTCAACAAAATCATCACTTAACGTAACATCTCGTAGCTTATTACCTTTGCCCATAATTCGTAAAAACCAAAAACCGTCATTATCTTGCCAAAAGTGTGACATAACCGGCGACCACTGCGGGCGCTCTGATAATTCTGATATACGTAAATATAGCCCTTTTAAGCACGCAAGCGTAAATAGGTTACGTTCAAGCTCTGGTTTTTTTTCACATAAATCGCGTGTTACGCCAAATACATATTCCCATTGTATATCACTTAAAGTGTCTGGGATCTGAATTTGAGATTGAACAACCAAATAGGGACTATTTTTTTTCACTACAGGAATAAAGTTCGCAAATGTTTTTTCTTCTAATATAGAAAACTTATAAAATACATTTAGCGCAGTAAACATAGCCGCTAATGTTTGCTGACTCGCAATTGACTCTTTTAATATAAAAGGGCGCCAATTTTGGTTTAATCGACGAATACCTTGTTCGTCTTTGTAACGCCATTGCACCGAAGTTGAAGCCCATTTTTTATCTGGCTCAGCCATAAAATCAACATACGCTTCAATGTCTTCGCGTTTTAAATCAAACACTGATTTTTGGGCAATTAACCAAGACCACAAATAAAATCGTTCAAGCTCATTACGAAAACGATTAAATGTCGCCTCAGATTTACGGCCGTATACATATAAAAATTGGTATAAAAATTTTAGATCGTCCTTTGATTCAGTTACAGTCAAGCCAACTTGCTGTATAAAGGATGCAAGTTCTGGGTATTCTGAATTTAGAGTACCATCGTCAAGATGAGCAATTTGATATCTTAATTGTTTTAACGTATCAACTAAAGCAACAAGCATAATGTATAAATATTCAATAAAATAATAGACTTACAGCTTAACCCTAAAGTCCGATACTGTCTAGTATTGGACATAGTGAAAGTGGATTTATTTAAACATTGTTGTGGATTGTTATGAATCGTATTAAGGAAAGTTTTATGAAAAAATTTATCGTGTTAAGCCTACTTACAATAAGTGTATTACTAACAGGTTGTGCTACGACCGGTAGTGCTTCACCTAGCGAAAAACGCGCTTTAGTACAAAGCATGAAAAACAATACCCTCGACAAATTATACGCACAAAAGCCCGATGTTAAAAAACAAATCGCCAATTCTGCTGGTTACGCCGTATTTGATAACGCAAACGTCAATGTAGTTTTAGCCAGTTTTGGTGGCGGCTACGGTGTAGTAAAAAATAATTTAACGGGTAAATCTACCTACATGAATATGGGCGAAGCCGGTTTAGGGCTTGGTTTAGGTGTTAAAGACTTTAATGTGGTTATGGTTTTTCATAACCAAGCGGCAGTAAATAGATTTATTGAACACGGTTGGGCCTTTGGCGGAAACGCAGATGCAGCAGCAAAATACGAAGATAAGGGTGGAGCACTGGTTGCAGAAGCCATTGCCGACCAAGTTACCGTATATTCTTTAACCGAAAATGGCCTTGCACTACAAGCTGTACTAAAAGGCACTAAATTTTGGGTAGATTCTGAGCTAAATTAACACCTAATTACTCTCCTAAAAGCGGGCTGGTTTGTATAATCACGCTCGCTTTCTTATTAACTATCTAATTTAACATAACGTAATTTATGGGTTGTTTTGTTTTAATTATTACGTTAGCTTTTAAGCCAACTCTATGCAGTATATTTTATTTAGTTTATTATCGGTCTTTAATCTGTATTATATAATTATATCAATAACGATATTAATAATAGAGATGAAACTTGATGTTTATAAAAACTGATACTGATCAATTATTGGTATTTAGGACATGTGAAAAAGAAGTATATGATTTTGTAATGAATACAGGGTCTTTATGGCTTAGGACTTCTCATTATTATCAAAATATTGAAGAAGATATAGCTCGTGAAGACAAATTAGAGGGTTTAAGTACATCTAAAATTAGCTTGCCTCTTATTTTTGAATCAAGTCGTTCTAATACTACTTCAATTAAAGGTGAAGGTTTTATCGGTGAAATTCCTAAAAAAGCCTATATTATATCCTTTCATGGTGTTTCAATTGACGAAAAAACAAAAAGAGGCTTCGGGCCTAAAACATTTGGTATTTATAATATTGAAAAATTTATAAATGACATTTTAAATGAAGCAAAAAAACAACTTGATGTTAAAAGTTATATTTTCGGGAAAGTAATTTATCAGTATTCCCCTGTATTTATATCCTCAAGTAATTCAGGTGGTTCTTATAAATTAAATGAAAAAGAACACTTATCAATTTTTGATCAGAACCTCCTTAGAAAACGCCCTGTCGAACCTTTTATCCTTCAAGATGAATTTAGATTAATTCTATTTGTTGATGAATATATAAATAACAGTATTGATTCAATTTTAAAAATTAATGTATCAAATAAAAATTTTTATGACTACAGTGAAAATCATTTCTATATCAAGTAACCTTACTATTTAATAATTATAATAACTTTAAACTATTTAGCTTTTTATCAAACGCTTCTGCCAACTTTTCAGTTTCACTAAAAACGGTATTCCAATATTTAATGCGTGTGTCTGCATCAAGATCACTAAAGTCGTTTCTGTCTGGAATTTTTCCGTAAGGTAAACCGGCTATAAATTCTTTTGATGGGGCGATCATCACCACGTTGTCGTAATTAAGTGGCGACACTTTACGTTTTAAATTTTTATCGAACCACCCTGCTTTTGGCTCACTATTAAAATGTGGATATAAAATTAAGCCTGGGTTATTAATTTTTAAATCAAAATGGTAGTCAATTATTCCGCCATCGCGATACATACCTTGTGGTGAACCTGCAATGTTCTTTATACCTTGCATTACTAGTGGTATAGAGCCGGATGCGAGTAAAGCATCTTTTAAATTTGTTTGGCTAAGTGCTATGTTTTGGGTTTTAAAATTATAACTGTCGGTTATTGATAAGTTACTGTTTGGCGCACCAAAAATAAAACGCTCGTACTGCGAGCCTAATAATTTTCGGTTTACACGGTTGAGCATGTAACTTTTTGATAAACCTAAAAGCTGAATTAATTTGTTTTCGCTGGCAATAAACCCATTCGACTTAGCCACGATAAAATGCGCTTTAAAAATAGGGTTATTTAAAATTTCGGTTACGCCGTGCTCCCCAAATACATCATCTAATAATGAGCGGGCTTTTAGTGTAATTTCAGCGGGTGTTGGTTTATTACTAGAATAGCGTGTTTGCGAATAGGACTTTGCTAAACGCTCAATGGCAGCAACGGGGTCGTTTTGTGCAAAACAGGCAGATCGAAATGCCCCAGCAGATGAACCAATTAAGTTAAGTGGTTGAGTGCGGTTTTTAAAAAATTCACCAAAAATATATTTATCTAACCCGAATAAGGTAAACCATTTTGGCCCGCCACTTGCCCCTAAAAAAGAGGTAAATAATTCCGGTTTAAAGCCCTGGTCGTTAATAATTTTTGCTGCTGTTTTCCCTGCATAAATGTCGATCATTAAATCAGTTTACCTTATTATTTTGATATTTTTGTGTTATTTACAAAACCTAATTTTGAATAATTATGCAAAATTAAAAAGCGGTTTTATGTTGCCATAAAACCGCTTTTTATCGTTAAAATTGCTTAAAATACGGGAATCAATCCCAAATGCCGCTTTCGCATTTTCCCTGTACTTTTACATCTTTTACTTTAAATTCTGGCTCTATGCCTTTTTCTCTTTGTGTGTTGTAATCGCGATTAACAGCCACAATCGTTGGCGTGAGTAATATAATAGCGATTACGTTAACCACTGTCATTAATCCTAACGCTATATCGGCTAAGTCCCAGACTTCTTTTAATGATGCTGATGCGCCCCACAGCATCATTGATAAATAAAGTAATGTATAAATTGTGCGCCCTACTTTGTTATCGAGCTTAAATAAATGCAGGTTACTTTCAGCGTAAGCGTAGTTGGCCACCACCGAAGTAAAGGCAAATAAGGTAATGGCTGCCGCAACAAAGTAAACACCGCCTTGTGCTAAATGCGCAGTCATGGCGCTCTGGGTTAAACGTATACCTTCCATTTCGCCGCTTATATCTACATCTGCTAACAAAACAACAACAGCAGTACAGCTACAAAGTACAATGGTGTCGAAAAACACGCCAAGCATTTGTATATACCCTTGTGTAACTGGGTGATTAGGGATAGGGCTTGCACTTGCTGCGGCATGGGGCACACTACCCGCACCAGCTTCGTTAGAATATAATCCGCGTTGTATACCATTTTTAATGGCAGCGCCCATTGCGCCTGCGCCAGCCTCTTGTAAACCAAAGGCCGATAAAAACACATCTTTAAGCATGGCTGGTACTTGCGGCAAATTTATAAGCGTTATAATAACGGCAGCCGCTACAAATAATATGCCCATAAATGGTACTACGCGCTCTGCAAAGCGGGCTATTGCTTTAAAGCCGCCAAGTATAATTGAGCCTGCTAATACGGTAATTACTAATCCTGAATAAAAGGTGGGTACTTCAAATGCGTAGTTAAGTGCATCAGTTATGGTATTGGTTTGCATAGCACTAAAGGTAAAGCCATAACCTAAAAATAAACACGCCGCAAACACAATGGCAAAGGCACGGCTGCCTAAACCTTGTTGAATATAATAGGCGGGGCCGCCTCTAAATTCGCCACTACTATCGCGTACTTTATACACCTGCCCTAATACACTTTCGGCAAAGCCGGTTGCCATGCCAAGTATGGCTATAACCCACATCCAAAATATAGCGCCGCTTCCGCCTAGTGAAATAGCAACAGCTACCCCGGCTAAATTACCTGTACCTACCCGGGCACACAGGCCAGTACACAATGCCTGAAATGATGAAATATCGTCTTTTTTACACTTGCTACTGCCTTTTAACAGGCTAAACATGTGTTTAAATTTTACTATTTGAATTGCTTTTAAACGTACCGAAAACCAAATACCTGCAAACAGTAGTATGTAGATCAGTATTTGGCCTTCTCCCCATAATAGGCCATTTACACTTTTTACTACGGTATCGAACATGGGCTAATCCTTTTGTCTTTATTATGTTTTACTCAGCAAGTGGTTGAGTAAATGGCATTTAATTATGCATATTAGCCATAGAGTAAGGCAGCTATGCTGCCTTAGTATGTTGACTTAGTGGTAGGTTATTTACTTTGCAGATGAATGCCTGCAATCATGCATCTAACCGAACCTCCCGCCGACTCTATGGTTGGTATAGGTAACGGAACAAGTTTAGCTGTTTTTTGTATTGCTGCTTTTTGCTCGGTTGTAAGTGCATTAAACGCCGTTTGTGAGAGTGCTAAAATACGACCATTTGTACCTTGTAACTCTATTGCGTTACCACAAAAGCTACTTATTTGCTCATTAGTTAAGTTTATTACTTCTAAATGGCTTTGTATAAAATGGTTAGTTAATTGTTTGTGCTGACTATTTGGCACCATATCTAGGCTGATCATGGCAAACTCTGTGGCTACACACATTAATACATTAGTATGATAAACCGCAGTACCTTGCTTATCATAGGCATTAAATACAACAGGTTTTAGCTTTAATTGCTCGCATACTGTATTAACCACGGTTTTAGTAGTGCGCTTAGATTCTACTGCATAAGCAAGCTTATGTGGGTGGTCAATAACAAGCGATCCGGTGCCTTCTAAGAATGCATTTTCTTTCGCTAAAAATGAATAATCAGTCACAGACAACACTTTATAGTGATTAGTCAAAAAATCAATAATATCTTTTCGATATTCTAATCTTCTGTTTTCTGCGTACATTGGGTACATAACTAGCTCGCCACTTTGATGGGTAGAAAACCAATTATTTGGAAACACAGAATCGGGTGTGTGTGTATGTTCGTCTTCAAAAAGATGAACCGTTACGCCCTCGTTTTGCAATAATTTAACCGCATTGGTTACTTCATCAAAGGCATGCTGACTCTGATTTTGTGAGTTGCAAGTACTTTGAAACGTGTTGTCTAACATAGTTTGTGGGTTAGATGTAAAGTGATGCGGTCGTACCATCACCACAGCGCTGGGTGCTTGCTTTATATAACTCATGCCACTTGCTCTTGCTTAGGAGTTTTTGCTGTTTGTGTACTATTAAGTACCGAAAATAAATTACGCGGATCGGCTTGTTGTGTAATTAAATCAAGCAGTTCAAACTCACCTGCAGCCACCAGCGCGTCTTTAATATAAACCAATGCGGTAAAGTCTTCGCTTGCAAAACCTACCCCATCAAAAATAGTAAGCTCGTTGTTACTTGTACGCCCAGGTACTTGTTTATTAATTACTTTATGAAACTCTGTTACGCCAAAGGTTTCGCTCATTTGCTGAATTTCGCCTTCTATTCTGGTTTGCGGCTCGTACTCTACAAACACAGTGGCACGCTCTAGTAACTGTGAATCAAGCTCTGTTTTACCAGGGCAATCGCCACCAATGGCATTTAAATGCACACCCTGTGGGATCATATCGCTGGTTAAAATAGTGGCATTTTTTTTATCGGCTGTGCAGGTTGTAATAATGTGCGCGCCTTGAACGGCTTCTTCTGCGCTATTGCATAGAGTGACATTTAAGCCGTAGCCACTTAAGTTGTTGTAGGCTTTTTGTGAGGCGTTTTTATCAATGTCGTATAAACGAATGTGAGTAATGCCTAACACAGCTTTAAAAGCCAGTGCCTGAAACTCAGACTGTGCACCATTACCAATTAATGTCAGCGTTGTTGAGTTTTCAGGCGCTAAATACTTTGCCACAAGCGCTGATGTAGCCGCTGTTCGCAGGGCCGTTAGTAGACACATTTCACTGATCATAACTGGGTAGCCGCTATCAACATCTGACAAAATACCAAATGCGGCCACTGTTTGAAGCGCTTTAAATGTGTTTTTTGGATGGCCATTTACATATTTGCAGCTAAACATTTTGCCATCGCTTACGGGCATAAGCTCTATTACACCATCTGGAGAGTGCGCTGCATAACGTGGCGATTTATCAAATTCGTGCCAGCGAGCAAAATCTTGCTCTAACCTTTTAGTAAGCTCTAGCAACACGTTTTCTATGCCCATTTTATTTATAAGTTTGGCCATTGCCTGTACGCTCACAAATGGAACACCTTGTTTAGGCTGTGCGATAAAATGACTCATAAATACCTCTTTAATGACTAAATAAATTATTTGAAATAAGTTTATAGGCCAGAGACGCCACTTAAAATGCCAAAATTTTATACAAATAATAGTATTTTTTAGCAAATTGCTATGCATTAAAGTACAAATTTAGTAATTTGTACTAAACACATAATCCAAGGCGTTTTATGACCCCTTATATTTACGACTCGTTAGATAACGCGTTAATAGCCGAATTAAGAAAAGATGGCCGCGCTTCTATTTCAGCCCTAGCCGATGTTTTAAAGGTGTCTCGCGGGACAGTCCAAAACCGTTTAGACCGGCTCGTTTCATCGGGTGCTATATTGGGCTTTACGGTGCGTGTACACGAACACATAGAAACCGAAGCTGTAAGAGCCATTATGATGGTTGAAGTGGTGGGTAAATCGACCTCGCAGGTAATTAAAACCTTGCGTGGTATACCCGAACTTACTAAGTTACATACTACCAATGGCGCTTGGGACTTAGTGGCTGAAATACAAGCAGCAAATTTAGGTGAGTTTGATGGCGTACTCAGGCAAGTACGCGAAATAGAAGGCATTTTAAATAGCGAAACCAGTATATTATTGTCATCCACTTAGGTTTATTAACGCGATGTTTTACTAAACGTATTTTAGGCAATACTCGGTTTATGTATTAGCTAATGGAGTATAGATTGAATAAGCTTTCGATTCGGTATTATTCGCAAGATATAAAGTGCCACCAGCACAATTACCATCAACTCGTGTTACCTCTACACGGGGAAATTTTTATATCGTTAAATAATGACTTTAAAACAACCGTGAGTACGGGCAGTTGTATCGTTATAGAGAAAAACGTAGTGCATGCCTTTACTGCCGATGAAGCCGCGCGTTTTATTGTGGCAGATTTAGATGCCCTGCCTGATAACCTTATAAACCTTTTATGCCCTAAAATCTCTATAGATAGCCGTTTATTAAGTTACTTACAATTTATAGAGCAGCAACTGCTTGTTGTTAATGATGAAAAGCTGACTAGCTCAACCTTTGATTTATTTTATTTACTACTTTGTGAGCAAAGCAGCCACAGTAATATTGATAAGCGTATAGATAATGTCATAACCACGGTAAAGCAAAATTTAGCGTATCCCTACACGTTAAAAGAGCTGGCCAATATTGCCTGTTTAAGCGTTACGCAATTTAAAACTGTGTTTAAAAGAAACACCAACATGAGTGCGCTGCAATATATCACTATGTTACGAATGCAGCATGCGCGCGCCTTATTAACCCATTCAGACCTACCAATCGCTTTAGTAGGTGATCGCATTGGTTATAACGATGCCTCAGCGTTTAGCCGTCGGTTTAATTTATACTTTGGGCAGCCACCTAAGGCGTTTAAAAAGCAGTAAATTGCGCCTAAGCAAACAACAACACCGTCTTTTTAGCATATTTAACCTTCAGCCTATTGGTACACTCAGTAAATAGTATTTACGGAGGGTAATTAATGGCAACACACATAGGGTTTTTAGCAATATTTTCGTGGGGGCTTTTAGCATTACTCGGTAATTTAACTAAAGCACTGCCTGCTTTTGAGTTACTTTTTATATGCTTTTCAATCTCTTTTATTATTTTATTAGTTAAACGCGTCGCTACAAAACAACCATTATTAACCCCGCCTAAGCTTTCTAAAAAGCAAATTATAATAGGTGTTACTGGTTTGTTTGGTTTTCACTTTTGTTATTTTATGGCTTTAAAATACGGTCCTTTAATCGAGGTAAGCCTAATTGTGTACCTTTGGCCATTATTGCTAGGTGTATTTGTGGCTACTCCAGGGGCTAAATTTAAATCAATATTGGGCGGATTACTGGGTTTTTTAGGCACGCTTAGTTTAATTACCGATGGCAGTGGGTTATCTATCAATAGTGAGTATTACTTAGGGTATTTTTTTGCAGGATGCTGCGCAGTATTATGGTCGAGTTATTCTTATTTAATGTCGCAATTTAATAGCCATGTAGATGACATAGGCTGGCTTTCACTTATTGTGGCTGTGCTTGCCCTTTTTGCACATTTTTATTTTGAAACAACCGTAATAAATTTATCTATTTCACAATGGCTAGGCGCTATTTTATTGGGGTTAGGCCCTGTAGGCGGTGCATTTTATTTATGGGATTATGGTTTAAAATTTGGTAACCGAACGCTATTAGCTTCGTTCAGTTTTTTAACGCCGGTGCTCTCTACCTTTATTTTAATACTTGCCTCGCAGGCTCCCTTTAGTTGGTCAGTATTTATTGCTTTGGCGCTTATTTTATTAGGTGCAGCTATTAGCAATAAAAAACCTTCAATAAGTTTAAAAAAAGCATAGCTTTAATTTTGTTTAGGCACTTTACCAACGCTTAAACTTAAGTAGAGTTTAAGCGTTGGTACCCAATTACATGGCGTAGCTATGTGCGTAATCTACTATACGTGCATTTTGGCTTTTTAAATAAGCGCGGCCTGCTTTTACACCTAGCTTATGATCAAAGCGTAAATCATCGTTTGAGCTGCCTAATAATTTACTGTGCAGCTTTTCATCTGCAAAAATTTGTATAATTTCTACATCACTAGGCGGATTAGCAATAAACGTCAGCTCGTCTAGGTATGCTTGTTCGTGCTGAACCAAGTAATCGAGTGTTTTTGGGCAGTAACCTGATGCACATGCAAATGTTCTAAGCTTTTGAACCCATGCAGTTTGCGCTTGAAAATGCTCATCAACGGTTCTTATTACTACAATTTTTCGTGCACCACGGTTATAAGCTTCGCGTACAGGCAATGGTGCCGCTAAGCCACCATCTACATAAAAATCTTCACTCGATTGCTCTTGAGTTAAATGTGCTTCGTTTGCGGCTTTTGTATCTAACCAAGGCGTTAGTTTAACCCCCTGTTTATACAAAAAAGGGAGTGCGCTCGATGCCTTTAGTAAATCTCGCCATTGCCTACCTTCACCTGTTGGCGATAGGTAATAAGCTTTTCTGTCACGAGTGTTTGTAGCGGTTATGAGCAACTCTCGCTCACCTAAACTGTTTTTAGCTGTTTTAAAGTCAAGAGCTCTGTTTACTTCGGTGGTTTTTTCAAAGTACCAATCTAAATCAACAATGTGTTTACCCATTAAACCACGGCCTAATTGAAAAAAACGCTTGTTACGCGAAAGCCCTCTAATTAAACGTTTTGCATAACCTTTTTGGCGTGCTAAATAGCTAGTTAAATTTTGCGAGCCGGCGGAAGTGCCAATAAATAAATCAAATGGGTCGTAGTTTTGCTCTAACCACGCATCAAGTACACCGGCTGTGAATATTCCTCGTTGCCCGCCGCCTTCAGCTATCAGTGCAACTTTTGGCTGCGCTGTATGAGTAACTGAATTAGTCGTTGCGGTTGTTAGAGCGTTCACGGTGTACCTTCCTTTAATTTAATGATGTTTGGTTAATAACTACATTATAAAAAACTAAAGCAATGTCTTAAAATTGATTGTTTAAATCAGTTTGATTGATAAAACAGAACGATACATAATTTTAAACGGGCCTTGTCCTTGGCACTCATAGTATATTTAATTGTCGATATCGTTTGTTCAGACATCACTTAAAGCTAATAAGTTTGTATTCACTTTTAATGATGTCTATATACTAGCAAGGCCTGTGTGTACGCTTGCTTAACTAAACACCTCCTTTTTAAATTAGTGCTTTATTTCCATTAAAATTTCTAGGGCTCGGTGGCGTTTTTCGCTGTCGTATACGTCGTTTGTAAATATAAACTCATCCACTTCTAGCTCTTTGGCTATCATTTGTAATTTATGCTTTATACTCACATGCCCGCCAATAACGCTTAAGCTTAAAAAGTTTTCCACATGAGCGCGCTCTTGCTCACTCCATAAACCTTCCATACTCTCTACCGGTGGTTTTAACCACAGCTCTTTACCACGTATTAGTTCAAGTACCCGTTGCTTTGAGGTGGTAGATAGGTATTGCGCTTCTTCGTCAGTTTCTGCTGCCACCAGCGGTATAGCAAGCATTACATAGGGTTTATGGAGTACATTTGAGGCTTTAAATTCTCGTTTATATAGTGCGATTGCATCGTGTACAAAGCGCGGTGCAAAGTGCCCTGCAAATACATAAGGTAGCCCTTTTTTAGCGGCCAGTTGCGCGCTAAATAAACTCGAGCCTAATAACCAAAGCGGTACGTTTGTGTCCTCCCCCGGTATAGCACGTATAGGGTGAGTACCGTTATATGGGCCTAGTAATGTTTGCAGCTCTGTTACCTCCTCTGGGAAGTTTTCAGCGCGGCTCATATCATTATTCAGTGCACGGCTGGTTACCGGGTCACTACCTGGAGCGCGTCCAAGGCCTAAATCTATTCGTCCAGGGTATAAACTCTCTAATGTGCCAAATTGCTCAGCCACAACTAATGGCGAATGATTCGGCAGCATTATTCCGCCGGAGCCAACACGTATACGCTGAGTTTTACCTGCAATATGGCCTACTAATATTGAAGTAGCAGCACAAATTATACCGGGCATATTGTGATGCTCAGCCAGCCAAAAGCGATTAAACCCTAATTGGTCAGCGCGCTGAGCGTATTTAGTGGTTTTATTGAGCGTATGAGAAACACTGTCCCCTTTGATCATGGGGGCAAGCTCTAATAACGAAAAGGGAATGGAAGATAACAAAATAGCAGCTCCTTAAAATGCACGCTAACAATGGGCTTCATCATCAGCATAAAACACTTAAATGGGTCTGCTATTTATTCAATTCAAGTTAGCTAACAGATAAAAGAAAAAATAGCGTTTAACTGTTTTACTTTAAGGTATTCACGCAAGTTCAGGGCTTTGCTGGCGCTCTTTTTTATAACTCTCTGAGTTCAGGCCTTTTTTCCAATAACCAGAAGAAACTATATTACAGCGCGGTATATCACACTCCTGCGTAAGAAAAGTTTTGGTTTTACGTACCAATCCTGCCTCTAATGCCATAAATACGATAGGAGGCTCACTTGTGCTGGTTAAATTGTTAAGCGCGCTGAGCATATCGGCCTCGGGGGTATTTGTAATTAACCAAGTAACATCGCGCTGCGTGTGTAGATTAATTATGTCTTGCGCTGTAGGGGCATGCACAAAGGCGTCAATTTTTGCGCTGGCTGGTAACTGCTGCATGTAGCCCTTTATTGCATTAACTGAGGTTAAATCGCCTAACAATACATAATGCGGATGCTGGTAATTATCAAGCTTTTTAGGGCCAGGGCCCGCTATGCCTACGTTGTCACCAACTTTTGCAGTTACAGCCCATTGCGTAGCTGGGCCTTGGTGCATATTTATTACAAAGTCGAGCGTTATTGCACCGCTTGCCTCTTCAATGTCTCTTATTGTGTAAGAGCGCATACACGCGGTTTTTAAATTAAAATCAACTTTGCCATTTTGGGGGATAAGCACTTTTACATAACAACCAATATGCGCTTGTGTTAAATCCGAAAACTCATCAGAGCCTACAACAATGCGCTGTAAATGCGGTGTTATTTGTTCAGTACTTAGTACCGTAGCTTTGCGAACTTGTTTACCCATTTAAAATCACCTCGTTTAACAAAATAGTTAACTGCTTTTTAAAGCAAGCATTGCACAACGCCCAACTGGTTGATAAAATCAACTATAACAAACTAATTGATATTGTCAACCATTAGAGAGCTTATGAACACGCTTTTATCAAATACCCTATTTGAGCTGATGCAAAATTACCGCGTAACAATACGCGAGGCCATTAACGCAGGCGACCTTGGTATTAATGCTATGCACGTGCGTTGTATACACATTATTGCCAGTACATCTAACTGTACCGCTAACGACATTGTGACTAAAACACAGCGCGACAAAGCACAAATTGCCCGATTAATTAAAGATCTTATTGCCTTAAACCTTATTAATAAGCAAGCCAGTGAGCACGACAAACGATGCTTTATTTTGTCGCTCACTGAACAAGGCAACACACTGTTTGATAAGTTATTAGCCTCTGAGCAGCAAATAAATGAGCAAATGTGTAAAAACTTAAACCCGCAGCAAATCAAAGACTTTTTAGATACCGCGCAACAAATGATCAAAAACATGGCGTGATCTGTCTTTCATTTCTTGGCATAACTTACATAAAACGCATATACTGTACACTTATACAGTATATGCGTTTTAGGTTGTGTTATGTTTGTTATTCCCGTTTATATAGAAGCCGGTGTGTGTGGGTTTGAATCGCCCGCGGCGCAATACGCCGAGCTTGGTGTTTCGCTTGATGAGCTATTAATAAAGCACCCCGACGCCACCTTTATTGGTATTGCATCGGGTAACTCCATGCAAGAAGTGGGGATTTTTGAGGGCGACTTGCTTGTAGTAGACCGTGCTGAGCAAGCCGATAACGGCGATGTTATTGTTGCCAACTTAAATGGTTTATTTGTGTGTAAGTTACTTGATAAAACCAATGCGCGGTTACTTTCAGCATCGCCTTTACATAAGCCGGTACAACTAACCCCAGCTGATGAGTTTCAGTTAGAGGGCGTGGTTACACTATCAATTAGAATGCACCGCCCAAGCCCTGAGTTATTAAAATGTACGCCTTAGTCGATGCCGTTGCTTTTTATGCCAGTGCCGAAAAAGTGTTCGACCCTGCTATTCGCTCTAAACCTGTGGTGGTTTTAACTAATAACGATGGCTGCGTATGTGCGGTATGCCCTATTGCTCGGCACTTAAACATTCCTAAATTTGGCCCTTATTTTAAAGTTAAGCACCTGCTTGAGCAACACAAGGTGGTTGTACGTTCGAGTAACTATGAGCTGTACGCCGATTTAAGCGCCAAAATGATGAACATAATTGGCCGCTTTTGCGACACACAGTATATATACAGTATTGATGAGTCGTTTTTACACTTTAATGGCTACACACCCCTTATACAAAACTGGCATGAGTACGGGCATACAATAAGGCGTACCGTTTGGCGCGAAACTAAACTCCCTGTGGGTGTTGGTTTTGGCCCAACACCTACGCTTGCTAAAGCCGCTAACCATGCAGCTAAAAAGCTAAGCGGGTTTGATGGGGTGGCCGTTATAAATAACGAGCAAAGCCGCCAAGCAGTTTTACAAAGAATGAGCTGCGCCGATGTATGGGGCATAGGAAAGCGCCTAGCTAAAAAGCTTAACACAATGAACATACATACAGCATGGGATCTGGCACAGCAAAACCCTAAAACTATGCGCCGCGCGTTTAGTGTGGTGGTAGAGCGTACCGTAAGTGAGCTAAATGGTATAGCGTGTTTAACATGGGACGATGTACGCCAAGATAAGCGAGAAATATATTCTACTCGCAGCTTTGGTGAGCGGATCAGTGAGCCAACAGCTCTTAAAACTGCCCTTATTAACCACGTAACTACGGTTGCCAGTAAACTACGAGGGCAGCGCTCACTAGCAAAACAACTGTATATATTTGCCGCCACGGGCAAACATGAAGACCGCTATTGTAAAAAGTCGTTTATATATAAATTTGCCACCCCCACTAACGATACCTGCGTAATGGCCAATGCTGTATCAGAAGTATTTACTCATATTTACCAGCCAGGTGTACGGTTTTATAAATGTGGTGTAGGTGCTTTAGAGCTTACCTCGGTGCAGTACCAGCAAAACGATTTATTTAGCCAAAGTGCCGATAACCCTAAATTAATGCAGTGTCTTGATACAATAAACAACCGCTACGGAAAAGGCATACTCACTCTAGCCAGCAGCAAATTAAACCAAGGCTGGCATATGAACAGAGATTACTTATCGCCCCAATACACAACGCGCTGGCACGATATACCGCAAATTCAGTGCAAGTAAATTAATCAACTTGTCTTGTAAATGTACACTCTACTGCCGGGGTACTCTGCGTATATTTGAGCGTTGTAACACTGGTAAACTTAATGCTTTGTCTGATGGTTTTTTCGTTATTAGGGTCAATACAGCGGCTCATTTTTAAGCTGTTATCAACACCATCACTTTTGTACTTATAAGAGCTAGTTACAAAGCAAAAATTTGGCTTTTTAGTTGTACGGGTGCCGTTGTGTAGGCTTTCAAACGCAATATGCTCGCCTAATTTAAAACCCGCATCTGGGTAAACGGGGTTAATTAAACTCAACTGACTATCCACACATAAGGGGGAGTTAGCAGTTACCACCTGGTAATCGCCAAGCATTGTTTTTAATAACGGTATAAAACGGCTTTTATTACTCGGCGTAACAGTTTTAGCAAAAAGTACATTACTTAGAAATAAACAGCTCATACATAATAAAATTTTACGATAACTCATTAAAATTCCAACTCATTACTAATAAAAATAGCATAACACACTCAACTCTATACTTACTTAAAATACATTTGGTTCATAAAAGAAAAAGCCCCTTGAATACACCAAGGGGCTTTTATCACTATAAAAATATATTTATTAGTAAGTGTTACTTAAAGCTCTGCGCTCTTGTGTACACAACAGAAAATGCTAAAAGCAGCAACATGAAGGCTAATGAACCACCGCCACTACCCTTTTCACTACTTGTGCTAGCATTAGTGACGGTCACTGCTAAACTTTGCTCAGTCTCACCTTCACCATCAGATACAATAAGCTTGAAGCCCAGCTCTGTAGTTTGCGACACACTCGGCGCTGTAAACTTAAGTGTGCTGGAATCAACATCGTTAAGCGCCACTTCTACGCCCATTGTTTGAACCCACTTAAAAGAAAGCTCTGAGGATTCTTTATCAGTTGCAGACGCTGTCACTGAAACTTCCTGACCTTCTTTAACCGACACCGCAGATGTACTTAATTCTACACTTGGAAGCTGATTAACATGTAAAAAGCTAACGGTGTATACTTGCGTAAATTGCTCATAGCCATCTGATATCACTAACGTAATATCCGCATCAACTGTTTGCTCAAGCTCACCCACGGTAAGTACAGCTTTACCTTGAGTATCCTCAGCTGTAATGGATAACTGAGGGTGCTCAACACGCCATTCGTAAGATAACGTATCGCCATCAGGGTCAGTAGAGCCAGAAGCATCAAGCTCAATAGTAGCAAGTTCTTCTATTGTGGCTGGTATATCTACATTTAATACAGGCGCCTGATTTAGACTCTCTTGAGCTAGTTTTGCCACAACTTCAATAGCGCCGTTAACCTCTCCATCAAGGTCGAATGCGCTACCATCTTCGATTGCAAAGCTAAAGCAACGTGAACACACCTGCTCATATACATTACCTGATAATACAGTGGCTGACTGCCAACCAGCCGCGGTTAGTACTCTTACTTGCATGTCTGAGCTTAAAATTGCATTTACGTACTCAGGTAGTGCAATTTCTGCGGTACTTGATGAATTAGATAACGTAACACGAAGGTTAATTACATCACTTTTAGCTTGGAAGTGAGGTTCTATTATATCTAAATCTGAGAAATAAGTGCTGAGCGCTTGTTCAGAAATAGACATATCAGCAATATAACCCGCTGCTAGAGCCTCTTTGATGCTACCTACAGCTAAGTGATTAAACTCATCAATACTGTAAGCACTATCACCTGAAGCTAAGATAGCTGTATTAGTAGTAGAAGTGCTATCTAGGTAATCAGCAATACCATCTTTATCGCTATCACCTACTCCTTCCTCAATATCAGGTATACCGTCGCCATCAGTATCTAGTTCAGGGTCATCAAATATAACGCTATCAACAAGACGTAAACTAGTTTGCTTAGTTGCTAGTAGTTCATCATCTTGTTTTACACGTAAAGTTAAATCTATATTATTGGTTTGCTCAGAAAGATTTGCACTAAATGAAACATCCCACTGTGAATCACCTGTTTTATAAATGTAAGAATCAACACCTGCGGGGCCAATAAGCTCAAGGGATACATCACTACCTGTACTAGGTAAATTTACTAACTTAATGGTGGCATTAAAGTCAGGTATAGAACGCTGAATAGTTTTATTAACTGCTTTACCATTTTGATAAAAATCAGTAATAAACTGCGCCTGTGCCGCTTCACTTAAGTACACTAGCTGGCTGTTATCATTTTTGTCTATAAACGCATTACCATTAGATAGGACACTAATACTTGCTGCGCTGCCTACAAATTCTCGCTCTAACTCAAGCTTAATAGGTCCATACTGATTAGTAGTAAAATACTGGGTGCTATTATTAGCTTGTAAATGAAAGCTAGAGTAACCATATGGGTTAGCGCCGCTAATAAAAACATCTACAAGCACATTACCATTTTGATACACATACGTAGTAGGCTGAATACTAATTTCAGGGAAAATCATAGCCCTTACGTCGCCTGATACATGATTTCCAGCTTCATCAACAGCAGATACAGGAATAGATACATCGCCCGTTCTAAATACAAAGCTATCATCAATTTCCAGAAGCGTTATAGCTGAAACACTATCGTAAATAACACGATTATCTAAAAGTGCATTTTTTATAGCCGTGATCGTGCTGCCATAAACACTAAAAGTATACGGTTGGATAATCGGGGCAGTTGTATCAACAAGTGTGACTGTTTGAATAGCCGATGTTTCGTTACCAACATTATCTCGTGCAATCCATGTAATCTGGTGCTCGCCTAGGGGCAAGTAAGACCCTGAGCTTGCGTATACTTGAGGCTCTAAATGACCGTTATCTCTAGCCTCTGGAGTATATAGACGGGTAATATTAGTATTTTGAGAGGTCGCCTCTAGCGTAATAGGCTCAAGACTCGATATAAACTCAGGCGGACTATTTTCACCGCGGCTTGCATCATCTGGGTGGCTATCTTCACTGTCTTGAACACCATCACCATCTGAATCTGAGCTAAGCGGATTACCCGAAAGTTGATACTCTTGTAAATTAGTCAAACCATCATAGTCGTCGTCATAATTAGCGTCGTAGGGTTCTAAAGCATTTAGCCCATATTCAAATTCCCAAAAATCAGGAATACCGTCCAAATCATAGTCGCTGGTAATGTCAATTTCAGCACTCCAAGTTATATTATCAACGGATAACGGTTGCTGCTGAAGGTATGCGTCCTCATATTTAACTTTAATAATGTTATAACCATCATCTACCGGTAACAATAAACGAGACTGGCTACCACGATTTACATCTATAGGACTACCATTTAAGCTTATTTGCAACGCTGAAGAGTTATAAACCAAATAGTCTAAATTAATAAAACCGGCTTCAAATAACCCCGCAATGGCAAAACCACCCACCTTGCTAGTAGGCGTTAATGCTAAGCTAAGGCTTGCATCGTCCAAAGTTGACCAACTTGTATTAGCTTGCCAACCCCAAGAGTTAACAGCAAGTTCGGTAAACTTAGCCGGAAGAAGTCCATCTTCAAAGCTTTCATTTAATTGCGTGAAAGATTGCACTAATGATGAAGCATCATTAGCTAGACTCTGAGAGTAAAACTCCTGAATATTGGTATAGCCATCTTCATCGTAATCTAAATTAGCATCTGCAGCGTCTAAAGGTAAAAGGTCGTTACTTACCTCATACCCATCACTTAGCTCATCATTATCTGTATCACCTGAGGTTGGATTAGTTCCAAGGTTAAATTCTTCTAAGGCTGAAAGACCGTCAATATCGTCATCAGATAGAGCATCACTTGCGTCGAGACGATTTAACCCATGAACTAACTCCCAGTAATCTGGCAATTGATCATTATCAGTATCTGTTAAATCAGTTTCTGAAAATAAAGCAAAATTATCAAGCCATACAGCATCTGCTCCATTTGAAACGGAGCTATCTTTAAAGTATTTAAATTCAATGTTATGCAGCCCTTCATTTAAATTAAGCAAAACAGACGTTGCCTCTAAGGTACTGGAATTATTTTGGTCACTACGCCCAAAAACTTCTTGCCCATCAACAATAATACTTAAGAAGTCACAGCAAAATTCAGACTCAATTTTGTAATCGAATGCCAGTACACTCTCTTCAAATAAACCTATTATGGTAAAGCTACTATATTGTGAGTCACTAATAACGCCTGAGCGAATGCTTTGTAGACCGTCGGTTGCAAAATCATTTGTTATAAACCAAGGTGCACTAGAGCCTTCAGCTTCAACCATCCAAGTAGGTAGCGAAGAACCTTCAAATGACGTAGTAATATTTAAAGCAACAGGGAAAGAAGTATCTGACTGTGGGTCAGTATTTGCTAAATACTCAGTTAAATTTGAAAACCCATCATTATCTGCATCTTCTGCTGAATCTGACGAACTGGTTAGATCTAAACTATTATTGTACTCCCAACCATCAGGAATAGTATCGCCATCTGTATCAGGGTTATTTGGTAAACCCGCATTTAGAAATTCTAATAGATTAGATAAGCCGTCCGCATCAGCATCTAATGATGCATCTTCACTGTTATTTATATCAAGACCATGCAGTAATTCCCAAGAATCAGACATACCGTCATTATCTGCATCAGGAAAGTTAGGCCCTATGTATAAATTATCTATATATACAGCATCTTCAGGAGTAGAAACGGATACATCTTTAGAATAGGTAAATTTAACAGTATTTAGTCCAGCAGGAACTTGGAAAGACGCGTCCTTCCACTCGCTTATTCCTGACTCATCTAAAACAATTGAACCATTTATGTGAACACTAAAGTAGTCATAACCACCTTCTGTGTCTAATGCATAGCTAAAGTTTACATAGCGTTGCTCACCACTTAAAAAGCTAAACTCAACACTGGTAGATTGGTTGTCTGTAATGTCGTTATTAGTCATCACAAAGCCAGAGCGGCCATCAAACTCAGTTGTTAACCAAGGTGTCTGCACATTCGACGAAATAAACAAACTGGGTACTTGAGCATCATCAAAATTGAAGGTTGTTTCTGGAAAAAAGGTTGGCTCAGAGCTCGCATCTGAAGGATCGCTGTTGCCAAAAAACTCAATTACATTACTCCATGTGTCTGAGTCTAAATCAAGCTGGGCATCATCTGCATTTAGCGGGTTAAGTGAAAACGAAACTTCCCAGCCATCAGGCATGCGGTCAAAGTCAGAGTCTGCATTGTTAGGTTTAGTAAGGTATACATTAACTTCATCATAATCTGATAGATTATCTGAGTCGGTATCCATTGCATTTGGGAAAGTATTGGCTAAGTATTCTTCTAGGTTTGTTAAACCATCTTGGTCTAAATCAAGTCCAGCGTCATCAGCAGTACTTGGATCTAACCCGTAAAATAACTCCCAGTTATCATCCATTAAGTCTGCATCGGCATCTATAAACTGAATATTATCGCAAGTAACACCTACTTCATTAAATGCTGCAATAACATCGTTAGCTTCATATCTTAAGTCAATGGCAGAGTTTATAGCGCCACAGGCACCATCAATAAAATCACTAGAATTAACCCAATAATTTTGATTTGCAAAAAGCATTATTTCGAACGCTTTTTTAGGGTCCCACCCCTGAGTATTCGAAAGAAGAAAAAAAGCACGATTAAACACACCACTGCTAAAGTGAACATCCATACCTGAGTAGTAATCACTTGCGTGATCAATCGAAACGCCATCTAGAGATGGCGTTTCAAAATAACGTAGTGCCGGGCTTGTTTTTGAAATATCAGCACCAGATAACCAATCAGTCTCTGAGCGCAAAAAATACTCTGCTGTTTCACCTGCCATATCAGAGAAAGATTCGTTTATCCCCCCCGATTGTTCTGCATAAATTAAATTAGAGTTTTGACTAGTAAAACCATGGCTTACCTCATGAGAGACGATATCAAGTGAAACTAACGGGTAAAACCTATCAGCGCCATCGCCAAAGGTCATAGCCTGACCATTCCAAGTTGCATTTTCCCAGTTGTTACCACTGTGAACACGCATTAACAATTGAAAAGTAAGCGGTGCTGTGTTGTACCATTGTTGATACATATCAAATACTGCAGTACCGAAGGCGTGAGCATCATTTAATGGGGAATAAGCGCCATTAACTTCTTTGTAAGTATTCCTATCACAGGCAAACGAGTATGCTTCACTTGGCTCAAAGCCAGACTCCATGGTGACAGTTTTAACTTTATCATTTTCTAAGAAACACAGCTCACCACGTTGCGTAATATCCAGTGCTTCAACATCAGTGCCGTATTCATATTGCCCTGTTTTTTCATTTCCTCCAGGGCCTGTACCGTGGGCATTTTTAATATTATCCCACTGTTTAAATACACTGTAACCAGATTCGCTTACTAAAGCTATAGGCTTTTTTTCAATGCCATTTTCAAACACGTTTAATTCAATTAAGCGAACAAAATGTGCGACTCCGTTATCAATATAAATATACCGTTGGTTGTTCGTTATTTGATAAGCCGTCGATTCATCAAGCTTGGCTTTTATTAAAATAGATTTAACCGCAGTAGTTTCATCAAATTGACTATTAGCCGTTTTATTTAAAGATACAGCATCAATGTTTTTCGCAAAAAAACCACTTATGTGGTGATTGCTAGGCTGCACTCGTATTTGCTGCCCCCAAATTGGCACGCCTGCAAAAAACTGCTGCATCTTTTTAGCTGATGACCGAGTTTGTTTTAAATTGAAGGCTTGAGGAGTATCTAACTCAATAAAATAAGCGTGGTTAGAAGAGCTATTAGTTAAACCTACGCTTTGATTTAAAAGTAAGTTAACTTCTGATAAAGATGATTTGTTTACTCGTTGCGAAACCGCCGCGTGTGCACTTAGCGAATTTAAAAAGCAAAACGCTATCAATCCTGATGAGAGTGTTTTATACATAACATTCCTATGTCGTATATTGTTATTATTCAGTGTTTGTTCATTTTAAAACACACTAATGTAACATAACAATTAACATAGAGTCATTTAAAAAATGTATAAATAGGTACGATTGTGAACAACTGTGAAAGGAAAATTCAAGATGATGACACTAAATGTAACCATCTTGAATGTTAGTAGCGTTGAGTATTACTGCCAGTATTTTGCAAATAATTGCGGATAGCTTTGTTTTAAAAACTTGGGTTTGTCTTTAAAGCGCTTACCTGTAGGTTGCTCCCCTGAGGGTACAAAAGGTAATTCGTCATCGTTACGCTCTTCATAGAGTAAACCCGCAATTAAATCATACTCATCAATATAAGGGTAAGGTTGCTCATTTAAATAATACACTGGGGTGCACTGTGCAAGTGAGTCGGCGTTATCTAAAGCATTGTTAAATACTGTTTTTCCGCGGGAGATGAGCCAACACCTAAATTCGCTAAAGCCGTATTCATCGTTACAACCGGCCATAACAAATGCAGCGCCAAATAAATCCCAGGTAAAACATTTGCGCATGTGAATACCAAAAAACTTATCAAAAGCAATAAGCTGCTCATCAGTTAGCTCGCTCAATTTAGCTTTTAAGTTTTCGCTTACACTTTGTGGGTCGAGCCCAAGGTCGGGAGTAGTTACTAAGTCCCAAAATTCCTGCTCAGTTAACGCTGTCATTCTAAAATCTCTTTCACTCGACCAACTTGACCATCTTCTAGGCGTACTTTAATACCATGCGGGTGATTAGGTGATCTAGTCAATAAACGCTCGACTACACCTTGTGTTAATGTGCCGCTGCGTTGATCTTCTTTTAATACAATATTTACGGTTGTACCTGGTGTGATTTGCGAACGCGATGGAACAGCCATGCCTTACATCCTAAAAATAATTTTGGTAATTATACCGTCCATAGCTTGGCAAACCAATGTTAATCAACTAAAAACGTTATTTGGTTAGCCGCTACTGGTAAGCTAATTTTGCTAAGTTCAGCGTTAATAATATTGACTAGCTGAGAAAAATGCGCCTCGGCATCGTGATAGGCTATATCATCTTCAAAATAGCAGCTTATTTTTAGTGACTTAGCTTCATTATTTAAATCAATGGTGTGAGTTAAATAGGCAAAACCATAATGAGTCGCTTTTATTTGCTCACAGGCGTGAGTGAGAGCTTGACGTATTTGTTTGTCGCGCAATTTTTGTGTTTTAGTCATAGATTATTGTGTTTGTTCGTTTTGCTGTTTTTTATATTCTTCGAAATTTTTATCTTGTTGTTCAAGGCACTCATAATACTCTTTATCAGCTTTATAATTACATTCATCAAGACGTGCCGATTGTATTTCGTGAAAGCGGGCATCAGAGCTACACCCTGCAAGTACCGATAATCCCACAAGTAGCAATGCACTTTTAGTTATTTGACTGATTATCATTAAATTTCCTTACATTTTTAGTGATAAAAATGGGTTAAATCACAACAATATTATTGTATATTAGCGCCATAAAACCTTACTTTGCATAGGATTCATAATTATGATGTCGCAGTTACAAAAGTTGTTTCAGCGTATAGACAAAAGCAAGATATTTCAATCATTTGTTATTGCTGTTATTGTTGTTTCTGCTCTTACGGTAGGTGCTCACACTTACTCACTTCACCCGACTGTAGAATTTGCCCTTAATTGGATGGATGTTGGGATCACTGCCTTCTTTTTAATTGAGTTAATTATTCGCTTTATTGCAAGTAAAGGTATAAAAGACTTCTTTTCAAAGGGCTGGAATATATTCGATACCATTATTGTACTTGGTAGCCTCTACCCTGCTGCAGGATCAACCATGTTACTTGCCCGATTACTACGTATATTTAGGGTACTGCGTTTAGTATCTATGATCCCTGAGCTGCGTTTATTAGTTAATTCCTTGCTAAAAGCCATTCCGCAAATGGGCTATATAGCGCTGCTAATGTTTGTTATTTTTTATATTTACGCAGCCATGGGCAGTATGATGTTTGCTGATATTAACCCAGTGCTTTGGCAAGATGTATCCATTTCAATGCTTACGCTATTTAGAATAGCCACCTTTGAAGATTGGACCGACATTATGTACGAAACTATGGCGGTGTACGAGCTGAGCTGGATTTACTACCTCACGTTTATCTTTTTAACTGCGTTTGTATTTTTAAACATGATGGTAGGTGCTATTTTAGAAGTAATGAGCGAAGAACATCGCAGTGCCCGTGAGCTAAAAGCAGATAATAACTCACTGCCTGCAACGCAGGGACAAGTGCTAGAGCTACAAGCGCAAATAGCTGAGCTAAAAACCTTATTAAGTATAACATCAGAAAATAAAAATACACCTAGCTAAAAGCTCAAAAAGCCCTTTGTACTGAGTTAATACAAAGGGCTGTATGGAATACCAATTTGAAATAAAACTTGCTCATTTTGCGGGGTTAAACGTGTCGCAACCTGAGTTAAAACTCACTCAATTAGAACAACTAATAACGAATTTTTTTACCTGCTACCTAAACGTTTTCCCTCTTAAAATAAAGAGCTTAATTAAGTGAATTTGTGTTACTCGTCTTGTTGCTCTTGTGTGCTTTCAAATGAAATCACATTGTCAACCTTCATTTTAAATGCTTCAAAAAACGCGTTTTTTAATACCGAGATCACGGCTTCAAAAGTAGATACATCAGCGTTGTCTAGCTGTCCATCTATGGGCACCCGAGCAGCCACCAGCTCTGACTCGTCGTTTTCTAATAGCGCACCGAGTAAATCAATACTGCCTTCAAAAATAACGGTAAATAGGCCGTCATCATCTTTTTCTATATCTTCACGCCACGAAAAAACACTTAAGTCATGAACACCGGCTTTTACATATCCATTTAAGTTATTATTGTTAGCGGCCAACTCCATTGCGCCATCTATGCCGCCGGCTTCAATATCAAATGGGGTATACACTTTAAAAACAGTTTCAAGGTTTTTAACCGCAAAACGCTGCACTTCAACATTAAAATCAAAGTTAGCCTTATCGGTAAAGGGGTCTAATTTACCATTTAAAGACAACTTAGCTTCACCCATTAGTTGCCCCTCTACTTTTAAACTCGTAACTAAGGTTTTAGAGAGGTTTTGTGCATTGGTAATGTTGTTAATATTAGCGTTTATATTTGATATATAGGTAGGCTGCTCTCCTTCGCTGGTGGCATTAACTAGAGTTACTTTACCTTTCTCTATACGAAGCATATCGATTGAAAACGGTACCAGATCATTGGCAAGGCCTATCCACGTTGTTTCGTCTTTAACTTGTTGGTTTTGTTCAGCAGTAGCAGGGTCCTTATCGTAAATAACAATTTCTGGGCGGGTAAAAGCCATGTTGGTGACAAAATTACCGTTCAATAAAGCAGACCACGCGAGCGAAAAATCGAGCGTATCTATAGAGAGTAGCGGCTTAGGAACCTGCGTGGCATCTACCGCGTAAATTTCTACATCGTCAACAGCGTAAGCGCCTCTGTATAAATATAAATCTACATCACCAACATGCCCTGTTATGCCTTGGGTTTGCTCAAGTTGCTGATTTACATAATATTGCACGGCATAAGGGGCTATTGCTCTGAGTAAGATTAGCAGCAAGGCAGTAACCACCAAGGCATAAAACCATTTTGCGCGTGAATTTTTAAAAGTTGAAGCCATTATCTTTCCTTATGTGAAGGCTCATACCAATCGCTATAAAGACTCAATCAATTTGCTGAGCGATAGATGTTGCTACAAGCGTTAACATTTTAATTAGAAAAAATTAAATAACGCGTTTTTGCATCGCCGAGAACATGTGCTCACTCTCAAAGAGATAAGTTGATTAAAGCAATTGGTATAAATAACTCGGTTTAAGTAAAAAATACCTGCAAAAGTGAATTAAATACTCACAAAAAGCTGAAACCGAACGAATAAAGGTATATCACAAAACTGTGAGCAAAAGGCATACCACGAGGCACAATACATAAGTATTAGCTAAATTCACTCAATACATAAACATTTACAAAAGCGACGGCTAAAAACACCTAACCCACTCGAATAAACTTATAAGCTCAACTACAGTAAAAGATAACTTACACAAGAACATAGACTCTATGAGCCCAATATTTTTTATTTTAATTACTCTTTTGCTAACCAGCATTATTTGGTCTGTTATATTTTTAATGGCGTGGTTTACACTAGGTAAAAAGTCGTATGCTTTATTTTGGGCTGGCGCGTTTATACTTTCTGCATGCCAATGGGGGACTATTTTATTGCGGTCTCACTTCGACTCAGACACCCTCTATTGGATGACAGGGGTCAGTTTATCTATGGGGTCTGTAATTTTGGGAACTTGGGGACACGCTATTCGAGCTCGAAGTCCTATTAATTTAAGGTATTTATTAGCATTAGCTGTAATTACCTTGGCCTCAGTTTATTATTATAAAGCCGTAGATGTTCATATAGGCTTATCCATGTCGTTGTATATTTATTACGATATTTTACTGCTACTGATCAATGCCGTCATCATCATAAAACATAAAGCTAAATCGCTACCTGCCGAAATTGGAGCTGCCATTACTTACACTGTGTGTGGAGTGTGTTTATTTATTGCTGCGACGATTGCACTTATGCAAGGCAGCCAAGTAAACCAAGCTTATTTAGATTTATACACACTCATTAATTTTATCACAGTCCCGACTGCGCATGTCGGTATGGCGGTGTTTATTATTTTTATAATGGCTTCAGACTTAGCCCAAGAAATGCAAAAACTGGCCATGACTGATGTACTCACACAGTGTATTAACAGACGTGGCTTTTACGACATTGGCCAACAAAAAATTGAATCTCAACTTGGCTGTAAACAGCATGTATCCCTTATATATTGGGATATAGACTCATTTAAAAATATAAATGATGACTATGGACACGCCGCAGGAGACGAAGTGCTAGTCCAAGCAACTCAGCGTATAAAAATGTGTTTACAAAAAGACGATATTTTTGCTCGACTAGGCGGAGAAGAATTTGTCATTCTCATAGCTAGAGACTCAGAACTAAAAGCAAAGCAGTTTGCTGATAAACTGCGAGAAACTCTTGCGAGTAAGCCTATTGAATACGAAAAGCAATGCATAAATGTTACGGCAAGCTTTGGGGTGATCAGCATTAAGTCTGTTAACACGCCAATTGATAAAGCAATAGATTTAGCAGACAAAGCGTTGTATATAGCAAAACACGAGGGGAAAAATAAAGTAGCGTATGCAATGCCACTTAACTAAAAAGAGTTAGCAATATGCTAACCCTTTTTTAAAACATACCAGCTTATAATGCAGCAGTTATTCACCATCTACAATAATGCGCAGCATACGACGAAGTGGCTCTGCCGCACCCCATAACAGCTGATCGCCCACAGTAAATGCGCTGATGTATTTAGGGCCCATAGCAAGTTTACGAATACGCCCAACAGGAATACTTAATGTTCCCGTAACTTTAACTGGTGTTAAGTCGGTAGCACTAATTTCGCGCTCATTAGGAATCACTTTAACCCACTCGTTATGCGACGCTAAAATTTCTTCAATTTTTTCTACGCTAATATCTTCACGTAATTTAATGGTCATCGCTTGGCTATGACAACGCATTGCACCAATACGTACACATAAACCATCAATGGGCACTGGCTGTTTAGAGGAGCCTAAAATTTTGTTCGCTTCAACTTGAGCTTTCCACTCTTCTTTAGATTGGCCACTTGGCATTGGCACGTCAATCCAAGGAATTAAACTACCGGCTAGCGGCACGCCAAATTGGTCTTGTGGTAAATCGCTTGAAGCCATTTTTTCGCTCACTATTTTATCAATTTCTAAAATAGCTGAACTTGGGTTATCTAGTTGCTCGGCAACGCTTGAATGAATAGCGCCCATTTGTGCAATAAGTTCTTTCATATTACGAGCGCCGGCACCAGAGGCCGCTTGGTAAGTCATTGGGCTTACCCACTCAATTAGGTCTTGCTCAAACAAACCACCTAAAGCAAGTAGCATTAACGATACGGTACAGTTACCACCCACAAAAGTTTTTACGCCTTGCGCTAAACCTTGTTCAATGACATCTTTATTTACAGGGTCAAGTACAATAATGCTGTCATCAACCATACGAAGTGCAGAAGCTGCATCAATCCAGTAACCATCCCAACCCGATTCGCGTAATTTAGGGTAAACCGCTTTGGTATAATCACCACCTTGACAGGTAACAATAATATCCATCTTAGCAAGTTCATTTACATCACTTGCATCTAATAACGGTTTTGCGTCGCCCGCAATATCTGGGCCGAGTTGCCCAGCTTGTGAGGTGGTGAAAAAGGTGGTGTCGATATGAGCAAAATCACTTTGCTGTTGCATACGTTCTAATAACACAGAGCCAACCATGCCACGCCAACCGACTAATCCTACTTTTTTCATTGTTTTTTCCACTGTTTGATTCATAAAAGATGCCTTAATACATTAAAAATTAAAATTCATTGCGTGAGAATTAATTTTTATTAAAACCAATCATATTAAGTTATTAATCATTTATAGCGGTAAATTAATAGCGAGATAACAAGGCATAAATTTTTATATGTAGCTGTTATACAGCAAAAATTTATAACGCCGTTCACGTTTTATTTAGCACACTAGAATAACTAGATATTTAAGTTGATTAGTATAGAGCTAACCTACCACCCCAAGCGCCCTAAAACTAGTGAATAAAGCGAAACTTAAATATTTTTCATAGTCATAAAAAAGCCCTGTATTAAATACAGGGCTAATCGGTAGTTAGGTTTTATTATACCCCCTTCCTTGGGAAGAAAATTAAAACTCGTAGCTGTAACTTAAATCAAACGTTACACCTTGCTCTTTTGAGCGCACTATAATGTCTGATTGTGTTACCTCTTGATCTTCATCGAGTAAGTTTTTAACTTTAAACTTAATCTTAGAATTAAAATCAGGGTAATAAGTATAAACTAAATCCAGTGAGTGAAATGGTTGCTCATACGCATCATCTCTATTAGCAACACCGGCTGCTAAAATTCGCTCACCAAATACGTTATAAACTAATGAACTGCTGTGCATGCCATCTAATGAATCGTAGTTTAATTGTAAATTAACTACATATTCAGAGTGGCCCGTCATACGTTTTTTAGGATTAGTTAATGTACCCGCAAGTGCTGGGTCAATAGACGCTTCAGAATCACTCAATGTGATATTACCGCTAGTAAATAGGCCTTCACTTACAAAGGTTAAGTCTTGTAGCCATTCAGCTTCAATACCATAAACTTTTGCTGTTTCACCATTTATAAACGATGCTGAGTAATCTTCATCACCAATGTTTAAAACTGTTTCTATTGGCGCTGTAATATCTTTATAAAACGCCGCTACGCTAAATGAATTACCAGCTTGTCCGTAATATTCATAACGTAAGTCGTAGTTTTTAATTGGGCTACTTTTTATACCTGTGCGACCAAACGTTCTAATGTCGGTCAATGGGTCGTAATATGTAACTGGCACTACTTCACGAAAATCAGGGCGTACTACTGTTTCGCCGTAACCTAAGCGCACCTGGTAATCATCGCCCCCTATATAGGTAACAGACAGTGCCGGATACCAATCATCGGAAATAACAGAGCCTGCTTGAATTTTGTCTGGATCGTAAAAGGTATTTAAATCTTCTTCATCAAAAATAAGGCTCGATGTACCGATAGAAGATTGTTTAAATTCTTCATAACGAATACCACCGCTTATTCTTATCCATTGATCATAAAACACATCAAACGACGCATAACCTGCATCCACCTTTTGCGCAGCAACGTAATCATCAGCATCTGGGGCTGTTGGCTCATTAAAATCAACTAACACAGCGTTATTATCAATAAAATCGTCAGTTAAAAAGCCACTATTATTAAGCGCATCATTGCTACCATCGTTTATTGAAATACCTGAGCCACCACTATTGTTTATAGCAAAGCTTGAGGTATTAAATATCCGGGCTCTGTCAGAAAAATCGTAACCAACTTTAAACTCAACTTCCATAGACTCAAAGCTAAGCGGCAACGTTAAGTTACCACCGTACGATTTAACACGCTCTTCCATATTGGTGTATGACATAATTACACGGTTATCATCGCCTGTAATAGTCGAGCCGGCATAGCTGCCATCACTATTATAAGTGTCACGAAACTCAAAATCGGCACTGGTAGGTATATCAGTCGTTGCTTTAGCTTCGGTGTACTGCCAATCGGCACCAATACCAAAATAATCTAAAAAGGTATGTTGGCCCATAACTTGAGTAATGTTCAATTGGCGTTCTTCGTAATTAAACTCATGATTACGGTTTGCAATCCCATCACCCGCAATACTAAACGTAGAACTACCCGCGGGGCTTTGCGAAATAGCAATTTCAGACTCATCTTCATTATCAATAATGTAAAGCTGTTGAGCAGAAATACTGTGCGTACCTAAACGGTATGACAAGCTTAATGAACCGTTATAACTTTCGGTTTCCGTTGTCACTTGCGAATTTTTGACTGTGTTGTAACACGAGTTACTCACATCTTCACTGGTCGCTAACGAGGTTGTACAATCTACATTGCCTTCTTCGTTTTCCAAATCTTGGGTGATAACTGAGCTAAAACGTTCTTCAAAATCCCATTCGTTTTTGTAAGCACCTGCCAGTAAAAACCCAACCTTGCCACCAAAATAGCTCTCTTCAAAGCTATCACCATAATGGGCTTTAATATTATAACGCGGGTCTAACGACTCTTCTTTTAACTCATAATCGCGAGGAAGCGACTTTAAAAGTGCGTTATTAACAGCGGTTGCTTGTTCTGCACGTGTTAAATCGCCATCTTCAAAGCCTTCACGACTAACAATATTGCCAATACTAAAATCACCACGGTATGTTGAAATAGCCTGTGATAACTCACTTGGAATGCCACTTTCGTTACGATTGTAGGTAAAGCCATCACTTGATGCCGTATCGTAACCTGCACCTACTTCAATGCCTGCGGTAAATTCACTCGGGGCGGTTTTAGTTCTAATATCTATATTACCGCCACCAAACGCTGCTGGCATGTCTGGAGAGTAAGCTTTTTGAACAGCCATACTTTCAATAATACTGGCAGGGAAAATATCCAGCGGAATAACGTTACGGGTTAAATCTGGGCTTGGTATGTAAGCGCCATTTAAACGCGCACTAGAGTAACGCTCACCAAGGCCCCTAACGTAAATAAACTTACCATCAACAAGTGTTAGGCCTGTTACTCGACGAAGCGCAGATGCTGCATCACTGTCGCCCGTGCGTGATAATTGTTCAGAGCCTAAAATATCGGCAACAAAGGCTTGGTTTTTACGTTCTTCTACAACTGCCGCAGCGCTCCCTTGTAAACGCGTACCTACAGCAACAACTTCTTCTATTTCTTGTTCGTTTGTTAACTGTTCATCGGCTTGTGCAGCAATTAAGCTAGTCGAATGAGCGACTAAACCTAAACTAATTGCCCAGGTAATATGATTGAGTCTATGCTTTTTAGACATGAGATAATCCTAATCAGGTTATACAAAAGAGGCGCCTGACGCTTAAATAACAAGCCACAAGGCGCCTTTAATCAGAGGTTATAATGGGGTGCTATTTAGTCAGCATTTGCTGCTGTAACAGCCGCTTCAACCCATTTATACCAGCTAGAGTCTGTATCCTGATCCGATACCGCACCAATGTAGTTTACGCTTTCAAAAAATGAATCGCTTGTGCTTAAGTCTGTTGCAGTAACCGTTACTTCGCTCGCCGCGGTGTTCGTTGCAAAACCGTTATCTGCAAGTACTGCAACATCATCAGTTAAGATTTGGTTAGCACCATCATTTTCAAACCACGCTGTTTTTGTTTGACCTTCTAATGGGCCGCTTGCAAACGTATCTGTATCAGTAAAGTTTGCAGAACACGCCATTACAGAGCTTGTGAATGAGATTTTATCTGCTTGTGCTTCACCATCGCCCGAGAACTCAATACATTGCGTGTTAGTTGCGTTTTGCTTAACGATAACTGTGTTGTAAATGCTTGAATTAAATTGGTCATCAAACTTGTAAGCTTGTGAAGGGTCGTCATCACGTACCGAGTTACCATCTGTAGTTACAACCGTTACATTGGCCACCGTTGGGTTAGATGGAGACACTTGATCGGTAGAAGAACCTTTAACACCATCAGACTCAAAGCCATTGTTACCCATGTTAACTACAGTGCCGTCATTTAAAGTTACAGTACCGTGTTGAACAAATAAGTACTGAGCTTTACCTTGCCAACCTGCGTCAAAGTCAAACGAATCATCTTGTGTATCTGTTACCGCTACGTGTTTAAGCGTTGTAGCACCGCCAAAAATTTCAATACCGTCATCAAAACCTTGGTGAATGTGTAGGTAATCAAACTCAGAACCAGAGCCAACTGCATTGAGTGTTAGTGAATTCAAATCATCGCCTTCACCACCAACGCGAGGGCCTGAACCTGCGTACCAAATTTTAGCCCATTTAATATTACCGCTAGAGTCTGCATTATCGTTACCACCAAAGTAACTTGTAATACCTTCAGAGGCTACGTTACACGTACCACCGTCACGCTCTGCATCAGTACATTGGTCAGTAATGCCGTTACCATTAATGATGATACCGCCCCAATCTGCGTAGCGTGCGCCTTCGCCTGCTGTATCAAAACGGTCAAACGCGTTTGCAGAAGTAAATACAACCGGCTTTTCTTCAGTGCCTACTGCTTGAATTTTTGCACCACGTGCAATGCGTACAATTGCTTCACCTGAGCCAAATGCTAAAACGGCACCTGGTTCAACAGTCATTGTTGGACCATTTGCTGGTACTTCAAAGCCATCTACAGTGCTGCCGTCTTCGCCAATTTGTAATGCATCTTCAAAAACGTGAACACCGCCATCAGGTAGCTCAGCGAAAGTAATGTTGCTTGTGATAGAAATTGTTTTACTTGCAAACGAGTCGTTGTATAAACAATCAATGCCACTTACTACGCCTGTTACCGTACCTGCATCTGATTCGTAGCTTGCACAAACAGTTTCTTCTTCAGTTGTTGAACCAGTTGTATTGTTTGAATTATTAACACTGTTATCTGTTGTTGAGCTGTTATCGTTTACAGTAGGTGTAATTTCGATATCGCCACCACAGCCAGCTAGTGTCATTGCAGTTGCTACTAGGCTGACCTTAAATAAATCAGATAATTTCATTGTTCACTCCGTTAAAGTATTTAATTATTTTGTTAGTGCATTAAGTAAAAACTTAAGTCACTTTAAGGCACGATACTCATGCATTAAGGTGACCTGAGTTATCGGATGCAAATAAGATACTGTAGGGATATGACAAAGCAGTTACACTTTAGTAACCATAAGATGACAATAGTAATTAATTAAAATTCAAAAACTTAAATATTTTAGCAACGAAAAAAACCGCCCTAAGGCGGTTTTGGTGTTGCGATTATGAAATAGTTTTGCACGCGTTACTTTTTAATGAGTAAAGCGCTTTAAAATTTACAATAAAGCTGTTTTGAGAGTTTCTGCATGCACTTTTTCACGCTTTACATATTTGATCCACTGTTGTGCCAAACGCTGAGATTTTTTATGTTTTTCAGCCTGTTCAAACGCTAAAATTGACGCATCAAAATTTTGCATGTTGTACTGCGCCATACCTAACGCAACGTAAGCATTTGATTCAAAATCAAGACCGCCTTTATCAAGCGCTTTACGCGCAGCATCAGCGGCTTCTTCGTATTGCTCGGTGTTAACGTAAACTTCAGCTAGGCGTTGATCGTACTTACCATGCTCTGATAGGTCAGCCGCTTTTGCAAAGTAGCTAATCGATTTTTCATCTTCTTTAGCTTGAATCATGGCCTCTGCAATAAAGGCATAGTTTTTCGCTGATTTTTCTACAAGGCCTTTTTCTATCGCATCACTCATTGTTTTAGCTGCTTTATATGCCAGGCCGTTATAAAGGTAAGTTTGCGATAACTGCCTCAAGTCAGACTTGGTTTTTAAAAAGCCTTGTTGATACGCCGCTTCTATTACGGCGAGTTGCTCTTTTTCTTTGCCGGTTTCTCCGTACATACCAGCTAGCTGAACCCAATACTCTGGTTTATTGTATAGCTTCACCATACGTTCAAGCACAGCGACTACTTTGTCAGTTTGATTAAGTGAGTAATACATAGCACGTTGTAATACAAGCCAGTTTTCTTTAGGGGTTTTACCTTCGCTGTCACTAAGCGCAATCACTTGATTGATGTACTCAAGCCCCTTTGAGTATTCTTTTAACTGGTAGTAAGTTTGCGCTCTAAGTAGGTAATACCCTTCAGTAATCAGTTTGGTATTTATTTCATCCCACTTATCTAAAAACGCAATTACCTTTTTATACTCACCATTCGCCATTGCAAGCTGCGCTAAGCTAAACGTGGTGCTTAAACGTAATGATTCAGGAATAGCCTCCTCGGCTACCACTTTTTCAAACGAGGCAATCGCTTTTGGCAAATCATTTTCGTTGTAATAAATAAAGCCGTAAAAGTTATGCATCATCGCAATTTCGTACGAGTTCATACTAGACGCTCGCTCTTGAATGCTATCAAGTGCTTCAAGGCCGCCTTTTACATCGCCCTCGTCGGCAAGCTTTTGCGCACGAGCGAGCTGGCTATATACCTTTTCGCGCAGTGCGGGGACACGTTTTGTTTTTTGCTCAGCATGGGCAATGGCTACGTTTAGCCCAGGCATAAGGCTGAGTGTACTTGGCACCACAATACTTGTACTCACTGCAGCAGTACAAAATAACATTATTTTTAAAAATTTAGCTGTAGGTAGTAATTTCATAATCGCCTCGCTATTTCATCCAATTAAGATATGTTAACCATTAATTTGGAAAGATATTTTGTTTTGAACACCGGCTACTTCAACGGCTTCACCATTTACTACACGCGGTTTATATTTAAATTTAAGTGCAGCATCCATCGCAGCTCTATCAAAGAGTGACTCGGGAACCGCTTTTACTACTTGAGGGTCGCGCACTGTGCCTTGCTTAGTTACTGTAAATTCCACAATGACATAGCCTTCAATACCACGCGATAACGCACGACGCGGATACACAGGGGCTACTTTTACAATGGGTAGGTATTCACCATCACTTGTTTCAAGCGCTAATCCACCTGCTAAATCAACATCGCTGCTTACATCGGCACCAAAATCAAAATTATTGCTGGCCGCGTTTGCATCATTATTTTGCATTTGCGGTGACTCCATAGGCGGTGGTGGCTCTTTTGGAGTGGGTGGCTTTTGTGGTTTACGTTCTTTCTTTTGTACGGTTTCTTCTTTTTTCAAACGTACAAAGTCTAAAACGTTTCCTTTTACTGGCTCCGACATGGCACCTTCACCACCGGTGATCAGTGCCTGCATGCCCAAAAACAGCATAAAGGTCACTACACCCGCCACTATTAATGCTACTAAATATCGCAACATGACTAACCCTTAAGACGCATCTTGTGCAGCAATTGACACATCAAATGCACCCGCAGCACGCGACGCATCCATTACTTTTATTAACATATCAGTGGTGGCTTTTTTATCAGCCTGAATGACCACGCTCCCTTGTGGGTTTTCAGCTTTTAAGCGCTCAATATTCGCTTGCACTGCACGTACATCGATTTGACGTTTATTAATCCAAATTTCGCCCTTATCAGAAATAGCCACTAAAATATTAGCGCGTTCTTTTTTAACCGCTGTTGCGGCTTCTGGGCGGTTTACATCAATACCGGCTTCTTTTACAAATGAAGCGGTAACAATAAAGAAAATAAGCATGATAAATACAACGTCTAGCATTGGGGTCATGTTAATTTCTTCTGCGTCATCTTCTTGAAATAGATTTCCTAATGGGGCTCTCATCATTATTCTCCTAGGATGAGCGACTCTATAAGCCGCTTATCAAAATATTACTTAATGGTCTAAAACCATGCTGTCTTGTAGTAGTTCAACTTCGCGCTTGGCTTTGCGCTGTAAAAACGTAGAGGCAAATACACCCGAAAGTGCACCCACCATACCTGCCATGGTTGGAATAGTGGCTTTAGAAACACCTGATGCCATAGAGCGCGCACTGCCCGTACCGGTAATTGCCATTACATCAAATACTTCAATCATGCCGGTTACTGTGCCTAGCAGGCCAAGTAGCGGACACAATGTAACCATTACATTTATCAGCGCTAAGTTGGTGTCTAAACGCATTGAGGCACGAGAGATCATTGCCTGGCGAATTTGTTCAGCATTCCAGCTATTACGCTCAGCACGGTTTTTCCACTGCGCTTTTAGCTTTTGCTTGTAACGACTAAAACCTTTGAAAAAATATATAAATCGCTCGAGTATCAATAACCACATCGCGAAGATTAACACCCCGATGACCAAGAGGACTTGGCCACCAGTGTCGAGAAAATCACGGATAGCATTGATTGAGTCAATCAATAGCACCATGGTTTATGCTCCCTTCTCGCTTCGCTGTGCGATAATACCTGCGCTTTGCTCTTGAATAGTAAGCAAAATGTTTTTAGCGCGGGTATTAAGTAGGGTATATAAAAATACCGTAGGAATTGCGACAACTAAGCCTAGCACCGTTGTTACCAATGCTTGCGAAATACCACCAGCCATTAGTTTAGGGTCGCCTGTACCAAATAATGTGATTGCTTGGAAAGTGTTGATCATACCGGTAACGGTACCGAGTAAACCTAGCAGCGGTGCCACTACTGAAATAATTTTAATAAGCGTTAAATTACGCGTTACTTTTGGCATTTCACGTAAAATTGCCTCGCTTAATTTAAGCTCTAATGTGTCGTGGGCCACATCAGGAAACTGATCTTTTACTTTCATTACGCGGCCAAGTGGGTTGTCATCGCGTGCTACATCATCTTTAAGCTGACGACGTACTTTACCGCCAATAACCAGTAATGAGAAAAAACGCTCAAGTGAGATAAGTAAAGCAATGACACCTACACCCAAAATAACATAACCGACTGTGCCACCTTGATGTACACGCTCTTGCGTATCGGGTGCTTGCACTAATAAGCCTAAAATTGAGCCACCCGTTGGGTCAAGCGCAAACTGTACGACACCGCTTTTAGCATTTTGTAATTCCTGTGCAGTTGCAGTAAAACGTGCTACAGGCTGGCGATTTAACTCGCTTAAGGTATTTGTTACTGGGTTAAATTCTAGGTATTTACCGTTAGAGATTAAGTTAAAAGCACCTACACGCACCACTTCTTGTTGTGCTTTTTCACCACCTTGTACAATTACATCGGTAGTAAAGCGACTAACTTTGCCTTGCTCTGTCATTTCGCGTTGTAGCTCAAACCATACTTTTTCAATATCTTCGATAGAGGCAAGCTTTGAAGTAGAACCCATTTTTTGAGCAAGCTCATCCATAAAAGTACTACGCCCCGCAATTTCAGCTGATACCACAGAAGTTGCAAACTTATTGCTAGAATCCCCTGCAACTTGCTGAAGCACGCCAAATAGCTCTTTTAAAGAACCCATTCGTTTAGACAGTGTATCTGTTAGGTTAGCAAGTTTAATTTCGTTTTCTTCAAACTGTGTTTCTAAGCGCTCAGACTCGCCAAGCATTTGATTACGCTTTGCTTGTATATTGTTAAGCATTTGCACTTGTTCGTTTTGGCGCGCCATAAATTCTTGTTCGCGTTGCCTGTTTTGCGCGCTTTGAGCCGATTTGCCTTCTTCAAGTGTTTTTAATAGTGAGTCTAAATTCATAGGCTCATCTGCCACACTTGCGCCTACAAAGCTTAGGCTTGCAGCAAAAAGGGCCATTTTTGTCATTTGAGTAAACAGTTTCATCTTCAACCTCTTATTCTGCTGCGTGTACTGGCAGAGTTAACATATCTGGGGCAAGCTGCTTACGCGCGATGCGTAAACCTTTATTAATTTGACTAATTGTGGAATCTGGTAAAGTAGAAAACGACTTAGTGTCGTTATCCCAACTACCAGCTTGCTTACCATCACGTGTTAAATAAATAAGCTCTAAGCGGCCAATGCGTAAAAAGTCTACTTCACGCTCTTTACCATCTACCATTAGCAGTGAGGTGTAGGCTTCAATAGTGCGTCCATAATCAACTTCTACTTGGTATGCTTCTAATACGCGGCGGAATTTTTCGCTTGAGTTAATATCTGCACGGTCCATCATGGTGTTTAAAGAGCGAATACGCTCAGTGCGCTCTTCTTGCAAAAATGGCACATCAAGGGCTACAAATTGCTCAAGCCCTTCAATCATGCGCAGCATTAGTGGGGTGATCTGGCGTTCAATAATAGAGACTTGATCCATTGATAGATTAAGTGACTCCATTTCTTCAATTTGATTATTTAACTGTTTAGTTAATTGCGCGTTATAAACAGTTAAGCCATCGATTTCTTTATTGAGGACTTTAAACTGTTGAAGACGTCCTTGCATTGAATCAGCAATCTTGTCTATTTTTGTTTGTGATTGCGCAGCTGATTTATTTATTTCACTGCTTTTATCGATAACCTTTTCTAAATCATTGGCATGCACTGCAGTACTTGCTGCTACAATACCTGCTAAGATCAATGGTTTAACGCCTTTCATCGCATACACCTTTACTCGTTAATTAGCGGATTTGCTAGTTTGTTTTTTTAGCCTAAACTGACTTCTTTTAGGCTAAAGATTTTCAATGAGTGAAATTGTATAGAGGAATAATGACAGGCATGTTGCGCAAAAAAGTCTGTTTTATTACAGCTGTAACAAAACAGACTCACTGCGAGTATTGAGGCGATATATACTGGGTAAAACAGTAAATAGATGTAACGTGTTAGCCCATTAGGCCAATAAACTATTAATCGTGTTTAGGGTTTGCTGATGGTCGGTGTAATTTATTTTAATTGCAATGGCTTTATTATCAGTTATTAATACTAACGAAGGAAAGCCTTGTATTGGCAAACTTGCATTAAATGCTAACTCCGCATGTAATTTCTGATTCAAAGCCTCTGAGTAAAGCTCTTCAAAAAACTGTTGTTTATCTAAGCCGATTTTTTCAGCTAAGGTAATGAGGGTACTTTCATCAGATGGGTTTTGAGCATGCAGATAATAAGCATGTTGAATTGCCTCTATCATTTGTGGCTCTTTATTATGCGCTCTGGCAATAATTGCTGCTCTGCAGGCTGGATAAGTTGAGCGCCTTGGCTGACAAACCTGCCAAAAATCAAAATTAAACTGTGTTCCCAACATCGCACTAATTTTATGCCACGTGCTTTGGAGCATGGCGCGCATATTTTCTGGCATCGGCTCTTGGCTATCTGGCGCAAGCCCCCCTACTCTGTATTCTATTGTCAGCTGCGAAGACAGCGCAGCTTTTAGCTTTAACCACGTTGGTTTATAGCCCCAACACCAACTGCACATAGGGTCATGTACATAAATAAGTTTAGTTTTACTCATAGGGCTCCTGCGTGTGTTTTGATACAACTCGATTTCGGCCTCGCTCTTTGGCAAGGTATAAGTATTCATCTGCCTGTTTAAGTGCTGCGCTAAAATGTTCCACGTTATCCACCTGTGCCACACCTATACTACAGGTAATAAATACCCGCTCATTATCATCTGTTAAGATAGCTTGCTTTGCGACACACTGTTTAAAACTATCGGCTATTTTTGTAGCTGCTGAGGCCGTTTCCTTAGGTAAGATAACCACAAATTCTTCACCGCCATAGCGTGCTTTGACTGCAGAGCTTGGAAATTGTGAGTCGAGTAATTTTGTAAACTCAATCAATACAATGTCACCAAAATCGTGGCCATAGGTGTCATTTAGTCGTTTAAAGAAATCCAAATCAAGTAACAAAATAGAAAACGGCAGGTATTTTTCAGGCGTTTTAGCGGCTAATTTTAAAAAGTGAGCAGAGATAAAACGCCTGTTCGCGCCACCCGTAAGCTGATCAGTATAGGCATCTTGCGTTTGTGCAAGCGTTATATCGGCAATGGCCAAGTGGCTTTTAAACCGAAAGTATTCGCCAATAAACGAAAAAATAAATACAAGCGTAAACGACGCTAAAAAACGAGACTTTTCAACGCTACCATAAGCAACTTGCCCAAAATCAGGTCCGTACAAAATAACGCTGCAACACAATAATAAACCTAAGCCAAGCCTACAGCCATGCTTTACGCCTAATGCTGCAAAGCACACCACTGGGTAAAACATAAGCCAATAAAGCGCTGTATTTTCTTTCCCTCCCGTGTAAGTCAATGCCACACACATGATAAATACAATACACATACTTATTAATGCAACCATTTCAAGTTTGGCCGTTTTTATAAAATAAAAAGCGCCACTAATAAGGGTAATGTTTACCGCTATTAACGAAACAGTGAGTATGGGCGAATACACCTTGTAGTTAAACACCACCAACATGGAGATAACAATAATAGCAATGGCTATCATGGTAAATAACGAAAACGCTTGGCGCTGTTTATCCGAGCTATACACCTTATCGATGTTGATAAGGCTTAACCAACTTTGTCCTGACACTGATTTTTTTGCCATATTTTAAACTCTAAACTTTTGAACCACGTGTGCTAAATTGCAACTTAAGTTTAGTACATTCAGTATAAGTGTTTTTTTAAATTTTTTGTGCGGTAGCGACGGCCAAAGCTTAATACTTAAAAACGCTTTTTAGCACTGATTTTTGCCCACTATAACTAATCAAACTTTGTTTCACTGATCCGATAATGGTTTTGTACTGGTGAATAGTTGCCAAACTTATCAATACAATTTTTTGCATTTACACGGCGCACTGCTAACCACTTGTATGTAATTTTTGAAGCAATGCCTATTTAATTGGCCGAAGCCGATTTCGAGGAATTATTTATTGATAAGGCCAAAGAAACAATACGGTGCGAGTTAAAGTTGGGTGAGTACAGCATGAACGCCTTTTTTAATTATTTGTTATAGCGTGTATTTTTAACAAATATTTAAAGGTGTGTCGCTAATAACAAGTTAGATAAGCTCTATTTGAACTTAAAATAAGAATAAAGAACCAGCTATTTGATGATACATATTGAATATACGACAATATTTGCGGTCAAAACTAAATTTATTGGAACGTTCCTACAAATTTGTTATAAAAAAGCGACTGAATACGTATTCAGTCGCTCTTACATACAAGCGTATTTACCATTTTTTAGCTAAACGAACCACGTTCAAGCCATACCAAGCAATAAATACGTAACACACTAGCGGAACAAAAAAGCTTTTCTGTATATTAACAACATCAGCAATGTACCCTTGTAATAAAGGCACCAATGCCCCGCCGACAATTGCCAAACACAACCAGCCAGACCCCTTACTAGTCAATGATCCTAAGCGCTCTATAGCAACAGAAAAAATAGTTGGGAACATAATTGAGTTAAATAAACCAATTGCAAGAACCGCGTACAGCGCAACATTACCTTGTGTAAATATAGTCACAAGTAATAAGGCAATTACCATACAGGCATTAAAAGCCAACGCTTTTGAAGGCGCTATCTTTTGCAGTAAAGCTGAGCCAATAAAGCGACCAACCATAGCTCCGCCCCAGTAGTAGCTGATTAGTGCGGCAGCAGCGTGTTCTTCAAGCCCTGCTATATGCGCTTCACCAAAAAAGTTAACTAAAAAACTACCAATAGCAACTTCACCACCTACATAGCAAAAAATAGCCAGTACACCCATTGTTAAATGGGGTGCTTGTGTTAATGAACGAGTTTCATTAATTGGGTTATTTTCTTCTTTATGCCCTTCTATGTCAGGCAATTTAATAAAGGCGAACACAATCGCAATAATCAGTAAGGCCGCTGCTAACATTAAATAAGGGACTTTTACAGATTCAGCGCTTGCGGCACTGGCCGCTAGTGTTCCCGCTGTACCAAAAAAGAGTATTCCCCCAACATACGGGCCTACTGTTGTACCTAAAGCATTAAGCGCTTGCGCTAAATTTAGCCTTGATGACGCGGTTTTTTCAGGCCCTAAAGCAGCTACGTACGGGTTAGCAGAAACCTGCAAAACAGTTACACCGGCAGCAAGTACAAATAATGCACCTAAAAACAACCAGTATTCATGCACCACTACTGCAGGGTAAAACAGCATACAGCCAATTGAGGCAACCACTAGGCCGGTTAGTATGCCTTTTTTATAACCTAATTGTTTAACCAATATTCCAGCCGGAATAGAGACAATAAAATAGGCGCCAAAAAAGCAAAACTGTACCAGCATTGCTTCAAAGTAAGTTAGGTCAAAAACGCCTTTAAGACGAGGAATTAGTACGTCGTTTAAAACAGTAATAAAACCCCATAAAAAAAACAGTGTGGTCATTGCAGTCAGCGGTAACAGGTAATTTTTATTTTGTTGCTCTTTGACCGCAAATGATTGATTGGTATTTATTTCACTCACGTCATTTTCACTCCATTAACAAGTTGAAAATGATTTTACACGTTTAAGGCATATTAAAAGCACAAAATAATTGGAACGTTACAATAAACCACATTCATTCATTAAGGTTTTTTTGAGCCTTTGTGTTTCGCCACTATTTTTAAACTTGTACAAAGCCGTATTAATATCTTCTAGAATAGATAACCAATTAGGCGTTTTTTTGCTAATAGCAAAGTAGAGGGGGTTAAACTGAATTGGGTGACTTTCTGGTTCAATAGCACTGAGTAATGCCTGTTTCTCGTTATCGGGTAAAGAGGCATATTTAACCGAGTAAATCAGTACAGCGGGATCGCCTATAATTAAATCCACACGCTCAGCCGCCAGTAATTTTACAAGCTGTAAATCATCAACGGCGTTAATAATAATAAATTCGTTATTATCCATCATGGCATCAAACTCAGGCGTATTTTGATAGCCTCTAACTACCCCAATACGCGAGCCCTTTAATGACTTTAAATTGCCATTAAACCTATCGGGCTCGCCTCTGCGTTTTAAAAAGCCTATATTGCCGCCTTCAAACGAATTAGAAAGGCCAAGTAATTTTCGACGAGTTTGGTGTGGTACGTAATCAGAAGGTGCGGTATCTTCGATAAAGTATTCTGGCATTAATATATCTGCTTTACCTAGTTCAACGGCACGAACAGCTCTTGCCCACGGTACAAATTCAATGTAAACGCTATAGCCAGCACTGTTAAATATAGATACGGTAAATTGATACACCCACCCTTTATTACACAGTTTGTTACCTATGTAAGGCGGCCAATCTTCAGTAACAACGTGAATAGTTTTAGTGCTGTTAGGTGCGCTAAATAAATAACCTGATTTATAGCGCTCACCTGTTACAGTGTAGGATGTATCGTCCTGCATGTAAGTCACAGGGACCTGAGCAAAGCAAAAAGGTGAAAGTAAAAACAAAACTAACAATATGCGCATAGTTACACTTTATTTGGAATATTTCCCTAAAGTGTAGAACTAAGTACGCAAAGTAAAAGAAATTTTATTAAGATAGTTTTGCTCGAAGCTTAGGTTTTATCCCACTTCATTTTATTATTGGTATCGCGCGAATTAATAATGGTTGAATCACTGCTCTCTACACCACCGAGCTTTGCTAAACGGTCGTACAATACGACATTACAAGTAGCAGCAAGGTTCATACAGCCAATAGTTGGCACGTACACGACTTCATCACACCATTTTAAAACATCTTTTGGTATAGAGCCGTCTTCAGGGCCGAATAAATAAAATGCATTTTCTGGGTGCTTAAAATCAGGCAAAGGTGTCGCGCCTTCAATGAGTTCAATAACCACAACAGTTGCACCTTCTGGTTTTACGCTTTGTAGATTATCAGTGGCATTTAAGGGGATCCGCTCAACAACGTTTTTAGTATCGGTATGAAATTTTTTAGCGTTTAAATAACGGCTACCGGTAAAGAAAACTTGCTTTGCATCGTAGCAACCCGCAGCACGTAAAACACCGCCTACATTTGTAGGGCTTTTAGGGTTTATTAGACCTATGCTAGCTTTTAAGTTGCTCATTAATCGCAATCCTTAGTGGGCCACTCAGCTATGTATAAATCAAAGTCATCAAGCTTTACGTCACAGTCTTTTACTGTTTTATCTTTAACGGATATACCTAACTCATGCATTTGTGATTTTTCGCCATTGTTTAAAAGCGGGTGCCACGATGCTAAACCACGGCCTTCGTGTAATCGGCGATAGCTGCAGCTTTGCGGCATAAAAAAGATATCTTTAAGGTTGGCTTTGGTAAGCTTTACACATGAAGGAACAAGCGTCTGGCGGTTTTCGTATTCGCTACAACCACAAGTGTTGTTATCAAGATATTGGCAAACAATGTTAGTGAAAATAAGCTCTTCACCTTCGCGTAATTGATCCGTAGCGGTAAACTCGTCTTCATCCTCACTGTCAATAAAGGTGTTTAAACAACATTTTCCGCAACCATCACAAATCGCTTCCCATTCGTTTTGGTTCATATCGGCTAAACTTTTTTTAAGCCAAAACTGTGTATTTGCTAATTCTTGATCAAACATAATTTACTCGCGCCCCTAAAGAGCGCGCATTCTAACGTATTGCAGCTATACGCGCAAAGCCCGTGCTTTTATCAACACGGGCGTTCGTGTATTGTTTTATTTCTGCGTAGCAACCCAACGTTTAATTTTTTCTTCTAAAATTGGCATTGGTAGTGCGCCGTCAATCAGTATTTGAGTGTGGAAGGCTTTAATATCAAACTTATCGCCTAGCGCCTTTTTAACGTAATCACGCAGCTGCTTAATTTTAAACTCACCTAACTTGTACGAAAGAGCTTGGCCAGGCCATGCTATATAACGCTCAACCTCTGCAATTACATCGCTTTTAGCCATAGATGAATTAGCTAGCATGTAATCAATCCCCTGCTGACGAGTCCAACCTTTTGCATGAAAGCCAGTATCAAGCACCAAACGCATCGCTCTAAGTTGCTCATCCGCTAAACGCCCATACCACATATAAGGGTCGGTAAATAAGCCAAGTTCTTTACCTAAGCTTTCTGCATACAATGCCCAACCCTCAGCAAATACGGTGTAGCCACCAAACTTTCTAAAGTCGGGTAAGCCTTCTATTTCTTGCTGTAGGGCAATTTGAAAGTGATGACCCGGTGCAGCTTCATGTATAGAAAGTGTTTCAAGCAAAAACTTTGGCTGTGCTTTTAAATTAAACGTGTTTATATAAAAAATACCGGGGCGTGAACCATCGGGTGCTGGGGCCGCATAAGATGCGCCCGCAGCAGATTGCGCTCGATATGGTTCAACCGCTTTAACAACATAGGGGGCTTTAGGGGCAATATCGAATAATAAAGGAACACGTGCATCTATTTTTTGCTTAACATCTTCATACGCAGTTATTAATGCCCTTGGCGTGTCGTAATAAAACTCATCTGAATCACGTAAGTGCTGAAAAAACTCAGCCAATGACCCATTAAATCCAACATCCTGTTTTACTTTTTTCATTTCATCTAAAATGCGTGACACTTCACTTAACCCAATGGCGTGTATTTCATCCGCAGATAAACTCAATGTGGTATTTTTTTTAATTTGGTATTCATACCATGCTTTACCATTTGGTAAATCACTATAGCCAACCGTTGTACGACTATTAGGAATGTATTCATTAACTAAAAAATCACTCATACTTTTATAAGCAGGTACTAATTGCGTCATAATAAGTGAGCGGTACTGCGCTGTGATCGTCTCTTTTTGATCTGAGGTAAATGATTCAGGGAAGTTTTTAATCGGTCCCCAAAATAAAGAGTCTTCAGCACGTTTAACAACATGCGCTGCAAATTGCGGCTGTAGTTTTTTAGCTAAAGGTTTTGGTAAAGAAATACCTTGCTTTAAACCTTCCCCCATTGAGCGTTGAACACTTGCAAGCCAAGCTACAAAACCTTCGCTGCGCTTTATAAAATGACTATAATCTTCGGCTGTATTAAACGGTTGTGCGCTTTGCCCTGAGCCAAAACCCGCAAAGGTATTATGCGCGCCTGCCATTTGGTTTATTGGTAGCATGTAAGATGGAAATTGCATGCCTTCCAAATTAAGCGCCAAATCTCGCGCTAGTATTTCGTAACTTAAAAGTGCCTGCCCTGTTAATTGCGATTTATCAATAAGAGCAAGGCGCTGCTGGTACTTTTTATAAAAAGCGGTTTTTTTAGCTCGATTTTTAGATGAAATCTCTGGGGTAAACTTATCGTTGAATTCACTGCGACCACTGTAGGTTGCATTAATAGGTTTAAAGCTCAGTAACTCGTTATAATATTGGGCTACAAGCACATCTAATTGCTGCTCATAAGAAAGCTCTGAAACAATAGCTGCGGGTGCGTTTGACGTGTTTAGCTGTGCACTACTACCTGTGTTATTACTGGTTTGTGTGTTCATACAGCCGCTTAATGCAAACATAACGCCACTAGCAACTAAGGCAAGTTTAATTGATTTCATGATAATCCTTTTTAGTATCGTCAGCCGATTATGCGCATTTAACCTGCGTTAATAAAGTAATTACGATAAATGGGGATTAACCTATTATATTTACACTTTTATATTAGGTTGTTACATTTTAATTAATGAACCGCCACCAGAAGAAAAACACAATGAAAAAAAAGCTACTCAGCGCCTCCATTGCACTTATGTGTTTAGGAAGTTTTAACGCGCAAGCCCTTACTTATGTAACTGCTAAAGCATTAATAGATGTAAAAACAGGTGAGGTTATTCACTCCCCCCTGCTCACAATAGATAATGGGGTGATAACCGAGGTTACACCAAACAAAAAACCAAAAATAACCAAAGATGATCAGCATATTGATTTACCCGAGCTTACTTTAATGCCGGGACTTATGGATATGCATGTTCATTTAACGAGTGACCCAACAGTATCGCGAAGTGAGCGTTTAAGTCAGTCGGTACCGCGCATGGCTATTAAAGCCGCGCATTTTGCTAAAAAAACATTGCTTGCTGGTTTTACCACCCTTAGAAATGTAGGTGCACAAGGCTACAGTGTGATTGCAGTACGTGACGGGATTAACGCTGGCGATATTATAGGCCCTCGAATCTGGGCGGCGGGCCCATCTCTTGGTATTACAGGCGGACATTGTGACAATAACCGTTTACCGCCTGAGCTAAAATATACTTCAACAGGGGTAGCTGATGGCCCATGGGCTGCACGCTTAAAAGTGCGCGAAAACATAAAGTATGGCGCTAATGCGATTAAGTTTTGTGCCACAGGGGGCGTTTTTTCTAAAGGAACAAAAGTAGGTGTACAGCAATATTCATTTGAAGAAATGAAAGCGATTGTTGATGAAGCCCATATGCGCGACCTACCTGTAGCGGCTCACGCACATGGCACAAGTGGTATTAAAACCGCCATAAAAGCTGGCGTAGATAGCATTGAACATGCCAGCTTTTTAGATGATGAAGCCATCTCGCTTGCAAAAAAACATGGCACCTGGCTTTCTATGGATATTTATAATACCGAATATACACTAAGCTTTGGTAAGCAAAATGGCGTAGATGAAGAAAATCTCAATAAAGAACGTCAAGTGTCTAAAAAGCAGCGTGATAGCTTTAAACGCGCAGTAAACGCAGGTGTAAATATGGTATTTGGTACCGATGCTGCTATTTATCCTCATGGCGATAACGCCAAACAATTTAGCCGTATGGTTAAATTTGGCATGAGCGAACTACAGGCTATTCAGGCTGCCACGATTAATAGTGCAAAACTATTAAAAATAGAGAATAAACTGGGTCAGTTAAAACCAGGATTTGCAGCCGACATTATTGCAGTTGACGGTAATCCTCTTGAGAACATTTCTGTGCTTGAGCACATTCCTTTTGTTATGAAAGCGGGCGTTGTTTATAAAAAGTAGTTACTAATACGTGTACTGATTTATAAAAGCATGGAAGTTTCTAGACCCATGCTTTTTTATTTTCCGCATAAAAGTTAACCTTAAATTTACTTTTTTGAACAATTACCCACCTAACTCGCAATTAATTTCACTTTTTTAGACTTTTTTATTCACTTAACGAATAATAACTATTACTATTCGCACACTTCAATAAATGCGAATTATTATCAACATGAAAAAATTCAAATACTCTCTTATTACACTTGCGTGTTTAAACTCATCGTTAGCTGTTGCTGCAACAACAGCTGAAAAAGACATAGAACGCATTAGTGTTTACGAAAAGCAAAATCAAGTTGTAATGAGCTCAGGCCTTGCTACGAAGTCTGATATGTCGTTAATGGAAACACCGGCACCGGTTGTAATCATTGACCGTGAACTCATAGAGTCACAAGGTGTAGATAGCCTCCAAGAACTTGTACGTAACGTGAGTGGTTTAACTCAAGCTGGTAATAACTACGGTATAGGCGACAATTTAGTTATTCGTGGCCTTGATGCTAACTATACTTACGATGGCATGTACGGCGGTGCCGGCTTAGGAAATACATTCAACCCAACGCGTTCACTTACTAATGTTGAGTCGGTTGAGGTGCTTAAAGGCCCTGCTACGGGTTTATATGGCATTGGTAGTGCGGGCGGTGTGATTAACCTAATTGAAAAAAAGCCAGAATTTGAAGAAAAACATAAAATTTCTGCTGAGCTTGGTCAATGGGATAGCTATTCACTTGCCTTTGATAGCACCAATGCAATTACTGATGACTTAGCCTACCGCGTAATGGCTAAAACGGCCTCAAGCGATGGCTTTCGTGATTTAAAAGAAGACAGAGACGAGCTGTATACCTCACTTAAGTATGTGCTTAGTGACAAGCAAGATATCATGCTCTCTGCCGCTTATATAAAAGATTCTATCGCGGTTGACTCTATCGGCCACCCTATTCGAATTTATAACGCAGAGACCGCCAATGGGTTAACTGCGGGTGAAGTAACCGGTGCCGATTTAGCAAATGATCCTTCAGGCAACGGTGTACAACTCACTGCCGCGCAACAAGAACAACTTGCTAATTCACTTTCAGCAACCGACGGACTTACACCATATGATTTTGGTACTAACGGTATCATTTCTCCAATGGCGGATGACAATGAAGGTGAAGAGCTTCGCTTTAAGCTAACGCATAATTACTTCGTTACAGATGATTTATTTTTAAATCAACAACTACAATACCGTAATTACACATCAAGCTTTGCGCGTCAAACGGGTGCGTTTAACTACGTGTATTCAACACGTAGTGGCATTATTAATAATGACCCACGTGCCCCATTAGTAGAAGACGGCGAGTTATACCCATTTGCTGCTCGTCGCCAAGAATACCGCCAAGTAGAAGCTGATGAAAAATCATGGCAGTATTTTTTAGATTTACGCTATGACTTTATGCTTGGTGACATTGATAACGAACTACTCGTTAATGCAAACTACGAAGACAGAGACATTCGCTTTAAGCAGTACTCTATTTACGATGCAGACAAAGTTATTTATGACAGCGAAGGCGAAGTACTTTACCAAGGCACATTACCGTATATTTATGATATGCGCTCGCCAAATTGGCCAACAGGTAACTTTGATGACTACGACCCACTTAAAACCAGTGACTATAATAAAAAAGTACAGGCATGGGGTTTAGGTATTCAACATGTAGGCTACATAACTGATGCGCTTACTACGCGTGTAGGTGTGGCGTATAATCGTATCAAGCAAACGTATGAGCACTTTGGTGTAGATGAGCGTTACAGCTCAAGCCGCGCTGAGCCAACGCCTGAAGCAAACACATCTGACAGTGGCTTAACGTATAACTTAGGCGCAACATATCAACCAACTGAAGACTTTTCGGTATTTATTAACCATGCTAAAGGACGCACTGCTTACAGTGTACTTGGTTCAGTAGCAGGCAATGAAGCCGACCGTGAAGACTCTGAATCTATCAGTAACGATTTAGGCTTTAGATTTAAAGCATTTGATGATCAATTGTTAGCATCACTTGTGATATTTGAAAGCGCGCGGACTAATTTAGAATACGCTAACCCACTTTATGAAGCCGGTGTATCAGGCCCTGATGTAGTAGAAAGCTACTACGATGGCGAAGAACAAACTAAAGGTGTAGAGCTTGATTTAAATGCACATTTAAATGAGAAATGGAAAGTAAATATAAACGGTGTATACCAAGATGCACGCGATAAATCTAATCCAAATAGCAGCAGCTACGATACGCGTCAAAAAGGTGTGCCATATGTAACTGCAAGTACGTGGGTTACCTACTACGCAGATATGTTTAATTTACCAGAGGCTGTTAATATCAGTGGTGGTATTACATTTGTAGATAACAGAAGCACGAACTCAAGTTCATTTAGTATTCCTGATGGCTATGTGCCAAGCTACACCGTTTACGATGCTGCGGTATCTTACACGACCGATAAATGGCATATGCAGCTTAATTTAAACAACTTGTTTAATAAAAAGTACTACTCTAAAGCCATGTTTTTAGGTGGCATGCCAGGCGAAGAGCGTAACGCTAAACTAAGCTTTAGCTTCACACTTTAACCCATCCAGGCAATTAATTTACTCCTACTAAAATAAGTAGGAGTAAATTAAACTTATTCCCCATTTAGTGCTCTAAAAAGATAGCTAGCTAAGCGTTGCTATAATTTATAAGCGTGCTAGCATTACTTTCTGAATTTACTGAAACTTAATAAGCTATGAGTCTATCTGAAAAAAATTTAGCCTTTGTCATGCATTGTGGTGAGATGGGCAGCCGCTGGGGTTTCAATCGTACGATTGGTCAAATGTGTGGTTTGCTGATCATCACCAAAGAGCCAATGACCGCTAACGAAATTGCCGATGCATTAAGTATCTCTCGTGGTAATGTGAGTATGGGTATTAAAGAGCTGCAATCTTGGCAGTTAATAAAAGTACACCACATACCTGGCGATCGTAAAGAGTATTACGCCCCTGCGGGTGAAATTTGGGATATGGCAAACCGTGTATTTGAAGAGCGTAAAAAACGTGAAATAGACCCTACACTTAGTCTTCTTCGGGATAACTTACTCGATGAAGCCAGTAATGAAGAAGAGCTATACGCACAAAAGCAAATGAGTGAAATCCATAACTTGCTGGAAACAGTTACTAAGTGGTCGTCAGAATTACAACGTTTAAGCCCTGAGCAACTAAATAAACTTATGAAACTAGGCTCTGGCATTGGCAAGGTGATCGATTTGAAAGACAAAATTTTTAAAAAAGATCATGATTAAACAAAAAAAGCCGCATCGCGGCTTTTTTTATTACATAGCAGCGTATAAGTTATATTTTTGGATAACCAATTCTATCTGATAAGTAACCCACGCTGGTGGCAAAGTAATACGACCGATTCCAGTGCATAAACACTTTGTAGTTATCATACGCTAAGTACATACGCCCATTAATATCGTCTGGCATTACCAGTGCGGCACGTACATCTACATTAGGTAAATCTGAACCATCGGCTCTGCGAACACCTAAAGCTTGCCACTCAGCTAACGAGCGCTCAGAATCGTTCCAATACTCTAACCATTGCTTGCGCGTTTTAGTGCCACGCTTAAGAACATATTGACTGTCAAAGTTTTCAGGTAGCTTTACTTGGCGACCCCAAGTAAGTGAGTCATCCCAGCCCTCTTGTTTTAAATAATTGGCAATTGATGCAAATGCATCTTCTTTGGTGGTCCAAATATCTTTTCGGCCGTCGTTATTGTAATCAACTGCGTAGGCGTTAAACGAGGTAGGCATAAACTGCGTCTGCCCCATAGCCCCTGCCCAAGAGCCTTTAAATTTATCAAGCGTAATATGGCCTGATTTTAAAATATCTAATGCAGCCCAAAGCTGGCGCTTATAAAGTGCTTCACGTCGTCCGTCAAAGGCAAGCGTAACAAGTGATGAAATAACATTATGGCCACCTTGGATTGTGCCAAAGTTACTTTCAAGGCCCCATAATGCCACTATAAAGCGTGCTTGAACGCCATATTCTTTAGCTACTTGCTCTAGTACGTCTTTATTTTCTGCGTAAAGCTTACGAGCACGATCAATTTTCCATTGTGGTACACGTTTTGGTAAGTAAGTTTCAAGGGTTTCTTTTACCTCTGGCTGATTTTTATCAGCCGATACGACTTTTTCTTTGTAAGACGCAGTGGCAAATGCCTTGTCTATTAATTTGCTATCGTACCCTTTAGCAATGGCCTCTTGTTTTAAATCACTTAAATAAGTTTGAAATTCGGCCTGTGTTTTAGCGACTACAGAGCCACTTAAACACACTGAGCATAAAATTACGGCTAACTTTTTAATCACTATCAACTCCGTTTTCTTTTCGTAATTGGCTAAGTAAATTTTCTTGTGGCGGTGGAATTTGCAAATAGTAGCCTTTATCGGGATCGGCTAAAGCCTCTTTTACAGTTTCAAGGTCGGCACCGCCTAAATGATCTCGCTTTGCTAAGTTAATGATCATTACATAAATAGGTTGACCAAACATTGCCAGTAATGGTTCAGGCACTTTACTAAAATCATCTCTTTTTTCAACAAATAAGAAGGTATCCGCTTTTTTCTTACTTTTATATACCGCAGTGAGCATAATGGCCCTATTTAATCTTGCTTAACATTGCCGCACACTATAACATGAGAGTAATAATAAGTTAGAAAAATTAGATTAGAAATTTCATTAAAGGCCTTATTCAGCCTACGTTTATCTAAAATTAATTTCTAATCAGACAAATCAATTGAGCGTGTATGTCGGAACAAATTTTTGAACTAAAAGGGAATCTTTTTACGTTATCAGTATTGCATCTTTATAGCACTGATATTGCCCTTTTAGCAGAACAGTTGTATGTAAAAATAGCCCAAGCTCCTCGTTTTTTTGAAGGAGCGCCTATTGTTGTTAATTTAGAAGAAATTAAAAACAGCTCACTTGATTTTGACCATTTAAAGTCTCTCATTGAGCGTATGAGCTTTAATGCAGTAGGTGTATGTAATGGCTCTGATGAGCAACACACCCAAGCTAAAGCCGCCGGCCTATCTGTACTTAATTACTCTCAAGATGCTAAAAGTGCCCCTGTAAAACAACAAGAGGCACCCAATACCTCTATTGTTGAAAAAAACGTATACCTGCCTGCGCAAGTAATTAAAGGTACGGTGCGCTCAGGGCAACAAGTTTATGCAAAAGATAGAGACTTAATTGTACTCGGTGCGGTCAGTCATGGCGCAGAAGTAATAGCCGATGGAAATGTGCATATTTATGGCACCCTACGCGGGCGCGCTATTGCAGGTGCTAAAGGGACAAAAGACGCCTGCATTTATTGCCAAAAACTTGAAGCCGAATTAGTTTCAATTGATGGCAATTATTGGATCAGCGACTCATTACAAGGTGAGCACTGGGGCAATGCAGTACAAATACAACAAAAAAACGAATCATTAGAAATTTCAGCTTTGGTTAAAGGATAAATCTCATGGCAAAAGTAATTGTCGTTACCTCTGGTAAAGGCGGTGTTGGTAAAACAACATCAAGTGCTGCAATAGGCACCGGTTTAGCTTTAAAAGGCTATAAAACAGTTATTATCGATTTTGATATTGGCTTACGTAATCTAGATTTAATTATGGGGTGTGAGCGCCGTGTAGTTTATGATTTTGTAAACGTAATAAATGGCGAAGCCAATTTAAATCAGGCGCTTATTAAAGATAAACGCGTTGAAAAATTGTTTTTACTACCTGCATCACAAACACGTGATAAAGACGCCCTTACCCGTGAAGGCGTAGAGCGCGTATTAAACGAATTAAAAGAAGACTTTGACTACATTGTGTGTGACTCACCTGCAGGTATAGAAGCCGGTGCAATGATGGCGATGTACTTTGCTGATGAAGCAATTGTTACAACAAACCCGGAAGTGTCTTCTGTTCGAGATTCAGACAGAATTTTAGGTATTTTACACAGCAAGTCTAAACGTGCTGAAGAAGGCCTAGAAAATATTAAAGAGCACCTTTTATTAACACGCTACAACCCTGAGCGTGTTGAAAAAGGTGAAATGTTATCGGTAGAAGATGTCAAAGATATTCTATCGATTCCATTACTTGGTGTTATTCCTGAGTCGCAAGCGGTATTAAGTGCGTCTAACTCGGGGCAACCGGTGATACTTGATGGTGATTCAGATGCAGGGCAAGCTTACGCTGATGCAATTAATCGCTTATTAGGTGAAACAGTCGATTTTCGCTTCTTAGACGTTGAGAAGAAAGGCTTATTTAAACGGATTTTTGGAGGTTAATGTGTCTTTACTTGACTACTTCCGCTCAGAAAAGAAAAACAGCGCGTCATTAGCAAAAGAGCGATTGCAGATCATTGTCGCGCACGAACGTTCTCAACGCGGAACGCCGGATTACTTACCACAATTAAAACAAGATATTTTAGATGTGATCCGTAAATACGTGAACGTAAACACTGATGCAGTGCAAGTACAGTTTGATCAAAACGAAGATGATTTAGCGGTACTTGAGCTCAATGTGACATTGCCTGACGAAGAAAAAAAGTAGTACAGCAAAAAGCGGCATTTAAACTGCCGCTTTTTTCATTTTTAACTAAACCTTACGTTTATAGAAAGGTTAGTGAGCGCGTGTGTTTAGAATATTTAAGCTGATAATCGCTTTTGATCACTTATAAACAATGAATGTGGTAATATGTAGCCACTATTTCGTTATGTATTCGCAATTGCTATGTTTAATCCCCCGCCCTGTTTTACCTCGTTTTCTAAATCAATAGATAATATAGCTCTGCCAGAGAAATTTACGTTTCCATTTTATTATCAGCCCCACGAACTTAGCGTTTTGGCATCAAAGCAATTACAGCAGCAGCTGGCAACGCATCTACCTTATGATAAAAATAATCACCATGGTGACGGAAAGATGTTCGGTGTACTAGTTGTACAAAACCCACAAAAACAAATTGGCTTTTTATCGGCTTATTCAGGGCAAGTTGAAAATTTAAGTTCTGAGATAAAATGTGTGCCTAATGTATCTACAATGGCATTGGAGGATGTGGGTTATTTGAAAGAAAGTAAAATAATTAACGAAATAAACACACAGATACATGCCCTTGAAAATGCCAGTACATTAAATAAATTATCGGCATCGTTAAGTCGAGATACAGAAAAATTTGAGCAGCAGTTACAAGCGCAACAAAGCGTAATGCAAGCCAACAGAAAAGCACGTAAAGAGGCGCGCAGTGCACTTGCGATTGAGCACAGCGATGCAATAACGCCTGAACAACAAGCAAGCTTGAATGAACTGGCAAAGCAAAGCATAGAAGATAAAAAACACTATCAAAGCATAAAAGATCACTGGCGCGATAAAATAACTCAGCAACAGCAGGCGCTTTATACCCTTTACGATGAAATAAAACAGTTAAAAAAACGCCGTAAAGTTTTATCTAAAAACCTACAAAAACAGTTATTTGCCCAGTATCAATTTTTAAATGCCAATCATGAGATTAAAGATCTCAACGCTATATTTGCAGCTTTGCCAGAGCATACTCCGCCATCAGGGGCGGGCGATTGCGCAGCCCCCAAGCTATTACAATACGCTTATCTTAATAATTTAAAGCCGCTAGCCATGGCCGAATTTTGGTGGGGCGGCGCTCCAAAATCGGCGGTACGCCAACATAAAAACTATTACCCATCTTGCTACAGTAAATGCCAACCTATTTTATCGCATATGTTAAAAGGCCTTAGCATAGAAGATAACCCACTACTCGTTAATCCTGCTGAAGGTAAAACGCTGCCCATAGTCTATCAAGACGATGATATTGTTATTGTAAATAAGCCAAGCGAGTTTTTATCTGTACCAGGTGTCAATATTGAAGATTCAGTGTATTTGCGTATTCAAACGCAATTTCCGCACGCTACAGGCCCGTTAATTGTCCACAGACTAGATATGTCTACATCAGGTTTACTCGTTGTGGCCCTTAATAAACGCGCCCACAAAGCACTCCAAAAGCAATTTATTGCCCGCACCATTGATAAACGTTACATTGCGTTAGTTGATGGTAAAGTGCCACAAGACAGTGGCAAAATAGAACTACCATTACGACTTGATTTTGACGATAAGCCACGCCAACTTGTGTGTTATAAAAACGGCAAACCTGCACTTACTACATGGCAAGTGCTTGAACGTAAAAACAATATTACACGCCTACAGCTCTATCCTAAAACAGGGCGCACTCACCAACTTAGGATACACTGCGCTCATCACTTAGGGCTGAATACGCCTATTATCGGTGACACACATTATGGTAAAAAAGCCAACAGGTTACATTTACATGCCGAGTATTTGGCGCTAGATCACCCTATTACCCATAAGCGTTTAACATTTAGCATAGCGCCCGATTTTTAACAAAGCCTGTAGCTTAAGAAGTGGGTTTAATTGTCCCACTCTTTAAGCACATCTTTAACAAAACTGTAGCGCCAAGAATTAAGTAAATCAGGTTTAATATGATTTACCTTTTGGTCATTGGTGAGTTTCCAATTCCAGCTAATAAGCTGATTAATTTGCTTTTTAGACGCCATTACATCTTCTGGTATGCCCTGCTCTTTCGCTACTTTAGTGATTTTTTGTTTAATGTCTTTAGCCACTTTTTTATAAGCCGGAAAATCGATTAAACGTTTAAGCACAGGTGGATGCTGATCAACTGGCAGGGCTTTGGCTTTTTCAATACACTTTAGAATTTCGACCCCTGAGCGATTTACTTCCATCGATTCAACACCCGGAATTTGTCTTAGCGTATTTAAGCTCGAAGGCCCACGCTTAGCAATTTCCGTCATGTTGTGCTCTTTAAGCACAAAGTTAAGCGCTAAATTTTTACGAATAGCTTTATTACGACGCCATACAGCTAATTCTTTTAATACCGCTAGCTCATGTGGTTTTAGTTGCCATGCGTTTTTTATATCTTTATAAAGCAGCTCATCTGGGGTTTGAAAGGCGCGTTTATTTGCAATTAACTCGCTCTCATTTATTACAATATCAAATAACTCAGCTTTATTGATACGCTCAATTATTAGTCCAAAACAAGGCAATAAATGAAAGGTATCAGCGGCTGCATAATCGAGCTGCTTTTTAGTTAATGGGCGCTGTAGCCAATTTGTACGTGATTCACTTTTGTCTATTTCTATGCCTAATAGCTCTTTTACCATTAGCGCAAAGCCCATACAGTTGCCTTCGCCTAACAGCTGAAGAGCAAATTGTGTATCAAATAATGGAGCAGGTACAAAGCCTGCATATTTTTGAAAAACTTCAATATCTTCTGAAGGCGAATGCAACACTTTTAGTACGGATGGATCTTTTAATATTTGCCAAAATTCAAATAGCGATAGTTCTGCAAGTGGGTCTATAAGCGCGAGGTGCTCACCATCATATACTTGAATAAGTGCAACTTCAGGGTACAAAGTACGGCGACGCATAAACTCAGTGTCTATGGCTAAAATAGGCTTGTTTCTTATTTGTTCAACAAAGGTATTAAGTTGATTTTGTGTTTCGATCAATTTGTATTGCACTTAATCTCCTACAATAAAAAAGCCGGCTAATGCCGGCTCTTTTATAGTTTACTAATCTTTTAGGGCTCTTCTGAGAATTTTACCTACATTAGTTTTAGGTAATTCATCCTTAAACTCAACGAGTTTAGGAACCTTATAATTAGTTAAATTATCACGACAGTGATTTATTATATCTTTTTCAGTTAAAGAAGGGTCTTTTTTAACAACAAAAACTTTAACTTGTTCACCACTTACATCGTGTGGAATGCCGATAGCGGCGACTTCAAGTACGCCATCATGCATAGCAACTACTTCTTCTATCTCATTTGGGAACACGTTAAAGCCCGATACAATGATCATGTCTTTTTTACGGTCAACAATATAGAAGAAACCTTCATCATCGTATGTGGCTATATCACCAGTGGCGAACCAGCCATCTTGCAAACATTCTGCGGTTGCATCTGGGCGATTATAGTAACCTAACATAACTTGAGGACCTTTAACCCATAGTTCACCGGGTTCACCTTTTGCTGCCTCTTCACCGTTTTCAAGCATTAACTTAATTTCAGTATTAGGAGCAGGTAAACCAATTGAGCCATTGTAACCTTCTAAATCATAAGGGCTTACTGTCACAAGTGGTGCACACTCGGTTAAACCATAACCTTCCATTAATTTAGAATTAGTCACTTTTTGCCATTTTTCGGCTACGGGACGTTGTACCGCCATGCCACCGCCTAATGACATTTTTAAATGACTAAAGTCAAGCTCTGCAAACCCTGGTGTATTAAGTAGCCCATTAAATAGGGTATTTACACCGGTAATAGCGGTAAAATTATGCTGATTAAGCTCTTTAACAAACGCTGGCATGTCACGTGGGTTTGTAATTAATACATTTAAACCGCCGTATTTCATAAACGTTAAGCAGTTAGCCGTTAACGCAAATATATGATAAAGCGGTAATGCAGTAACAACCACTTCAGTACCACGGTCTAATACTTTATCTAAACAGCCCGATACTTGCTCAAGGTTACCAACCATATTGCCATGACTTAACATTGCCCCTTTAGATACGCCAGTTGTACCACCTGTATATTGTAAAAAGGCCAGATCAGATAAGTTCATTTCTGGACGCGTATACTTTGCAGGGTCACCGGCTAATACATCTGAAAACTTAATGGTATTTGGCAGGTTATAGCTAGGCACCATTTTTTTTATGTATTTAACCACAAAATTAACGATATGCTTTTTAATACCACCGACCATGTCGCCCACTTGGGTAACTACAATGTGTTTTACATCTGTTTTAGCAAGGGCTTTCTCAAGCGTGTCTGCAAAATTAGCCAGTATAAAAATAGCTGACGCGTCAGAGTCTTTTAGCTGATGCTCAAGCTCACGAACTGTGTAAAGGGGGTTTACGTTAACCACAACACACCCTGCACGTAAAATACCTAAAATAGCAATAGGCGTTTGCAATAAGTTAGGCATCATCACAGCAACTTTGTCGCCTTTTTTGAGACCTAAGTCATTTTGAATATACGAAGCAACACGCAGTGTCGCTGTATCTATTTCATCATACGATAATGTTTTACCCATATTAGTAAATGCAGGTAAATCTTTGTAATCGGTAAAACTTTTTTCAAACACTTCGAGTAACGAGTTGTAATGCTCAGGATCGATTGTTTCAGGCATACCTTCTGGGTAGCGCTTAAGCCAGATTTTTTCCACTCTTAGCCCCTGTTTATAATTATATTTTTATTAACCTTAATCTAAGTAAGGCACTTTAACAATTGAGCAAATACTCTAATGAAGGAATAATCCCACATTTGGCGCTAATTTACAATTAACATGCACCATTTTGCAGCATAAAGGCTTGAATATGCTCAAAACATAACCCACTGCTTTGCATATGGCAATGATGCCCACCATCTACATTAATTACCTTCAAGTTGTTGTAATAGCTAATATACTTGGCCAAATTTTGTTTTACAAATGAATAACCTTGGTTACCTAAAATTAATTGGCTTGGTGCTTTTAATTGCTTTATTGCACCAATACATTGCGCTTCATTAAACCTAAAACCTGAGTGATTTTTAAGCTTAGGGTCTGTCGTTAACACATACCCTAGTTCACTTTTCTTAATATTACGACTCATCAACAATGAGATAAGTTCGTTATTTAAATCTGTTGTACTTGCTCGCGCTTCGATAATTGCGGATTCGGATTTATAAATGCGCTGCTTTTTATTGTTAACACGCTCTCTATTGAGTATCGCCCCTTTTAATTGCTGACAGACCTCGTCAGATGGAGTCGTAACACAACCAATCCCCTCAATGAAGGTAACCGAATACACGTATTCACTAAAACAGCTAGCAAATAAACCTGCAACCATTGCTCCCATCGAGTGGCCGACTAAGTGCACCTTCGTTGCTCCTAAGGCCTTTATAAGTTGGTACACATCATCAATATAATCAACAAAATAATAATGCGCATCACTGCTTTTCCAATCAGATAATCCATGCCCTGCAAAGTCAATACAATACCAAGTATGCTGCGGATTAACCTTATCAAGCATAGGTGTGAAACTATTACTGTTATCTAGCCAGCCATGCATAGCAATAACTAGCTCACCACCACGTCCCTTTTGTAAACCACGTAAGGTTATATTTCTTGTTTTTATTTCAAATGGCTGCAAAAGACACCTCTTTTAACGTGCGACATTATTTATAACATACTAGTTGTCAGACCTCTAATACGAAAATATTTTGTATTTTTTGTATTTATAAAGACTCATCTACCATAAAGCTTTATTACCCTTTTTAATAATTACATTTATTATCAATTAGTTATCACCATCACCGTTATGCCAACTAAACAAAACAACATGAAATGAGCACGAATTTTTTTCGTCTTTGCAATGCGTATCACTATATTCGCTTCTTTATAATTAACATACATAAAAAAAATGGCTGTATTAATTTAATGACAGTTAATCAGCTCGAATTGTACACTGCGCTTTTTATTCTTACTTCAATTCATTATTATACAAGCGCATGTTGAATTTTACGGGTTGAACTTGTTTAACCTTGGGTCAGTTTATTCACGCTGAGAGTTTAATTACCAACCTGACTAAAATACCTAGCGATAAACCTTAGTCGCCTTTGATAAAATCGTTTATGCAGCGCATGTTTAGTGATTTTGCTGCAAATTCAACACGCCCTAACCATATACAATTGTGGTGCTGTTTTAAAAGCACATTCATAGGGATAAAAATGAAAAACCAACTTAGCTTATTAGCGCTTTTATGTGCATCTAGCAGTGTTTATGCAAGCGATGCACCTAAAAATGTAATTTATATGATTGGTGACGGAATGGGTCCTGCCTATACAACCGCTTATCGTTATTTTAAAGATGATCCAACCACCAAGCAGATTGAAACGACCGTATTTGATACTATTTTAACAGGCATGGCGCGTACTTACCCTGACGATCATACATATGTTACCGACAGTGCTGCAGGTGCAACGGCTCTGAGCAGTGGCCATAAAAGTTATAATGGCGCTATTGCTGTCGACACTGACAAAAAGCCTGTAAAAACCATGTTAGAAATAGCAAAAGAGCGCGGTATGACAACAGCGTTAGTGGCTACTTCGCAAATTAATCATGCCACGCCTGCCAGTTTTGCTACTCATAATGAATCACGTCGTAATTACGATGCGATTGCAAATGAGTATATAGATAACAAAATTGCCGGAAAACTGCCTGTTGATTTAATGTTAGGTGGCGGTACGAAGTACTTTATTAGAGAAGATCGTAACCTAGTAGATGAATTTAAAGCTGCGGGCTATCAATACAACGACGATATAAAAAATCTTGGCCAAATTACGCAAATACCTGCACTTGGCTTGTACGCCCCAATTGGTTTGCCTTATGCGCTTGATGCTAACTCAAATCACTTAACACAGCTCACAGCTAAAGCATTTGATTTACTCGATGGACAAAATAAAGACGGCTTTTTTGTCATGATTGAAGGCAGTCAAATAGACTGGTGCGGCCATGCAAACGATGTAGCCTGTGCGATGGCAGAAATGGATGACTTTGCACAGTCGATTGAAAAAGCAAAAGCTTATATTGATAAAAACCCTGATACTTTATTGGTTGTTACAGCTGATCATTCAACTGGTGGTTTAACCCTCGGTGCGCACGGACAATATAAGTGGGATACAGACGTTATTAAAGGGGTAAAAGCAACTGCTAGCGAGCTGACCAAGCAATTACTCGCTGCCGATAACCTTGAGCCTATTTGGCGCGCCAACACAAATATTGAATACACACCGGCTAACAAGGTAAAACTTGAACAAGCGAAAAAAATGGGCGAAACAGCGCTTAATTTAGCCATTAAAAGTATTATTAGCGACGCCAGCTTTACTGGCTGGACAACAGGCGGGCACACCGCTGTAGATGTACAAGTATTTGCTTACGGTAAAGGCAGTGAGCACTTTAGTGGTGCTCAAAATAATACCGATATTGCTGATAAACTAATTGGCTTTATTAAACAGTAGCCATCAGCAAACATAAAAAAGCCCGAACCTGTGTTCGGGCTTTTTATTTTTTACTATTATTGGGCTAAGCGTAAATATCAACGCCAATTAAATCTTGTACTTCTGCTCTGCGCTCTAAGTTTGCAAATTCAGTATACGTAGAAATCGCTTTGCTCACTGTTGGGCTTGGCTGGTCATAAATAGTTTGGCTGTACTTTGCATTAGTAGTATTTTGACTAAAGTATTGATTAGCAAGCTCTACACCCGCTTTACTACTTTTTACATAGTCCGTATTTGTTTTATTACTGGCGCTATCGTCCGCTAAACCTTGTGGTTTAGAGGGTATAATTTTTGTAGAAGTAACCTTTGCAGGGATATCACCCGTAAAAAAACCAGCACCAATTGGCAAAGTCATAAATAACTTCCAACAATAAACAGTTTAAAAATTATGATTTAAAAACATTCAATATGCAACTTTTGAGCTTATTCACGACCCGGTAGTTTTTTCCATGTTACTGTATCGCGCACATATTTAGGTTGTGCATCACTTGCTTTTACAACGTCTCCGGCTAAAAAGGCCGTGTCTACATGGTTAAGCATATAGCGAGCATCTGGCAATGTAATATCTGTATTTATGGTTATATTGCTCGTGTTTTTAAGTGCATCAGGGTAACTTTTAAAACCCGTGCCTACAGCAATCGCGTGTTGCTCTTCACAACTTATGTGTTCTTCGCTTAATAGTTCAGGTTTTATAACGCACTCTTCATTGACCAATTGCATATGGGCGTTATTTACTTGGTATTGCGCAAAATAAATTTCCCCCATGCGTGCATCTATTGCAGAGTACACTACTGATGCCTGCACTTGTTCGTACGCTTGTTGGGCCATAATGGCCAAGGTAGATACACCCACTAATGGTAAGTTGGCCGAATAAGCTAACCCTTGTGCAATAGCAACACTAATGCGTACTCCGGTAAAACTCCCTGGCCCTTGGCCAAAACCAATAACGTCTAAGTCTTTTAATTTACACTGTGCTTTATTAAGAAGCTCATCAACTAAAGGGAGTATTTTTTGACTATGTTGCTGCGGGCATTCTTCAAAATGATGAAATGTTTGGCCCTCGAAGTGTAAAACTATAGATAACGCTTCTGTAGAGGCGTCTAGGGCAAGAATATTACTTTTAATCATTTTAGTACTCTAGTTAATGTGTTTTAAAAATGTGTTTGCATCTTCTAAGCTTCGCGTGCGACGCATCGGCGGTAAGCTTTTTAAAAATACTTGGCCATATTGGCGTGTTACTAAACGATTGTCGCAAATAACCAGCACGCCTTTGTCTTTATTATCTCGTATCAAACGCCCTACACCCTGTTTAAGCGCAATAACTGCTTGCGGCAACTGTATATGCGCAAAGGGGTCTTTACCTTGCATTTGGCAATCTTGCATTTTGGCTTGCAGTAATGGGTCATCCGGTGCTGCAAAAGGTAACTTGTCAATAATAACACAGCTTAGCGTGCTACCACGTACATCAACGCCTTCCCAAAAAGAGGCTGTGCCTAATAATACAGCATTACCATGGCGCGTAAATTTTTCGAGTATTATACGCTTAGACATTTGCCCTTGCATATAAACTGGGTAGTCCATTTGTGTGGTTAATCCCTCAGCCACCAAATGCATCATCCGATAACTTGTAAACAGCACAAAACAGCGCCCTTTTGCCGATTTTATTAACTCTAGAGTTAATTTTATAATTGCATGAGGCATGTTCTCTGCGTGCGATTCTGGCAAATATCGGGGTAAGCATAAAAGCGCCTGATTAGGGTAATCAAAGGGGCTGTCAACCATCATACTCTTTGCAGGGGTAATACCTAAGCTGGCGTTAAAGTGATCGAGCTTATTATCAACCGATAGCGTGGCTGAGGTAAAAACAAACCCGGCGCCAGTGTCTTTCATCATTTGAGCAAATTTAGCAGAGACATTAAGCGGCGTAATATTAACCGTTAAATAACGCCTCGTGGTTTCGTACCAATAACTAAATCCGGTTTGAGCGGTATCAAAAACACGCTCCAACTGACCTTTAAACGCTAATGTACGTTCAAACGGGTGCTCTATTTTATCGCTTCGCTCTAGGCAGAGTTTTAATACTTGATAAACAAAGTCTAAATCGCTAATTACTCGGTGCAGCGCCGCACAAATCAGTTTGTCGCTGAGTTTTTCACGCCAATCTCCTCGGCTACCATCTACACCAAACTGTAAACGTAAATCAGCCACACTGGTTTCAAGCTTATTTAGGCTTTTTCCTAGTTGCAGCATATCGGGAATTTCAGCCCGGTATATTGCACGCAAATCGTTAATTAAATCCACCAGCTTTTTAGTACTAATGCTTTCCCCAAAATAGTCGCTAGCAATTTCACTAAGCTGGTGTGCCTCATCAAAAATATAGGCGTCGGCTGTGGGCATCAGCTCAGCAAAACCAGAGTCTTTTACCGCCATATCAGCAAAAAACAAATGATGATTTATAACAACTACATCCGCTTCAGCTGCATTTAGGCGTGCTTTACGTATGTAACACGATTGAAAGTCAGGGCACTCTTTACCTAAACAGTTATCAGCTGTCGAATTAACGTAGGGCAGTACTTTGGCATCTTCTTCAATACCAATACAATCAGCTAAATCACCCGAGTGTGTCTCACTTGCAAATTTAGCAACCATTGCAAGCTGATGCATAACATCAGGATCGTCAGTAGGTACATGGGCCACATGTTGGTTAAGCCTATAAGTACATAAGTAATTTGCGCGCCCTTTTAACAGGGCGGTTTTTTTAGATGCGTTAAGTGCTTTTACTAGTTGCGGTAAATCGCGGTGATATAACTGCTCTTGCAAGGCCTTAGAGCCTGTTGAGATAATCGTTTTGCCCTTAGATTTAAGTGCAGGCGCTAAATAAGCAAACGTTTTACCTGTACCCGTTCCCGCCTCAACCACTAACTGCGTGCAACTTTTTAATGCATCGTTAACGGCAACGGCCATATCAATTTGAGGTTGGCGAGGCGTGTATCCCTCTAAAGATAACGCTAACGGCCCGGTTGCACTAAACAGCTGTTTGATAATACCAGTCACTTTATAAAAAATAATAGCGCGATTTTACGTAAGCATGACTTTAAGGGCAAGCCTATTGGAGTTAAAGGGCACGCATATTTAGGGTAAGGCTAAAATTGAATAAATTTAAAAATTAAAAATTAAAAATAAAGATTGTTCAGTCACCTTGTATTAATCTCTTTATTACAAGCAATAACACCAGTAAATTTGCATTAACTAACTGTCTCTTAAACACATAAATTAAGTACTAAAAGCCCCATAAATACTGTGACACATCCACATCACAGGAGTAATATACGCCCCGTTAAACTCGCTGTTTTTTGTTCTTTAAAATAAATTTAAGGTTAGCCAATGAATGCTTGGTATCTCATTTGTTTTCTCTCTGCTATTGCTATTTTTATTGCTTATGCAAACCAATATGTTCTTAAAATGCAAACCACCATTGCTATAACCACAGGCTCTGTAGCTATATCATTGCTATTAATTTTTTCTGTGAAATTACTTGGCGATACTACCGCATTAGAAATGACGCAAATTGTCGCCAGTATTAATTTTAATGAATTGCTTTTAAAAGGCATGCTTGGATTTTTGTTATTTGCAGGTGCGTTAGAAATTAACCTGCTGGCACTGCGCAAGCAACGATGGGAAATAACCGCGTTAGTTTTATTCTCAACCGTGGTGTCTACTTTTTTAATTGGCTATTTAAGTTTTTATATTTTTGCCGCGCTGGGCTGGCCCGTCCCTTTTATATATTGTTTACTTTTTGGTGCGTTAATAAGCCCAACCGATCCTATTGCGGTACTGGCAATTATCAAACAATTACGCGCCCCTGAAGGTATTTCGGTCCAAGTAGAAGGTGAGTCTTTATTTAACGATGGTATTGGCTTGGTCATTTTTACTACTTTATTTTCTGTAGCATTTTTTGGCACAGATGCTAACCCAGCTGACATTGCAAAGCTATTTTTTGTTGATGCTATAGGCGGAATCGTATTTGGTTTAGCAATGGCTTTAGTGGGACACTTTTTAATAATTAACTGTAAAGACGTAAACATACGTTTATTAATTACCTTAACTATTCCAACCGCTGGCTTTGCTGCTGCCAATCTATGGGAAATATCTGGTGCCTTAGCTATGGTGACAAGTGGTATTATTTTAGGAAATATTACCCGAGCAAAAGCAACTGAGCGCACTGGCCCCGAAAATACGCGCTATATAAAAGACTTTTGGCACGCTACAGATAGCTTTTTGAATGCGCTATTGTTTTTAATTATTGGTATGTTGATTGTCACAATGCCAGTAACAATGGGTGAAATTGGCCTTGGACTAGTTATGGTGCCCGCTATTTTATTAGCGCGCTTTATTAGTGTAGGCGCGCCGTTTGTGATATTTAAGCGCTTTAGAAATTACGATAAGCACAGTGTTAAAATTTTGACCTGGGGTGGTTTACGCGGGGGGTTAGCATTGGCTATGGCAGCTGCTATCCCACGTGATGAAGTGTTTATATCTGGCAGCGATCTGCACGATTTAATCGTTATTGTAACGTATGTTGTGGTTATATTTTCCATTATTGTGCAGGGTTTAACTATCTCGCCACTTATTCAAAGCAGTATAAAATCTACCAAACACACTCACTAACTTTCTATATTTAACCCACAGTGTATTAACTGTGGGTTAGTTATTTTTAGGGTACTATTTTTAATACAGTTTTATATAAGCGTAATAAAAATAGTTTTGATTTTTTAAAATTTTTATAGGGCTAATTATGTCCAGTAAGTTTAAAAGTATTTTTCCATTATTTTATGGCGTTAAGCCTCATAAGTTTCTTCTCTTTCCTGTGTTATTACTTAGTTTTTTTTGCTTTTCAACACTCGCATCACCCCCTCTTGAACAAACGAAAATTAAACAAATTGCTCAACTCGCCGAATATGTTGGGGTAGATTACGTTGCCGCTGTAGGCAATGGTGAAATACTCGATGCTGATGAATATGAAGAAATGAGCGAGTTTTCATATGTTATTCTTGAGCAAGCAAGCCAGCTTTCAAATCAAACAAATAAATTTGATACCGTCAAAGCAAATGCACAAGCGCTGCATACAGCAATTTTTAATAAAGCGAGTGTAGTAGAGGTACGAAAGGCAAGTTCTGCGCTTCGCGAATCACTACTTACTTTTATGCCTCAGTTATCTTTACCCACAACACTTTTACCAATTGAACAAACAAAAGCACTCTTTGCTGCTAATTGTTCTATGTGCCATGGCTTAAGTGGACAAGGTAATGGCCCGCTTGCTAAAAACCTAACACCAGAGCCAACCAATTTTACTGACAAAGAGCGCGCAACTAACCGGTCGCTAATGGGCTTATATGATGCTGTTACAAATGGTATTAACGATACACCCATGGTTGCTTTTACACAGTTAAATGAGCAGCAGCGTTGGTCACTCGCCTTTTATGTAGGGAGCTTGGCATTTAAAGATATACAAAAGCCCGAAGGGCCTTTCGAAAATGTTACCGCTTCGCAAATTGTAAACCTAAACCCAGCGCAGCTTTCTGCTGGTCAAAGTGATTTACAGGCGCATTATGTAAAATGGTTACGCGCTAATCCAGCGCAATTATTTACCACTAAAAAGAACCCGATAACTATAACCCGTACACAATTACTCGCAGCACAGACAGCGCATGCTAAAGGCAATTACTCTCAGGCGAGTGATTTAGCAATTAGCGCCTACCTAGATGGCTTTGAGCTTGTTGAAAATAACTTAAATGCTTACGACGAAACTTTGCGTAAAAACATCGAAATACAACTGATGAACCTGCGCCAAACCTTCAAAAATGAGAAAGATGCTGCCATCGTTGACGAAAAAGTAAGTGCAGCGCTAACTCAACTTGCTAAAGCAGATAGCTTGTTAAACGAAACCAAGTTAACTGATGGTGCACTCCTCTCAGCAAGTTTAGTTATATTGCTACGCGAAGGCTTAGAAGCATTATTAGTTGTTATTGCGCTCATGACTGTGCTTATAAAAACGCACCGCCAAGATGCGCTTAAATACGTTCATATTGGCTGGGTTATGGCACTCATTGCAGGCGGCTTAACATGGGCAGCAGCGCAAACATTAATACAAATAAGCGGTGCAAGCCGCGAAGTTATGGAAGGTGCAGGCGCCCTATTTGCAGCTATTATTTTGCTATACGTTGGCGTATGGATGCACAGTAAAACCAGTGCACAACAATGGCAAAAATACATAAAAGACAATATTGATGAGCGTCTTGAGTCGGGTACATTATGGGGATTAGCGGGGCTTTCTTTTATTGCTGTATACCGTGAAGTTTTCGAAACGGTATTATTTTATCAGTCGTTATTAACGCAAAGCTCTCAAACGCAGTATTCATCCGTGGCTGCTGGATTTGGACTGGGTGTCGCTTTATTAGCACTTATTGCATGGGTGTTAGTCAAATATTCGATTAAGTTACCTATTGCAAAGTTTTTTGCCTATACAACGTACTTATTATTTGCACTTGCCTTTGTATTAATGGGTAAAGCTGTCATTGCATTACAAGAGGCTGATATAGTTGCTATAAGCTCAATGCCGATAAACTTTGATATTGCACTACTTGGTTTAAAATCTACGTGGCAAGGCTTTATAGCGCAAATTGCTGTTGTAGCCATATTTAGTTTTTATATTTTTAAAGCAAAAAAGCACTAACAAGTAGATAAGGCGTAAAGAACAACACGCCCATAATAGTAAAAAGTCATTCGTGGCTTTTTACTATTATTCATTCAGATCATGCCCACGTATCTAAATGTTTATTCCCTTCATCATCTACGGTAATCGCTTTTTCATTATCGGTGTTTGCGCTTTTGTTGCCCTGAGCCTGCGCTAACCTTTTTTTGTTGAGCGTTTGCTTTTTTTCGTTCTCAAGCTTAATTTTTTGCGCTTGCGGCATATTTTGCACACCAGCAATATGAAATGCCCTTTTTGGCTCAAGCTCTAACCGTGAAATTTTCCCTAAAAAAGGGATCATTATATCCATACTCCCCTCCTTAACCTGTTTATTAGTAATTAGATAAGTTGTCTCATAATGGTTAATTTGCCTACAATTTAAGCATTAAAACAGCTATAAATACTGTTTAGCTTTCAATATTATCGGCAGTTATAAGATATGCTTTAATTTGGCAAAAAAAAGCTTGCCTTAGTTAGGCGGTTTATGTTTTTATGAATGCGAAATTTATTGAAACAGATTAAAGCTTAACGCTCACTAAATAGCGCTAAGCAAAATAGGATAAAAAATGCGCTTAAACCTGACAACAGTACATCATCACCACCATTCACCGGAATAACCTGTCAGGTCTTTCGCTGAGAGGTTATTCCTAAAAGGAACCTCTGGCGATTCAAAACACATTGATTCATTTTCGCCCTGAGGTTCCCCTCGGGGTTTTTAGTTTTTAAATTAAAGGAAAATGAATAATGAATAACACAAATCGTCTACGTATCGCCATCCAAAAAGGCGGTCGCCTGTCTAAAGATTGTCAAGATTTACTAAAGCAACTAGGTGTTAAATTAAACCTACGTGAGCAACGCTTAATTGCACATTCAACTAATATGCCAATTGACGTACTACGTGTGCGCGATGACGATATTCCGGGCTTAGTAATGGACGGTGTATGTGATTTAGGTATCGTTGGCGAAAACGTACTAGTTGAAGTACAAGCTGAACGTGAGCGCCAAGGTGTACCAAGCGAAGTTAGCAAACTAGCTAAACTAGATTTTGGTTACTGTCGCCTTGCACTTGCATGGCCGCAAGAGCTTGGCCCACGCGATAAAAGCTGGTTTGAAGGCAAGCGTATTGCAACAACTTACCCTGAAATTTTAACGCAGTGGTTAAAACGCGAAGGCATCAACGCAAGCACTGTCATGCTGACAGGTTCTGTAGAAGTGGCTCCACGTGCAGGTCTTTCAGATGCAATTTGTGATTTGGTTTCTACCGGCGCAACGCTTGAAGCTAACGGCCTAATTCAAGGTGATACAATTTTAGAATCAAACGCGTGTTTAATTCAAAATAAAGACCTTCAAGATGAAGAGAAACTAGCGCTAATCAATAAGCTTATGCCGCGCCTTCGTGGTGTTAAACAAGCAAAAGAAAGCAAATACATTATGCTACACGCACCAAAAGCTAAACTTGATGAAATATGTGAGCTTTTACCAGGCACTGGCCAACCAACTCTGCTGGCACTTGCTGGTAATGAAGAGTATGTAGCGCTTCACATGGTAAGCAGCGAAACATTATTTTGGGAAACCATGGAGCAGCTTAAAGCCCTAGGCGCTAACTCTATTTTAGTAATGCCAATTGAAAAAATGATGGAGTAAGTACCATGCTTCGTTGGAATGAGGAATCTTCACAAGTACAAGCAGCGGCGCTAATGCGCCCTGCGGTTTCTGCCAGCGCAAAGGTTGAAGCAATATGCCAAACAATTATGAGCGATGTTAAAGAGCAAGGCGATAAAGCCTTACTTGATATGGCTAAAAAGTTTGATAATAGAGCTAACCCTCGTTTACGTGTACCCCTTGATGAAATAAATGCATCAGAGCAAGCACTAAGCGCAGAGCTTAAATACGCAATTGACAACGCTTATGCAAACGTTAAACGTTTCCACGAAGCGCAATTGCCTAAAGATATTAAGTTATCAACTCAACCAGGCGTTGAATGTGAACTGAAATATCAGGCCATCGAAGCTGTGGGTATTTATGTACCAGGTGGCAGTGCTCCACTGCCATCATCGGTTATTATGCAGGGTGTACTAGCACAATTAAGTGGTGCTAAAACCGTTGTACTTGCAACTCCAGTGCAATGTGATGAACGCATTAACCCTGCTATTTTATATGCAGCAAAACTGTGTGGCATTACGACCTTAATTGAAAGTGGTGGCGCAGGCGCTATAGCCGCAATGGCCTACGGTACGGAATCAGTGCCTAAAGTGAACAAAATTTTTGGCCCGGGTAACAGCTTTGTAACGATGGCCAAACAACTTGTTGCGCAAACTATTCCTGGCATGGCAATCGATATGCCAGCAGGCCCATCAGAAGTATTAGTAATAGCAGATGAGCGTGCAAATCCAGAATTTATAGCGGCCGATCTACTCTCGCAAGCTGAGCATGGCGCAGACTCGCAAGTTATTTTATTGTGCAACAGCGAAAGTATCATCGAACAAACGCAGCAGGCGCTTACACGCCAACTTGCAAACTTAAGCCGAAAAGAGACTGCCGAGCAAGCACTGGCTAATTCATCACTAATTTTAGTGGACTCTGTTGAACAAGCATTTGAGGTATCAGCGCAATATGGTCCTGAGCACTTAATTTTGCAATTAGCAGATTCAACACCTTATTTAGATAAAGTAAAAAATGCAGGCTCAGTATTTGTAGGCGACTATACACCAGAATCAGCGGGTGATTATGCATCGGGTACTAACCACGTGTTACCGACCTACGGTTACAGCGCAACGTATTCAAGCTTAAACTTGCTTGATTTTTTCCGCACTTACACAGTACAAACTATAACTAAAAGTGGCTTAACACAGCTGTCAAAAGCTATTTTACCAATAGCAGATGCAGAAGGCCTTGATGCACACGCAAATGCGGTTTCAATTCGTTTAGAGGCAATTAAAAATGAGCAATAAGAGCGCACAAGCGACAAGCTTATTACCACAAAATATTGCAGCACTTGCTGCCTATAGCTCTGCTAAAAGTGAAAAGTTAACAGGAACAACGTGGTTAAATGCCAACGAAAGCCCGTACGCTAAAAACCTTGAACTGAGTATTGAAGATTTAAATCGCTACCCAGATCCACAACCGCAACTGGTGATTGACCGTTACGCTGCGTATACAGAGCTTGAAAGCGAAAACGTATTAATGACGCGCGGCGCAGATGAAGGCATTGAGCTTTTAGTACGCACTTACTGTGAACCAGCAAAAGACAGCATTGCCCTATTTTTGCCAACCTACGGTATGTACAAAGTAACGGCTGATACCCATAACGTTGCAATCAATGGCTTAACGCAAGCGCTATTACTTGATGGCAGTGTTGATGAAATAGCAAAGGCTGTTGGCAGCTCAAAACTGGTGTTTATTTGTAATCCAAATAACCCAACGGGTAGTTTAACACCGCTTAATAAAGTAAAAGCAATTGCAACAGCGCTTGCGGGTAAGGCCTTAGTTATAGTTGATGAAGCCTATATTGAGTTTTGCCCAGAGCAAAGCGCCACCGCACTTATAAATGAATTTAATAATGTAGTGGTACTGCGCACCTTATCAAAAGCGTTTGCACTTGCAGGCCTTAGAACCGGTTTTACACTTGCACAAAAAAGTGTACTTGCGCCAATTCGCAAAGTAATTGCGCCGTATCCGGTATCGGGTGTGGTGGCAAGTATTGCAGCGCAAGCAATTGCACCTGATGCAATTACATCAATGCGCCGCCAAGTGACTATTTTAAATAGCTTAAAAGCTAAGCTGGTAGATTGGCTAAACGCCTCCCCTGCAGCATTAAAAATTCTCACTGGTGAAGGTAACTTTGTTACCTTAAAATTAGCCAACAAAAACTCCTTTAAAGTCGCCCTTGAGCAAGGTTTAGTAATGCGCGCGTTTACCCTATACGGTGAAGACGATTGGCTACGAATTTCAATTGGTAGTGAACAAGAGCTCGAACAAGTAAAAATTTGGTTAGATGGCTTAAAAACGCCAACTGCCGCAGCACCATTAGCAGGAAACGAAGTATCATGAGTAACCCCTATTTATTTATAGACCGTGACGGCACCATTATTGAAGAGCCAGTCACCGACAAACAGGTAGACAGCCTTGAAAAGCTTGCCTTTTTACCTGGTGTTATCCCAGCTTTATTACAATTACAAGCCGCCGGTTACCGTTTAGTAATGGTATCGAATCAAGATGGCTTAGGCACAGACAGCTTCCCGACTGCTGACTTTGATATAGCACAAGATAAAATGATGGACATAATGCAAAGCCAAGGTATTAGCTTTGATGAAGTATTAATTTGTCCACACTTTGATGAGCAAAACTGTGATTGCCGTAAACCTAAAACAGGTTTATTAACTGAGCTTATGCGCTCTGGCAAAGTTGATTTAGCACGTTCATATGTAATTGGCGATCGCCAAACAGATATTGGCCTTGCACAAAATTTATGTTGTGAAGGCATTTTATACGATGGGAGCTGGCCAGCCATTGTTACTAAGCTTACAACTGCCAATCGCGAAGGTCGTGTTACGCGTAACACCAAAGAAACCCAAATTGATGTAGCCATAAACCTAGATCAAACTAAAAACGGTAGCATAGATACAGGCCTTGGCTTTTTTGATCACATGCTTGATCAAATTCGCACCCACGCCAACATTGGTTTAAACATTAAAGCGAAAGGCGATTTACACATAGACGAGCACCACCTTGTTGAAGACATTGGTATTGCCCTAGGTGTTGCACTTAAACAAGCGCTTGGCACTAAATCGCAAATAGCGCGCTATGGTTTTGCACTGCCAATGGATGAATGTAAAGCAGAGGCACAAATTGATTTATCGGGTCGCGCTTCGTTTGTATTAAACGCTAACTTTAGCCGCGAAAAAGCAGGCGATTTAGACGTACAAATGGTTGAGCACTTTTTCAAAAGCTTAAGCGATAATGCCGCTATTAGCCTTATTTTATCGGTAAGCGACGGTAACTGTCATCACCAAGTAGAAGGCTTATTTAAAGCGTTTTCACGCGCCCTTCGTATGGCAATAGCACAAGACACGAGCCAACAAACGGCCAGCTCTAAGGGATGTTTATGATTGCCATAATTAATACAGGTTGTGCCAATATAAATTCAGTACGTTTTGCGTTTGAACGCCTAGGCCAAACGCCAACAGTAATTACTTCACCAGAGCAATTAGCGGGTTTTGAGCGCGCTATATTGCCAGGTGTTGGCCATGCATCGGTTGCCATGAAACGCCTAGTAGATAACGGCTGGCAACAAGCTATAAATGAATACCAGCGCCCGCTTATGGGTATTTGTTTAGGTATGCAGTTACTGTGCGAAAGCACCGAAGAAGGTAATGTACAGTGCCTAGGTAAAATACCAGGGCAAGTAAAAGCGCTTGATGTAGGCAACTTAACGTCGCCGCATATGGGTTGGAATAACTTAAGCGTAAATAAAGAGCATGCACTTACTAAAGGGTTAACACAAGACGAGCAAGTGTACTTTGTACATAGCTTTGCACACACCGTAAACGATGCAACACTTGTAAGCGGCGAATACGGCCAAACCTTTTCAGCCATAGTTGCAAAAGACAACTACGCTGGTATGCAATTTCATCCTGAGCGCAGTGCAAAAGTAGGCACACGTTTATTACAAAATTTTGTTGATTGGCAGCTATAAACTGCCCATTGACCAACAATAAAGAGATTATTTGTGATTATTCCAGCATTAGACGTATTACAAAATCAAATTGTTCGTTTATACCAAGGTAAATACGACACCGCTCAGTTTTACCCTTTTGAGCTTGGTGCACGTTTAAAAGAATACGCCGACAGCGGCGCAGGTAAGCTACACCTTGTAGACTTAGAAGGCGCACGCGATCCGAGTAAAAAACAGTGGCAACATATTCAAGCCGCAACTAAAGCGCTTAATGTACCGTACCAAGTGGGCGGCGGTATTCGCTCAGAGCAAGATGTAAGTGATTGGCTAAAAGCCGGTGCTAATCAAGTTGTTATTGGCTCAATGGCGGTAGAAAAACGTGAGCAAGTAAAAGCCTGGATTGAACAATTTGGTGCAGAGCACTTTGTTATTGCCCTTGATGTAAATAAAACACCCACTGGCTGGGCACCTGCTACGCACGGTTGGTTAAGTGAATCTGAGTTTGGCTTACTAGAGCTTGTTGATTTTTATGTAAGCTTAGGCGTTATTGATTTTTTATGTACGGACATCAGTAAGGATGGCACCATGACAGGTCCATCGTTTGAGCTTTACGAAGATTTAACTCGTCACAACAGCACTATTAAAGTGCAAGCTTCAGGTGGCGTAAGTTCACTTGATGACATTAAAAAACTTAAAGAGCTTGGCGTAGGCGGCGTTATTTTAGGTAAGTCACTGCTTGATGACGCATTTAGTGTTGAGGAGGCGTTGGCATGTTATCAAAACGCATAATCCCGTGTTTAGATGTTAAAGACGGCCAAGTAGTAAAAGGCGTTAAATTTAAAGGCCATGAAGTTGTTGGTGATATTTTAACAATGGCAAAAGCCTACAGCGATGCCGGTGCCGATGAACTGGTTTTTTATGAAATAAGCGCAAGTGTTGAAAAACGCTTACTTGATGTAAATTGGGTAGAGAGCATTGCCCGCCATATTGATATTCCATTTTGTGTGGCTGGCGGTATTAAATCGGTCGCCGATGCAGCACGTGTACTAGAGCGTGGCGCCGATAAAATAAGTATTAACAGCCCTGCGATTGCACGCCCTGAGCTTATAAAAGAGCTTCACGATGAATTTGGTAAACAATGTGTTGTGGTAGGAATTGATAGCTTTTACGATGAAGTGACCGGTGAATACTTAGTGTATCAATTAACCGGCGATCCTAATGCATCAAGCCGTACACGTTATAAAACCGAGGAATGGATTAAACGCGTACAAGACTTAGGCGCAGGCGAAATTGTTTTAAACTGTATGAATCAAGATGGCGTACGTAACGGTTACGACAATGAGCAGCTAAGTAAAATGCGCGCATTATGTAATATCCCACTTATCGCATCAGGCGGTGCAGGCAGCATGCAAGACTTTGTTGATGTATTTAAACAAAGTGAAGTCGATGGCGCGTTGGCAGCGAGCGTTTTTCACAAAAATGTGATTAACATTGGCGAATTAAAACAATTTTTAACAGATAACCAGGTGGCAGCAAGGCTATGCAAGTAACACAACAGAACCAAACTCAAGTAGATTTTGCTAAAAGCGAAATGATCCCTGCGATTGTTCAAGATGCCCGATCTGGTGTTATTTTAATGCAAGGCTTTATGAACAGCGAAGCGCTTAAGGTAACCCTTGAAAGCAACAAAGTGACATTTTATTCGCGCTCTAAATCGCGTTTATGGACCAAAGGCGAGTCATCGGAAAACTACTTAAATGTGGTATCGGTTCATACCGATTGTGACTACGATTCAATTTTAGTTCTGGCTAATCCAGAAGGCCCAACGTGTCACTTAGGCACACAAAGCTGCTTTGGCGATGATGTTAAACCTAGCCTGAGCTTTTTAGCGCAATTAGAAGATGTGATTGTTGAGCGTAAAAATGACGACCCATCTAAAAGCTACACCGCTTCATTGTTTGCTAAAGACTTAAGCCGCAGCTGTCAAAAAGTGGGCGAAGAAGGTGTAGAAGTAGCGCTTGCTGCAATGAAACACGATAACGATGAGCTAACTAATGAATCAGCTGATTTAATTTATCACCTTACTGTATTGCTTCAACGCCAAGGCTTAGCCCTAGAAGACGTTGTAAAATGCCTACAAGGTCGCCATAAATAATACACCTGCTTTGTTTTAGCGCATTTACAGGCCCATATTTTATGGGCCTTTTTACGTTATGGTATTTATTTTTTTACATAGGTTGCGTATGGTGCAGCTTAACTATTTCTTTTAGCGTTGCTTATGAATAAATCAATTATCACAGCCTTATCCTTATTGGTACTAACAGGCTGTGTAAGCCAAAAAGCCCCTGCGCCTAAACTAGTAAAAACACAAAACACATGTAGTCCACTAAACACATTACTTAATGCGCACACTAATGGCTTTAATGCAGTAAAAGCAAATAAAGTGGGTAATGATTTTATAAACCAGTGGCATGCTAATACTCATTTTATAGGCAATACCTGCACCATTACTCAACATAATAAACAGTTTAGTTATCAATGCACGAGTGAAAGCAAACAAGCCCATGCCACACATCTACATATACAAACAGTGGATAAAATACGTCAATGTTTAGCGTCACAAGGCTGGTACGAAAATACCAAAGAGTCAGCAACTTCAATGAGTAGTAACTTTGTTTTGAATGAAGCTCATCCAGTTATCACCTTATTTACCTCTCAAAGCAGAACGCGCTATATTACCCGTTTTGAAATTGCTCCACCGCTAGGAAATTAAATGCAAAAACCCACACACTCAAACACTAAGTTAAAAACAGACTGTTTAGGCATATGTGAGCGCCGCAGCGGTTATTGCACTGGCTGCGGGCGAACTAATGAAGAAATATTTGATTGGATCATCCTCAGCCAAGAAGAAAAAAACGCAATTTTAGCGCAGCCAAGAGCAGACTTAAAAAAGCCATAAATTTGCCACTTGCGTGTAACAGCCCCCCTTTAGTATTACTAAAAAAAGTATGGGGTGATCATCATGGCGGCAATATTTGTAATAAACTTAGCGCGCTCAACGCAGCGACTAGCAAATACTCAAATGCAACTTGCACGGGTTAACTTGCCATTTGAACGTATTGACGCCGTAGATGGCGCACAATTGAGTACAGAGCAAAAATTTCTGCATTACAGCTTACAATTAAACAAACAAAAGTATCACTACCCGCTCAGCAATGGCCAAATTGGCTGCTATTTAAGCCACCGTAAAGCATGGCAAAAGATAGTGGATGAGAAATTAAAATACGCAATTGTGCTAGAAGATGATTTTTATATTGATGACAGCATTCATGATGCGATTAAAAATATTGAGCAGCTAAACCAACCCTGGCAACTTATTAAACTCGCCGCGTATGAAAACCGCACCCGCCCTATTGCCTATCAGCAAAACCTAAATAACCACCAGCAATTAGTCATACATAAAAAACTAATGACTGGCTGTTGTGCTACGGCAATAAGCTATGAAGGGGCTAAGCAATTACTTAAAGCCACAGCCCAATTTGGGCGCCCTGTAGATTGCGACTTACAACATATTTGGGAAACCCAAGTAAATGGTTTTTCACTAATGCCATACCCTGTTTCGCAAAATACAGACATACAAAGCGATATTGCAAGCTGCGATTCTAAAACTAAGGTTAAAAAAGCATTTTTGAGGCGTAAAGCACAACAAATTAAAAGCTGTATTTTTAATAAGGTTTATACAAGCGCCTTTGCAAAAAAATTTAAACAGAATGAAAAAGGAGCCTCAAAGGCTCCAAGTTTAATTACTCAACGTTTATAACATCCTTAAAAGTTGAGAACTTGGTATGCCCGTTTGCGGTAATAATGCGGGGGTAACTGCAAATACTTCTGGAATTTTACTTTTGATTTCGTTCATTTTTTTTCGGTTATTTTGTTTATCATAAACATAGTATTTAAGGATATTTCCGTATACATCATCTTTTGCATCAACCTGCTCTAGTGTTTTTAATGCCTTATCGTAATCAGCGAGGTAAATGTATGCCAGTGCTAAGTTATCAGCAGAGCCAACATGTAGCTTCCCTTCAAGCTGTTTTGATAAATCTTCAAGTTCTACAACTGCAAGCTCATAACGCCCTAGTTGTATATACGCGGTTGCTAGTGAATTTTTTAAAAAGTAAGGCGGGTTACTACCAGGCTCATACCATTTTTCGTAAGCACTCAGTATATCTTCATATTGCTCAAGTTTAGAGTAAACGTGATCTAGCAGCCTAAAGCTTTGTAGTTTAATTTCTGCTTCTTCAAAACCAGCAAGTTTATCTCTATTTAAGTGCCATTGTTGTATGCCTTGCGCAGCTTGGTTTAAAAGTTCAGGGTTATCACTTTTTGCCCCTGCTGCACTTTTAAGAAGCTGTGCAAGTTGTTGATTATATTCTTCACTTTTAACAGGAGCCTGAGACGTATTATTACTTTGCTGCTTGTTATCTGAACTACCATCTACAATTTGCGCTGCAGCTAAAGCACTAAAAGACATTGCCGCCGCAACCATAACCAAATATTTACTTTTCATTGTTTTTTCCTTGTTTAACATTTTGATCCTCTGAATATTAAAACTCTTAGAATGAGCAATATTCAAAAGTGGGGGGGTAAAAAAGTTAGGCGAGCTTTTAGCACTTTGCTCTTGTAGCAATAAACTAGCTAAATCCAATTGGTATTTACCTTTTAGCTTTTGCATACACAACTCATCACAGCTAAGTTCGAGTTGCTCTCTTGCTAAACCTGTTAACTTTAAGCAAATAGGATTCCACCAAAAAACGCTTTCTATAAAACAAATAAGCCACGTCCAATAAATATCACCTTGTTGTAAATGGGTTACCTCGTGCTGAATGACTGAATCTAATTCTTCACGATTTACCATCGTCGACTCTAACCAAATAACAGGCTTTATTAATCCTGTAGCAAAAGCTGGCTCTGTATGGGTTGTTAGTCTAATTGAATACTGATTATTGATGTGTTTAAGTTCAGGACTAGGCTTTGAGTTAATGTATAAATTTTTTATAAGCTTTACATATAAGCCCATGCGTAATAAAAACAATCCAAAACCAGCTAAAACTAAAACCGTAAAAACAATACTAAGTGATGGCAATAAGTCCCATATACTCATATCGCTTTGTAATTGATCCTTAATTGCTATTTGTTCAGCGTTTGGTATTAATGCTTTAACATCGGGAATCAATTGCGTCACGTTGAATGTGTAACGATTTGCCCCTTCAAATAACGGTAGCTGGGAAAAGTACTGCCAAGGGATAAACCAACATGCCAAGGCAATCATTAAAATGTAAAAATTTAATCGTGCTGGGGCATTTTTTAATCCTTTTACTGTAAGTAAAATGCATAAGCTAATGAGCGTGCAAGTTAGTAAATAATCCCTCATTACCCTCTCCTTTAATCTAACTTCTTATTTTTTAAAAGCGTTTGTAAGTATTCTATATCTTCATCATTTAGCTTTTCTTCTTTGATAAAGTGGGCAATTAAACTACGAGAATTACCTTTAAAAAATCGTTGCATAAAACTAGGCATAGCTTGCTCCGATAACGCGTCTTGTGTCACGATTGTTCTAAAAACAATGGCTCGCCCTTCATGTCCACAGCGCTCAATCGCTCCTTTATGTTCTAACCTATCTACAATAGTTTTGACTGTTGTATAGGCTACTTGTTTATCTTTTTGCTTATCAGCTAAAAGCACTTTATGTAGTTGACTCGCAGTACAGGGTTCTTCCTGCCAGAGCAGCTGCATAATATCCATTTCAAAATCACTAAGTTTCATTGTCGCTCCTATTACTACACTTGTAGTGGTACTGTTACAAATGTAGTAGTTAGAAATCTTAGTGTCAATACAAAATTGACATATGAATAAAAAACACACGGTAGAAATATAAAAGCCTTAGGAAGGTTTTAAAATAAAGACATATGAAACAAGTAGGTATAATTATTAATTGATTTTAGAAAAACATAAAAAACGAGAGTATATTTTCAACTAACGCTTTTTATGTTTTAAGCTTTTTATGAAAGGTAGTGAGGTAACTATGCTTTATCGAGCGCTTGGCTCACATCGGCAATAATATCGGCAATATTTTCAATCCCTACCGATAAGCGAATTAAATCACGGCTTACGCCTGCACTAGCCAGCTCTTCATCGTTTAATTGGCGGTGTGTAGTTGACGCAGGATGGCATGCAAGCGACTTAGCATCGCCAATATTAACTAAGCGTAAAATCATGTTTAGTGCATCAATAAAGCGCGTGCCTGCTTCAAGGCCGCCCGCAATACCAAAGCTTAAAATACCGGATGCTTTACCACTGGTAATTTTTTGGCTCATTGCATTATACGGGCTTGATTTAAGCCCTGCGTAATTAACCCAAAGCACTTTTGGATGACTTTCTAAAAACTCTGCTAACTGCTGAGCGTTTTCGCAGTGGCGATCCATCCTTAAGCCTAAAGTTTCAAGGCCAATTAAAATGTCAGAAGCATTTTTAGGGGCAAGCGCTGCGCCTGTATTTCTAAGAGGTACAACCCTACAACGTCCAATAAAAGCCGCTTCAGCAAAGGCATCGGTATACACCACGTTGTGATACGACGGGTCAGGCTCGTTCATCATTGCAAAACGCGTGGCATTGGCTTTCCAATCAAATTTACCAGAATCGACAATCATTCCACCAATAGCTGTACCGTGTCCGTTTATATACTTGGTCAGTGAATGAACCACTATATCGGCGCCTAGTTCAAATGGGCGGCATAAATACGGGGTAGCAACGGTATTATCAACAATCAAAGGCACGCCTTTACTGTGTGCAATTTTTGCTAGCCGTTCAATATCAACAATGTTCCCAGCTGGGTTACCAATTGACTCACAAAATACTGCGCGAGTATTATCGTCAATGGCCTTTTCAAATGCCGTGAAGTCATCAGCTTTAATCATACGAGCCTCAATACCTTGGCGCGGTAACGTATGAGCAAATAAGTTATATGTACCGCCATATAATTGGCTGGTACTCACAATATTAGTGCCAACTTCACACAAGCATTGAATGGCATAGGTAATCGCTGCCATACCCGAGGCGACCGCAAGTGCACCAATGCCCCCTTCCATTGCGGCAATACGTTGCTCAAGCACGGCATTTGTTGGGTTCATAATACGAGTATAAATATTGCCTGGTACTTTTAAGTCGAATAGATCAGCGCCATGCTGTGTGTTATCGAACGTGTAAGATGAGGTATGGTAAATAGGCACCGCTGCAGATTTAGTGGTTTCTTCAGACTCGTAACCATGGTGCAGTGCTAATGACTCTAATTTCATATTTATATCCTTTAATATTGTGTTTCTTAAACCTAGCATTTTTAGGTTATAAAATGCACATGAAATATATTAAAGGGTGTTGAACTGATTAAATTTAAATAACTCAACCTTTAAAACATAGTAACTGCGAAGCGGGCAGCGGTTTACTAAAGTAGTAACCTTGAATCAGATCGCAGTCTAGCTTAGCAAGTAATTGTTGTTGTGCTGATGTTTCTACGCCTTCAGCGACCACACTTAAGCCTAAACTATGCGACATTGCAATGGTGGCTTTAACTAAGCTGTAGTCTTCTTTGTTTTCGGTAATACCACAGATAAAGCTGCGATCTATCTTTAATACCTCAAACGGGTATTGCCTTAAATAGCTAAGCGATGAGTAACCTGTGCCAAAGTCATCCATGGATAGTTTAATACCTAGCTTATTAAGTGCATGCAAAGACTCTGTAATATTTGTTTGTACACTCATTAGCACACCTTCGGTAATTTCAAGCTCAACATCTTTCGCACTCACGCCAGTTTTTTCTAACGTGCTTGCTATAAAACATAGCAGCTCTGAATCTCTAAACTGGCTTGGTGATAAATTAATAGCCATGCTGTAGTTTTGTTGAGAGCTTGCCTGCCACCGTGTTAAAAATGCTAATGCCTGCTCAATAACAAACTTGCCAATAGGAATAATTAAACCTGTTTGCTCTGCTAACGGAATAAACTCATCGGGCATAACTTTACCAAGCACATTATTGTCCCAGCGTAATAATGCCTCTGCTCCGATTATTTTATGTGTTTTAGCATTGCATTTAGGTTGAAAATACAATTCAAATTCGTTTTTTTCTAATGCAACATGCATCTGCTCTTCGATTGCTAAACGCCTTTTTATGGCTGTATTCATCTCGTTGGTAAAACAAGCGTAGGTATTTCTGCCAAGTGCTTTTGCTTGGTACATGGCTGTGTCTGCATGGCGCAATAAATCGGAGGCCGTTCCCCCGTTATCTGGGTATAAAGCCACGCCAATACTCAGTGTTAATAATAGCTCGCGACCATCTATTTCAAAGGGATTTCTAAAGCTTTTTAGTAAGCGTGTAACAATCTCATCAACTTGTTTTTTACTCTTCAGATCTGGTTGTAAAATAATGAACTCATCACCTCCTAATCTGCCTACGGTCGCGTTTTCATTAACTATTTGACTAAGTTTATCCGCAGCGCTAATAAGTAATGAGTCGCCAATTTCATGCCCCAGTGTGTCGTTTACTTTTTTAAAGTCATCTAGGTCTATGAAAATAACAGCGGCTAAGGTGTTTTTTTCTTTTGCAGTGTTAATTAGCTGAGTTAGTCGTTTTAAAGAATTAAAACGATTAGGAAGTAGTGTTAAGCTATCGTAATAGGCTTGTTTGCGTATAAGTTTATTAGACTCATGCTGCTCTGTGATATCACGTATTATCACCATGATTTGATTTGAATGATGTAAATAGCTCACCCTTGCCTCGAAATACAACACACCTTTTGGGACTAAAAGTTCATATTCAAAGCATACAATGCCTTTATTTATTAGAAGTTCTTTAATATTTTCTTCAAATATTTTAGCTACGCCTTTGGGTAACACACTAAACATCGACTTATTTAAAAATTGTTCTGGTTGTAAATGAAGGTTACTAAAATCATTAGCATGATAATCAACTATGGTACCCTCGGGTTTAAGCAAAAAATAAAGGTCAGGGATAGCTTCAAATACTTTTTCAAGCATCTGCTGTTTATCCATGGCTTGTGCTTGTGCCTGCTTTACCTCGCTCAAATCTATGTCAATGCAGTACATTTGCTTTACACCATGTTGATTTGTAAACATAACATGGCTTGAAAACACTGTTACATTGCCCCCATTTTGATGAACTAATGTAAGCTCTGCGGCAGGTATCTCTATATCATTTATAAGCCATTCACTATGGGCGGCTATAACTGCATCACGCATAGGTGGTGGAATAATTAAATCTTCAAGTTTTTTTCCAGTTGCATACTCTTTTGTGTAGCCATAAAGCAGCTCACTGCCTTTATTCCAGTAAATAACGCGTCGTTGCTCATCGTATCCTTGAACTGAAATACTGTGTATCGCATCAAATAACTGATGAAGCGGATCGTTCAGTACAAATTGGTGTGACAGTGTTTGAACCGTTTTTAATGACTTCATTTATACGTTACCTAAAGAACTTATTAACTAAATAATAGGACGTACTTTTTAAATTAACACTTTTAGGTTGGTTTTTAACTGATATACCTTTGCATAAGGTATAAAAAAAGGAGCCAAAGCTCCTTTTTAAATGTTATTACAGTTAATTAGCTTACATATTAGCTGGGTGCTCTACCCCGACCCACGCCTTAAATAAGGCGCGTTGAGATAAAGTGGCATTTTTATCAGCAACCACCTTTTTAGGTTTATCATAATCCTGCGATAAAACCAGGGTTGTTGATTGAAGTGCATCTCGGCGAATAAAATCAATAGTCACCTTTTCACCCGCTTTAAACACCTCTAAGCTCGATTTTAAATCTTTCCCTACATGTTGCTTGTTTACAGCCACAATTTTATCGTCAGTAGTTAAACCAGCTTGCCATGCTGCGCCCCCTCTGCGCACATGAGTAAGCGTTAATAATTCACCACTATTTTTTGCAGTGGCATCAATACTTGCTAGTGGCTTAGCGTTCTCGGGGCGGGTTAGTTTCAAGCCAACTTTGGCCAATAACGCATCAAAATCTATATCAGCTGGGGTGCTTACGTTATCGTGCCACCAAGCTGTATAGTCTTCACCTGTGAGCTCTTTTAATATGGTAAGTACATCTTGCTCAGTAAATCCCTGTGGTAACCTGTGCTTATTGTATAAAGCATTGTGTACTTGGCGGTAGTTAACTTTTGCTTTGGTTGTTTCTAATAAATGTATATCAAGCAACATAGAAAGCAATGAGCCTTCTAAATATATATTGGTGCTGTAATTTCGCGCGTGGTCACCGCCTTGGTTTATCCACTTATCAAAGCTTGTTTCACTGGCACTTTGTACTTCTCGCCCTGGTGTTTGTAAATGGCGGTTGATGGTTTTACTCATCACTTTAAAAAATTCATCGGTGGTTTCTATGCCAGAGCGCACCAATAAGTGATCTTCAAAGTAGCTAGTGGAACCTTCCGAAATCCATAATAAATTAGAGTAGTTCATGTTAGTGTAATCATAAGGTACCAACCCTTTAGGACGGTAGGCTTTTACATTCCAGGTATGAATAAACTCATGCGCGGCGGTACTTATAAAGCCTAAATAATCTTCGCGACTACCAAACCGATCTCTTGGGCGCTGTATAATGGTTGAGTTTAAATGCTCAGTTGCTCCGCCGGCACCTGATGTAGCATGGACCATAAATACATAACGCTCATACGGGTAGCTATTCCAAATAACATTACCTGTGGTCACCAATTTTTTTAAATCAGTCAGCATTAGTTGCTCATCGTAGTTGCCCTCGCCCCATATTACTAGCTCGTATTGGCGACCATCTACTTCAAATTTATGAAGTTTGTTAATTCCTGTTTCTATTGGTGAGTCTACCAGTACATCGTAATCTGCGGCTTTAAAACTGTGTTTATTACTACCATTTTCCATACCAGATACAGAGCGCCACGCTTTAGGCACCTTTAAATCTACGGTAACAGGTTCTTGGCGAAACGATTCACTAAACATGAAAAAGCCAGATGCATCAATGAAGGCATGGCTATCGTCTATGTGGCGTGCACGTTTACCTAACTCGTTTGCATATACTTGATAATCAATATTCACCTGTGTTGGCTCAACTAAGTGCACACGCCATGTGCTGTGGTTAATTTTTTCCCATTTTAATGCATTGCCATTGTCGTCTGTGGCCGCAAAATAACGTACCCCATTAGCTAAATTTAATATTTCGTAGCGCCCAGTGCGCCATGCAGGCAATTTAACATCGATATGCGATTGCGCCGATTTTGGAAATTCTACACTCACATTGCCTAAATGGTGTTGAGGCTGTGTAATACTTAATGAGTAGTTAACATCAGCTAACGCAGGGGCAGCACAACAGGCCGCTAACATAGACAGGACAAAACGCTTTTTCATAATGACTCAAAGTTACTTATTATTTGAAATAAGCCTAACAAGGCATAAATTAAAAGTGAATTAAAAACGATAAACAACCTAATAGCTCAGTTTACATGCAGGGTCTAAGTAAAAATGCTAAGTTTTTAATTAGATAACTACACTTAATATGATTTTGTTGTAAACTGAAGGTAATGTAATTAATACGATGGCGGTATGCTTAGGTGTCTGAAAACTCTAACGCTGTAGATAAAAAGTTAAAGCAAGCAATTGAAGCAAGGATAGCCATTGAAAATGCGCGTAAGCTCCAAGTTGATACTTTATCAAATCTAACTGCAAAGCTGTCTTTAAGCTGCAAAGGGCTTGATATTGAGCTTGATAATAAACTCGCTAAATTTAGAAATTCGCTAAATAAAGGTGTTGGGTTTGAAGTATTATCGCCTTTAATAGATGACATATTATTGTTATTACAAAACCAAGAAACGTTACAAGCTGCCCATCAACGAGAGCTGTTTTCGAGCGTACAAACAGCCGGTAAGCTTTTACAAAAAACCAAAGGCTTGCCAGACGATACCCGTCGCACCTTAAGACATTTGCTCGACCACGAAATTAATAATGTACAGTCTACGCACGATTACATTCCGATTTTAAATCAGCTAATAAACTTTTATCATCATGCTTTACAGAGCAAGCTATCAGCCACGGATGAAACAAGCGTTAATGCCTCTCCTCGTATGGCTAAAAAGTTATTAGAGCTTGCAAATGAGCTGGTATTAGAGGATGAATCGACAGAGCAAATTAAACAAATAAAAAATGCGATTACCGAAAACGATAATGTAGAAGCGCTGTTGCAAGCCGCTTTAAATATAATTAGCGTTGTGGTTAAAAATATTAGTAAAGAGCGCCAATCGGCTCAAAGCTTTTTAGTCTCGCTTAATCAAACCTTAGAAGAGTTGCACTCATCTATTGTATCTACCAGCCAACACTCTAAATCAATGGGTGAAGAGTTCGATACGCTCAACAAACGTATTGAAGGGAAAATAAAGCACCTAAACGAGCAAACCCAATCGGCTACGTCTATTTCCTCATTAAAAGAATTAGTAGACAACGAGCTAAGATCGCTCAGTAAAGACTTTATTGCTAAAGAGCAGCTAGAAAGAAAAGACCGCGAAACACTGATTGCCAGTTTTGATGAAATAAACGATCGAATTGGTAGCTTAGAAGGCAAACTAACTAAATATAAAAAACGCCTAAACGAGCAACGCTTTAAAAGTTTACTCGATAGCCTTACAAAACTTCCAAATAGAGCAGCCTTTGATGAGCGTTACAACCATGAGCTTCACTTATTTAATGTGCAGGCTTCGGATGTTACCCTAGTGGTTATTGATGTTGATCACTTTAAGTCAATTAATGACAGGTTTGGGCATACTGCAGGCGATATAACATTGCAAGTTATTGCAAAAGCGCTACAAAAATCAGTCCGCCAGTCAGATTTTATAGCCCGCTACGGCGGAGAAGAATTTGTTTTACTTATGCCTGGGCTTTCGTTGTCGCATGCAGCACAACCACTAGAAAAGCTAAGAAAAGTGATTAAAAATATTCCTTTTAAATTTAGAGAAAAAGAAATAGAAATCACTATTTCGTTAGGTGCTACACAATTTAAAAAAGGCGATACACCGCTCAAAGCATTTGACAGAGCAGATGACGCCCTCTATGAAGCAAAAAAAACGGGTCGGGATCGCCTTTGTATGAGTAAATAATGTCATAATTCTCAATTAGTTTGAGTGCTAAAGTAAATGACATGCAGTTTTTACATTTTAAGCAACAAGGAGAATGCCGATGTTAATACAGTTAAACCCGACTGGGGTTTTAGATTTACTGTCACAATTGGAAGTTGATTTATTAGAGCAATCTTCAGCCAGTGAACGTTATCGACTTTTTAGAAACTGTGCCTTAGCCGTCCTAAACGTAGGCAGCCACACAGATGCTAGTAATGAAATTTACGACAAATACCAAGACTTTGATATACGCCTAGTCAGTCGCGAACGTGGCATTAAAATTGAGTTAGAAAATCCTCCCGAAACCGCCTTTGTTGATGGTGAAATAATTACCGGTATTCACGAGCATATTTTTTCGGTGATCCGCGATATTTTATTTATTTGCCAAAAATACGAAAAAGATCTTAAACAGCAAAAAGCCATTACCCACATGGTATTTGATATGCTTAGAAACGCCGGCGCACTGCGTGTTAACAGTGAACCAAATATGATTGTATGTTGGGGCGGACATTCAATTAACGAAATAGAATATAAATACACTAAGCAAGTAGGTTACGAGCTTGGTTTACGTGGTTTAAATATATGCACTGGCTGCGGCCCAGGTGCGATGAAAGGCCCGATGAAAGGTGCCACTATTGGGCATGCTAAACAGCGCATTAGCGAAAACCGTTATCTTGGTTTAACTGAGCCCAGTATCATTGCCGCAGAGCCGCCAAACCCTATTGTAAATGAGCTGGTAATTTTACCCGACATTGAGAAGCGCCTTGAAGCATTTATTAGAACGGCGCACGCAATTATTATATTTCCTGGTGGTGCAGGTACTGCAGAAGAGTTACTTTATTTATTAGGTATTTTGCTGCACCCAGATAACGAAAAACAGTGTTTGCCTGTTATTTTAACTGGCCCTAAAGAAAGCGAAGCGTACTTTAGCGAGTTATGTAAGTTTGTAGAGCTAACATTAGGCAAAGAAGCCCTTGATAAGTTTGAGGTGATCATTGATGATCCTGCTTTAGTAGGGCAAAAATTAAAATCTGCTATGGCAAGTGTGCGTAATTACCGTAAAAGCCAAGGAGATGCCTACTACTTTAACTGGACACTTAAAATCGATAACGACTTTCAGCAACCTTTTGCACCTACGCACGAAAACATGGCCAGTTTAGATTTACACCTAGAACAGCCTAAGCAACATTTAGCGGCTAACCTACGTAGAGCGTTTTCAGGTATTGTTGCTGGCAATGTAAAAGATGAGGGCCTACGCGCCATAAAAGCACACGGACCCTATGTGTTAAGCGGTGAGCCTGAGTTAATGAAAGATATGGATAAACTATTACAGGCATTTGTAGACCAAGGTCGTATGAAGTTACCCGGTAGTAAGTACGTCCCTTGTTATGAAATAAAAGCATGAGTTTGACTATTTGAAACCCCATTTACTTTTAATTGATGCGCTTAATTTAATTAGGCGCATTTACGCAGTTGACGCCAACCAAACACACCATAGTGAAGAGCACATGCTAAAGGCCAGTTGTGCCCGCGTTGCACACGCGTGCAAAAAGCTTTTACAGTCAACAAATGCCACTCACGCTATCGCTGTTTTTGATGGAGATAAAAGCTGGCGCTATCACTTTTATAAGCAATATAAACACTCTAGAGCCCCCATGCCCGACACGCTCAAAAATGCCCTGCACAATTTTAAACAAGCTATAGAGCAAACGGGTATCGTTGTATTTGAACCGATTAACGATGAAGCTGACGATATCATAGCCACCTTAGCCTACAAAGCTGCTAAAAATAAGATAAACAGTACTATTGTTTCTACAGATAAGGGATTTTTACCCTTTTTGAACGACTATATTTGTGTGTACGATTATTTTAAAAAATGCTACCTAGATAACAACAGCATCGAGCAGCGTTTTGGCATTGAGCAAAGTAAGCTAATTGATTTTTGGGCCTTAGCTGGCGATAAAACTAACGATGTACCTGGCGTTAAGGGCATAGGGACTAAATCGGCTCAACTTATTGTAAATACCTACGAAAATATAGATAAGGCCATAGAAGACGACGCCCTATCAAGCAGTATTCAAAAAAAGTTAGTTGAGCAAAAAGACATGTATGTTATTTCTAAGCAATTAGTCACTTTACGTACAGATATACAGCTAGGCTTTAGTTTAAAGCAGCTAAGGTTACATTAGTCGCATGTTGATAGCACTGTTTACGCTCACAATTTATACTCTCAATATTGTTGCGAGCATGAGTGAAAAATGATTAAAAAGTTTATAAGGTACTTAATATTAGGGCTAGGATTATACGCGCTCATTGCGACTTTAGTGATCACCTTTTATAAAGATGACCCGCAAGCAATGATTTGGCAAGACCGTGAGGCCTTTAATGAACGCTACATCAAAAAGCTCTCAATTGATGAGGCAGTTACGTTAAACAGTGTACTCGATTATTTAGGCAGCCCGGATTTAACCTATGCCAAGCGCAATAAAGACCAAGTATGGCAGATTGTTTTTTACCGTACTCAGCACCAAACTTCAGATGGCATAACCACAATGGATGAATGCACCGGCTTATTATTTAAAAATGGTGAGTTATTTTTATGGGGCCCCAGCGCCTATACAACTTACCAGGAAAAGATCAGGTGATGGCCAATGGATGAGCCTATTTCAAAACAGTTAGTGCGGTTACTGCATAACACACAGCAAATACTGACAATTTATAATGACAAAACGCAGTGGCAACATCTTTATCCGCTTGTTGCGCAAACAGCCCAGCACTATCGTGTTTTATATCAGCAACATCCGCATGCGTTACAAGCGCGTTTGAGTTTGTACACCAGTCACTACGACTTTGCTACAAACCTCGTTATTAACCAATGTGTTATTAGCACAGCGCTGTGCGCTAGCCAACAGTTTGATGACGAGCTAACCGAGCTTTATGTTGGCGTTGCTTTAGTAGAGCATTGCTGTGTTGTAGCACAGCATAATAAAATTTCGCAGCAGCAAATGCTTACACTCAGCGATAAAAAAATATGGCGTTTTCGCCATCAGCTAGCAGCAAAAATGCTGCTCAGTGGGCAGCACCCTACTCAAAATAGCGTGCGTATGTTGGCTAAATTAAATAAATATAAACAAGCTTTATTGAGCAGCAGCGACATCATGCTATACGACAATGCCATAACCTTGTGTGCATTAAGTAATATTATAGCGATGAACATCACTTATACACCCAAAAAGAATCCATTAAATTTTTATAAAGCGCTGGGTGAATTATATGTCAAAACAACTAACCCATTTGCGCAAAGGTTAGTTAAAGATTTAATAGCGCATATAGGCCCACACCTCCCAGGCAGTAAAATTGTTTACAGCGACCAAGCAATGGTTTATCTCGCAAGTGATGAGACTAATAAACATATACTTATTAATGCCAATAATGAGAAAAAACTAGCATGGTACAAGGTTAAAGCCTCACTTAAAGATCAGCCACTGCAATGGCTATGTACTGATAAGCGGGTATTATTTTTAGCCTGGAACAATGAGCACTTGGTACGTAAAGCCCCGGCGCAAATAAGTTCTAAGGCCGAATTAATCGCATTAGTGAGCCATATAAAAGTAGCGCATGAATACAGTTTTAAAGGCTTAGATAAGTTACTGGCCCCTTTTAATGAAATAACACAAAAGCTCTGCCAAGCAGTCAGACCCTATAACAACCAGCACCAAGCCGCCAAAGATTTACGCCATAGCTTGTCGATGGTCGGGTACGATAATGCACCGGCGATTATTCAGCGGGTTATATTTGAGCAGCTAGTTGATACATCGCACCATCCGCACAAACACATTGTACTGAATAAGCTTAACAGCTTTATTCGTATTTTAGCTTTAATGGTAAGTAATAACCCTAAACAGCAATTTGAACAAATAGCTTTGCCTATTTATGGTTACGTGCACTACTTATTAACCCATTGTAGTGCGCAGCTCTGTGCAAAAGTATGTATAAATAGTGCGCCTAACCAAACCTATAGTGCACCCTTAGCCGCCTTTTTTGGGGTTGAAACGTTTAATAATGAGCATTTAAATACTGAATTAGCACAGCTACTGAGTGATAACCCATGGACTAAGCCACTGCTCGATGCTGAGCAACACCCCAAAAAAGAGCTAAATGAGCAGCACAAATTATGGATTAGTTTAAAGGTTGTGGCGCAAAGTGTTTTCAAACCCGCCTTACCCTTGACCCCTTGGCAAAAACACACTTTAAATGCGCAATTAAAAGCACAAGGATTTAAATCTAAGGGTGACTTTTTTGCGCAACTGCAAGGCTTATCGCTGTATAACAGCATTTAAGTCACTTATGCTCACTATAAACAGAGGTTATACCCTGTATTTATAGTATAAACTGGCAAAATGGGCAATAAGTTGGTATAAATGCGCCCTCAAAATTTATCCACATACGTCACATAAATGACCTAACAAGCAGTTACTATTTTCAGTAATAATTTATGTGCGTTTTTTATTCTTTTAAAGGAAAAGTCAATGGCCAAACAAACCATCACAGTGATCAAAGGCGACGGCATCGGTCCGAGCATTATCGACTCAGCACTTGAAATATTAAAAGCCGCAGGTTGCGATTTTGATTATGAATTTGTTGATGCAGGCCTTGCTGCACTAGAAAAAACTGGCGAGCTACTTCCTCAAGAAACAATTGATACAATCGCTAAAAACAAAATCACGCTTAAAGGCCCATTAACAACTCCGGTAGGTGAAGGTTTTACGTCTATTAACGTTACATTACGTAAGCAGTTTGGTTTATACGCGAATGTGCGCCCTGTTAAATCATTTGTTGGTACTAAAGCACGTTACGATGATATCGATATCATTACTATTCGTGAAAATACCCAAGGTATGTACTCAGGTTTAGGTCAAGTTGTAAGCGAAGACGGTAACGAAGCAGAAGCTAAATCTGTAATTACTCGCGAAGGCGCTGAGAAAATCATCACCTTTGCTTATGAGTTAGCAGTACGTGAAGGCCGTAAAAAAGTAACCGCAGTACACAAAGCAAATATCTTAAAATCTACTTCTGGCTTATTTTTAAAAGTTGCACGTGAAGTTGCTGAGCGTTACCCGCAAATTGAATCAACTGAAATGATTGTTGATGCAACATGTATGAAGCTAGTAATGACACCAGAAGAGTTTGACGTTGTAGTAACGACTAACTTATTTGGCGACATATTATCAGATCTTTGTGCTGGCTTAGTTGGTGGTTTAGGTATGGCACCAGGTGCAAACATTGGTGAAGACGCTGCAATTTTTGAAGCAGTACACGGTAGTGCACCAGATATTGCTGGCAAAAACCTAGCAAACCCTACTTCTGTAATTTTAGCGTCTATCCAGATGCTTGAGCACTTAAATATGGGTGACACGGCTGAGCGTATTCGCAGCGCAGTAGCTGATGTAATTAAATCTGGCGATCGCACAACACGTGACTTAGGCGGCAGCCACGGTACAACTGATTTCACTCAATCAGTAATCGACCGTTTATAATTTAACAAAGTAAATCTTGTATTAAGCCTAAAAAGCCAGCATCTAGCTGGCTTTTTTGTGTTTTAACCTTAGCTAATTACATCACGTGGCATAACTAAGCCATTAATTATAAAAGAATTTCAATACTCCGAGCATCACTTTTTATACCACTTGTATTAAGTTCTTAGACAGTTAAGTCGAATCGTTTTAATCCAAAAATGATTAAACATGATTACTCATGCGCCGATGAAACCCACTTATCACTAATAGCGCAATTAAATAACCTATTGCCCCACCACTTGATGACGATTCACTTTGCACTTCTTGTACTGAGACTGTTAGCTCACTACTTATAACTTCATTAGTTTGACTGTCTGTGAGCACAAGTTTTACTATATAACTACCTGCACTTTGGTAATTATGACTTGGGTTTTGCGTTGTACCTAGTGGGCTGCTATCGCCATAATCCCAGCTATACGTATAATTACCAGTCCCCCCTAATGGTGAACTATTAAATTGTACCGCTAAGTTATTTGTCGTATGGCGTGTACTTAATTGCAGCGGTGCGTTAACACTCAAAGCCTGTTGTTGGTTAACACTTATCCCTTGCGTATCGGTTACTATTAACGCGAGGGTATAATCGCCAGAGTAGCTAAATTGGTAATCTAGGTTTTCAGTTTTCGATACAGGTTCACCATCTATAAGCCAGCGTATGTTGTAAGGTGCTTCACCGCCACTTACGATTGCTTGAGCAGATAAAGTCGCACCGCTTAATTGATACTCTAAACTTTCTATTTCTAGCGGCTTTGTGATGGTAATTTGTGTAGTTTGTGTTTGCGTAGCCGTCTCACCCGTTGCCGTAAAGCTCACACTATAGGTGCCGTAATCTGCATAGGTATGTGTAGGGCTTAGATCAGTGCTCACTTGCCCATCACCAAAATCCCATAAAAAAGTATCTGTGGGGGTCAACTTTAAACCTGCTGCCTTAAAGCTAACAGTTGCCTCGTTTATTGTAGTGGTTATTTGTTGTAGCGCGTCATAGCTGAGTAAAAGCTCTGCAGTTTCACTTTCAGGATGTTGACTGACTATTTCAAAGTTAAACCCCTGGGGAGTAAGCACCACCCCTGATTCAGGCTGCTGCGAAAAACTGTAATCAAAATGATCACGAAACTCACTAATGGCCGCTAAGTCTTGATCGCCTAAACCTGCACTTTGCTGATATAAACTAAATGCAGCGTCGCGTACTTGTATGGGTGTATCTGCAAGTGAACTGCTACTTGTACCGCGAAAAATTGGCTTTTGATCCGCATCAACCACTAAGTTAAAACCGCCGCCTGGGTGCTCAGTTGTGTTGTTGTTATCCAGTGCACTATTGCTATACCACAGTAAAACCCCCGGTGAATATTGCTCTGCTTGTAAGCCGGCATCCACACCTTTGTGTGCACGTAGCTGTAAATAATAGTGGGCTGCTTTAGTATAAATATAACTACTCACGCGGCTAAAACCATTTAACGCTATGGTAGACTCTGACTGCTCTGCGTTATTTTGCCAAATCACAGCATTGTTGTGTGTTATTTTTAAATCATCGGCTACAAATCCATAATACTGTGTGTTTGCATCGGTAATATACTCAATACTTAGTGTAATGGTCTGTCCTGCATATTGTGTTAAATCAAATTCATGCATTAAAAACCCATTAGGTTGCTGCGCATCAGTATGTAAAAACGAATCACCACTTATATACGGGCCTATATCGCCATAATAAGGATTTGTCTCGATTGTATAATTACCAGCTAAAGGGGTTTGATTTACCTTTACTTGTACAAGGTCATAATCGCGCTCAATACTGTAGTAAGCTAAAAAGCTAAAAGTCACTGGTGTAGCCGCCTCAGGTAAGGTCACAGTTTGTGTGAGCGTGTGTTTAAGGTTATTACCTGTACCAGAGTAAAATTGAAAATCACCTTCTACCGGGGGTTTAAACTTTTCTAGCTGCTGCGCAAGTGACACTTTAATTTGGCTTTGCTGCTGAGAAAGTGAGCTCGTATAAACAAGCAACTGTTGAGGCTGGCTGTTCACTTCCTCCATGGTTAGGTTAAGCTGGTTAACCCAATTGCCTTGGTATCTGTTTTGTAAATACTCAAGCGCCTGCGCACTAAACATAACGGGCTGTGACCCCCTAGGCCCGCCAGCCCAGCTACCCGTAGACATTATTGACCAAGACGATACAGGCTCACCCACCGTATTTGATTGTAAGTCGTATTCATCTGCTAACCCTAAGTCGTGACCAAATTCATGCGCAACGACACCTATACTAGCATCTATAGGGTTTATCGTATAACCCGATAACTTAACATTACTACCAGAAATACTAACAGGTTCACTGTTTTCATCAAATACGTAGTAGCGGTGAGACCAAATTGCATCAACGCCTAAATAGCCTCCGCCGGATTCTTCACCAATACTGGAATGAAAAACCATAACATGGTCGATAATTCCATTCGGCTCGTTGATTATGCCATCGCCGTCAATATCATCTAAATCTGTTAAATCATATTGCGTTAAATCAATATCAAATTGTGCAGTGGCTTTTTCTACCGCTTCTTTTATCAGTGCGGGGGCATTTATATCGCGTGTGTTACCTACTCGCTCTCCATAAGTTTTTGCATTGCTATCTGCCCTAACCCATCCATATACTTGCCCGCTAAACGTTAAGCTTGCACCTGATGCGTCGTAATAATAATCGTATACGCTGCTGAGCGTTTCGTTATTGGGCCCGGCAAAACCACCTTTATTAAAAAGTAATTGTTGGTAATGCTCCTTTGTATAGTTTTCATAGTACATGTCGGTATCAGCATCAACAAGCTGGTTGTCATCGTGCTTTAAATCAGGAAAATCAATTAAAATAGCCAGCACTTTAACTTCATTTAGCCCGTTGTTAGGGCTAGCCGCACTTGCATAATACAGCTGCTTATTGGCCTGCATAGTTGTTAAGCGGGCTTTCATAGCCAAAATAGATTTTAGCTGTAAAGGGCTAAAACTTGCAGCATTCGCTAAGTAGCTTTCAACCGTTGGCTTGTTACTGGCTTGTTGGGTATCAGCGCGTTTATTTAACCAATACTCTATTCTTTGTTTATTAATAATACCTGGGTCATGCGCACTGGTATTTGCTGCGTTAAGATTTAGGCTGCAAAGGAATAAACCAAGCCCTATTATTTTTTTCACTGTATCTTCCCCAGATAAATTATTGCTCTATCATACCTAATATATGTATTAAGCACAGTGCTCAAATCATCTATTCACTCACTATGCTTACTCATGAAAATTAGCATAATTTCTTCATATTTTTTATGTAACTACAAATACCGTGCAATTTTTTAGTATTAAAATAAATTAATTTGAAATTTTAATCCAAAAAAACCTTTTCAAGGTTGACACGAGCACGTAAAACCCTTAAAAATAACCCCATATAGAATTTTTAATCTAAAGCAGCATTTTGCTTTTTATAAAGTGACAATTATGAAAAAACAACTTCACCTTTTAATCGTACTCGTAGTGGTCTTAGTGATAAGCCCAGCGGGGATGTATTAAAAAGTGAAATTGCTTTTTAAAAACCCTCGCATTACGCGGGGGTTTTTTTATGCATAAACAGCGCACAGAGGAATGAGGATGAGCAAACAAGAATATAATGGTTCTGAATTAGTTGTTCAGGCATTAAAAGATTTAAAGGTTAAGTATATCTTTGGCTACCCAGGTGGATCGGTTTTAGATTTATATGATGCACTTTTTCAACAAGAAGATATTGAACATATTTTAGTGCGTCACGAACAAGCCGCAACCCATATGGCTGATGGTTATGCCCGAGCTACTGGCGAAGTGGGTGTTGTACTTGCTACCTCTGGCCCTGGCGCAACTAACTGTATTACAGGTATTGCCACCGCTTATATGGACTCAATCCCGATGGTTGTTTTATCGGGGCAAGTACCTACAGGCTTAATTGGTGACGATGCATTCCAAGAAACCGACATTGTTGGCTGTTCTCGCCCAGTTGTAAAACATAGTTTTAACTGCAGAAGTGCTGAAGAAATTCCCGCTATTTTGGCAAAAGCGTTTTACATTGCAAGTACTGGCCGCCCAGGACCCGTTGTTGTTGAGCTACCAAAAGATATGCTTAACCCTGCTATTAAGTTTGAGTACCACTTTCCTAAAACCACCGAGCTTAGAACCTACAGCCCAAATACAAAGGGCCACTCTAAACAAATTCGCAAAGCAGTTACCGCAATTTTAGAAGCTAAAAAACTGGTAATTTACTCAGGCGGCGGCATTATTCTATCTAACACCTCTGAGCAATTAACCCGCTTAGTTGAATCGCTAAATGCACCTATCACTAATACATTAATGGGCTTAGGCGGTATTTCGGGTATTCACCCAAATTACGTGGGTATGCTGGGCATGCACGGCACGCTTGAAGCCAATAAAGCAATGGCAAATGCCGATGTGATTTTAGCACTGGGCGCGCGTTTTGATGATCGTGTAACCAATAACGTGCAAAAGTTTTGCCCCAATGCAACCATCGTTCACGTAGATGTAGATCCGACATCTATTTCTAAAACCATTAAAGCCCATATTCCAGTTGTGGGCTGTTTAGCCACTGTAATGGAGCAACTACAAGCGGGCATAGATAAAAGTAGCATTCAAATTGATCGCAGTGCCCAAGAAGATTGGTGGCGACAAATTATTAGCTGGCGTGAGCAAAAGTGCCTAAGTTACAACACCGATGGCGATAAAATTAAACCACAAGCAGTTATAGAAGCAGTGTATAAAGCCACTAATGGTGACGCCTATGTAAGCTCTGATGTCGGTCAGCACCAAATGTTTGCAGCACAATATTATCCATTTAAAAACCCTCGCCAATGGATCAATTCAGGGGGCTTAGGCACCATGGGCTTTGGCTTACCAGCAGCGATGGGGGTTAAGCTTGCTTTTCCTGATAAAGAGTCAGTATGTGTAACTGGCGATGGCTCAATTCAAATGAATATTCAAGAGCTATCGACATGTTTACAGTACAACTTGGCTGTAAAAGTAGTTTCGTTGAATAACCGCTCATTGGGCATGGTACGCCAATGGCAAGATATGATTTACGGTGGGCGTCATTCATCTTCCTATATGGACTCATTACCTGACTTTGTAAAACTTGTTGAAAGTTATGGCCATGTAGGCATAAAAGTAGATACGTTAGATGAGCTACAACCTGCTATAGATAAAGCTATGAGCATTAATGACCGTTTAGTATTTTTAGATATTAACGTTGATGAGAAAGAACATGTATACCCAATGCAAATCAAACTAGGTGGCATTGATGAGATGTGGTTACGTAAAGGAGTAAAAGCATAATGCGTCGTATATTATCTATTTTATTAGAAAACGAACCAGGAGCCTTATCACGCATTGTTGGGCTTTTTTCACAGCGCGCCTACAATATAGATAGCTTAACCGTAGGCACTACGGATGATGAGTCACTGTCGCGTATCACCATTACTACTATGGGTGATGATAGAATCGTTGAGCAAATTACTAAACAAGTAAACAAACTAGTAGATGTACTTAAAATTATTGATTTGACCGAAATGAGTCACATTGAACGTGAATTATTACTTGTTAAAGTATTTGCCCAAGACGAAACCACACGTGCAGCTGTTACACGTGTTGTTGATGTATTTCAAGGTGCTATTTTAGATATGGGCCGCCAAAGTTACAGCTTACAACTAGTGAGCAGCACAGACAAAATTGAGTCATTTTTAGACACCCTACGCCATGAAACCGACATTATTGAAGTTGTGCGCTCAGGCGCTGTAGGTATTGGCCGTGGTGATAAGGCTCTAAAAGCATAAAGGTTAAACAGCTAAATTTTTAAATTAAAAGCCACTATTTAGTGGCTTTTTTGCAGGCAAAAAAAAAGAGCTAAATAGCTCTTTTTTAAAAAATTCTGTAAAGCGCCAATTAAGGGTTTACTTGGTCTTTAAGACCTTTACCTGCTTTAAAGCTTGGGATAGTTGCCGCTGCGATTTGGATCTCAGCACCCGTTTGTGGGTTACGGCCAGTACGTGCTGCACGTTCTTTAACTGAGAAAGTACCAAAACCTACTAATGCAACTGAATTACCTTCTTTTAAAGAAGAAGTTACAGCGCCAGTAAACGCATCAAGTGCACGTGTAGCAGCAGCTTTAGAGATTTCTGCATCAGTAGCGATTTTTTCAACTAATTGAGCTTTATTCATTGTTAGATTCCTATTCGTTATTATTTTGCCTTCGCAAAACCTATCTTTATGCATTTTTAAGGAGTTAGCAACAGCAAATTGCATTTTTTGCTTAAATACTTCGAAAATGCGTAAAATTTTAATAATTCTCGGTAAAATACAGCGTGTTGGGTTAACTAAAACTTAATTTAAGTACACAAAAGGCACACTTTAAATAACACACTGCTCTATATTTTTTCGATAACTAAGGTCACTTCCCCAACCTCGACACCAAACTTAACAATAGACGTACGGTTTATCAAGCGTGATTGTGTAACCAGGTACATCCAATCATCAAAGTTTACCTCAAGCGTACTGCCGTCATAGGGTAAAGCCACATTGTAGTTCCAATGAAACACACTGCCAGCACTGTTACCGGTTGCAATACCAAGCACGTCATCAGCACGACCCACTAAGCTATTATCGTCATTAAGAGTGACATACCAAATACGCTTTTGCGTTTCACCATCGTCATACACAAAGTCTTCCTCTATAACGCCTTCGTTGCCTTCCCAGCGCGCATTCATAGTAACCACAAGTTTACGTGTGAGTTCGCCTTTATAATCTTGCACAACACCATATGCTTTTAAATCACCACTAAAAAACGCTTTAAAATCAAATTCTGGGGTGCTGCTATTGTAGTGCTCTACTTTTGGCGCGGAGCAGCTCACTAAAAATAATGCAGCCATTAAAATACATAGCTGTTTAAATTTATTTATATTGCGCATGCTAATTTCCTAATAATTGTTTTCTAAGTGTTGGCTCTGAGGTGTTCGGGCTTAGCCAAATAGCTAAAAACTGGTTGGCAAATTGTGAGTCTGTTATCTCACCTAATTTTTTATCATTATGATAAAAAGTAGCCTGACCGCTTGGTGATGTTTGTAAGCTCAACGATTCGCCTTTTTTAATGTTAGGCCAAAGAGCGAGCAATTTATCAGCATACTTAGCTGATAAATCACTTTTACCTAAATGCAGCCATTGCTCTTTAGTGGCTTTAACAATGTCTTTTGCTGCGAAGTCTCGCAAATAGGTGAGCGTAAATTTAACTGGGTGCACTCCCTGTTTGTAAGTCCCTGAAGGGGTATATAATGTAGCATCGTAAACATCCCAGAATAAATATTCCATACGCGCCTCGCCCACTTTTTTAAAGTCAGCCTGCTCTTCGCTAAAGCTCAAAGGGGTAAACAAAGTTGCCATAATCATTGTAGCGGTTATTGCACATTTTTTTGCGGTATTAATCATACAAGCTCCTGTTATTGCTTGCTAATATTCAAAAACGCTTTAATTTTTTGGTTGATAAAAAGTATAAGTGTAAAGGCTGCAGCCCATAGTGCGCCGTACAGAAGCCAAAATGCCCATACAGGTGTATAAATACTAAGCACGCCAAATTGAGCGCCAGAATAATAACTAATAGGCGCAAAGACTAAGCACACAAAATAGGCTTGCCAAAATTTTAGTTTAGTAATAAACGCCATTGATGTGTTTATGCAAAGCAATAATGCTGCCCATAGCAAGGCTAACCAAAGCGGGAAAGGTGATACTTTAAATTCCAAAAGGTTTAACTGCACAGCCGTGTATTCACATAACAGCGCAATAGGTAAAGCTTTAGCTAGAAGCAACGCGTCATGCTTATGTTGCTTCGATAAAACGAACATAAGCACAACAATAACAGAGGTGTATAATACAGATTGGGCTTCTAAAAACAGCGATAAAAACCACACCGTTTGAAAAAGTACAAAATTAATAATTAAAGGCAATTTCGTCATTTTGACTAGTGAAACGTGGTTTACGCGCCGTTAAATGAACGGTACTGGTTGCTCGCGTTCTAAAAGCGCCTTCACAGTAAGCAAAGTAAAACAACCATAACCTGTAAAAACGCTCATCAAATTTGTCACTGTCTAGGGTGTGCCAGTTATCAATGAAGCGAGTACGCCAATCAGCGAGTGTTCTAGCATAATGCGCGCCTATGTCACTTACCGTATGAATAACCATATCGGTGTTGTTTTTAATTTGCTCGCTCATCTCATTAAGTGAAGGCAAACAACCTCCAGGGAAGATATACTGCTGAATAAAATCTGAGTTTTTTAAATAATGTTGATAACGCTGATCGCCAATAGTAATTGCTTGAATAAGCATTGCACCGTCTTCTTTAAGTAGGTTATTACACTGCTTAAAAAAGCTAGGTAGGTATTCATGCCCTACTGCTTCTATCATCTCTATTGATACGAGCTTGTCGTATTGACCTTCTAATAAACGATAATCGAGCTTAAGCAATGTTATGTTATTTTCAAGGCCTAACTGTTTAACCTTGTTTTCAACATAAGCATATTGTTCATCCGAAATCGTTGTTGTGGTCACATGGCAGTTATAGTGAGTCGCTGCGTAAATGGCAAACGCACCCCAGCCTGTACCAATTTCTATAACTGTATCGCCTTCGTTTATTTCTACTTGCTCACAAATTTGCTTAAGCTTATTTTGTTGAGCGTCCTCAAGGGTTGCCTCTTTTGTTGGATAAACAGCACAGGAATACAGCATTTCATCACTTAAAAATGACTCATATAAATCGTTTCCTAAATCGTAATGGGCAACAATATTCTTTTTCGAACCAGATTCTGAGTTGCTGTTTTTAAGATGTTTAAATCGGTGGGCTAGGCCACTAAAAAAAGAGAATTTTTTTTCAAATGCATCAAGTTGCTTTTGGTTTATAGCAAAAATTTCGATAAGTTTGGTCAAGTTATCACACGACCATTGCCCAAGAATATAAGACTCACCAGCCCCCACACTTCCAGACATAGCAAATGCCTTGTACATGGCAGTGTCGTTAACGGTGATAGTGGTTTTTAAGTCTGAATGCTGATGACCAAATACTGTTGAGCGGCTGTTCTCAACTAACACTATTTGGCCTATTTCAATACTTGCAAAGGCTTTGGTGACTAGCTTTTTATATAAATTTGTAAACCATCCAGTTTGCTCTTGGCAGTTTATACTCGAGACTTTTTCCATCTTAAACCCTTTATAATTTTGTCACTACCCGCAACTAAGCTAGTTTAACTATACTAAGGTTTTCCTGAATGACCTAAAAAAGGAACCCTTTTTATAAACAACTTAAGTGCTTGCACATAAATACCTTTGAAAATAGACAAAGTCATCGCAGGAAATTTTTTTAATAATTTAGTAACTTCTTGCTTAGTTAACTGACTTCGCTTTAATCGTAAAGACGCGTCAAATAACAACTCATCTCCACGTTTATTTTCTATATGAATTAATGTGTTATCGGCAGTATGTTGTACCTGCCAATGGTAGTCCATATCTAAATTCATAAAGGGTGATACGGAGAAAGCTTTTTTAAAGTTCACTTTTTTTTGTAAGGGCACCAAATAATAATGGCGTTCATTCCAGGGTGTATTACTCACCTCAGCCACCATATATTCAAAATTGTCGGCGCTATTACCGTAAAAGTAAAAATTTACAGGGCTAAAATAAATGCCCAAACACCTAAGTTGGCCAAGCATATAAATATGCGAAAACGATTCTTTAACCCCTAGTTTTTCTATTTGGCATTGTGCACGTTCAAAAATGCTGAGTGGTTCTGAATTAGATTGTAAAGTTAAATAATCAGCCTGGTTAAACCGCAATACTTTAAAACCAAATGTACCCAACATAGGATGAATGTTGTTAAGCAATAAAGGATTTTTTAAATCAATCCACATCATGTAGAGAGGGTATTTAAACTTATGACTTTTTTCAGAGAAGCGGCGATGCCTCACATCGCCTAAGTAAACAGCGCTATTCAAATTCAACACCTAACTGCCTAGCGACATCAACCCCACTGCGTACGCCATCTTCATGAAAACCGTTATACCAATAAGCACCACAAAAATAACTATTGTTTTGGCCATCAACAGTGTGTTTAAGTTTTTGTGCGGCAATGGAAGATTCGTTAAACACAGGGTGATGATAAGTAAACTCACGTAATATATTCGCTTTGTTAATCCCTTCTAAGTGGTTAAGGGTTACACAAAATTGCGTATCAGAGTCTATACCTTGCAGTATATTCATCTGGTAGGTTACAACGGCTGCTTTATCTGTATTTTCATTTAGTAAATAGTTCCAACTTGCCCAAGCTGCTTTTCTATCGGGTAACAAACTAGTGTCTGTATGCAAAACTACCGAATTTTCTGTGTATGGAATTGCACCTAATACAGATTGCTCTTGCTCAGTAGCATCGCCAAGTAACGCTAGTGCCTGATCAGAATGACACGCAAATACCACTTTATCAAATTCAGCTTGCTCCCCATTTTTTAGGGTTATGATTACTTTATCACTTACACGAGTAACCGTCTCAATGTCGGTATTTAGTTTTATTTGATCTGCAAACCCTTTGATAAGTGGCTTAATATATTGTTTGGAGCCACCTGGAATTACATACCACTGCGGCCTATTTGTAATATCTAGTAAACCATGGTTGTAAAAAAAGTTTACAAAAAACTCTACGCCAACATTTTGCATCTCTTTAATGCTGGTTGACCAGATAGCGGCACCCATAGGCAAAATGTAATGGTATTTAAAAAAGTCATTAAAGCCGTGTGTATCCAATAACTGACCTAACGTTTGATTTTTAGGGTAGTTTTGCTCGCTGTGCATTGCTTTACATAATTTATTAAACTTAACTATATCGCTTAACAAGCGCCAAAACTTGGGCCTAAATATATTCCTTTTTTGGGCGAATAAACTGGCAAAAGTGTGACCGTTGTACTCAAAACCGCTTGCTTGATTGTGAACACTAAAGCTCATTTGCGTTTCTTGTCTATCTACGCCAATGCGCGCGAGTAGTTTTTCAAAGTACGGGTAAGTACGGTCATTAAATACTATAAAGCCTGTGTCTATTGCGCGTTTAACTCCAGCATCAGATATTTCTACTGTTGCGGTATGACCACCAATATAATCGTTTTTTTCAAATACGGTAATATCGTAATGTTTATGCAGTAAATGAGCACAGGTTAAACCCGATACGCCAGAACCTATTATTGCTATTTTTTTCAACGGGCTAGTCCTTTTGCTAAACGTAACCAAAGTGGTAACGGTAAGATTCGTAATGCTTTTAAAATAAGTGTAAACCGATAAGGAAAGTGAACTTCTTTACGGCGTTTATTAATTCCCTTAATCATGTAATCGGCAGCCTCAGTTGCGGTAACGGCCATAGGCATTGGGAAATCGTTTTTATCGGTCAGAGGGGTTTTTACAAAGCCTGGGTGCACTAAAGTAACATCAACGTCGTTTAAGTCGATTGCTAAACTTTTCGCTAAATAGCTTACCCCGGCTTTAGATGCACCATAAGCCTCTGAGCGTGGCAGAGGTAAATATGTAACACTTGAACTAACCAGTACAAGTTGTCCGCCTGTGCTAATTTTTGGCAAAAGAGCCTCAAGGCAATAGCCCATTGCTAGCAAGTTAACCGAAATAACGCGCTCAAACAGGGCGCTGTCAAAGTTGCGGGCATCATCAACGTATTCACAGTTACCGGCATTAAGAATAACCTTATCAAAAGCAGTAAACCCAAGGGTTGCTTGCTTTATATCTTTGAGATCTGTGGCATCGAACTGACAAGCTTTAATGTTGGTATGTTTTTCAAGCTCAGCTAGCTTTTCAAGGTTTCTACCGCAAGCAATCACCGTGTTACCTTGCTGGGCGTACTTTATTGCCAGTTGCTCGCCAATACCTGAGGTTGCACCTGTAATTAAAATATTCATCGCTACCCTGCTCGTTTATCTATGTAATTTATAATGCCACCCAAAATAGGAATATGCTTGTATAGCATTTCACCTACATTAAAATAGTCGCGGTGATTTATAATTTTACCTTCTTTAAATACCAACTTACTGTGCCCTTCTACCGATATAGTTTTGCCAGAAGCCAGCTTTGGGTGAGCGTAATGCATAGTCCAATACAAAAATGCTTTGTCATCACGCTCGTAGGTGTCGCTAATATCAAACTGACAATGCTTAACATTACTATATAAGTTAGAAAAGTATCGGGTAAGCTCTGTTAACCCGTTTATTTCGTGCATTGGGTCTTTAAATTTAATTTGCTCGCTGTATATATCATGGAGCAAATGCAAGTTTGATTTATCGAGTTGTTGATATATTTCTACAAATTTTTCTAGCGGTAATGCTGTTTCCATATCACACCTTAAATGCAGCTATTGCACGTTCGCGAGCTGCTTTATGATCAACAATTGCCGGCCAGTAACAGTGCTTACCCCCCCCTATTGAGCCTAAGTAAGCATGAGGAAAATGGATATGTTTATCTGGCACTTTTTCAAGCTCTGGTAAATATTTACGTATGAATTTACCATTAGGATCAAAGCGCTCACTTTGAGTAATAGGATTAAACACGCGAAAATAAGGTTGCGCGTCACAGCCTGTGCTTGCAGCCCACTGCCAGCCGCCATTGTTAGAGGCTAAATCACCATCAATAAGATGCTGCATAAAAAACGATTCGCCCTCTCGCCAGTCAATTAATAAATGTTTGGTTAAAAAGCTGGCAACCACCATTCTTAATCTATTATGCATCCACCCAGTTTGAACTAACTGCCGCATTGCAGCATCAACGAGTGGGTAACCTGTTTTTCCCTCGCACCAGGCTTTAAAGTCAGCCTCGTTTTTACGCCATGTTACGCTATTGTATTTTTCATTAAAGTTATCACCACGAGAAAGCTTAGGAAATTGCGCAATTAAATGACGATAAAATTCGCGCCAAATTAGCTCGTTTATCCAAGTAAAAGTTTTACTTTTAGAGGTAGTTAAAATATCTGGGTAGCGGTTTTGAATATTAACGAGTAACTGCTTTGGGCTTATAATACCCAGCGCTAAATACGGGCTCAAACCCGAAGTGCCCTTGATACTAGGTATATCACGCTGATCGTCGTAACTACTTAATTTGTCGCAAATAAAATTATCAACAATGGTGGCTAAGCTGTCATCATCAACAGGCCATTTTTCTGAGCTACCATCGCCTTTTAAAACCGGTGAATTGGTTTTACCTTCTGCCAGCTTTTTTAAAGGCCACGGTAGTAAACTAAAGTGAGTATCTTGATACTGTTTAAGCCACTGTTTTTTAAACGGCGTAAACACCTTATACATTTCGTTACTTTGATTTTTAACAGTGCCTACAGGTGCTATTACATCGCCTTCATAAAGCGTAAACGTGATATTTTTTTCATCACACTTTGTAAGAATTTGCGCATCGCGATTGACTTCATTTAACTCGTACTCTTTATTAGCAATTACATGTTCTACCTGATGTTTATCGCAAAACGATAAAAGCGCACTTTCACAATCAGCAAAGTAAGGTGCATCAATAATGTGAAGCTCTATCGCGTACTGCGCAAGCTGCTCACGTATATAATTGAGACGCCTTTTCAGTAAGTCAATTTGAATGGGAGCGGCATTGTGTTGTTGCCATTGTTTTTCGCAGATAAAAAAAATGGCCTTTTTAGCGCCATTATTTAGCGCTTCAATAAGCGCTTCGTTAGAAAAAAGGCGCAGATCGCGCCTAAACCAAAAAAGTGTATTCATTATATGCCGTAACGTAATTTTAGTTCATTAGGGTAAGGATTAAAAAACACCTGCTTTTCTAAGTATTCATTAGGGTGTACTTTAAGATGGTGCTTTAGCAAAGTAAGTGGCACATATAAAGGAACTAAACCTTGACGGTATTCATCGATTGCGTCACGCAATTCTTGCTTTTCAATCTTAGATAAATCTTTTTTAAAGTAACCTTGCAAGTGCATTAACGTATTACAGTTATTCCTACGCGATGCAGGCTTCTTAAGGCCATTCATTAACCCCAGAATGTACTCATCTGCTAAAGCGTTAATATCATCGCCTTTGTAAGTACCAAGTAAGTTACCTAAGTCGCGGTAGGCTTGATAATTATGAGCCATCAATAAGTACTTATATTGAGAATGAAATTGAGTAAGCTTATGTACTGTAAGCGGTTCAGAAGCTAATAGCTGCCACTGTTTGTAAGCGTACACCCGCATTACAAAGTTTTCGCGTAAGTGCATGTCGTTTAAGCGACCGTTTTCTTCACAAGGTAATAATGGATTGTGCTTCATTATTTGCTCAGCAAAAAAACCAACGCCTTCAGATGTATTACCGGTACCCGCTTCGTTATAAATTTTGATTCGTTCCATGCCACAACTTGGACTTTTAGCGCAAAATACAAAACCGCTTAAATGTTTAGCTTGCTCAGTGGCTACTTTTTTACCGTATTCAGTTAGCTTAGGCCCAACATCGCCAGTGCCATCAGGGCGGCATACTTTAATTGTATCGCCCACACGAACTTGGCGAATGGTTGGCCTAGGAATTGGTAAACCAACAGCTACCTCTGGGCAAAAACGCGTGTACTCTACATGTTTTCCAAGTTCATCCATACAAAAGTTAGACTTTTTATGGCCTGTATCAAAACGTACTTTTTCGCCTGCTAGGCAGGCGCTAATACCTATTTTTATTGTGTCTGTTTGCATAAATTCTCTTAATAAATCAAGTTACCTATAGGATTAAGTAACTTACTGAGCCCTTTATTAAAATGTAGCGCACTACTGACTACTGTAAAGCATAAACAGCCATCTTTTGTAAGTGGAGTATGTTGATGAGAGCCATCTTGCCAAATAAAGTCACCAGGCACGTAACTACCCTCTTCATCACTAAACTCGCCATCAAGTAACAGGGTTACTTCAAAGCCTGTATGAGTATGCTCTGGGATCTCTCCCCCTGCACCAATATGTAAAAGGCTTGATCGCAGCGGGCCATCATCAATAGCAACACGCGAGCGAGCAAGCTTACCCACTTGGGTAAAACGCCCATGGGAAATGCGTGTCAAAGCACGAGGTAATTCATAGTTGTGCTCATTGACTTGTACAGTTACTGGTTCTACTTCGTAAACTTCGTCAATGCTAGCATCAGCAGTGATTAAATCTAACATGTCGGTGGCAAAGTCAGATGTTTGTAAATCATTGCTCAGGTTTAATTCATCAGACACATCTGACGCCTCACTAAAGGCATCATTTGCATTGGCGGCTTCGAGCTTTGCTACTTTTGCTTGACAAACCGGACACATATCAACATGAATAGAAACCGCAACACTTAACGATGCAGGTAACTGCGCTGAACAATATTGTGCTAGTAAAGATTCACTAGGGTGATGTTTAATCATGCTGATCTCCCATTTCATTACGTAATTTTTGCAAGGCTAAACGCAATCGTGATTTTACCGTGCCTACAGGAATATTAAGTTGTTGAGCAAGTTGCTCTTGCGACATATCTTGGAAATAAACACCTCTGACTACCTCTCGCTGTGCAGCTGGCAATTTATCTAGGTAGCGTTTTATTTGCTGGTCTTCCAAATGGTCGCTAAATTCAAGTGTTGTGTCTTGAGATTCGTTAATGAGTGGCCAAATATCTTCGCTTATGTTTTCTTCTTTATTACTTTTCATTTTACGAAGCATATCGAATGAAGCGTTACGCATCACGGTGTATACCCATGTAGTTGCAGCCCCTTTATCGCTATGATACAAATGCGCTTTACGCCACACTGAGGTTAATGTTTCTTGTACAAGCTCCATTGCTTGTGCCTCTGAACCAAACTGCTTTATTCCAAAGCGTTTGATTTTTGGCGAAAAATATTCAAATAAGTAAGCAAACGCTCTCTTGTCTCGCGAAGTAGCTACATCAAGCAAAGCTTGCATAAGCTCTGCACTTGGCGTTTCTGGCATGGCAGTATATTTACCTGTATTAGGTTCACAACGTTGTGAGGGTTGTTGACTTACCATAATAATTAATCCCGTGTATGCTTTTGTACACATCTATACGCTAAGCAATTTATCGCAGATCACATTATTTTAGGCAAATTCATTGTTAATCACAGTATGGAGGAAGTTTAGTAAGTTAGCAAAGTTACTTTCGAACGCAAGTTGCTGTTTTTTATCAATAGATATAGGTAATAGTTCAAGCCAGCGCGCGGCAACCCAGGCTAAATTATCAAACTTGGTTTGCCTATATAAACTAGAGAGCTCTTTATTGTTTAAAAATATGTCCTGCAAAGAATCAGACAAACGTTGATTATCAGCCGAAATATCACTGTGTGAGTCATTGTACCAATACGGCGTATTGCAATCGCTTAATAAGCCGTGGCGCAATTCACTTTCATCTTGGTATACATCATTTATTTGCACGCTTTTAGCAGCGTACACATCAATGAGTAGCATATTGCTAGGGTCTTGATCAAAGTCGATAATATCGACCAAACAGCCCTGAGCGCTAATATTAAATGGCGTGTCGTGCTGATAGGTGCATAGTACAAAACCGACATTATTTTGTAGTGCGGTTTTTACCATGTTTAAATACCGAGGCTCAAATATACGTAAACGCGTATAGCCTTCAGGTAACACAAATATTGGTAATGGGAAAATCGCACGTTTCATAAAGTCTACTTCTTTAAATTACACTGCCTTTATTTACGTGCGCTTTTACTAAGTCGATCAGCTTACCTAAATCGAATTATCTACCCATTATTTAAAAGTTAATCCAACTACCCATACTTTTTATAACTTGAACCATATAGTAAACACTCATCATGCTTACAACAGGCGCCAACATAAGTGCAAATAATCCTAATTCGTTGCTCATCGTCTTATCCTTTTACACTTATTTAGCTTTAACTTCTGTAGTTACCACCATTGTAGACTGCGTGGTAACGTCAGTTTGTTCTTGCGCTTGATTAACTAATTGCTCAAGAGCTGCTTTGGCATCAAAACTAAGGCTCTGCGAAATTGATTGCTCGAGTTCTGCCGTTACTTGGTTAATATAGCTTGTTACGTTTTGCGTTATAATATCAGTTACATCTAGGTCCACTTCACTCGCCTGTGCCTGCGAAGAACCTAATACTAATAAACTTGCCATAGCGATTTTAATTGAATGTTTCATAATGGTATTCCTTGTTATGTATATTGTTTAGACGCAATAACATAATCAAGGGTTGTGCCAACAGAAAAATAAAAAGTAAACACTTGATATTTAAGAATTTAATTAGACTAATTAAAAATAGGCAGCGTTCAGTGCTGGTTAATTTAACTAACCTTTTTAATTTTTTGACTAATTATTAGCAAATAAATAAAGTTTAACTCTTCACAACTAAAAGTAACTCCCTGCGTTACTCTTTTGTGTGTTTAGCTAGTTTCACTTTTTTACCTAACCGATAGGCATCAACCATACTTAATAACCATATAACCACCATTAAAGGAAGGTATTGATATTCCCCAAGCTGTGCACATTCACCTGATGGATTACGAGCAGCTTGTAAAATGCCAGAAGCCGTCATCGGAATTTTACCTGCTAAAATTTCATTTGCACTACATTGCGCTACAGCCAAAATATCACCTAATGTCATAAACAAAAGTAGCGTAAATACACCTGCAAAAATGCAGCCTATTAAATGCTTTTTAAGCGAAAAATGCCCTGCCCCAGGATACACAATGGCAGTAAGTAAAACGGCTTTAAGCTCTTTTTTCATAATAAACGTGCCTTAATTAATTGAGACTATACGACCACACTATAACCGATTAATTCCTTTTAAAATCAATAAAAGTAACCAGACTAATTTACAGTAACAGTGATGGTATTGAAACATTGAGCGTACACCTGTACACTCAAGTTCAATTAATAAGTGGTAGGACTAGTATGACTATAGATGCACCCTATTCTCGCAAAGAAGAAAAACTCAATGTACTAAGTCATGCACTGGGTATATTTTTTGCTGTGTTTGTAATGTGGGATTTATTTAAACAAGCCACCAGCATAAAAGCTTATATTAGCACCGCTGTATATGGGGCTAGTTTATTTGTATTGTTTTTATCATCCACACTTTATCACGCCAGTGTGCAGCCAAAAATACGCGCTTTTTATAAAAAGTGTGATCACTGCGCTATTTACGTATTAATAGCCGGTACGTACACCCCATTTTTATTGCTATCTCTTAATGGATGGTGGTCTTGGGGCACACTGAGCTTTATTTGGGCCGTAGCAATTAGCGGCGTTGCTTATAAAGTGCTGGTTAAAAATGGTAATAAAAAAATATCGCTGGCTACCTACTTACTTATGGGCTGGTTTGCCCTCGCTATTGTATACCCGCTTTATTTAAATATTGATGTAAAAGCACTTTACTGGTTACTGGCCGGTGGCATTTTTTATAGCCTAGGTACTTTGTTTTATAATGCTAAAAGCACTCAATTCAGCCATGCTATTTGGCATTTGTTTGTGATCGCTGGATGTGTTTGCCATTACATTTCAATTAGTAAATATGTTTATTGATGGCAGCTCAGAGCGAATAGCTGTCATTCAGGTGAGTCGTCATTAACTTAGTAAGAATAAGAGGACACTTTCCTCTTTTTTACATGTTTATATAAGCTACAGAAACTATAATATTTATAGCTGGCAATAGCTTACACTATTTGCTATTAGTATAAGTTCATAAAATAAGGACGTTTTCGCGCTAAAAAAGGGAAAGTGTCCTCTGATAAAGTTGTTAGGTGCAAAGGAAGTATGACGGAAGCTGACAAGGAAATTATAGATATACTCAAGGAGTTGTTTCGTAATAAAAACAACGAGTTTGTTGATCCCGACGATCTACTTCGAGAGCAAATTGTTAAGTGGTCTATTTATATGGCTGTATTGGGGTTACTTATTCTTTTGCCTATCAAAATCTTTGGTAACGCCGACCAATCTGCTGCAAGTAGCATTTTATCTGGTATCGTTGGCTTAGCTTTTACTCTTTTGTTCATTCACTTAAATATAAAATCTAAAAATCCAAGCATAATAATGTACGTGCTCACATGGTTTTCGTTAATGTTAAGCTTATGGCTTGCCGGCTAGTTGCACCTAACAAACGCATTAACACTCGCTGCGCTCGCTAGGGACAAAAACACGTAGGCTCCCTGCGCTTCGCTTGGTATTGTAGCCTACGTGTTTTTGCCCGTTATGCGGGCGTTACCACCGTCCGCTTATGGCACTTTCCAGCCACTCGACAACATAAAATATTGATTATAATTGGCTAGGTATTTTACTGTGTCGGATGGCGCTTCGCTTATCCGACCTACATTAGAATTAATCTGCCCGAAGTGGTCTTATCACTCCCACCTGTACTCGCGCATATTTACTTTATCGTTTTTAAAGCTAACCCCTTCAGATAACAGCTTTTGGCGCTGCTCTTGGTATTTATCACTACCTGAAGGAAACGATATTTTACCTTGGCTGTTTACTACTCTGTGCCACGGTATAACAGAGTCATTTGGCATTTGCTTTAAAAGCCGCCCTACTAGACGTGAATTTTGCGGGTAACCGGCAAGCGTTGCTACTTGCCCATAACTTGCTACAAAACCTGCAGGTATACTGGCAATGATGGTGTAGATGAGGGTTTCTTTATCGATATCAGCGCTCATTCACGTACGCCTCACTGAGTACTTTAAATTGCTCCCAAATAGAGCGCGCAACAGGGCCATGGTGTATTGCATCACGCCTAAATGCACGTACCTCTATACCAAACTGATCTTCTCTGTCGTTTATATGTATTTGCTGCAACAGCCCCGCTTCTATTTCAGGGGCGCAATAGTCTATATTCATCATTGCCCAGCCAGCACCCGCAAGCAAAAACGACTTTAAATTAGTTACATCGTCAATCTTCATTAAGGCAGAACCTTTTGAGTAAGAAAGCTTGTCGCTGTCTATGCTTAAGTCGCTTTCAAACATGGCCAAACACGGGTAATTTTGTAGCTCGTTAAAGGTCATGTGCTTAGGGTATTTATTAGTAGATGCAATAATACCAATATTTAGTTTACCAATAGGCAAACTTTCTAAATGCCCTGTTGCATGAAACAAATCAAACCATGGGCCTATGCCTAGCTCAACTTGCCCACTATTTACTTGCTCTAAAGAAACAAAGCGTTTGCCACTGGTTAAATTAAACTCTGTACGCTTAAATAATCTAAAAGTATTACTTATGATCTCGTTATAACTGTCTTTATGACATATTTGTTCGTAGCAAATGCGATATTGTGGCTCGTTACCGAGTGCAAGCTCTTTGGCAAGCTGTGCTAACTCGTCATTGGCATGCAATAGTTGTTGTGCTTCGCGGTGAAAAACACGCCCTTTTTCAGTTAGCTGTAATCGGTACTTGCTTCTATCAAGTAATTCAAAGCCAATTTTTGCCTCTAAGTTTTTAATTGCTAAGGTAAGTGCAGGCTGAGTTTTATGTAATTTAAGCGCCGCGCCACTTAAACTTGCACTTTGTACAATGGCATCTAAAATTTGTAATTGATTCAGCTTCATACTGCGCTCAACATGATCATAAATAAAACTTATTATGTTTCTAAAATTTAATGAATTTTATTTTATATGGTTGCGGCGTATCCTGCACTTAATTATTTTGCCCATCATTGCCACGGAGAAGACATGAAACTCTTTCGTCTATGTATACTTACTACGACTTTACTTACTTTAATGGCCTGTTCAGAGCCAGAGCAGCAAGTAAAAGAAGAGCCCATTAGGCCTGTAAAGTTATTCAATATAGGACATGATTCGCAAACAAATGTGCGCAGTTTTCCTGCTGAAGTGGTTGCTAACCAAGGCTCATACTTAGCGTTTAGAGTTAATGGTGAATTGGTAGAGTTTCCTGTTTTAGCAGGTGAAGAAGTTGAGAAAGGCCAGCTTTTAGCAAAACTCGACCCAGAAGATTTTCAATTACAGTACGACGATAGAAAAGCCCGTTATGAACTTGCTAAATCGCAACTTAGTCGTATTAAGCAACTATACGAGAAAAAAATAGCGAGCCAATCAGAGTACGATGAAGCGTTGGCAAATATGCAAGTGGCAGAGTCAGCATTTAAGATTGCTGAAACTAATCTAGAATACAGCGAATTGCGCGCTCCATTTGCTGGTACTGTTGCCAAAGTATTTGTTAAAAACTTTGAAAACATTCAAGCCAAACAAAACATATTACGCTTAGAAACACGTGATTTAATGGATGTTGAGATCCAAGTTCCTGAAAAAATCATTGCGCGTATCAAAAAAGGCAGCGACTACCACCCAACCGTTGTGTTCGATGGTTTTACTAACAAAGAATACACCTTAGATTTAAAAGAGTGGGATACGCAGGCGGATCCGACAACGCTCACTTACAAAGTTGTTTTTTCATTGCCTGTTCCTAAAGACTTTAACCTCCTTGCAGGAATGACCGGGCGTGTATTTATTGATTTATCTAAAGTAACCAGCTCGCAAGTGGCTTACACTATTTTACCAATAGAGTCGGTTTTTTCTGAAGCTAAAGAAAGCGTGTCAGATAACGCTTATGTGTGGATATACAACCCCGAAACCGGCGTTGTTAACAAGCAAGCTGTTAAAGTCGGTCAAGTACACCGTGACGGCATTGAAGTACTGAGCGGCGTTAAAGAAGGCCAAATTGTCGTTTCTGCTGGCGTGCATTCATTAGATGAAGGCATGAAAGTACGCCCATGGAATAAAGAGCGAGGCTTATAATTATGAGCTTTGCACAACTCTCTATAGAGAAAAAAGTAATTAGCTGGATGTTTGCACTACTGCTGTTAATTGGCGGGAGTGTGTCGTACTTTGATTTAGGCCAACTAGAAGACCCAGAGTTTACGCTTAAAACCGCCATGGTTATTACTATGTACCCAGGTGCGTCACCACAACAAGTAGAGGAAGAAGTCACCTTCCCAATTGAAAATGCAATTCAGCAACTCCCTTACGTTGATTTTGTAACCTCTATTTCGTCAAATGGTAAGTCGCAAATATCGGTAGAAATGAAAAGCACCTACCGCAAAGATCAGCTGCGCCAAATTTGGGATGAAATGCGCCGTAAAATAAACGATTTAGCGCCTTCACTCCCAAGTGGTGTTTACCCGAGCACTATTTTAGATGACTTTGGCGATGTATACGGCGTTATGTATGCGGTTACCGGCGATGGCTACTCTTATGATGAGCTTAAAGATTACACCGATTACTTAAAGCGTGAACTCGTACTTGTTAAAGGCGTGAGTAAAGTAACCATTGCAGGTGAACAACAGCCACAAGTTATGGTTGAAGTGTCGACCCGCAAGTTAGCGCAGCTCGGTATTGCCCCAAGCCATATTTTTGGTTTACTGCAATCTCAAAATACAGTCTCTAACGCAGGTAAAATTAGAGTGGGCGATGAGTCTATACGCTTTCACCCAACCGGCGAATTTAAAGATGTTAAAGAGCTCGAAACCCTACTTATATCAAAACCCGGTGCTAGCGAGCTTATTTACCTAGGTGATGTAGCCAAAGTATTTAGAGAATACGCAGAAGTACCCAACAATGTTATTCGCTACAACTCAGAGCAAGCACTTTTAATTGGCGTTTCGTTTATGAATAGCGTGAACGTAGTCGATGTAGGTAAGCGTATTGACGAACACTTAGCAGAGCTTGAATACCAGCGCCCCCACGGCATACATGTAAAATCGGTATATAACCAGCCTAAAGAAGTAGAAAAATCGGTAGATGGCTTTATTGTCAGCCTAGTAGAGGCGATTGCCATTGTAATTGTGGTACTGCTTATATTTATGGGGTTAAAAAGCGGTATTTTAATTGGCGGGATTTTATTACTAACCGTTCTAGGCACCTTTATATTTATGAAGCTGTTTGCCATAGACCTGCAACGTATTTCTTTGGGTGCGCTGATTATTGCCCTTGGTATGCTGGTAGATAACGCCATAGTAGTAACCGAAGGCATATTAATAAATTTAAAGCGTGGCCAAACTAAGTTAAAAGCGGCGGTTAATATTGTAGAACAAACTAAATGGCCGCTACTAGGCGCTACAGTTATTGGTATTACTGCGTTTGCCCCTATTGGCCTAAGCTCTGATGCGACCGGTGAATTTGCCGGTAGCTTATTTTGGGTGTTGTTTATATCGCTTTTACTAAGCTGGATCACCGCCATTACGCTTACACCATTTTTTGCAAATTTAATGTTTAAACAAGATGAGTTTAAAAAAGGTAAAAATGCTGAGGGCGAAGAAGAAGACGACGACCCATACCAAGGCTTTATTTTTACCGGCTATAAAGCACTTTTAGATGTGTCTATGCATTATCGTAAAACCACGCTTGTGCTTATGGTTGTACTCCTTTGCTCGGCAGTGGTTGGTTTTGGTGCAGTTAAACAATCGTTTTTCCCTGCCTCTAACACGCCTATGTTTTACGTAGATTACTGGCAGCAACAAGGCTCTGACATAAGAGCAACGCTCGAGGGAATTAAAAAGCTTGAAAACTACCTTCAAAAAGAAGAGCTAGTAGAAGAAATAACCAGTACTACAGGTCAAGGTGCTCCGCGCTTTATGCTCACTTATGCACCGCAAAAGTCGTACTCGTCATACGGGCAGCTCATTATTAGAGTAAAAAACCGCGAGGCGGTAGCTGTAGTAATGCAAAAAGTGCGAGAGTACTCTCAAAGTACACCCCTTTCAGCTGAGCTTAAAATTAAGCCAATGGAAATTGGCCCCTCAACCGATGCTAAAATTGAAGCTCGCTTTACAGGCCCAGACCCGGTAATACTGAGACAATTAGCCGCCCAAGCTGAAGAAGTTATCGCACAAGACGACGGCGCTTATAATATTCGTGATGATTGGCGCGCACGTACTAAAATGATTCGCCCACAATTTAACGAACAAAAAGCGCGCCGCTTAGGTATTAGTAAGTCGGACCTTGATGATGTGCTGCTTACTAGTCTTTCGGGCAAGCAAGTGGGTGTATACCGCGATGGTACACAACTACTGCCAATAATTGCTCGCTCACCGGCAAATGAGCGCCTAAATGTAGAAAGCGTTCATGATTTACAAATATACAGCCCAGTACTGGGGGTATTTGTACCAGTAACACAAGTGGTTGACGAATTTGTAGTTGAATGGGAAGACAGCCTAATTATGCGCCGCGACAGAAAGCGCACAATAACGGTTATGGCCGATCACAACGTATTAGGTGATGAAACTGCCGCCAAGCTTTTTGCTCGCATACGCGGACCTGTAGAAGCAATAGAGTTACCACGTGGCTATAAATTAGAATGGGGCGGCGAGTATGAGTCGTCATCGGATGCGCAAGCCGCTATATTTGGCTCATTACCGCTGGGTTATTTAGCAATGTTTGCGGTAACCGTACTGCTGTTCAATTCACTTAAACAACCTTTAGTTATTTGGGCTACAGTGCCACTTGCCATTATAGGTGTGAGTGCAGGCATGTTAATAATGAATGCACCATTTAGCTTTATGGCGCTACTTGGATTACTGAGTTTAAGCGGAATGCTAATTAAAAACGGTATTGTGTTGGTTGATCAAATAAACCTTGAGCTTCGCGATGGTAAATCGCCTTATCAAGCTGTATTTGAATCGGGCGTTAGCCGTGTACGCCCTGTAGCCATGGCGGCTATTACCACTATTTTAGGTATGATCCCGCTGTTATTTGACGTGTTCTTCCAGTCAATGGCGGTAACGATTATGTTTGGTTTAGGCTTTGCGACCATACTTACGCTTATCGTAGTGCCTGTGCTTTATACTGTTGTATTTAGAATAGACTACGAGCCTAGAAAGTAATTTAAAAGCCTTACAGGACGCTTAAAACGCAGCTTACCTCACCGTAGCTGCGTTTTTTATTATTTAAACCGAGGTTAAAGATGGACATAATAAGCACGCTCATACTAATACTAGGCTGTATATGTATTCTCTTTGGCTATTTTCGCTTTATAAGCGACGAAAATGGCAATGTAGATTTAAACAACTACCGTTTTACGGGCGGTATTGCGTTGGTAATAACGGGCATGTTTGACGGTACTTATGATTTAATTAAACAGCTGCGCTCTAAAAACAGCGTATCTGCATTAGCCGTTTATTTAGGGCTTTTTTTACTTTATATTGGCGTTGTGTTTTATAAATAACCCCTCAAATGACAGCAAAACAACTTTTTAGAATAATAATTACCGCGAGCTTACTACTCCCTCCCCTATTTTTTATTGCTTGGGATGAAAATCTCGATCCCCCCTTTATTGCCAATACTGCTTATGATTTTTTAACACGTAAGCTGCTTCCTGCTTTGTCAGTAGTAATTAGTATTGCAGCAGGTATGTACGGATACAAAAAGTACAACGCATGCATAACGTTTAAATCAAATTTTAAAGATTATTTAGAACACGATGGAAAGCTTAGGGGCTGGCTGGGTATTTTGTTTATACCGGTTTTAGTTTATTTATGGCTGTGGGCTAGTTTTTGTATTTCTGTAAAGCTTTGGACTTATTATTATAGCGAGAATAGCTGGCAGCAAGAGTACCAGCTACTGGCTGTAGAGGCCTGCCCGCGTGATTACGAATACAGCTGCGCAAAACTGGTTGTGCTTGATTTACACACTTATAGAAAACGCTCTTTTAGATGGTATTTAGATAAGCAAAAACTAAAACGGTTAAAAAATGAAAAAATAAACATCGTGGGCGTTAAAAGCCCACTCGGTTACGTTGTGCATCAAATACAGTGGTAAGTGCACACGCTATTTTTTTAAACTTAACGTACCAGATGAGCGCGATTTACCGTTTGATGACTTTTTGTTGTTTGCGTTTTTGCTATCGCCTTGAGTATTTATAACTACGCCCCCTTTACCTACATAGGTGGTTGAACGCTTTTGAAAGGCCGTGTTACTTCTTTGAGTGCGAGTGCCTCGCTCATTATTAAATGCACGTGAGTTTTCACCCTGAAAATTACGCTTTTTAGGCTCACCTTTGCTATTGGCATTTTGCTTATTAGTATCAACCGAGTGCTCTTGCGTTTTACCCGAGTCAGCAATTGAATCATTAATTTGCGCCATTTCTACGTCAGTTAAATGTCGCCACTGGCCTACTTTTAAACCCTTTAACGTTACATTCATAATGCGGGTACGCTTAAGGGTCACCACTTCATAACCTAGGTATTCACACATACGACGAATTTGGCGATTTAACCCCTGCGTAAGCACAATTTTGAATTCTTGCGGCGCTGTTTGTGTCACTTTACATTTTTTTGTGACGGTATCTAAAATAGGAATACCGTTGGCCATTTTGCTCACAAACTGGCGGTTTAGTGGTTTATCAACTGTCACCACGTATTCTTTTTCGTGGTTATTACCTGCTCGCAAAATTTTATTAACGATGTCGCCTTCGTTAGTTAAAAAAATCAATCCTTCAGAAGGTCTATCTAAACGGCCGATAGGAAATATGCGGGTGGGATAATTAACAGCTTTTACAATATTACTTTGAATTTTACTCTCGGTGGTACAGGTAATACCCACTGGCTTATTATACGCAATGTAAACACGCTTTGGTTTTTCGCGCAGCGGTTTTCCATCTACTAAAACAGTATCAGTATCTGCCACTTTTACGCCCATTTCAGGCGTATTACCATTAACCGTTACACGACCTTGCTCAATATATTTATCGGCTTCACGGCGTGAACAAAAACCTGTTTCACTAATAAATTTATTTAAACGTTTTAATTCGGTCATGGCACTTAATGGTCCTAATTTTAAAGGCGACTAGTGTAAACCACACGCAATTATTTTTCGCCCCTAATTTAAACCTTTATGCATTAATTTTTGCGATTTTTGCTTGAGCTAACTTACGCCAAACATATTCCAGCGGCCCTTGCTCATAATAGCGACAATATAAAGCTGTAAACAATAGCTGCAAAGTAACCAGGCCGGTCGCGACTAACCAATAGTCTATGCGGTTAAAACTCAATACCCACTGCGGATACAATACTTTATAAAGCAGCAGCTGCATAAGTGTTTGTCCTATATATAGGGTAAACGCTAAACGTCCAGCCTGCTGAATAAGCCGCCCTACATGGGCACGGTTATTACAAAATTTAACGATAAGATGAATATAAAATACAGCCATGAACAACGCGGCAAAGGTATTTATAAACTCTTGTATGGCGTAACCTGCTCCCCCTGTAAACTGTGACGCATACAGCCTCATGCCCGAAAAAATAAAAGCACCAGCTATACAAACAATAAGGTACGGCTTGGTTAAACCTTTATTAAAAACCTCATTTTTATATAAATAGATGCCAATCAGCATTAGCCCTACGCACAGCCACATGATCATGATAGGAACAGCTACCAGCATTAATACATTCATACCTAGATTACTCAAAAAGTAATCGCTGTAATGCGGGCTATATAAATCGATATACTGCGCTGTGTCACGATAAATTACCTCATCTGGTACACTAAAAAGTACCAACGCCGTGGCTACACAACCAATTAAAAGAAACTCCCCCGCCCTTTTTAAAAGTAGTTGGTTATTACTTTGCAAATATTTTAGGGTAAACCAGCCAGATACACCGTACAAAAATAAAATGTCGCCAGCCCACAGTAAAAAACCATGTACCAAACCAAAAATGATAAGCCAATGCAATCGCGCTTTTAAAGGGGCTGTTGATTTAACTTTGTGCCATTGAATATACAGCACTGCACCAAACAATAAGCAAAACAGCGTTCTAAATCGGCCATCCACAAAAAAAGTACTCACAGCATGGATAAGGGCGTCGCTAAAAGGCGGGGTAGATAAAGGAATATAGCTATAGTCCATTAAGCCAAACGCATAGCCATTCATATACACTAAGCAAAGCACAGCAATGCCACGAATAAAGTCCATATTATAATTTCGCATAATGAGCGGTTACTGTCCTTTAACTATTATTTTTATAATTATCTGCCCAATCTACGGCTTGTTTATATAACCCTGGCAGCACATCACTTTTAACATTAAGTAATATAACGGCTTTTTCTAATGTCCACCAGCTACCTGTTTCGTACGCTTGTACTACATTTAAGATATAATATAGGGTGTTTTTTTCGTCTAATAATGCCGCTTTAATGTCATCAGGAAAAGGTAATTTTTCGACTAATAAACTCATGGGTTGATCAAGTATTGCATCGAGTAACGAAAACAAGCCGGTTAAAAACGCCTCACCCGCAAGCGATTTAGACACCTGCTTTGCTATTAGCTCACAAAAGCGTGCTCTAACTACACACATTTGCATTAGTTCTGCTGGCTTTTTACCCGCGGTGTGCGCGGTAACAATTAAACTAACAAACTTTTTTAAACGCTCATGCCCTAAATACACTAACGCCTGTTTAATAGATGATATTTTGCTTTGAATAGGAAAAACACCACTGTTAATTAGCCGCATAAGCTTATAAGCCAGGGCTGCATCGGCTTCAAATAACGCAGTAATTTGCTTTATATCTGGGCTTGATTTCATTACTTGCGCGTAAATAGCCACAACTAACGCATAGTTATAATCAATGTCTTGCTGTTCGTGCATTGTGGGCTTAGCAAAAAAGTAGCCTTGGAAATAATCAAACCCCATTTTATGGGCTTGATGATAATCGGCTTGGGTTTCTATTTTTTCAGCTAATATTTTAATTTTTTTATGCTGTTTTAACTTTTCTACAATCTCAGCAATATCTGATAAAGGCGTTTGCGCAATATCAAACTTTACTAGCTTAATAAACTTTAAAAATCGCTCCCATTGTTCGTTATAAACAAAGTCATCTAATGCGAGTTTATAGTTTTTATGAAAAAGCTCTCTGCAAAGCTGATAGTTATCGTCGGTGGGTTCAATGGTTTCTAATAGCTCAATGACCACATCTTTACAGGGTAAAAAGTCACATAAATTGTGCTTTAAAGAGTCTGGGCCTATATTTATCAGTGCCGTTTTACCTGAGGTGATGTGGCGTGTACCTAAATTAAGCTGGTTTTCCATTATTAGGCGAGCAGTTGCTTGACCTTCTTCTATATTGGGAAAAAAGTTTTCAGCACTATTACGAAATAAAAGCTCGTAAGCAACTACATTTTGCTTACGATTAAATATTGCTTGCCTTGCAACAAATACAGACACATTCCCTACTTCTTATTTATATACTCAAACTAAGTAATTAATAGCCTAAATAGGTAAAAATGTCACTTCTGTTGCATTTAAATTTAATGATTTAGCAATACATGCTTGAAATATAATCAGCAGCGACCGTTTCCCACGAAAAACGTGCTCCTTTAGCATTAGCTGTAATTTTTTCCCATTGCTTAGGATTTTGCTGTTTTAGCGTAAGGGTTTCAGTTAAGCATGTCATTAACCCATCAACTTGCTCATCCAACGAGCCGCCAAAAAACGCAAAGCCATTGTTTTTGTGGCTTACGGTGTCTTTTAAACCGCCAACACTGTGTACTAAACAAGGTTGCCCTGCGCGCATAGCAAGCATTTGACTAATTCCGCAAGGTTCAAACGAGCTTGGCATTAAAAATAAATCCCCAAGCTCATATAGGCTGTCGCCAATACCTTGGCCATATCCTTTTAAAAACAGTAAGTTTGCATTGCGTGCCATAGCCTTAGTAAAAATACTTTCAAGAGCTTTGTCACCAGAGCCTAAAATAATAAGACGGCCATTAAAACGGTCAATTATTTCACACGCTTTATCAAGCGCTAATGCATTACCGTATTGTTGACAAAGTAATAGCACCTTTTGCTCGGTCAGCCTGCCAACACTTGTTACAAGGGGCCCGTCTATTGGCGTGTTTTTAAACTGCAGCATGCGCTGATGCGCAATATAGTAGCTCGTTTCAAGCTGTTCATGTTTTACCATCCAGTTAAATAAGGTATGTTCAATACGCTCATACAAAAGCGATAAACTAACCTGTTCAGGACTTTGCTCAGGGTATTCACAGCCATTTAATATCCCCACTACCTTGCCTTGGGCCGATTGATTTTGTAAATCAAGCTCTAAGCCTTCTCCACCAAAAAAACCTTGCTGATAATTACTCGGCTTTAGTACCTCAGTACTGTAACTAGGTGAGACTAAATGCACTTTATCAGCCAAATTTATAGCGCTGCGCATAGGGTTAAAGCAGTGTGGGTAACGAGGGTCGCACAAATGTTGCCCGTTATAACCTAACGAAGGAAACCAGGCCTCTAAACTCGAGTCATCGTGTTTAAAAGGTCTGATCCCTTGCAGTGCTAAATTATGAACAGTGTAGGCAATGTGCAAATTAGCAAGCGTATCGTAGCGTTTATCAAATTTTAATAACACGGCAACACAGGCGCTGTGCCAATCGTGAAGATGCAGTGCTTGAGGGCGCTTTAATAATCCCTGCAATAACACTTCACATATTGCGGCACTAAATAATGCATATTTGGTTGCATCTGTTGCAAAAGGTCGCCCGGGTTCGTCATTGCAGTACACCGACCCCGATTGGCTAAACAGTGTATGCGAAATAACAAATTGATTAATGTGTGTGTTGTCATCACATATTTTAAATACAGATAATACCTGTGGCTGCGCTCTAAATATAACAGTGACATCACCTATATATTCACGTTGCAGTTGCTCAAACCCATAATCAGGAATAACAACATCTACGCTCACGCCTTGTGCGGCTAGTGCTTTTGGGGCATCTCTGACTACATCTGCTACCCCGCCCACTTTAGCGTTTGGTAAAGCATCGTTTTCTGCGGCAACCATTAATACATGCATTTATTTACTACTTCCTTAACCTTTGTTATTCGCATCCGATTTTAAGCGAACTTTTTATTTTCGTGTGCTTGACGCTCAAGCTTTTTAGCAAGTTCAGTGAGCATATCACGGGTCACAAGCACTATGCCTTTTTTAGACACCCTAAAGCCATTTTCTTCATCGGCTTTTCTATCGTAGCCAATTTCAAGCCCTGCCGGTATTTCACAGCTTCGATCAATTATGGCTCGCTTAATTTTACAATGACGATTAATGAGAGCCCCAGGTAAAATAACCGATTGGTCTATTTCACAAAATGAGCGCACATGCACGTTAGAAAACAGCAGTGATTTTCTAACCACTGAGCCCGATACAATACACCCTCCTGATACAGTTGAGTCTACCGCCATACCGCGTCTATCTTCATCATCAAAAATAAACTTAGCCGGTGGCAACTGCTCTTGGTAGGTCCAAATAGGCCAGGTTGGATCGTATAAATCTAGCTGTGGCTCGGGCATTACTAATTCCATATTGGCTTCCCAAAACGAGTCTAACGTTCCTACATCGCGCCAATAAGGTTGCCCTTCTTGCATGGGATCTCTAAACGGAAACGCATACACACTGTGCTCCTCTATAATGGCCGGAATAATATCGTGCCCAAAATCGCGGCCAGAACCTTCATTTTCAGCATCTTTTTTTAGCTGCTCAAATAAAAACTCAGTATTAAACACATAGTTGCCCATAGAGGCTAAGCAGGTTCCTGGCTTACCAGGAACAGAGCTGGGGATAGAAGGTTTTTCATCAAAGCGGCATACCCGATTTTTTTCATCAACGGTCATTACCCCAAAGGTGTCTGCGGCCTCTTCAACAGGTACTTCAAGACAACATACAGTCATGTCGGCGCCTTTTTGCACATGCTCAGCTAATAGGGCGCCGTAATCCATTCGATAAACGTGATCGCCTGACAAAATCATCACATATTTTGGCAGTTCGTGGCGAATTATATCCATGTTTTGAAAAACCGCATCGGCAGTCCCACAATACCACTCATCACCATTACGCTGAGATGCGGGTAAAATTTCAACCGACTCCCCCAGCTCCTTTTTAAAATGGCCCCAGGCGCGATTAACATGGCGGATCAAAGAGTGTGATTTATACTGTGTGGCGATGCCTACACGTCTCACACCCGAATTAATACAATTTGATAATGGAAAATCGATAATACGGTGCTTGCCACCAAAATAAACAGCGGGCTTCGCGCGCCAATCTGTCAATTCGTGTAAGCGTGAGCCGCGTCCACCAGCCAGTATTAACGCGTACGTATCTCGGGTTAAGCTACTTATGTAACGATTTGCATAACTAGGCATAATACTCTCTCCGTTTAGTCTGTGCTCTTAGTGGCATGGCTCGTAGTTGCGTGTAAGTCTGTTTCACTAATAGTTAGGGGGGTTAGGTGCCAAATATCTTCACTGTATTGGCTTATGGTTCTATCACTTGAAAATATGCCACTTGCGGCCGTATTTAAAATACTCATTTGCGTCCAATGCGTTTGGTCAAGATACGCAGCCTCTACCTGCTTTTGCGCAGCCACGTAGCTTTCAAAGTCATGTGCAACCAACCACGGATCGTGAGGGCTTTTAATTGCATTAATAATGTCGTCAAATAAATTAGGCTCAAACAGATTAAATTGCCCGCTTTCGAGTAACTGCATTACATGGCTCAGGTCGCTGTTTTGCTCTATTAAATGAGAAGGGTTGTAGCGCGATTTAATATCATCTATTTCATGAGCCTGCGCACCAAACAAAAAGAAGTTATCTGCGCCCACAGCGTCTCTAATTTCAATATTCGCCCCATCTAACGTACCAATAGTAAGCGCGCCATTCATCATAAACTTCATGTTACCAGTACCTGATGCTTCTTTACCTGCGGTCGAGACTTGCTCTGATAAATCAGTTGCCGGGCAAATCGTTTCCATTGCGGTTACATTATAATTTGGCAAAAACGCAACTCGTAAGTATGGTGCTGCAAGTGGGTCTTTATTAATAACCTCAGCGACATTATTAATGAGCTTAATTATTTTTTTAGCCATGTAATAACCAGGCGCTGCTTTACCTCCTAACAGCACACAACGTGGTACTAAGTTTGTTGTATCGCCACGGCGTATACGCTCATATAAATGAATAACATGCAGCACATTTAATAGCTGGCGTTTGTATTCGTGAATACGTTTAACTTGTACGTCAAACATCATCTCTACATCAAAATCAACACCACAGCGCTCTTTCACTAAATCGACGAGGCGTTGTTTGTTTTCGCGTTTAACATTTTGCCATTGCTGATGAAACGCCCCGTCGTCGAAGTAGCGACGTAATTGGCTAATATTTGCAAAATTGCTAACCCATTTTGAGCCAATTTTTTCTGTAATTAACGTGCTCAAGGCCGGGTTGCAGTGTGCTAACCAACGCCTTGGCGTAACCCCATTGGTTTTATTATTAAACTTATTAGGCCAAAGCTCATAAAAGGTTTTAAATAGGCCTTCTTTTAAAAGTTGAGTATGTAGTGCGGCCACACCATTTACCGAATAGCTACCCACAATGGCTAAATATGCCATGCGTATTTGCGGCACGTCGCCTTCTTCAATTAACGACAGCGCACGCTGTTTACTTGCATCACCAGGCCAATGCTGAGCCACTTGGGCTAAAAAGCGGGCATTTATTTCATAAATAATTTCTAAAATTCGCGGCAATAGTTTTGCAAAAAGTGGCACCGACCATTTTTCTAATGCCTCTGGCAATAATGTGTGGTTAGTGTATGCCATTGTGCGGGTTGTAATTTCCCACGCGTTATCCCAATCAAGCTCGTAGTCATCAACCAAAATGCGCATTAACTCTGCCACGGCAATACTTGGGTGGGTATCATTTAATTGAAATACATGATGTGTAGCAAAATCACTAAAGTCTTCGCCGTACTGCTCAACCCATTGCGATACAATATCTTGAATACTCGCTGATGATAAAAAGTACTGTTGGCGCAACCTAAGCTCTTTACCATTTTCACTGCTGTCATTTGGGTAAAGCACCATTGTGATTTGTTCTGCTAAGTTTTTTTGCGCCACCGCTTCTGAATAACTCCCTGCATTAAACTCGGTTAAGTTAAATTCGTCGGTCGCTTCTGATTTCCATAACCTTAGCGTATTAACAATGTCGTTTTTATAACCAGGGATAGGCACATCATAGGGCACGGCTAAAACATCATGACAACCAACCCACTGGCGGTGTTCTCGCCCATGTTTGTCGGTATAACTTTGTACGTGCCCGAAAAACTTCACTCGTTGTGATTGCTCAGGGGCGGCAAGCTCCCACGGGTGCCCCTCACGAAGCCAGTTATCGGGTTGCTCAACTTGATGGCCATTTTTTAATGACTGGTTAAACATGCCGTATTCGTAGCGAATACCGTAACCCACCACGGGAAGCGCAAGGCTTGCACAGCTATCTAAAAAACAGGCAGCTAAACGTCCAAGGCCACCATTACCTAGCCCTGCATCGTGCTCTGCTTGGGCTACAGTTTCTATAGTGGTGCAATATTCTTGTAGAGCACTGGAGACTTGCTCGTCTAAATCTAAGTTTAAAATGGCATTGCCAAGTGCCCTACCCATTAAAAACTCTAACGATAAGTAAGCTGTTTTGCGGCGTTTTTCTTGCTTGATTTGTTGTTTGGTTTCTCTGCAACGAGCAACAAGCCGATCTCTAATTGTCAGCGCGAGCGCATGATATAAATACAGTTGCGACTCACCGACTTTGTCACGTCCTAAACTGTAATAAAAGTGCCGAGTTAAATCATCTTTTAAAGTGCTTTCATCAATTACAGGGCCTTCTTGCCACCCTTTTACCACACACACATTTTCGTCTTGCTTAGACATGACCTTCGTCCTCTAAATTTGCACTAAAAACCCAGCTGCTTTGTGCTGAAATTTCGACTATTGCATCCTCTTTACTGCTTAGCGATGCGTTATGTACACTTGATAAAACCATCTCCCATTGCGCCGCGATAGGCGATGGGGGTAACTTACAAAAAACTGTTTTTTTACTCGGATTTAAAATGATTAATAAGGCGTATTTATTTTGCTTATCTAACAAGCTATACATTAAAAACTGGCGCTGTGGCTCATGCCAATGCTCGTTAGTCATTTTTACGCCTTGCTCGGTAAACCATTTAACTGTAAAGCGCTCGTCAATATCTTCTGAAAATACACTGTGTTTAAACGCGCTGTGACCACGCCTTATTTTTAGTGCATCGTCAATAAAACGGGTAAGTGAGTGATTTAGCTGCGAGTCTTTCCATGCCAACCAACTGGTGCGGTTATTTTGACAATACGCATTATTATTACCTCCCTGCGAGTGGCCCATTTCACTGCCTGAGGCAATCATAGGTACTCCTTTTGAGAGTATTAGCGTAAGTAAAAAATTCTTTTGTTGTTGCAGTCTTAAGGCAATAATTTTGGCATCATTAGTAAATCCCTCAACACCACAATTGGTTGAATGATTAGCGCTATGGCCATCGCGATTTTGCTCACCATTTGCTTCATTATGTTTGTGCTCATAACTGACTAAATCGGCAAGCGTAAAACCATCGTGGCTGGTAATAAAGTTAATACTATTAAGCGGCCCGCGCTGGCTGTGTTCAAAAATATCAAATGAGCCATGAATACGCTTTGCCACATTGGCTATAACGCCTTCTTCGCTTTGCCAAAATCGGCGTATTACATCTCTGTACTGATCATTCCACTCTCGCCACGGGGAGGGAAATGCGCCAAGTTGGTAGCCACCGGGCCCTATATCCCAGGGCTCACTAATAAGCTTTACACGGCTTAATACAGGGTCTTGCTCAATTGCTTGAAAAAACGCATGGGCGGTATTAAAACCATGGGCATTCCTGCCTAAAATAGTAGCTAAATCAAACCTAAAGCCGTCGACTCCCATTATTTGTACCCAATAACGCAAGCTATCTAGTACCAGCTTTAAAGTTTTAGGGTGGTCAATATTAATGGTGTTACCACAGCCTGTATCGTTTATATACACCTGTGGCTTGTCAGCAACCGTACGATAATAAGCAAGGTTATCTAGTCCTCTGAGCGATAAAATCGGCCCATCGGCGCCCGCTTCTGCGGTGTGGTTATAAACCACATCTAAAATAACCTCTATATCCGCTTTATGAAGCTCGCTAACCATGCGCTTAAATTCGTTAATATCATCGTCAACTAAATAATCTTTATGGGGAGTAAAAAAATTGAGTGTGTTGTAGCCCCAATAATTTTGCAGCCCTTTTGCCGTTAAAAACTGCTCACTTATAAAGGCATGCACAGGGAGTAGCTCAAGTGCAGTAACCCCTAAATTATGCAAATGCTCAATAAAGCTAGGGTGGCTTAAACCTAAAAACTTGCCTTGCAAATTTTTAGGAATATTAGGGTGCCGGCACGTGGCACCTTTTACGTGGCACTCATAAATAACGGTATTAGACCAGCTATGGTTTGGCTTTTTATGTTTATAAGGCTGGCTATTAATAACCCGTGATTTAGGTATATCAATGGCATTATTAACGGTGCTTTTAGTGCCAATAGGCATTTGCCCATAATGGCGCTCACTCCATGTAAATTCGCCAAATAAATCTTTTGCATAAGGGTCAATCAGCAACTTGTGCTCGTTAAACAACAGGCCTTTTTCAGGACTGTACTCACCTTCAATGCGATAACCATATAATGCGCCTTCGGCTAAAGGCACAACATGGGCTGTCCATATACCGCCTTCGTTGATATGCATGGTTACTTTTAATATTTCAGAGTGACCACTTTTATCAAATAAACATACATAAGCTTGTGTTGCTTTAGGCGCATACAAGCTAAAGTTAACGCCGCCACTGCAAATAGTTGCGCCAAGTGGCTGTGGTTGCCCATGTGAAACCTCAAATCGATTACTCATCTTCAACCTTTTGTAAATAAATCGTCGTTAACCCGCCCATTGCAATTTTAATACTATGCGAAAAGCCATGAGCACTTGCCTTAAAGCTACTAACCGTATCGTTGTTGTTTGCTGTTGCTTTAATGCCTGAGCCAAAGAAAGCGTCATCATCGGTGTTTAAAATAACCTTGTATTTACCGGCTGCGGGTACCCCAATTTCATACTCTTGGTAAGAAACAGGCGTAAAGTTTGCCACTACGACAATAAAGTCGTGGGCATTTTTAGCATAACGTACAAAACTAAATATACTTTGCGCGTTATTGTTATTATCTATCCATTCAAAACCCGCAGGGCTTGAGTCGAGTTCATATAGTGCAGGTGACTTTACATAAACAGTATTGAGCGCTTGTACAGTGTTTTGCATACCGCGGTGGCTTTTATGCTCTAGCAAGTGCCAATCAATAGAATGATTGTGATCCCACTCTTTTCGCTGTGCTATTTCGCCGCCCATAAACAGCAGTTTTTTACCTGGATGCGCCCACATAAATGCATAATACGCACGCAAATTGGCAAATTTTTGCCAATCATCACCGGGCATTTTTTCTATTAAAGAGCCTTTACCATGTACGACTTCATCATGGCTTAGCGGTAAAATGTAATTTTCGCTAAATGCGTATACCATAGAAAACGTCATTTCGTGATGGTGGTGCTGCCTATAAAGTGGGTCATATTTCATGTAATGCAGGCTGTCGTTCATCCACCCCATATTCCATTTGTAGCCAAAACCTAAGCCATTGTGATCAACACTTTGAGTAACGCCCGGCCATGCAGTAGACTCTTCAGCCACCATCATAATACCCGGATTATTTTTATAACTGCGCAGATTTACTTGCTTTAGGCACTCAATAGCGCCTAAGTTTTCTCGCCCACCATAACAATTAGCAACCCATTGCCCTTCTTTGCGGCTGTAGTCTAAATAAAGCATGGAAGCCACCGCATCTACGCGCAGTCCATCAAGGCCAAATTGCTCTAGCCAATACATCGCATTAGAGATTAAAAAGCTTTTCACCTCCGGGCGGTCGTAATTATAAATATAGGTATTCCAATCGGGATGAAAGCCCTGTCGAATATCGGCATGTTCAAATAAATGCGTGCCATCAAAGTGATGTAATCCATGCGGATCACTAGGAAAATGCCCAGGCACCCAATCAAGTAGCACACCTAAGTTTGCTTTGTGGCACTGCTGAACAAAGTATTTAAAACTGCTGTAATCACCAAAGCGACTAGTTGGTGCAAATAACCCCACCGGCTGATAACCCCACGAGCCATCAAATGGGTATTCACTTATTGGCATTAATTGAATATGCGTAAAGCCCATTTCAAGCGTGTAATTAACCAATTTGTCGGCAAGCTCGCTATAGCTTAAATAGCGGTTTTCTTCAGCCCTTTGCCATGAGCCTAAGTGCACTTCGTAAATACTTATGGGCGCGTCTATATGGTTACGCTTTTGACGATTTTTAAGCTCGCTATCGCTCAGCATAATAGCCGCCGCTTGCTGTTGTAACACACTGGCCGTGCCTGGTGCTTGTTGCATTTTAAAGGCAAACGGATCTGCTTTTTCAAGTACATCGCCTTGCTGTGTCACAATAGAAAATTTATAACATGTATCGGGCTGAAGCCCTGCGATAAAAATCTCCCACACACCACACGCAGGATGAAAACGCATATAGTGACGATTAGCTTGCCAAAGGTTAAATTCCCCAATAACAGATACACTGGCTGCATTAGGCGCCCACACACAAAAACGCACTCCATCAACCCCTTGTTGGTTAATAAAGTGTGCACCTAAATGTTTATATGCATGCTCTAAACTGCCTTCGTTAAATAAGTACATTGCATCCGTATCTAGGCTGCTTGCAAAGCTATATTCATCGTAAAAACATAGTGTTGAATTTTCATATTCAACGTTACACTTATAAGGCTGCGCGGGCATTTCGTTGCTTGTTGCTATAAATAAATCGCTGTGGTTGTAACGCTTTGCAATAACTTTTTTATCATTAATAAAAATACTTACACTTTTCGCTGCGGGTAAATACACGCGTATTTCGTAACCATTTTTATAAGCATGCGCCCCTAAAAAACTAAAAGGGTCTTTGAACCTGCCGCCTTGGAGTGCCCTAACCTGCTCGTCGTAACGGGTTTGTAATGAATCCTTTGGTGCAGTACTACTCATATTCTTTCCTTATTGAATTAACAGCAGCCAAGGTACTGGCATTATGTTTAAAAATGTCGTCACATGAGTGCGTTAAAACACGGCGCCAATTTGGGTATTCGGTATCAGTACCGGGTATATTCACCGGATACGTTTGTTTATCTAAATCATCAAGCTGAAGTGCAAATAAACGGCTATCACTATGTGCAAGTGCTTTAGCTAGTTCACCATACACACACATAGCATCGCTAGATTCGTTAAGTTGCTCTATGCTATGTAATCGTATAAAACGAAGTAAGCGCTGTTTTTCATGGTGTCGTTCTTGCAATTGTTGTTGGTACTGCTGCTCATCAATAAGTTGATACTGGCGTTTAATATCTAAATCATCTGTTTGCCACCAGCCGCAAAATGGCGGAACGTCATGATTGGCTATCATAATTAAACAATGCTTAGGTAATTGCTCTAATGGCAAAAACTCACCATCATGTTGTTTTTCAAAATAAAATAAGCTATTTGAATAAATACCGCTTGTTGCAAGTGCGTGTTTAACCTCGGGTGGGACTATGCCTAAATCTTCTCCTATTACTATGCACTGATTAAGGTGAGACTCTATTTTTAAAATAGCCAATAAGTGCTCGAAAGGGTAATAAACATAACAACCATCTTGTGCGTGGTTATTTTCAAAACACCACCATAAACGCCTGAGTGCCATAACGTGATCAATTCGCAAACCGCCAACGCCTTGCATGTTTGCGCGAATAAGTGAGCGATAAAACGCAAAGTGATCATTTTTTAATTGTTGTGGGTTAAGCGCAGGCAGCCCCCAATTTTGCCCTGCTTCTGCCCAAGGGTCTGGGGGAGCGCCAACATTAGCATTATCGCTAAAAAGTGATTGCTGTGATTGATACTCAATACCATCTCCTGCACAGCCAACAGCAAGGTCATTAATTAAACCTATTGCCATGCCTTTACTTAAACAGTGCTGCTGGCAATGCCTTAATTGTAGTTTAGCCTGCCATTGTAAGTAGTAATCAAAGGTAGGATTGGCTGAATTGAGCGTAGTTAAGGTCTGGGCGTTTTGTTTGCAAAACTGTGCAAACTCATCGCGCCGCGAAGCACTGGCATGTGCTTCAAAATGACTAAATAGCGCATTAAATAATGCATATTTAACTGTGCTTACTTTTTCATAATTTATAAACTGCTGATTGCTGTTTAAAAGCGCTTTTACCTCATCACTGTGTAATAAAGCATTCAACTGCGGATTATTTTTACTATCAGCTGATAGTTCAACAGAAATATACAGAGGATTTAATAACGCACGGCTATTAGGGCTATAAGGGCTGGCCCGCTCACTTTGCTGTGCAAATAGCAAGTGTAGTGGGTTGAGTAATATGTAGTCCATGTGATGCTGTGCACATAAATCACATAGCGCTAGTAAATCATTAAAATCCCCTACGCCAAGGCCTGCTTTGTTTTTAACTGTGTATAACTGCAGCGAAAGCCCAGTGCGCTTAGTGTCATCTACTTGAAAAACTTTTTCTGGGGTAGCCCACAATTGAATCTCTTTGCTTTGCGCTCCAACACTAACAAGCGCCTGATGATAACCTACCGGTATAGCTCCTAAAGGCACTGCCACTTCAATATAACGTACGCCATGTGCATAATAATCGCCGGTAATGGTTAAATTATGTAAGTTAGTGCGCTCATAAGTTACATTTAATTTTGGCAGCGTTATAACAACAGGTAAATCAAGTTGGCGCTCATCTATGCGAATATAAAAAAGATTATCAGTTAAATTCACTAAGCTAGTATCGGGTGCTAACTCAAGCCAAGGCGCCACATCCAATTGGTAATTAAGCTGTGCAATATGGTGTTCATCATCAGTATTTATACCACAACACTGTAAGGCACGTATGCGCGTGTCTTCGCTAAATATAACCTGCTCACCCGTGTATTTAGTAAATTCATAACCAATACCGTGCAGATAAAACAACTGCGAAAGTGCGTCCATTTACTCGCCTTAATTTATGCGTTGAGTGTTCACTATGCTATTTTCTGTGCCAAATGTATTAGGTAGGTAGTCATCTGCTTGGTGGTCGTTATCCCAAGTATCGCCATTAATTAAATAACGAAAATGAAACTGCTGATCAACGGGCAAACGCTGCTTATATTTAAAGACCCCGTCTTTTTTATTAAATTTCATAGGCACTGGCTGCCAATCGGTAAATTCGCCTAGTAAACTTACTTGCTCTGCATCTGGGTGGGTAAACTCAAAGGTAACTTCTGCTTCATCTTTAGTTTTAAAAAAACGTTTATTCAACATAGTAGGCTCCAACTAATCCAAAATGGGTACTTAATCTTTGCCACAGGGCCGATACAACACTTCAAAAGGCGATGTGGGTGCTTTTAAACAACATCAAACACAGGTAATTTAATCAAACTTTTATTTACGCATTATTACAGTGCAAAAAAGTTTTTAAACCGCACAAAAAAAGTGCGGTTAGGCTAATAAACCTGGCTTTTTAATGAGTAAATAAAGTACAGCAAGTATTAAACCAACTTAATCATTTTAAATATAAGGAGGTGTTAGCAAAAAAATGACACAAAGGCCCACACCAACCTATAAATTTCTTTCGTTGTCACTGTCCTTAAGTAATAATACACAGCATCTTATGTCTCTGAAATACCATAAATTTCATGTTGAAAAAAAGCATTCTATTTACTACCGTAGTTGTATTTATTGCATTAGCCTCCTTTGTAAGCCTTTCTGCATATACGCTTTATAGTAAAAAGCAATTATCAGTTGACCCAAAATTAAAAGAAATTTCAGGCATAGAGTTTGATAAAAAAAAGCGTTTGTGGGCGATTAATGATGGCGGCGACGACCCAAAACTTTATCGTCTAGGTCAAGATGGCGCTATTGAAAAAGAAATCCTTGTCACTAATGCTAAAAATATTGATTGGGAGGACATGACGCAAAATAAATTTGGTCATTTTTTCTTAGGTGATTTTGGCAATAATAAAAACGATAGGAAATGGTTAACTATTTATAAAATAGAAAACCCTATTGATATAAAAACACAGACCACCGAAGCCGAAATTATCAAATTTACCTACCCAGAAATGGACGGCACGCCTATTACACCTAATAAACGCAACTTTGATTTAGAGGCCTTTGTAGAGTACAAACGCCATTTATATTTATTTACCAAAAACAGAACCGAACCTTTCGATGGGATTACCAATGTTTATAAAGTAGGCGATCATGCAGCTAATTTTGATGCGCAGTTAATTGATTCATTTAAAACATGTACAACTCTTGAAAAGCTATGCTGGATAACCTCCGCTGCGCTTAGCCCAGACAGGACTAAACTAGTACTTCTGGATTCTACCAGTATTTGGCTATTCGAAAATTTTAAAGGCGACAAATTTTTTTCTGGGGATGTATCTCGAATCGATTTAGGTATTGTTACGCAAAAAGAAGCGATTACCTTTTATGACGATAATACCCTTATATTTACTGATGAGGAATTTAAAGGGCTTGTGGGAGGAAATGCTTACGTTATTAAACTAGATGAAGCAGAAAAAACCATTATCAAACAAGTCACCAAGCCAATATCTATAGTAGCTCAATAGCCATGAATACCTTATTAAACATATCATGGGGTGTTTAATAAGGTACTGTTTAAGGTTTAATTTAATACGTTATTATTAAATGAGTGCAGTGCTTTTTCTACATCAACACCCAAAATAATAACGCCAATATGTTCACCTTTTGTATTTTTTATCGGTAAACTCAAGTGCACCTGAAAATGATGTGTTGATGCATCGTACTCAACACTATCAAAGCGATAATCTAAATCCTGCTGGTATAGGAGACTAAATTCCTTCTCATCACCTTGCCAATAATCACTGGTGGCTTTGCTTATTGCCGCATTTTTACCTTGCTTATCTGTCACTATGGTTTCTGTCACTATACCATTGAACTGCATTTGCCATTGTTGTAAAAATAATGACGCGTCAGTTACTAGCATTTTTTTAGCTATGCCATGTTGATGTGTTTTTACTTCTTTAACCCAAAGGTCATCGGTTTTTTCAAGCTCTTGATTAGACAAATTAATATGGTTGCTTTGTTCAACTGCATCGCTAATTATTGGCTCTAATAGCAGTGTATTGATGGAATCTAATAGTTTATTTAGTATTTGAACCTGTTCAGCCTGTGATAAGTAAAAAGGCGCTGGTGCACACTGAGGTATTGTTTCATCGAATTTTTCTAAAAAAGAAGCATGCGTATTTATAAGCTTATTTGCGGCAAATACACCTAGCGGCACATAGCGATAAAACGAACGTTGATACACAGAGGCATCAATACCTAAGTTATCAGCGGCATTGTTAAAATCATCTAAATCAAGTAATACTTTATCTACTCGATGATGATGAAGCACATTCACTATTTCCTCTAACGAATTTACTTCAAGTAGTGAGGTTATATTTTGTGTTTTAAACCAATTAGCTTGATAGCTTCCATGTACTACACCATAACGTAGTTTTTTGGGATCTTTATTTACGCTTTCAGGGTGAGTAAACCAGTACCAATTTTCTAAATAAATAGGTGATGACAACTTACCATACTGGCTCATTTCAGAAGTTAAGTGCGTTGTAAAATACCCATCTAATCGCCCTAACTTTACCTCCCTGCGTGCTCTAAGCCAAGGCAGAGATTGCAATTCAAAAGGCATATTCATGTTATGTAAAATACACTCTACTTGTTCAACCGCATTATCGGGTGTTGTAAGCGATACATTGGTACCAAACTTTAACGGTTCAGCTAAAGTCAAAAGTGCAAAAAATAACGTTGTGGGCATAATCCATTGCTAAATAATTATGTTAATTACACCAAGTATAGTAAGGCTTCGAAAAAATACCTAACTGAGTTAAAATTAAATATAGTTAAATCAGCAGGTAACCTGAAGACTAAATAAATCAAAACTTTAACGCTTAAATTTTGTTTCTAAAATCACTGACGATGTTGTGCGCTCTACCCCGTCTAAATTACCTATATCATCGAGTAAGTGACTTAACTTCTCTAAATTTTGCGCTTGTACAACGGCAATTAAATCGAACTCGCCGCTTATTGCATAAAGCTGAGAAATCGCATCAATTTGTTTAAGCTCTAAGTTAGTTTTAGTGGTGAGTTTTTGCATCACCTTAATAGATACATGAGCCGACACCATACTGCTTAAATAGTCTTCACCGTAGTCAACGCTATATCCTTTTATTACACCTGTTTCCTCAAGCTTTAACATTCTGCTTTGCACGGTAGAGCGTGATAAATTAAGCATGCGTGCTAAGTCAGAAATACTGGCTCTTGCATTTTTTTTTAAAATTGAAAGTAGCTTTTCGTCTTGTGAAGTTATCATATTGCTTATTAATTTCGTTATTTTGACTTTTATTGTAATCAATTTTCACAAAATAGCACTGCAAATTTAACCTATAACCTTCGATAATAACCATCAATAACAAAAATTACCTAGCTGAGAAAACGCTAACGTTTTTATTTTGCTAATCTTTATTCAATTTTTACAATTTTTAGGTGTACATAATGCAAGTAACAAGAGACTTATTTAACGATGTAATGGTGCCAAACTACAATCCGTCGGCAGTTATTCCTGTGCGCGGCGAAGGGTCACGTGTGTGGGATCAAAATAACAATGAGTTTATTGATTTTGCAGGCGGTATTGCCGTTAATTGTTTAGGCCACTGTCACCCAGCGCTTGTGTCTGCATTAAAAGAGCAAGGCGAGAAAATTTGGCACTTATCAAATGTAATGACTAACGAGCCTGCCCTGCGTTTAGCACAAAAAATGGTTGAAGCGACGTTTGCAGACAAAGTGTACTTTGCAAACTCAGGTGCAGAAGCCAACGAAGCGGCTCTTAAGCTTGCTCGTCGGTTTGCACTAGACGAACACGGCGAAGAAAAATCACAAATCATTGCGTTTAACAAAGGCTTTCACGGCCGCACATTTTTTACCGTAACAGTGGGCGGACAAGCAGCTTACTCTGATGGCTTTGGCCCTAAACCTGGCGACATTATGCATTGTGATTACAACGATATTGCAGCATTTGAAGCACTTATTAGTGATAAAACATGTGCCGTAATGATGGAGCCCCTACAAGGTGAAGGCGGTATTATTTCACCAACAGATGAATTTGCTAAAAAAGTACGCGAGTTATGTACTAAGCACAATGCACTGCTTATTTTTGATGAAGTGCAAACAGGCGTTGGCCGCACGGGTGATTTATACGCATACGAAGGCTTAGGCGTAGTGCCTGATATTTTAACTACGGCTAAAGCGTTAGGCGGTGGTTTTCCAATTGGCGCTATGATCACGCGTACTCATATCGCAGAGCACTTAAAAGTAGGTACTCATGGCTCTACGTATGGTGGTAACCCACTTGCCTGTGCAGTAGCAGAAGCTCCCTTTGATACAGTAAACACACCTGATGTATTAAATGGCGTTAAAGAGCGCGAGCAGTTATTCCGCGATGGTTTAAACGCTATTAACGAAAAATACAACGTATTCAGTGAAGTACGTGGTAAAGGTTTACTTATTGGTGCGGTATTAAACGATAAGTTTGAAGGCCGTGCCCGTGACTTTTTAGTTGCTAGTACTAACAATGGCTTAATGAATCTAGTAGCTGGCATGAACGTGATTCGTTTTACCCCATCTTTAGTTATTCCAGTTGAAGATATTAAAGAAGGCCTAGCACGCTTTGAAAAAGCAGTAAGCGACGTAGTAAACGGCTAATTTACATAGGCGCGCCGCAAGGCGCGCTGTTGGAGAAAGTAATAAATGCAAGTATTACGTCCTATTACAACAAAAGACTTTGCTGCACTTAAGCAGATTGCAATTGAATCAGGCCATGGGTTTACCTCACTACCTGTCGATGACCAGTTATTAAATGATAAAATAGCGCGCGCAGAAAAAAGCTTTGCAAAAAATATCAATCAACCACTTGATGAAAGCTACCTATTTGTTCTAGAAGACAGTGAAACAGGTGAGGTCATAGGCACAACCGCCATAGAAGCCGCAGTGGGCTTATCGGTGCCGCTGTATCATTATCATTTAGGTAAAACAGTACACCACTCGCCTACACTGAATGTTTATAACACCGTTGATATTTTAAGCATGTGCAACGATTACACCGGATGCTCTGAAATATGTACTTTGTTTTTACGCGAAAACAGCCGAAAAGGGTTAACGGGCCGCTTTTTATCTCGCTCACGCTTTTTATTTATGGCGCAGCACAGCGAACGCTTTGCCGATACCGTGATTGCTGAAATGCGCGGTGTAAGTGACGAAGACGGCCATTCACCGTTTTGGCAGTGGTTGCAAGAGCACTTTTTTAGTATTGAATTTCCACAAGCTGATCACTTAGTGGGGCTTGGCGATAAGGTATTTATTAGTGAGCTAATGCCTAAATACCCTATTTACGTCAATTTATTAAGTAACAAAGCTCAAGCGGTAATTGGTAACGTGCATGAAAAAACTAAACCCGCACTCAAGCTGCTTGAAAAAGAGGGATTTGAGCATCGTGGCTATGTTGATTTATTCGATGCAGGGCCAACCGTAGAGGCAAAGCTTGGTAATATTCGTAGCATTCGTGAATCTCAAGTATGCCCTATTACAATTGGTGAGCTCGAGCATATTAGCCAACACAGCTCAGATACACTTGCCGTTTGCAACCAAGGCGTAAGTGGATTCAGAGCTACCTTTACCCAGCACGCCCACTATAACCACGCTAAACACACCTTAGTAATAAGCCAAGAAGTGGCTAATGCCCTTAATTTATCCCAAGGAGATGCAGCGCGTTTTTTCCGCCTGTAAAACATATATGAACACACATCTTATAAATAACCAATGGCATACAGGCCAAGGCCCCGCTTTTAGCTCTGTTAACCCAAGTAACGGCGAAGTTGTATGGCAAGGTAATGGCGCAACCGCAGATCAAGTAGATACTGCAATCAATGCAGCTAGAGCCGCACAAATACAATGGGCAGATACACCAATTGAGTCGCGCATAACCATACTTGAAAACTTTGTCGCACAGTTAAAAGAACATAGCGAAGAATTTGCAGCCATTATAGCGCGCGAAACCGGCAAGCCACTTTGGGAAACACGCACAGAAATAGGCGCTATGACTGGTAAAGTAGCCATTTCAATCAAAGCCTATAATGAGCGCACCGGTACAACAGAAAACCCAATGCCCGGAGCTAAAGCCTTTATACGCCATAAACCACACGGCGTTGTGGCTATATTTGGGCCATATAACTTTCCTGGACATTTACCTAATGGCCATATAGTTCCGGCTATTTTAGCGGGTAACACCGTGGTATTTAAACCGTCTGAGTTAACCCCTCACGTTGCTGAATTTACTTTATCACTTTGGTTAAAAGCGGGTTTACCAGAAGGTGTTATTAATTTAGTGCAAGGTGAAATAGAAACAGGTAAAGCACTTGCTTCGCATCAAAACATAGACGGCTTATTTTTTACTGGCAGCTCTAACACAGGTCATTTATTACATAAACAGTTTGCAGGTCACCCAGGTAAAATATTAGCGCTTGAAATGGGCGGTAATAACCCATTAATAATTAAAGATGTAGCCGATGTAAGCGCTGCAGCTCACGATATTATTCAATCGGGCTTTATTACTTCTGGCCAGCGCTGTACCTGTGCGCGCCGCGTGTTTATTGAGAATTCAACCAATGGCGATGCTATTTTAGAAAAACTTATTAGCGCAACAAAAAACATTGTTGTTGATGACAGTTTTGCAACTGACCAGCCATTTATGGGTGCCATGATCAGTGAAAAAGCCGCACTGGGTATGGTTGCAGCGCAGGCTGACCTAGTTAAACAAGGCGCTGAGATACTTGTTGAGCTTAAGCAGCTTAAAGCAGGCACAGGGTTTGTAAGCCCAGGTATTATTGATGTAACTAACATCACCAACATGGTCGATGAAGAACACTTTGGCCCGCTTATAAAAGTGTACCGCTACAACGATTTTGACAGCGCAATAGCAGAGGCTAATAATACCAGCTTTGGTTTATCTGCAGGCTTACTTGGCGATAACGAAGATGATTACAACTACTTTTTAAAGCGCATTCGTGCCGGCATTGTCAATTGGAACCGCCCTATTACGGGTGCTTCTAGTGCTGCACCGTTTGGCGGCATTGGCGCAAGTGGTAACCACAGAGCAAGTGCGTATTATGCTGCTGATTACTGCGCTTACCCTGTCGCATCAGTTGAAGCCGATAAGGTAAACCTGCCACAAACTTTAGCGCCAGGCTTAGTAATTGAATAAGTGAATAACCCAATTTAAGGATTTAACATGCACACCAACGTAAATACATTATTTGACAACCTATGGGATAACTATTTAGCTGTTACCCCATCGGCAGATAAAATTCATGACCTTCTGGGCTCAACGCAAAAAGATGACATTATTAACGACCATATTGCGCTGCGTACCTTTAATATTGAAAAAGTAGGCCTAGAAAAGCTAGCTGCTCACTTTTTAGCGCTTGGTTACACAGAGTGTGGCGAATACCACTTTGAAGCTAAAAAGTTATACGCTAAACATTATGAGCATAGCGACCCAAAACAACCTAAAGTATTTATTTCTGAGCTATTAGTTGAAAAGTGTTCACCAGAGTTACAAGCCATTGTGACAGATATGGTTGCGCAAATTGATGAAAACGCAGTCACTGCCAATAACTTTTTATATTCAGGCACCCATTGGCAAGTAAGTAGCGACACTTACAAACAGTTACTCGCTGAAAGCGAGTACGCAGCGTGGATGTCGGCATGGGGTTACCGTGCAAATCATTTTACTGTAAATATTAATATGCTTGCTAAGTTTGATAACATTCATGATGTTAATCAGGCGCTTAAAAATGCAGGCTTTGCGCTTAATACATCTGGCGGCGAAGTAAAAGGCTCACCAGAGGTGTTACTAGAGCAATCATCAACCCTTGCAGACGATTACGCTGTCACCTTTAGCGACGGCGAACTGCGCATCCCTAGCTGTTTTTATGAGTTTGCCATTAGGTACCCTAAAGCTGATGGCGAGCTTTACACAGGGTTTGTGGCAGCCTCTGCTGATAAAATTTTTGAAAGCACTAATGCGCGATAAATTAAGGCATGCCTTAATGTTTTAACTTAAAAAAAGCCCGTTTGGGCTTTTTTTTATGACAAAAATATTTAGAACATTTACACTAAGTTTTATGCCTGTATTTACTAAATTTTTGATTATCTTGCATGTACTGCTTTTATTACCATTGAGCCATGCAAACGAACCCCTTACATTACTCTCAAGAGCGAATGCGTCTACTGATGGCTTTTTAAACTCAGATAAAACGTTCGAAAGCCTGCTTAACCACACAATTGATACTAAATTGCAGTGGACCAATCAAGCCCGTTTAATTAAGCGACTTATGGGCACTGAAGCAGTATGCAGTTACGATATTATAAAAACGCCCGAGCGTGAAAAACATATTTTATTCTCAGATATACCCACCACAATTTACGAGCAGCGAAAAATATATGCTTTTAAACGCACTTTACAAAGCTTTCCTGAACGAGTCCATGTAGCCCAATTACTAGAAAAGGATTTTACTCTTGCCGTAGACTCGGGAACGAGCTATCAAAAACTTGAGCCAATTTTAACAAAGTATAAAGACCAAATTGCGGCGATAAGCTCAGAAGATACCAGCTCTCAATTGCCTCAACTTCTCATTCATAACAGAATAGACATGATTGTTGATTACGAGGTTAACGTACTTGATGCACTCACCTCTGAGCAGTTAAAACAAATTGATAGCCGAGAAATAGCTGAATTTCCAGAATTTGTTAATGGCTACTTTGCATGTAGTAAGACAGAGCTTAGCGAAAAAGTAATAAAAACCATCAATATTTTAATGATCACCCCCGAGATTTATGACCGCTTACAAAAAAGTTTACAGCAAGCCTATAGTGCTGATACATCTAGCGCTATGATGCTTGCTTACTCTCAAGAGCACGTATACTTAACAGCTGATGAGTAAAATTAATCGTCTAGATAAACAGTCTAAATCAACGTAAACCTATGATTTAAAAGCAAAATAAATTATTTTAAATTTATTAAAAATTTTTATTGCGCTATATAAAAACCTACATTATTATCTCGCCGCTTCTTGATGATAGCCAATCCGAGTACATTACAAACCCCGTTTGTAGCAAGGCGATAGAGCAACTATCCAAGAGTGAATTTGACTGTGCGTTTGCACTATTGATCTCACTCAACTGACTCGTGGATACACCCTACCCGAGCAGTTGCTTAATTGACTCGGAAAATAAAATGGCTTTATCAACACAACGACAAGACACCGTAACTAAAGTACCTGCAGCAGCGGTTGCTGCAAACCAAGCAATTGATTACGCGCAACTGAGTACTGCTCACATTGAACAACTTGCTGCACAATTTGGCGCACCTCTGATGGTGCTTGACTGCGACGCTATACGTTCTCAATACCGTGCACTTAAACATGCACTGCCCGGCGTTGTGTTACATTTTGCTTTAAAGCCTTTACCGCATGCTGCTGTAGTGCGCACTTTGCTAGAAGAAGGCGCAAGCTTTGATTTAGCAACCAGCGGCGAAGTTGACTTAGTAGCAAGCCAAGGCGTACCAAGCGAGCGTACAATTCACACGCACCCAATTAAGCGCGACAGTGACATTCGCGACGCACTTGCCTACGGCTGTACCGTATTTGTGGTGGATAACATTAACGAACTTGAAAAGTTTATTACCTACAAAGACCAAGCTGAAATTTTAGTGCGCTTAAGCTTTCGTAATAAAGATGCATTTGCTGATTTATCTAAAAAGTTTGGCTGCAGCCCAGAGGCGGCAATCGACATTATTAGCCTTGCTCAGCAACTAGGTATTCGTATTAAAGGATTATCGTTTCATGTTGGCTCGCAATCACCTAACCCAACTAAATACGTTGAAGCAATAAATGCATCTGCAAAAGTAGTTAAACGGGTGGCTGAGTTAGGGTTACCAGCACTTAGTACGCTAGATATTGGTGGTGGGTTTCCTGTGCCGTACAGTGCGGATGTGCTACCAATTGATGTATTTTGTGCGCCAATTAATAGCGCGCTGGCACAATTACCAGAAACAATGCAAATTATTGCTGAGCCTGGGCGTTTTATTGTAGCAAGTAGTGTAACCAGTGTTGCCTCTGTAATGGGACAAGCAACGCGCGAAGGTAAAACATGGTACTACTTAGATGATGGCATATATGGCTCCTTTAGCGGTTTAATGTTTGATGAGGCAGCTTACCCTATAGATAGTGCCAAACAAGGCGGCGAGCGTTTTGAATCGGTATTAGCAGGCCCCACATGCGACAGTATAGATGTAATAAGTGATTCAATTATGCTGCCAAAACTTAATAACGGTGATTTAATTATTAGCCGTATGATGGGGGCCTATACGCTAGCTACGGCAACCGATTTTAACTTTTTTAAGCGCGCTGAGGTCGTTGTATTAAACGAGCACATGCACAGCCAAGTATTAACAGGCTAGTAAACTAAGTTCCTCACTATAGGTACGCTGGCTTGTACCTATACACGCCAACGCAGTTGCTCATTCCAACTGCGTTTTTTATTTGCTCATATTAACCGTTGCGGGTTTAAGCTTATTTAATATATGGGCAGTTAAATGGCGTACTAAGTTTGTAACTTAATGGGCTCGATAACAGCGCCTTCGTTATTCTAATGCTGCATTCATGAAAGAATGAGGTAAGGTAGTGCTCCTCCTCGACATTCAAACAGATAAAAGAGTTGCTTGTCCTTTAAATGAGCCCTGCGGGCCGAATAATGCTATTTGTAGGAAATAGCTCATTATTAGAGTCTCAATGTTGACTAAGCTTTAAACAAATGGCTGTTAACCGGCCCCAAAACGCCTAAAATACTCACTTAAAGCGCCTTACTGCTATAACGCAAACTTTACGCCACGCAGCATAGTACGTTTTAAGCCCTAACAATTACCCCCCCCCTTTAGCGTTAAGCATTGCTGAAATAAACGCGCCCTGCTATTAAACAGCGATAAGCGCTCTTATAAAGTCATCGTAAAATATCCATTATTTGATTGTTTTTACGATGATCGTCCCTCATATATAAAACGTAATAGGTTGAAATAGCTAAGGGTGAATGATGAAAAACGAACTCGATAATAAGCAGATCCTTTCTGTGTATGAACGTATTCAAAAGCGCGGTAAGCAAAACGATATAGGTAAACACTACCAGGGAGTTACCGCTTACTCTGACATTGACGGCTACACAATATACTTAGAAGGTAGCGGCGTATTATTGCGCTTTGGATTTCATAATGCTTACCATCTTGATTATGAGCATGAAAAACACAAAGACGACTTTCTAAAAAAACTATATAACATTGCTAATGAGGAATAATGCAGCCAAGACGCATTCGTAAACGCACCACAAACAAGCAAACCACCTCGTTTATAAACCAGGTAATTGCGGAGCTACAAGCGCACCCAGAAAAACTCGATATAGTTCGTCAAAATCTAGATGAATATCGCGAACAAACCTACCTTAAACGCGGTTTTTTGCTGGCCATAGAACGCTTTGATTGGGTGTTTGAAGCCAGTAACGACGTTAACTTTATCTGCCAACAAATCTTAGCCGATGATTACATAGGTAATCGCCTTAGACGCTATCCGCTATTATTTAAAGGCGTTATTAATAGCACCTAATTTACACGCCTTTTATAACATTAAGCCCCTCTTTTCTAACCAGTATACACTGCTAGTATTTTTAATTAGTACACTAATTAAACGTGTAAAATGGTTATGTTTGTCTAATTAAAATACCCTTCGTACTCTAACTATTACCATTCTAACGAATATTTATCTTTTTTATTACTCATACCCCGTAAACAAATCCTTACTATTTTTACCATTTAAAATTTTAAGTGTAAACCATTGAATATATGCGATTTTATTTATAAAGACCGGCGTGAGGCACAACTGTAAATTAACCCGTTTTTATTAATAATCCATCTACATCTTGGTATCTGGTTGTTTACTTACGCCTTGAATTGTTAGAGCTATTACATTAAGCTTATCTTTATTGAACGTTCAATTAATAAAAATTATGCCTAAAGTCGGAATGGAACCTGTCAGGCGTCAGCAGCTAATTGACGCGACTATTGAGTCAGTAGCACAGCGCGGTTTGCAAGGAACAACCATTAACACCATTAGCAAAAATGCAGGTTTATCATCTGGCATTATTAGCCATTACTTTGGTGGCAAGCAGGGGTTAATAGAGGCAACCGTTAGGTATTTGTTATCGAATTTAAAAAATGAATTAATTGAAAAAGTTGAGCCAACCACCAGCGCAATTGAGCGTTTGATGTTTATTGTAGAGGCCAACTTTGCACTTGTTCAACAGCGCAATGACACCACGCGTACGTGGTTAAGTTTTTGGGCGCAGTCAATGCACGATCAAGAGCTGCACAGGCTGCAAAATGTAAACAGTAATCGCTTGCAAAGTAATTTAGCATTTTCTTTTAAGCAACTAATGCCCGTAAAGCAAGCAAAACAAGCTGCAGAACTTAGCGCCGCCATGATTGATGGCCTATGGTTAAGAGCAGTATTAAGTCAATCTGACGAAAACCAATTTAAACACAGTGAAACATTAGCGAAAAGCTATGTACATTCACTCATCAAGCAATATGGAGCCTAGCGTGACTACACCTGTCTATCAAAACTTTATTAATGGCCACTTCCTTGCAAACCAAAGTGGTGAAACTTTTGATGTAAAAAACCCAGCCACAGATGAAGTTATTTACTCGGTAGAAGTTGCCGACGAATTTATTCAAAACGCAGCTATCGAGAGTGCAAAACAAGGCTTTGTTCAATGGTCAAAAATGAGCCCTATAGAACGTAGCCGTATTTTATTAAAAGCGGTTGCTTTATTGCGTGAGCGTAATGACGAGCTTGCCTTAGTTGAAGTGCTAGATACAGGTAAACCAATGCAAGAAGCTAATTGCGTTGATATAGAAACAGGCGCAGACGTAATTGAATACTTTGCCGGCTTAGCACCAGCGCAAGTTGGTCAGCAGCAAATGGTTGGCGAAGACTTTTACTATACTCGCAAAGAGCCATTAGGTATTTGTGCTGGTATTGGTGCATGGAACTACCCACTGCAAATTGCTTGTTGGAAATCGGGCCCTGCCCTTGCCGCAGGTAATGCATTTATCTTTAAGCCTTCAGAAGAAACCCCTTTAGGTGCGATTAAACTTGCTGAAATTTTTGTTGAAGCAGGTGTACCTGCCGGCGTATTTAACGTTGTGCAAGGTACGGGTGATGTAGGTCAGTGGTTAACCTCTCACAGTGAAATAGACAAAGTGTCGTTTACGGGTGAAGTAGGCACAGGTAAAAAAGTAGTGGCAAGCGCTGCAGGCACATTAAAAGACGTAACAATGGAGTTAGGTGGTAAATCACCTTTATTAGTGTTTGAAGATGCCAATATTGAGCAAGCAGTCAGTGCAGCTATGTTAGGTAACTTTTATACCCAAGGCGAAATTTGTACTAACTGTACCCGTATTTACGTTCATAAAAATGTATATCAGCAGTTTATTGATGAGCTTAAAACACGTACTGAGCAAAATATTATTGCTGGCGATCCGCAAGATTTAAATACTAACTTTGGTGCACTAATCTCTAAAAAGCATCAAGAATTGGTAATGAGCTATATACAAAGCGGTAAAGACCAAGGTGCAACACTATTGACTGGCGGTACTACGCTTTCTCCTGAATCAGCGCCTAATGGTTACTTTGTAGCACCTACGGTATTTACCGATTGCAACGATGACATGACTATCGTCAAAGAAGAAATTTTTGGCCCAGTTATGAGCGTGCTTGTTTTTGAAGACGAAGATGATGTAATTGCGCGTGCTAATGGTACACATCTTGGTTTAGCCGCCGGCGTATTTACTAGCGATATTAAACGGGCGCATCGTGTTATTCACCAATTAGAAGCCGGTATTTGTTGGATTAATGCCTATGGTAACTCACCTGCTGAAATGCCTGTTGGTGGTTATAAGCAATCAGGTATTGGCCGTGAAAATGGCATAGAAACGCTTGATCATTACACGCAAACTAAGTCTATTTATGTGGGCATGGCCGACATAGAAAGCCCGTTTTAAGGTGGCAACTATGAGTAACACTTACGATTATATTATTGTGGGCGCCGGTTCTGCAGGTTGTGTACTTGCAAATCGCTTGTCTGAAGATACAAACAATAAAGTGCTTTTGCTAGAAACTGGCAAAAGCGATAAAAGTATATTTATAAAAATGCCAACAGCGCTTTCTATCCCTATGAATACAGATAAATACGCGTGGCAGTTTCACACTCAGCCTGAGCCGTATTTAGATAACCGTGAAATGCACTGCCCACGCGGTAAAGTGTTAGGCGGCTCGTCATCAATTAATGGCATGGTGTACGTACGCGGCCACGCGAAAGATTTTGACGAGTGGCAGCAACACGGTGCTAACGGCTGGGATTATCAGTCGTGCTTACCTTACTTCAAAAAAGCAGAAAGCTTTTATTTAGGCGAAAATGCGCACCGTGGTGGCACAGGCCCGCTTGGTGTTAATAACGGTAACGAAATGCAGAACCCGCTTTACACCACTTTTATAAAAGCAGGTGTACAAGCTGGATATGCACACACAGACGATTACAACGCAGCGCAGCAAGAAGGCTTTGGCCCTATGCATATGACTGTAAAAGACGGTGTGCGCAGCTCCGCCTCACGCGAATATCTAGACCCAGTAAAATCTCGCAGTAACTTAACCGTTATTACAGGTGCGTTAGCACAAAAAGTAATTTTAGAAGGCAAAAAAGCCACAGGCATTGAATACACAGTAAATGGCACGCTTAAAACGGCGCATGCTACTAAAGACGTTGTATTAAGTGCAGGCCCAATCGGCTCACCGCATATTTTACAGCTTTCGGGTATTGGCGATAAAGCCATACTTGAAGAAGCCGGTGTTGAGGTAAAACATCACTTACCAGGCGTTGGTCAAAACTTGCAAGATCACCTTGAGTTTTACTTTCAGTACAAGTGTAAGCAACCTATTACCTTAAACGGTAAATTAGGCCTGTTCTCTAAAGGCTTAATTGGCGCTAAATGGCTGCTGACCCGAAAAGGCTTAGGTGCAACCAATCATTTTGAGTCGTGTGCGTTTATTCGCTCAAAACCTGACGTTGAGTGGCCAGATATTCAGTACCACTTTTTACCAGCGGCGATGCGCTACGACGGGCGCAGTGCATTTGCGGGTCATGGTTTTCAGGTTCATGTAGGTCATAACAAACCTAAAAGCCGTGGTAGTGTGACTATTCAATCAGCTAATCCTGAGCAACCGCCAAAAATTTTATTTAACTACTTACAGCATAAAGACGATATTGAAGGTTTTAGAGCATGTGTGCGCCTAACTCGCGACATTATTGAGCAAAGCGCATTTGATGACTACCGCGATGAAGAAATTCAACCAGGTAAGCACATTCAAACCGACGAAGAAATAGATGCCTTTGTACGCCAAGCGGTAGAAAGTGCCTATCACCCATCTTGTTCTTGCAAAATGGGCGAAGATAACATGGCCGTGGTTAATTCTAATACCCAAGTTCATGGTATTGAAGGGCTACGTGTTGTTGACTCGTCAATCTTCCCAACGGTACCTAACGGTAACTTAAATGCCCCTACAATTATGGTTGCAGAAAAAGCAGCAGATCTAATTTTAGGTAAAACACCGTTACCGCAAGCATCTGTAGACGTTGCCATGAGCAGTAATTGGCAAACAACGCAACGTAATAGCGAGATTTAATTAAGCCATAACGTGCCTAACACAATGTAGGGCACGTTCAACTTGTAGTGGCTCACGGCGTAAATTGGTTACGCGGTGTTTATGCAAGCAATAAAACAAAAACGGAGAACTTATGAGTTACTTTTATTCATTTTGGGAGGGCGATAATGACTATATGGCTTAGTGCTGGCATTATATTTACGCTACTTGCAGTTATCACTATTTTATTTAAATGGGGTAACGTACGCGTAGTAGGCGTAACACCAGTGAGAACGTTTACCTTTATCGCAATCTTATTTACCTCAGGCCTAGACGTTGGCCTAATCATGTTTCCATTAACCGAATTTGCAGGTTATGCAGACATAAAAGCAAGCCCAGAATACGCGTTTGCAAACCCACTGGCTATTGAGTTTGGCTACTGGGGATTCTTGATCTGGGGATTTTACTTTCTTACGTGCTTTTATTTCTGTGTAATAGAGCCCAAAGTTAAATTTTTCGAAATTTCATGGGTTAAGTTCATTAATAACGTGGTTATTATTGGCACATGTGCCTTTACGGCTTACCTACTGCTTTCTAACTTACCCTGGTACTTACCAGAGCTAGGTGATGGCTCGAGCGTTATACCTACCTTTTACTTTATTGTATTTGCAGCTATTTGCTTTGCTGTGTACTCAAGTACAGATATTAAATACGTGCGCTTTTTAAGTATTTCTACAACTTGGTTGTTTATCGCGTTAATTGCCTTTATGTGGGTGGGTGCATTTGTCGTTGGTGACAGCGAAATGTCGGCATTTACCAATAACCTTGCAGAAATTGGTACTTACTTTGCCAATATAAATGAGTTTGTTTTACCGCTTAACGACTACCATGAATTTTACCTTTTTTGGTGGTTCGCGTGGAGTATTATGATTGGTCAGTTTACGTCTCGTTTTGTAGGTGGCCTTAAAACATACCAAGTGCTAGGTGCAATGTTGATATTCCCATCTATCCCGATTGCAATTTGGTTTAGCGTACTTTATCACTACCACGAAATGGGTATTTCAACAGCGGGTATTAAAAACTTTGCCATGGTATTTGTTGGGATAGTGTTTGTTATTAATTCGCTTGATTCATTAATACGCCTATACACAGATAACCTTAATTTAACGGTTAAACGTTTAGGTAAAATGAACTATATGCTGCTAAATATTGTGGCCTTATCGCTACTTACTTTGTTATTTAAACTTGAATTTTTACAAATTCAATGGGTTGGCGCGTTAGTAATTGCACTGTTTTTTGGCTGTGCTGCGTTTATTGGCTATAGCAAATTTAAAACGGTTAACAATATAGACAGTTCGCCAAAAGCAAACAAAATCGATTACACAAAAATAGAAACTGTACATTAGGGATCAACAATGAATAACAAACTAAAACAACTAGCAGTAGCGCTACCTTTCGCACTTTTATCAACAACGGTGTCAGCTAACTGGTCAACAACCATTACAGCGGCATCTGACTATACTTTTAACGGTGTAACACAAACAGATAGCGACCCTGCAATTCAAGCAAGCCTTGATTACGCGTTCGACAGCGGTGTTTATGCGGGTGCATGGGCATCTAATGTAGATTTTGGTGATGACACTGATTTTGAACTTGATGCGTACCTTGGTAAATACGTGCAACTTAACGAGCAAGTGAGCGCTGATTACGGTATTGCTTATTACACATACCAAGGTAATAACAGCGATGGTAACTACGCAGAAGCCTACACAAAATTTGGCTATGCAAGTGAGTATGGTCAAACAGAGCTTAACTTTTGGTATAGCTGGGATTACTTTGGTACCGGTGCTGGCCATGTTATTTCTATGATTGCGCACACCTTTGAAATTGCCCCGAATCATGCCATTCGCGCAAGCTTTGATATTTCAAACTCACTCGATGGCGATAAATTTCAGTGGGATGCACCAAAAGGTGATAAATCTTACAGCCATTACCGCCTAGCGTATCAAACGAGCTACGAAGGCTTTGGTATTGAGATTGCTGCAGAAGACACAAGCCTAGACTACGACTACGCTGATGAGCGTATAGTGCTTGCTATATCACGCACATTCGATTTATAAAGTTGTAGTTGTTAGATTCTACAAACAAAAATGCCACTTTTAAAAGTGGCATTTTTTTATCTAACACAATTTTACTATTCTTTAAGCATAAAGCTTTTCATTTCAAAATTTTTAGTAACACCATCTTAAATAAAGGAACGTCGGTCCACTAGCAATGCTAATACATCACGTAATAGTCAGCATTAGGCCAAAAACGACTTTATTCATTCTATTCATACAGCCCATATAAAACATACACGCTTTAATCAATTTCCCATGCACTAGTACCCGCGGCAGATAAATTGGCTGTATTTTTTCGTAATACTTTATTACCCACATTGATAGATGACTCTGGGCGGCTAACCAAATACCCTTGCACAGAGCTGACCCCCATGCGTTTTACAAGCTCAAACTGTTCAATTTCCTCTACGCCCTCTGCCACTATTTTAAGCCCCAGCTTTTGACCTAGTTCGCTGATGGTATTAAGAATATCATTGTACTTTGGACTTTTATCAGCTTGAGAGATAAACGAGCGATCTATTTTTATTACATCGATAGGTAAATCAGCTAATGTACTCAATGAACTAAAGCCGGTACCAAAATCGTCAATCGCAATCGTCACCCCTTCAGCGCGAAGTCGCTCAAGCTCTTCAATCATACTTTTACTGGCTTTGATAAACGTAGATTCCGTTATTTCTAACATTAAAGAATGTGATGGCAGCCCTGTGTTTTTTAGATTTTTCATTATCCAATCGTACACTGAGCGATGTTTTAATTGCACGCCTGATACATTAACCGAAATTTTTACTTTGCGCATACCCGCATTATGCCATGCCGCCATCTGCCTGCACGACTCATGCATAATCCAATCGCCGAGCTCTAAAATAAGGTTAGATTCTTCAGCAATAGGAATGAACTCAGCTGGTGAAATCATCCCTTCTATAGGGTGCTCCCAACGTGTAAGCGCTTCGAAATAATCTATCATGCAGTCTTCTACATGGACGATAGGTTGAAACGATAAGTAAAAGTCTTTACACGCCACGGCCAAACGCAGCTCTTCCAATAGATAATGATAACGGCGCATTTTATTACCCATTTCTGGGGAGTACACTTTAAAAATGCCTTTACCGTCGCTTTTTGCACGGTACATTGCCACATCCGCTAACTGTAATAGTGCTTGTGGGGTTGAGGCGCTCTCTGGGTAGGAAGCAATACCAATACTGGCACTAATTTTGACTATTTTGTTACCCAGCACAAAGTCTTTCTCAAGCTCACTGAGTACATGCTTTGCAATATCAACCACTTTATTTTCGCTATCAACTGACTCTATGAAAATTGAAAATTCGTCTCCACCTAAACGAGATAAATTTTGCTCTAACTGATTAGCCGAATTGATATTGCTTAGCTTATGGTGACGTAATACATTAGCTAAGCGTGTAGCTACTTGTACCAAAATTTCGTCACCAAAACTGTGACCAAATGAGTCATTAACTTGTTTAAATCCGTCTAGGTCAATAAACAGCAGCGCACACTTAAGATCCTCCTCATCATTAAAATTAATTTGCCTATCTATGTGCTCAATATAGGCATGGCGGTCGATAAGCAAGGTTAATTTGTCTTGGCAGATACTTGTTTGTGTTTGCTTTAAATAGTTAGCTACGTGAATATTTAGATTGTTTATTGATTGGCTCAAATTGCTAAGCCCCGACGAGTTGTCGTGTTGGGGTTGAAGGTTAAAGGCAACAAGCAATTGATTAGCGCTGTTATTAAGCTTTGCTATTTCACGTTGATAAGAGATTTTTTTACGCTCTTTTCGAATAATTGTAAAGCCCACAAACAATACCATACACACCAAAATAAAATTTATTGGCGATGTTAAAGTCATTAGTATTAGTTTTGTGGCATTTGCAGCAATAAATTCAGTATCAGTAGTTTTGACTAATAAAAAATCGGCAGAGGGCTGGTGTATTAAATAGTGCCCGTTGAGCATAGGGTTATACCAAGGCGCCATTTCGAGCGTTGTATCTGCAATATCAAAGTGGCGTAAATCTATGTCAGGGTTGAATAAATTAATGCGGTTAATTTGGTTTGTTAGTTCAATGTTTAAACAAAAGCAAAACAAGATAAATACAAAAAAAATGCTGCCTAAGGGTTTAAATTTATTCATCAATAAAATCCATCTAAATTACTTATCCTATAAACCCGTTACTAAAAGGAGATTATATCGCCTGTTTTTAGTACTAAGCAAGCCATAGCACAGTCCTTATGTATTAAAATTTTTAGAACCGTACTCAAAAAGAATAATTTAATGCTTAATAATTAAGTAATTATAGAGTGTGATGAATAAAAATAAACCACTTTGTTAAAGTTACATATTTTGGCTTAATAACTTATAGCTGCCATGCATAGCTCACTTTTGTAAAAAATGTGCGTTGATCTCTTTCAACGTGTTGTAAGGAGTCGTCTTGGTAGCTTTTATCTGAATAGCCTAAATAAAATAATGTTTGAGCATTAATTTTGTACGAGTAAACTAATTGGCTGCCATAGTCTTTATTAATGTGGCTAACTTGGTAGTAGTAGGCGTCTTTGTTTCTATCAATGTCTTCAAATTGCAAAATAAGCTTGAGCATAGCGCGCATGCTAAATTTATAATAAAGCCTAAAGTCTAATAAGTTAGCGGTATAAACTCGCTCCCCTTGTGGGTTATCTAAAACGCTGTAGTTATGCGTAGCGTCTACTTGCCAATGATCGTTTATATCCCACGTAACTTGTGTTTGCGTTGCATACGAATCGCCAATTTGCTCATTGGCGTAATCAATGCGGCTGCCATACTCACCATAAAACGAAAGCCATATATTATTTTTAGGTTTAAAGCCCGTATAAACAAAGCCAATATTTTGGTTATAAAAAGCATCATTATAGTTTTCATAACGATGCAGTAAGCCAATTTCAAAAATAGACTGCTTTTGACCTTTTAATGTTATAAACCCTTGGTATTCTTCTTCAAGTAGGTCGCCATTTTGCGCCCATGTTTTATCCCAATCAGCCTCATAAGACCATGACGTTAATAAGCCAGACTCATCCGCATACCAGGTTTGCCCGCCCCCAAAGCCTACGTTCTCATAATCTACTTTTTCTTGATAACCTAAGTCAGTGCGATAGTCTTTACCTACTTTTTCGTAGCTAGCAAACAAATTGTAGTCACGTTTATCACGGGTAAACTCTAAAGCGTACGCTTCATCAGATTGAGTTTTAGATAAGTTATAGTTACTTTTTAAAAAATCAGAGTTTTTAGAATCGGTTGTAGCTACTTGGTAGGCCAGCAGATCTGTTTGATTAAACCAATAGCTGCCATCAACAGAAAGCACTGTATTGTAGTAATCATCGCTTTCGCGGTGGGTCGTACTTAGCCCTATAGTGCCTTGTTGGCCAATATCGTATTGATAACGCGCCGCTGCTGCATGGGTTTTATCCTCTAACATTGCAAAACCAGAGCCTTGATTTGTGGGCAATAAAATAGTGCTATTATTGTCATCGGCATACATAAATGCATAGCTATGTTGCCCTGTTTTACCTGTTAATTTTGCCCCAACTTCAGGCTCTGCAATAGTGCGGGTATACAATAGCTCAAACAAACTGCTTTTAAAGTAGGATGCGCCATCTAAAAAAAATGGTCGTTTTTCTGCATAATAAATTGAGTAAGTGGTATTTACATCAAGGGCTAACGCATCACTTTCTATTTGCGAAAAGTCGGGGTTTATAGTGGCATTAATTACCGCATCTTGTGTAACCCCCCAGCGTAAATCAAGGCCAGCTTCGGTGTCTATATCGCCATTATCCCACGGCCCTGGCAAGGTAGGTTTTGAATCATTTCTGAGCGCAGTAAGCGTGGGCGTTAGTTGCAGATTCTTACTGGCTTTTATATTCTTAAAACCATTTAATTTATCAAACTGACATAAACTGCATTTTATATCTCGGTCAAACCCCATGTTTGAAAGCTGATACAGTACATCACGTTGATAATTTCTCATAAGGGCAAAGCCCCATGTTAAATCTGTTTTATTTTCAGGAAATCTCAGCGCTTTAAAAGGTATGCGCATTTCAACCACATACCCTTGCTCAGTAATTTTCCCAGCACTATCCCATATTGCATCCCAAGACGGATCTGATTGCCAGCCATCGGTGTCGCTCATTCGAGTATCACCTTGCGCACCCAGTGGGTTTACATAAAATTCGTAAGCTGAACGTTCATCGTTAAAAGTATCAATAATTAAAATAACCGTATCATCTTGCCAAAGTGTATCTCTGTCGCGAAGTGACGCAGTAATTTCGCTCGGTTGTGGATCTTCGGCTACAAATGCAACATATAAGTTGCTGCCATCTTCGTACATGTAAGCATCGGTTTTAACCGGTGGGGAGCCCTTTTCGTTAGGCTCATCTTGAAATGCTACAGGGATTAAAGTGGCATTCTGCCAGTGGGGCTCATCCAGTACGCCATCTACAGTAATATCTGCATTTATATGTACAAGAGAATGCTGCTGTTTTTCACTGGCATAAAGGTGGTTAGAAAATAAAAGTGCAATTAAGAAGGGAAATAAAGCACTGCATTGTTTTTTTATAATTATTAAGTACTGCATAAACATCCATTTAGACGTGTTTACCCTTAAAAGGTAAACTTATTTATGCAGTGTAATTTAAGTCAGTACATTTGTTAATAGCTTGATACTAAAAACAATCGCTTTTTTAACTAATTAATATTAAAGGCTTAATTTAAAAAGCTAGGTTTCAATTAATTTAAGCTTATTAGCCACACCATTCCAACTATCGGCATCAGTAGGCGCTGGTTTTACCTCAACAATGCGTGGCCACACCAATGCAAGCTCAGCATTAAGCTCGGTAAACTCTTTTTGGTCTTCTGGCAGCTCATCTTCTTGGTAAATTGCTTCAGCTGGGCACTCTGGTACACATAACCCACAATCTATGCAATCAATAGGGCTTATTGCTAAAAAGTTAGGGCCTTCGTAAAAGGCATCTGCAGGGCACACTGCCACACAATCTGTGTATTTGCATTTAATACAGTTTTCGGTGACCACAAACGCCATAATAGTTTAAACCTAGTAATTAATTATCTGAAGCGCGGATCATACCCAACCCCTTTAAAAACACAATAAATATGTGCCATCTGTGGTCAATTTAACGTAATATATGCGCCCTTAATGTATAGCCATTACGTGCCCTACACTTCTTATTGTGAGCGGATACTATTACCGCTAAGACACCTAAAAGAGATAACAATGATACGTTTAACCGAAATAAAGCTGCCGCTTGATCATAACGAAGACGCTATAGGCCAAGCCATAGTTAATAAACTAAAAATACAGCCAGCGCAGCTACACAGCTACAATGTGTTTAAACGTGGGTACGATGCACGTAAAAAAACGGCTATTTTACTTATTTATACCCTCGATATTGAAGTAGATAACGAAGAAGCGCTGTTAAATGCATTTGCTAAAGATCAGCACGTAAAACCTGCACCTGATACCTCATACAAATTTGTTGCCCACGCCCCCGCTAACCTTACTGAGCGCCCTGTAGTAATTGGCTTTGGCCCGTGTGGATTATTTGCGGGCTTAGTGCTGGCTCAAATGGGTTTTAACCCTATTATTCTGGAACGTGGTAAAGAAGTACGCGAACGCACCAAAGACACCTTTGGCTTTTGGCGTAAACGCACCCTTAATACAGAGTCTAACGTGCAGTTTGGCGAGGGTGGCGCAGGTACATTTTCAGACGGTAAACTATACAGCCAAGTAAAAGATCCAAAACATTACGGGCGTAAAGTTATTACCGAATTTGTAGAAGCTGGCGCGCCAAGTGAAATTTTATATGTAAGCAAGCCGCACATTGGTACATTTAAACTGGTTACCATGATTGAAAAAATGCGCGCACGTATTATTGAACTTGGCGGCGAAATCCGCTTTAGTACCCGCGTAGACGACATTCATATAGATGACGGGCAAGTAACTGGCTTAACGCTTTCAAACGGTAAAAAATTAAGTACCCGCCATGTAGTACTTGCTGTGGGGCATAGCGCCCGTGATACCTTTAAAATGATTCACGATAAAGGTATTTACGTAGAAGCAAAACCATTTTCTGTGGGCTTTAGAATCGAGCACAAGCAATCAATGATTGATGAGTGTCGTTTTGGACCTAATGCGGGTAACCCCATTTTAGGCTCTGCTGATTACAAGCTCGTTCACCATTGTGATAATGGCCGCACCGTTTACAGCTTTTGTATGTGCCCAGGGGGAACCGTTGTAGCCGCCACGTCTGAAGAAGGCCGGGTAGTAACAAACGGTATGAGCCAATACTCTCGTAGTGAGCGCAATGCAAATAGTGCTATTGTAGTAGGTATTACACCTGAAAAAGACTTCCCAGGTCACCCGCTTGCCGGCATTGATTTGCAACGTAAACTAGAAGAGCAAGCCTATGTATTAGGCGGCAGTAACTACGATGCACCAGCGCAGTTAATTGGCGACTTTTTAAAAGGAAAAGCATCGGGCGACTTAGGCGATGTGCAACCCTCGTTTACACCCGGCATAAAGCTCACCGATTTAGCAAATGTGCTTCCGCAATTTGCTATTGATGCAATACGCGAAGCCATTCCAGCCTTTAATAAGCAAATCCGTGGTTTTTCAACTAACGATGGTTTATTAACGGGGGTAGAAACCCGTACATCTTCACCTATTAGTATCAAGCGCGATAAAAGCTTCCAAAGCATAAATACTAAAGGTTTATACCCAGCGGGTGAAGGCGCAGGCTACGCAGGCGGTATTTTATCTGCCGGTATTGATGGTATAAAAGCGGCTGAAGCCGTTGCACTTTCGATGATCAAAAACGCTTAAACCACATTTAAGTTGTTTACCGAAAAACCTCACTAAGTGAGGTTTTTTTATTTAAACCTTGAGTTAAACTGAGGCATAAAAAAACCTGAGTAAACTCAGGTTTTTTTATAAGAACGGCACTTTGTACACTTACTTTTTGAGGGTAAGTTTGGCGCCTTTTAACCTTTTACGCACATTTGAAATACGTGAACGATTTACCGCACGTGCTTCGCCTGTTGCCTGGCCTGTTGGCTTATTAGTACGGCTACGACGTAAATGCGCAGGTTTTTTACCTATTTTATCAATAAGTACTTCACGGCTACTTACTTCATAACCCTCTAAGTAAACACGCTTGATTTTTTGACCAATTAGCGACTCTATTTCAAATAAGGTGTTTTCTTCTTCGCGGCTTACAAACGAAATAGCTTGGCCTTGATTACCAGCACGACCTGTACGGCCAATGCGGTGAACGTAATCTTCTGCAAGCCATGGTAAATCAATATTAATGACTCGTGGTAAGCCTTCAATATCAATTCCACGCGCTGCAACTTCGGTAGCTACTAAAACTCGTACTTTGCCTTCTTTAAATTCACGAAGTGCACGTCGGCGATTACCTTGCGATTTATCACCATGACATACGGTAGCAGGAATACCATCAAGGTTAAGCTCTTTAACCAGCTCATCCGCTGTTTCTTTCATGTTTACAAACACAAGCACCTGTTGCCAGTTCTTTTTACCAATAAGCTCAGACAATAGCTCTTGCTTACGGCGCTCTTCAACAGGGTAGACAACATGCTGTACCGTACTTGCTGTACTATTAGTTTGATCAACACGTACAATTTCAGGCTGCTTTAATACTTTAGATGCAAATTGTTTGATAGCCGCAGGGAAAGTAGCTGAGAAAAGTAAAATTTGACGTTGCTCGTCACAACTTTTAATCACACTTTGCATATCTTCAATAAAGCCCATATCAAGCATACGGTCGGCTTCATCTAGTACTAAGTGTTTAACGCTTGCAAGGCTTACATTACCCAAACGAATATGATCAAGTAAACGCCCTGGGGTTGCAACTACCACATCTACACCGTCTTTAAGTGCATTTGCTTGACCTACGGTATTAACACCGCCAAATAAGCTCACTACTTTTAAAGCGGTATGTTTTGCATAGGCTTTAAAGTTATTTGCTATTTGCTCTGCCAGCTCACGTGTTGGCGCAAGCACTAACGCGTGTGGAGCATTGCTTGTGCTTAACTCAGATTCAGTTAATTTTTGGATGATAGGTAAAGCAAACGCTGCCGTTTTACCCGTGCCTGTTTGGGCACTTGCTAAAACGTCTTTACCTTTACGAACAGCTGGAATTGCTGCACGCTGAATGGGCGTAAGGGTGTGGTAATTAAGTTCGTCTAACGCCTGAATAAGTTCAGGGGAAAAACTAAAAGATTTAAAATTCATGCTGTATAACCTGCGGCCACATTTATCAAGGGTCGCAAATTATACAGCAAAAACGCGTCAACAGTTAGTGATTAGTGTTTATAAATACAAACAAAACGCTAAGAAAGTATAAGCACATCATCGTTATTTAAAACGTTAGCTTTATTGCCCACAATATCATTAACGTTAAGCTCGTTTATTAAGGCCTCGCCTTGTGATTGTTGCTCATCGCTCAGTGGCACATACGGTAATCTAAATACGGGGTTTACCGCGCCTGTCATCATCATTGCGGTGTTTATTGCAATCGGGTTTGGCTCGCAGAAAAGCCAGTTCATTAAAGGTTGTAATGAGGTATTTAAGGCATCATTTTTAGTATCCATTAACTGGCGGAACAGCCCAGGTATAAGGTTAGATGTCACCGATATTACACCGTGCGCTTTATGTGTGTGGCGTGCATCGTGCGCTTCGTCATCGTTACCTGACCAACACGCAATCCCCTGCTGCTCGTAATGGGCAATACGCTCGTTACCACCACATTCTTTTATACCAATTAAATTAGGGTGTTTTGCTAATGGCTCAATAATATCTGGGGTTAAATCTTGCCCTGTGCGCCCTGCTACGTTGTATATAAACGCAGGGCCAATATCGAGCACACGTTTAAAGTGCTCTTTAACGCCAGCAATAGACGTACGGCCGTAATATGGGTTAATTTGCAGCGCGGCGTGCATACCGCTTGCAAAGCCGTACTTAGTGGCCTTAATCGCTTCGCGGGTATTATTGCTACCTGTATTCCCTACAATTAACAGCTTATCGCCATATTTATTAGCACTGTGCGCGATAAGCATTAAATGCTCTTCCCAGTTCATTAGCTGGCCTTCGCCGGTTGTACCACCAACCACGATGCCATCTACACCCGCTGCAATTTGTATTTCAACGAGTTCATCGTACTTTGCTAAATCTATATCACCATTGGCTAAGTATGGGGTTTTAATGGCGGTAATTAAGCTTGCTTGTTTAATTTGTTCTAGGGTGCGCATAAAAATTCATTATTTATAAAACTTGCGCTATTTGTAACATACTTGCACGCATTTTTGCAGGCCTAAGCGAATAATAAACGTAAAATGGCTTGTGTTATTTAGTTTGATAATACAAAATACAAACACTGTACATTTAAACAGTATTTGTATTTTTAACTTTAAGCGAGCCATTATGCGTTTATCTGACTACTTAGCCACACATTTTTATAACACTGATGAGCTTTGCCATGCTTTAAATATTGATGCCGAGCAACTAGATACATGGCAGCAGCAAAGTATTTTTCCTAAACCAAGTTATTGTATAAAAAGCCAGTTAAGTTGCAGCTCGTACTCTGGTTTGTATGAATGTGAAGAATACGATGACTATTACCCGCGCGGCTGCGTGAACTGGGGGCAAGGGCTAATAAAACAAAAAATTGAATCCTCTAGTAATGCTTTTAATTACTTTGCACAGCAGTACACGGCAAGCCTGAGTAAACTTGCCCAGCAAGGCTTTAGTTTTAATGAAGAATTATTTGGCTGCGAAATAGATGAGCATTTACAGCAAGTGTGGCAACAGTTTTTATGCAGTAAATATGGCGTACTGACACAGAACGGTTTAATTGATGAAATAGTATGTGTTGATATAGGCCGCCTACTGGTTGACGATATAACCGAATTGCGCACTAAAGGAAGTTTAAATCAACAAGAGCGCACCCAGCTTCACCCCGCGATGAAATTACTTAATAAAGCGTTAGGCCACGGCGCCGAACATGAAAAGCAGCACACACTGCGTGCCCGTTACATAGATGCACTTATTTTAAAGTACGATTTATCTATTAAATAAAAAACAGCAGTGGTTTTAATACGAGGTGGGTATTTAAAAGATTAGGTAACGCAAATGGCGGTGTATGATTACGCCGCCACTGTATTTAAATATATAAACAATGACTTAGCTTATTCTAACCGATAGCTTTGTACACATCTATGTTACTGCTGGTCACTAAACCCGTTACTTGCGTACCAAAGGCTTTGAAATGTGGCTCATTTTTATGCGCTTCAAAATGGTCATTAGAAGCCCACTGCTCACTGACTAAATAAGTCGTGTGATCATCATCATTTTTAACCGATAACTCGTAACGCAGGCAACCTACTTCTTGGCGTGAATACTTTTGCAGGTTTTCGAGCGCGGTCAATACGACGTCGGCATCGATATTTTTGCTCGCTATAGTGGCAATTACCGTTAACATACGCAGTCCTTTTTAAAAAAATAAAGGTGCAGCTTTACTGCACCTACTATCATATTGCATTTGTGGTTATTGGTCCCACTGTGGCGCAAAATCAGGCGTTGCTTGGCGGTCGCCACAATCAAGGCTGTCTATACGGGCAATGTCCTCAGCATCTAACTTAACATGGTCGTTAAAGTTATCTTCTAAGTTTTTACGCTTAGTTGATGATGGTATGGTAGTCATACCGTTGGCATTAATCCATGCTATAACCACTTGCGCAGGTGATGCATCATGCTTATTTGCAATATCTATAATGGTTTGATCTTTGAGCACTTTACCAACTACAAATGGCATATACGCTGTAACATGAATGTCGTGCTGATCACAAAAAGCGCGTAATTTTGTATTGGTTAAATAAGGATGCACTTCAACTTGGTTAGTAAATATTTCACGAGAGTCGAGTGTCTGCATTGCTTCGTTTAAGTTGGCAATAGTAAAGTTTGAAACACCAATGTGTTTTGTTAAACCAAGCTGTTTAGCTTTTAAAAGCTCCGTTAAATACTCACTCATAGGCTCATCATTTGAAGGCGCCGGCCAATGAATAAGTAATAAATCAACAGAGTCTACTTGTAACTTTTCTAGTGACTTTTCAACGCTAGCAATAAAGTCAGTTTTGTTAAGCTTGTTGTTCCACACTTTGGTGGTTAAAAATATTTCGCTGCGCGGAATATTGCTGTCTTTTATGGCTTGCCCTACTTGCTCTTCATTACCATAAATTTGCGCAGTATCAATATGACGAAATCCTACTTCTAACGCCATTTTTACTGAATTGTAGGCGGTGTCGCCCTCTAAACGGAATGTTCCCATGCCTAAATCTGGCATTTCAATTACACGTTGTGTCATGGCTCTATCCTTATAAAATAATCGGTTAAAAAACAAGCTCTGTAGCTTTACGAAATACACCTTTTACTTCTATTGTGTTGTCATTTGAAAATCAATGACCTCAATATAGGTAATGAGGCCATTAATTTAAGTTTCAACCTTAACAAAAGATACTTTATGCTTGCTGAATTTCACGTCTATCAAGCATGCCACTGTAACGGGTTGCAATTAAAGCTAATGCGGAAATTACTGCGCCAATCCAAGCGGTATCTTTAACTGACATGCCCTCTACTACGCTGCCACCAATAATTGAGCCCAGCGCAATACCAATATTAAACGCCGCTATGTTTAAGCCCGATGCGACATCTACTGCATTAGGAGCATGCTTTTGCGCCTGTTTTACGACATAAAGCTGTAAGCCCGGTACGTTACCAAACGCAAAGGCACCCCATACTAAAATAGTCAGTACGGCCGCCACTTTTGATTCCATCGTAAAGGTAAATGCCAATAAAATAATTGTTAACGCGCTAAATATAATACTCAGTGCGCTAATTGGGCCGCGTTTATCAGCCAGATTTCCGCCCCAAATATTACCAATGGCTACCGATACACCGTAAACCAGCATGATTAAGCCAATCGCTGAAGAAGCAAAACCTGTTTGTTGCTCTAATATAGGTGCTAAGTAAGTAAACGCAGTGAACGTGCCGCCGTAACCTAAAATTGTCATTAAATATACGAGTAATAAGCGCGGCTTAACAATAACCTGAAGCTGTTCTTTAAACGTTGCAGGAATAGACTGTTTTAAGTTTTTTGGCACTAAAATAGCGCTGCCAATTAACGCGATTAGACCCAGTACCGACACCACTAAAAACGTTGCACGCCAGCTAAATTGCTGGCCAATCCAAGTACCCAATGGCACACCCGTCACCAGCGCCACAGTAAGTCCGGTAAACATAATGGCAATAGCGCTGGCTTCTTTATCTTTACTCACCAAGCTTGTGGCAATCATAGAGCCAATTGAGAAAAACACCCCGTGCGCTAAGCCTGTTAAAATACGCGCTAGTATTAATGTTTCGTAACTGGGCGCTTGCCATGCAAGTAAGTTACCTACCACAAATAAGCCCATTAAGCTTATGAGTACAATTTTACGGTTCCAACGCCCGGTTAGTGCAGTCAGTACCGGTGCACCAATGGCAACCCCAACTGCATATAAACTAACTAGCAAACCCGCTGAAGGTAGGCTTACACCTAAATCGTTTGCAATAGTTGGCACTAATCCCACTATTACAAACTCGGTTGTTCCTATTGCAAATGCGCTCAAGGTGAGCGCCCACAAAGCCAATGGCATAATTAAATCCTCATTATTAGTTAAGATCTACAGTTTGACTAAAAATGTGTTTGCAAAAAACAGCATTAGTGACAAAATACTTTTGTAATTAATGCAAAGGTAAGGTGCTCACGTTTGGCTCAACATGCAAAGACCGAAGACTTAGAAATGTTTTTAACGGTAGTAGATAGCGGCAGTTTCTCGGCAGCTGCTAATTTACTTGATCAGCAAGTAGCCAAAGTGTCGCGGGCTGTGTCTCGCCTTGAAAACACATTGCAATGTACGCTGTTAAATAGAACTACTCGCCGATTAGAGCTAACCGAAGAGGGCCACACCTTTATTAAGTATGCCCGTGATGGCTTGAACACCTTACAAACCGGTGAAGAAGCCATAAAGCTTTTAAAACAAGCCCCCAGTGGAAAATTACGTATTGATGCCGCAAGCCCTTTTGTACTTCACCAATTGGTGCCTTTAATTGCTGAATTTAATCAGCAATACCCTCACATCACGCTTGATATAACTTCCCACGACAGCATTATTGACTTGCTCGAACATAAAACAGACTTAGCAATTCGTATAGGTGAATTAAAAGACTCTAACCTACATGCTAAAAAGCTCGGCGTAAGTAAATTACATTTAGTTGCAAGCCCTAGTTACCTTAAACATACACCGGCTATTTCGCGAACCAGTGACTTAAAGCAACATAGACTCATTGGCTTTACCGACTCGCCTAAATTAAATAACTGGCCGCTAAAATCGCCCACAACTTTAAATTTTGGTTTAACTGCCAGTAGTGGCGAAACGGTACGCCAGCTATGTTTAGCAAATCAAGGCGTGGCGCTGCTTTCGCACTTTATGATTGGTGATGATTTAAAGTCAGGCAAGCTAATAGAAATACTGCCAGGGTGTATCAGCACACCAAACAACCGCGAAATTGTGCAAGCGGTGTATTACAAAAACAGTGCTGTATCGTCGCGTATAATGGCTTTTCTAGACTTTATAAAACCACTGCTCAGATTATAAGTGACGTTTTTAAGCCCAAGGGCAGTATAACTAACACCCTTAATAAACAGGAATAAAATGGACTCGTTAACACAGGTAGTTTTAGGTAGCGCAGTAGGTTACGCCGTATTAGGCAATAAAATTGGCCGTAAAGCCGCTTTATGGGGTGCTGCTTTAGGTACCTTACCCGACTTAGATGTTTTTATTCCTTATGGCGGGCCTGTAGAGGCGTTTACTTATCATCGCGGTTTTAGCCATTCGTTTATAGTGCATTTATTGATTAGCCCCCTTATTGTTTGGCTTATTTTAAAAATACACACCGGTATGCAAATGCATAAAACACGCTGGTTTTGGCTGGTGTTTTTATGTTTATCAACTCATGCATTACTTGATAGCTTTACAGTATATGGCACACAATTATTGTGGCCTCTAACCGGGTACCCTTTTGCTATTTCAAACATGTTTATAGTCGATCCGCTTTATACACTCCCCTTAATATTTGGTGTAGCGTGTACATTATTACCAAAAATAACGAGTATGCGTGCCTATAAAATCAACACGACAATGCTTGGTCTTAGCTGTATATATTTATGTAGCTCACTTATTTTAAAAGTAATTATTGACGATAAAGCCACTGCTGCTCTTTCTGACAGGCAAATACAAGTAAGCAACTATATAAGTACTCCTGCGCCACTCACCACCTTGTTATGGCGTATTGTGGTTATGTCTGATGATCAATACTACGTAGGTTACGCGTCATTATTTGATGAACCAAACGACGTAACATTCAATGCCTATAACACTGACCCCTTATTAATAAATGAGATTAGCGATGAGTGGGGAATTAAACGCTTACAGTGGTTTACTAAAGGCTTTTACAGCATACGCCAGCAGCAAAGCAATATAATACTCTCTGATTTACGTATGGGCATGGAGTGCAATTATGTATTTAACTTTGTTGTGGGAGAAAAAACCGACTTAGGTGTAAATGTCGGTGACTTTGAAAAAATAAGCCAGCGCTCTAATTTAAGCCGTGTAAGTAAAGTATGGGATAGAATTTGGAACCCAGATATTAATCTAGCGCCACCTTTAGCAAACAAAAGCTGTGCTAAAGCGCAATGAGTACATTAAAAAAGGGCAGCAAAGTGATACTACTAACCTACCCTTTTAATATTAATTTTGATGCTCGTATTGGCCTCTATAAACCTCAAACACTTTTAGCACTGTGTGCTGCTCTTTATTAAGGTTATCAAACCAATCATCAAATAACTCGTCATTATCTTGCTCACTCAGTGCCATATATTGTGCTAAAAGCTCAATAATGTCGTTGTGTGTGCAGTCTATAGGGTTAATTTGCTCTGATAAGGCAGTGTGATCGCGCTCTCTTAGGGTTTCCATCACCCCTTGGTCTATTTGTTCTTGTTGTGCTGCGTCGCTCATAGCTTACCTCTAAACCGTAAAATTTTCTTGTTAACACTTTTTATATAGTTATAACAGCCTAAAAACTAATAGCCAGTATTTTTGGTTTAAGTGGTTATTTTTTGAATTGTTTGCGTAATTAGCCAACAAAAACCCACGTAAATGAGAGTAAAAATCATTTGCATGATTACCGTAAACGCGATAACCTATAGTTATATTATCACATAACAACTTAAGGCGTATTATGAAACCTAATATTCATCCCGATTACAATATGGTTGCTTTTCACGATACCGCTGCCGATAGCTACTTTATTATTGGCTCTACCATCAAAACAGACCGCACTATTGAGCTTGAAGGGAAAACATATCCGTACGTGCCTATTGATGTGTCTAGTGATTCACACCCTTTTTATACAGGTAAACAAAAAACTGTGGCAAGCGATGGCCGAGTCGCGCAATTTAATCGCCGCTTTAAAAACTTATCGACTACCAAAAAAGGTGAGTAATGAAAGTATTAAGCTCGCTTAAAAGCGCTAAGCAACGACCTGGTTGTCAAATAGTAAAGCGCAAAGGACGTGTTTTTGTAATATGTAAAGACAATCCACGTTTAAAAGCAGTTCAAGGAATGAAGAAAAAGTAACGCTAATTCCGTGAAGTATACGGGTAAACGATACAGGTTTACCCGTATTTTTTATTTAACAACCACAGAAAACTCGGGCTGGGCCTGAATCACTTTTTTAACCGTACACGTATTAACCGCAGCAATAAGTGCTTTTTTATATTTTTGAGGAAAGCCATCTGGTAAATTAATTTCGATAGAAAATAATTTTTTACCCTCTTCATCTATGCTCTCGTTATTTTGCGTAAGGGTCATCCCCTCAGTAGAGATTTCTCGTTGTTCACAAAATTTACGCGCATAAAAACCAGCACATAGCACCATGCTTACTAAAAAGTAATCAAACGGTTCTGGGTGTTCGGCACCTCCACCCGCATTAATACTTTGATCGCTTATTACTTCAAGACTGCCAAACTTTGCACGCTGTTTTTGGCCGTCTAACAATGACACTGAAATTTCCATTACTACTCCTTAATTACCAAACAGTAAGTCAAAAAAGCCAGGAGGCTCATGTAACTCATGATACTTCTTACGTAAATCATCAATATTTTTAAGCGCTGGCTTTGCCGAATCCAGTCCCCGCTCGTTTGCTAACTTTTTCGCTAGTCTTGCTTGCTCAATGACCTTATCAAGCCCCTGTAGAGACATTTTCGGCTTTTTATGAAAGGTCGCCCTTTTGCTGCTTTCAATTAAGGTAATAAATTTATCGATAGCCATATTAAAGCCTTCTATATCGACTGCTTGAACTGCATTTTTATAAGCAAGACCCGTATTTTTCATATTAACTTCGAGGTCAATTTCTTGCTCAGAATAGGCCCCGTTACTAAATAAAAAAGTAAAAATTAAAACTAAAAACTTCATAGTAAAACCCATTTATAAACACCGCGTAAGTGTATCAAGTTTACGTAATAAAGTAACTTAGGGCGCATAGAAGGCTTAATAACTGTAAAGGGGCTTTACAAAACATGTGATTAACAAATATGGCTAACAAGAGTTGTAATTAAATAGTGAACAAAAGTTAAAACCACTAAAAACAGAACTCAAAATAGGGACGGTAAGCCGCATTTTTTAAAAATTATTTCACATAAAAACCCTGCCTTAACAGTCACGTACCCATAAAAACAACACTAAAAACAATTTCAAAAAACAAAACAAACCCGGTAAAAACAACGGCTAAGTAAATTATTTTCATTAAATTAACATGGTATTTGAGCTTATTTTATTGTGATTTCAGCTTAAATTAGTTGTTCCTATATGCATCCATGTTAATTGTTAATGTGCAATGTAAATAATAAATAAACAGCTCGTAGTAATTAATACGCATTGCACAAGAGCTGTAGTTTAATCACAAATAATCATCTAGGGAATATCAATGAAAACGTTCAATATAGTCTCTCACAGTATTAAAGCTGCACTTTGTCTCTCAACTGCAGGTTTAGCATTTTCATCACTCGCTGCAGAAGATGAGGAAAAGAAATTAGAAAGAATAGAAGTAACTGGTTCTAAAATCAGCCGTGTAGGTGCAATAGCCCCTGCCCCAGTTACCGTTATCTCTGGCGAAGATCTTATAAACACCGGCGCCGTTAATATTGGTGAAGCCTTAAATAAATTACCCGCATTGGGGAATACCTACTCACTAGCAAACTCTGGTAGATTCATTGGTACTGCTGGTTTAAATATTCTTGATTTACGTAACATGGGCACAGACCGTACCTTAGTACTTGTCAATGGTAAGCGCCATGTATCTAGTTCAGCAGGCTCGCAATCAGTAGATACGAATACCATTCCTAGTGTTTGGGTTGAGCGTGTAGAAATAGTTACCGGTGGCGCATCGGCCGTATATGGTGCAGATGCAGTAACCGGGGTTGTTAACTTTATTTTAAAAGATAATATTGAAGGTTTGAATGTAAGTGTAACGAAAGGCGTTTCTGATCTTAGTGACTATAACAATGAAAAAGCGACTTTTTCATACGGTAAAAACTTTGATAATGGTCGCGGTAACGCAGCATTTGCAGTTGAGTACTCTGGCCAAGATTCATTAAATGCGCTTGATCACCCTTGGACAGACGGTTCTTACTCTAATTTACGTAACCCTGCTCAAACTGAAGCTAATAAAGATGACCCAAACTTTCCTGATAAAATTTACACACCGAATGCAGGCTACTACGCAATTAACAATGCAGGTGTATTTAGCTTAGGTAATGGCTATGTAAATACGTTTAACCCTGATGGCTCTCATCGTGATATTTATATTGGTGATAACGTTGATGGTTTACTATGTGCCGATTGTGACTCGTTTAACCTTGCACAATTTGATGAAATACAACCTGAATTTGAAAGGTACAATATCAATTTCAAAGTAAACTATGACGTAACAGAAGACTTAAATGCTTATTTTGAAGCAAAATATGTTAACAGTGAAGGTGAAAGTATTGGCCAACCAGCGTTCTTCTTTGGCGATCCGAGAAATACAATCAGTATAGATAACCCCTACTTAGATGACAGCGTCAGAACATTAATGGAAGAAGCAAATGATGGTGAAGGCGTTGACTCTATTAATGTGTTAAGAATGATGACAGATTTAGGGCGTCGCATCGAAAATAACACCCGTGAAACCACACGCTTTGTAGCGGGTTTAAAAGGAACCGTTTTAGAAGATTGGGATTTAGATGCATCAGTGGTTCGTGGTAAAACTGAGCTTGAGCGTGTAAATGGCGCTAATATGATCTTAGATAACTATTCTTACGCGCTTGATGCAATTGAAGATGACAATGGCAATATTGTATGTCGTAGTGAAGCGGCACGTGCCGACGGCTGTGTGCCAGTTAATATTATGGGTTTTGGTGCACCTAGCCAAGAAGCCATTGATTATATTAATACAGTATCAACCGGTACTTCTGAAATTACACAAACGGTTGTATCAGCTTCACTAGCAAATGGTGCGCTTTTTGAAGTACCTGCAGGCTACGTCGGGATGGCATTTGGTGTTGAATACCGTAAAGAAGAAAGTGAAACAATAGAACCTGATAACGCTGAGGGGACTTTCTTCAATGCGTTAGGTGAGGATAAGGGCGAATTTGATGTAAATGAAGTTTTTGCTGAAGCCACGATTCCTTTAGTCTCTGACCTTCCTTTTGTTCAAGATTTAGTACTGGATGCAGCTGTACGTTACGCTGATTACAGCACTATTGGTGATGCAACAAGCTGGAAGCTTGGCTTAGATTGGACCGTTAATGACCAATTACGCTTGCGATTAACACAGTCAGAAGCACTAAGAGCGCCTAATATTGGTGAAATTTTTGGCGCACCTAGCCAAACTTTCTATAACGTAGATGATCCTTGTTTAGCCGATAACTTAGATGATTTACAAAATAGCGACACACGCCGTGCTAACTGTGCTGCACTTGGTGTACCCGTTGGCTTTGAATCAGACTACGATTCGCAAACACTTGAAGGCTTACAAAGCGGTAACCGTGACGTAAAAGGTGAAGAGTCAACAAGTACAACAATAGGTATAGTGTACCAGCCTGATTTCATAGAAAATGCAGTATTAACGGTAGATTACTGGAAAATAGAGCTAGAAGATGCGATTTCTACAATTGCATCTCAAGAAATTCTAGATCGCTGTGTTGATAGTACTTCAGGCATTTCAAATCAATATTGTGATTTAATCACACGTGATGCTAACAGTGAAATTACGCTAATTCAAAACTCAGTTTTAAACGTATCAGGCCAAGAAGCTTCTGGTATTGATTTTGAACTGGCTTATGACTTTGATGCCCTTGAAGGTAGCTTTGCAACCCGCTTAATTGGTACTTACTTAATTGAGCGTAAAGAGTTCCCATTTCAAGATGAACCAGAGGAGTTCATTGAATATTCGGGTACAACTGGCGAAGCACAGTGGCAAGCTAACATTAATATAGAGTACAGCTATGAGCGTTTCTACACCTCTTTAAGCACTCGCTATATTGAAGAAGTTAGCTTATATACTGAGCAAGAGCTTGAAGATAACCCTAATCCTAATAGCTTAATGAACTTTGGTACTTATATCATTTCAGATATAACAGTAGGTTATAACTTTGATAATGGCATGGGTGTTAAATTAGGCGTAGATAACGTATTTAACAGAGAGCTTCCATACGGTACACGCGGTACAGGAAGTGGTAGTGCAAGTTACGATAATATTGGCCGTTTTGGCTACGTAAATTTATCATACGACTTTTAATTTTTAACTCTCCCTAGAAAGACCCTTAATTGGGTCTTTTTATTTTTTTAGATGAAATTTACTCAATTTATAGTTTTAAGTGACTAATAACTGCTTCATTATGTTCTTTTTTTAAGAACCTGCACGGTAAATGAGTTACATAAAAAACACATATAAGCGCAAGCATTAACCAATCATTAGGTTAATAAGCTAATCACTAAAGACCACTAAAATATCTACAAAGTTAAATTAAACTCAAAAAACAAACTCAAAAGAAGATTAGATGTAAACCAAGTAAAAAATAAATAAACACACCAAAAACCCGCTCTAACTCCTAACAAAACAACACAAAATAATAACAAGCAACTATTTCACCAAACGCAACAAACTTCAACTTTAAACAATTTAATAAAGAGTTAACTTACTGAAAAAGAATAAATTACGACGCTTCTATTCATAGTTTCCACATGCAATAATCGCCAGCCCTATAACAAAAGTTATAGGGCTTTGGCTAAATGCACACTGTATTTAGTTAAAATTTAATGTATCAAATTATTATAAAATCTCCTTTGGGAAACACATGAAACGTCATAATTTACTTTCTACTAGCATTAAATGTGCATTAATTACTGCTGCTGCAACAGCGAGTAATTCTGTGCTTGCACAAGATGAGCAAGCGACAAAAATTGAACGTGTTGAAGTAACGGGTTCGCGTATTTTACGTGAAGGCGCTATTGCACCAGCTCCTGTAACAGTCATAAGTGGCGAGCAATTAATTAATACTGGCGCTGTAAACATTGGTGAAGCGCTAAATAACTTACCAGCACTTGGCAATACGTATTCAATGGCTAACTCAGGCCGCTTTATTGGTACTGCTGGTTTAAATATTCTTGATTTACGCAACATGGGTACCGACCGTACCTTAGTACTTGTAAACGGTAAGCGCCACGTATCTAGTTCAGCTGGCTCTCAAGCTGTTGATACAAACACAATCCCAAGCGTCTGGGTTGAGCGCGTAGAAATCATCACTGGTGGTGCATCAGCTGTGTACGGTGCTGATGCGGTGACAGGTGTTGTAAACTTTATATTAAAAGACAACATTGAAGGCATGGACTTTAGTGTTACCCGTGGTTTTGCCGACTTAAATAGCTACAACAACGAAAAAGCCACCTTTTCGTACGGTTCTAACTTTGATAATGCCCGCGGTAATGCTGCATTTGCTATTGAGTACTCAGGTCAGGATTCATTAAACGCACTTGACCACCCTTGGACTAGCACATCTTTTGCGAATTTACGTAACCAAGCTCAAACGGAAGCAAACAAAGATAGTGCTGATTTTCCTGATAAAATATTAACACCTAATGCAGGTTACTACGCGATTAACAACGCGGGTGTTTACGCTCTTGAAGATGGCTATACTAATAGCTTTAATCCGGATAGCAGCGCTCGCGATTTATACATTGGCAATAATGTAGATGGCCTTTCATGTGCAAATTGTGACTTTTTCAATTTAGGTCAATTTGAAGAAATACAACCTGAGTTTGAGCGTTACAATGTAAACTTTAAAGTTAACTACGATGTGACCGACGACTTAAACGTCTACTTTGATGCAAAATACGTGAACAGCCAAGGCGAAAGCATCGGCCAACCAGCGTTTTTCTTTTTTGATAGCGACAACAGTATCAAAATTGACAACCCGTACTTAGACCCAGCTATCAAAGCACGTATGCAAGAGGAAGGCGTTGATTCAATCATGGTTAACCGCATGATGAGTGATCTTGGTCGCCGTGTTGAAAACAATACCCGTGAAACAACCCGCTTTGTTACAGGCCTAAAAGGGACTGTGTTTGAAGATTGGGAATTAGATACTTCACTTGTTTACGGTCAAACAGATCTTGAGCGCGAAAACGGCGCTAACATGATTTTAGCCAACTACTTTAATGCCCTTGATGCCGTTGAAGATACCGATGGCAACATAGTATGTCGCAGCGCTGCAGCACAAGCTGATGGTTGTGTACCGGTAAACATTATGGGTTTTGGCGCGCCATCTCAACAAGCAATTGATTACATAAATACAGTATCTGTAGGCACATCAACTATTAAGCAAACCGTGGTTTCGGGCTCACTTGCTAATGGCGCTATTTTTGAATTACCAGCAGGTTATGTAGGTGTTGCATTTGGTGCTGAATACCGTAAAGAAGAAAGCGAAACAAAAGAGCCAGATAACGCAGAAGGTACGTTCTTTAACGCATTAGGCGAAGATAAAGGCTCGTTTAATGTGCGTGAAGTATTTTTTGAAGCGACTATGCCTATTTTAACTGACTTACCGCTTATTCAAGATTTAGTACTTGATACCGCAGTACGTCATGCTGATTACAGTACAATTGGCGAAGCAACTAGCTGGAAACTGGGCCTTGATTGGACTGTAAACGATGAGCTACGTGTACGTGTAACACAATCTGCAGCCCTTCGTGCGCCAAACATCAGTGAAGTCTTTGGTGCAGCAAGCCAAACTTTCTACAATGTAGATGACCCGTGTCGCGCTGAAAATTTAGGTGACTTATCGAATGCTGCAACTCGCTCTGCAAACTGTGCAGCGTTAGGTGTAGCGAGTGACTTTAACTCAGATTATGACTCTGCATCATTAGATGGTTTAAGCAGTGGTAACCGTGATGTAAAAGGTGAAGAGTCTACAAGTACAACGGTTGGCATTGTTTATCAACCGATGTTTTTAGAAAACGCTGTGCTGACAATTGATTACTGGGAAATTGATCTAGAAGACGCCATTGACACAATTGAGGCGCAAGACATTCTTGATCGCTGTGTAGATAGCACGACAGGCATAGACAACCAATACTGTAATTTAATTACACGTAACGCCAGTGGTGAAATTTCATTAATTCAAAACTCAGTACTTAACGTAGCTGGTCAAAAGGCGTCTGGTGTTGATTTTGAATTAGGCTATGACTTTGATGCCCTTGAAGGGAGCTTTAAAACCCGTTTAGTCGGTACTTACCTTATTGAGCGTAAAGACTACCCGTTCCAAGATGATCCTAGTTCTTATATTGAGTACGCGGGTACAACTGGCGAAGCTAAATGGCAAACTAACCTATCAGTTAGCTATGCCATGGATAACTTTTACTCAACGGTTGAAACTCGCTTTATCAGCGAAGTTGATTTATACACAAATGTTGAGCTTGCCAGCAACCCTAACCCAAGTAACCAAATGTCTTACGGTAAATACTTTATTACCGATATGACAGTGGGTTACAGCTTCGATAATGGTTTAGGCGTAAAAGTAGGTGTTGATAACCTATTCAATCGTAAGCTTCCGTACGGCACTCGTGGTACAGGTGCTGGCTCTGCAAGTTACGATAACATTGGCCGCTTTGGCTACATTAACTTAAGCTACAGCTTATAATTAGAAACAACGTTTATTAAATATGTTAAAGGCTCGCACTGCGAGCCTTTTTATACCAATGGGCTTAATTAAGTGTACTTTTTGCAAATGGGCGTTGCTACTCATTATTTAATATTACTTAGCCATACACTTTGATACGGCTCAAGCTCTATGGTGAGTTGATCTTCGCTTATTGTTTCATCAGCCACTAAATCAAACCATTGCTGGGTGTTAATTAAATTTAAATCTGCAAGGGTAAGTACTTGTGGTTTATCACTTATGTTATAAACGCAAAATATACTTTGGCGCCTATCTATACTTTGCCGCCAAAAACCAAATAACCCCCCCGCTAGATGCAGCGTAAATTGCGTGGCATTTGGATGAAATGCACTTTGTTTTTTACGAATACCTAATAGGTGCTTAATACCATTAAACACTTTGTGATGATGGCTATATTTATCACCTAAAGCCGATAATAACTTTGACTCTTGCCAACGGTGGCGGTTTATAGCGCGGTTATGCTGGGAATTTTCAAAGCGTTCGTAATCGTTTGTAGTGCCAAGCAAACTATGAATATAAAGCCCAGGTATCCCTTCAAGGGCAAACATAATGGCGTGTGCACACATAAACCGCTCAAGGCCAAACTTATCTTGCCCATTGTGCGTACCTTGTAATGCATCAAAAAGTGCAATGTTTAGTTCATACGGTGTGTGTGTACCATCGTTGCTGGTGCGCATTGATACACGCCCACCAAATTGCATAGACGTACTCACCAATGATGCCACTTCGCTTGGCTGTAACAAGCCTTCTATTGGTCTAAGCCCTATGCCATCGTGCGAGGCAATAAAATTAAAATAGGTGGTGCCATTTTGTGCAGGCGGCATACTCATCATCCAATGCTTAATGGCTGTGCTATCGCCACTGAGTAAGGTATGCAGTAATAAAGGCGGTAAGGCAAAATTATAAATGCTATGGGCTTCGTTAGCATTACCAAAATATGAAAGGTTTTCTTGGTTTGGTATGTTTGTTTCGGTAATTATGACAACACTTGGCTCAGTATGCTCTATAAGCGTGCGTATGAGCCTAACGGCTTCGTGGGTCTGGGGTAAATTAATACAGTTTGTATTGAGCTGTTTCCATAAAAACGCAACCGCATCTAGCCTAAACAAACGTACGCCATTATCTAAATAGTGGCGAATAATGCGTATAAACTCTTTTAAAACTTCAGGGTTACCAAAATCAAAATCAACTTGGTCATGACTAAATGTACACCATACATGTTTTTCGCCGCTTGGTGTAGTTACCGTATTTAATAGCGGTGACGTACGTGGGCGAACTACGTTACTTAAATCATCGGTTAAACTTGCTGTTTTAAAGTAATCTTTACCTGGGTCTACATCGTTTAAAAAGTTTTCAAACCATACACTTCGGCTAGAGCAGTGGTTAATTACTAAATCTGCCATTAGTTTTACATCTTTGGCAATATTTCTTATGTCTTGCCAATCCCCTAACGACTCATTGACTTGTACGTAGTTCATTACCGCAAACCCCTCATCAGAGCTATACGGGTAAAACGGCAATATATGCAAAGCGTTGAGCTGCATATCGCACTGCTCTTTTATAAATCGGTGCAAGGTTTTTAGGGGGGCTTCAAGTGGTTTTGCAACGGCTTGTTCTGCCTCATCATGCTTAATAATAGAATCGCCATAGGCTATTAAAACGATATCTTGCTCATCCCACCGGTTAGTATGGGGCGTAGGGTCGCGCAGCGGGCTGTCGCCTAAAATTATAGTAATAAGCTGCTCAGCCAGCTCTGTAATACTCAATGGCAGCTCAACATCTTTATAAATGATGTGCAGATGTTGCTCTACCCGCTGTAAAAATAATTCACTTACTGTATTCACACGCGCCCCTTATTATTGTTTTATTTATTCACTAAATTCTTTATTATCCAGATCTACCGCTTCTTTTAAGCGCTCAAACACATCAGGCATGGCCGATACAACTCGGTTCCAACTTGGCACAAATGGCGCTTCCATCGGGTTATCTAAAAAGTGCTGGCCTGCTTCCATAACATTTTTGGCGAACATTTCTACGGCTTTTTCTTCTTGGTGCACATCTAGGTTTAACCCGTTCATTATTGCATCGTTGTGGTAGGTTTCTATAAAGTCTAAACCAATACGATAATACGTTGCTTTTAAAGACCGAATAGTTTCACTGGTAAATGTAACCCCTTGAGTAGCTAACTTTCTAAACAACGCCTTTGTTATGTCTATCGACATTTTTGATAATCCAGCATTTTGATCATTAAGAGAAAGCTCCTGATGCTTATGGTCGTAGTTATCTGCAATATCCACTTGGCATAAGCGATTATGCGAATAATTGCGATACATTTCACTTAACACGCCAATTTCTAGGCCCCAATCACTCGGGATACGAATATCGTTTAGCACATCCCGTCTAAACGAAAACTCCCCCGCTAATGGGTATCTAAAGGTATCCATGTACTCAAGGTAGTCGGTATTGCCTAAAATAGTTTTGAATGAGCGTAATAACGGCGTTACCAATAAGCGCGACACACGGCCATTAATTTTGCCGTTTGCAGTACGCGGGTAAAAGCCTTTACAAAATTCGTAATTAAAACGAGGATGTGCAACAGGGTATATTAAACGTGCTAACAGCCCTCTATCGTAAGTTAAAATATCGCAATCGTGCAGTGCTATCGACTCCACCTCTGAGGTAGCTAATTTATAACCCATGCAATACCACACGTTTCTACCTTTTCCAAGCTCACGCGGTGCAACGCCTAGCGCCTGTAATTCTTTATCGAGCGCTTGTAAGCGTGGGCCATCATTCCATAAGACTTTGTGATTTTGATTCAGCTCTTTAAAAAAGCCCAAAGCATGGCGATACTGTGACTCATCTGCCCTGTCTAAACCTATGGTAATTTGTGATAAATAGGGTACATCTCTAAGTTCTTTTACAATATTCTGTAACGCTGGGCCTTCAAGCTCGCTAAATAACGAAGGGAGTATTAACCCCATAGGCCGTTGCTTGCTAAAACCAATTAGCTCTTCTTCTAGCGCTTCTACCGGTCTATCGGCAATGTTATGTAAAGTTGTAATAATGCCATTTTGATAAAAATCAGCCATGTGATTTCTGCTCCTCAATAGTATTTAAAATGCTGCTAATACAAGGCAATGTGGTTATTTCTTCAATCCAACCCTGTGGAGCGGGAGATTGTGAATAACGCGCCTTGTTGTGAGATAACTTAACCGGCTTTTTACTGCTTGGGTTATGGATAATAATCGCGATATCAGCTTGCTCTAGCATCTGCTTATCGTTGTCACTATCACCGAGTGCAATTACCGTGAGAGGCTTTCTAAAATGTTGTGAAATTTGTTTAACTAACCACTGCTGTGCAGCGCTTTTATCGGTGTTTTTAGCAATATGTATAAAGCGCCCGCCTATTTTTATTTCGTAGCCAAGTGCTTTAACATCGTTTACAAACGAATTTAGTAATTCATCGCTTCCATGCCAATAAAGTGGGTCTGAAAACTCGCGTGTTTGAGCGCGCCTTGCCTGCGCTTCATTAAGCCCTGTGAGGGATGATATTTGCTCGCTCGATAAGTCACTAAATAATTTATAGTTTGCTTTGTATTCACTACTTAACGAGTTTAAATCGCTTAATAAGTCAGACAGCGGTGTTGCAAATGCATAACACCAATACGCCCCTACTTGCTTGCAGCCAATGGGTTTAAGCTCAAAATAATCTACGGGTAAATAAGCCGCCGCGCCATTTTCAACAATAAAAGGCTGTTGAATATTAAGCTCGTTTTTAAGTTCAACCACTTCGCAAAAAGTTTTACTGGTATTAAACACCACAGGAATGTGGGCGGCTTGCAAATCTTGCAGCAAGCCACTGATATTTTTAGTGTTGTAATCGCCATGATCGAGCAGTGTGCCATCTAAATCGGTAAATATAATAGGTTGCAGAGTATCATCGCTGGTCAAATGCATAGCACTAATATCGCGATTACTATCAAGCTCAATAAGGGCGTTTGCTTTAGCGCTTAAGGTGTTTAAATTTTCGCGAGTGATACGCTCAAAGTGTGAAATAAAGTGCAGCAGTTGATCATCACTCATGGTGCCATCGCCCTCGCCTTTAGCGGCAATAAGCTTTTGCTCTTGTTCTTGGCGCCACTTAAATACATCTTCAAAGCTCGGCGCTTTGAGCATCACTGTGTAATCTATTTTACTAAACACACTTTTGTATTCATTTGCTAGGCAACTGTTTACACAGCGTCGCCACACACCTTCTTTATCGTGCTGTGTTTCAAGCTCGTTTATAGGCTCACTTAAAGAAAATAACGGTTGTGGCTCACTGCCAACACACCAACCTTCTAAAATAATAATATCGATGGGCTTATCATTACATTGCCATGTTTGCTCGGGACTGCAGTCATCACAATGCTTATCAAATTTAGGCAAAGGTACGCCAACCTCTTTTGCAAGTAACCGGCTTATGGTGGTATTCATTAATCCTACATCGTGGGTGCCAGGCACACCTCGGGTGGCAAATAATGGGTGTACGTCTCTAGCGAGACCTTGGCGGTGAGATTTGGATAAGTAAAAATCGTCAATAGAAAGCGCGACACTGGTAAAGGGGGTGTTGTTACTAAACCAAGTAACTAAAAAATCCGCAAGGGTGGTTTTTCCTGAGCCTTGGCAGCCATTTATTGCGACAAATATAGGGGTATTATTTTTTTTGGATTCTAGAATATCGTGTGCAAGCGGGATAAAAAATTGCTCGCTAAGGTACTGATACTTTAAAGGCAATTGGTGCTTTGCTAAAAATGGGGTTATATCCACAATACTGGCCTCTGACATAGTCACTCCTTATAGTATGAAGTAACAAATGCAGGTACTAGACCACTATTATTTTTATAATATTTTTAGTAACTTACAAAAATAGCGCAATTAATATGCGCTATTTTGGTGCGTAAATTTTACATACAGTGCAAAATTAATCAGTTTCTGGCTCGGCTTTTGGCAATACTAGATTAAGTACAATACCTAAAATGGCGCACAAGCTAACCCCTTCTAAGCTAAATTGGCTACCACCAATGTGCATCCCGCCAATCCCGCATACTAATATAAGTGCCACAATACTTAAATTACGGGGTGCAGTTAAATCATCACCCGATTTAACCAATGTATTTAAGCCCACGACCGCAATTGAGCCAAACAACAAAATCATGATGCCGCCCATTACAGGTACAGGAATAGTTTGTAAACCTGCGCCCATTTTTGCTACAAATGCCAGCACAATCGCAATAATGGCAGTCCACATCATCACTTTAGGATTAAAGTTTTTGGTCAGCATAACTGCGCCTGTCACTTCTGAGTAGGTTGTATTAGGCGGCCCGCCAAACATTGACGCTGCTGCAGTGGCTAAACCATCACCAAATAAAGTGCGATGTAAGCCTGGTTTTTTTAAAAAATCTTTATTAGTTACTTGGCTAATAGCCATCATATCGCCAATGTGCTCAATAGCAGGGGCAATAGCTACAGGTACCATAAATAATATGGCTTGCCATTTAAATTCTGGCCATGTGAAGTTTGGTACAGCCAACAAGCTCGCTTCATTTACGCTGCTAAATTCCACTACACCCATTACAAGCGACAAAACATAGCCCGATATAACACCTGCTAATATAGGTATAAGCTTATATACACCTTTGCCCCACACAGCAAAAATAAGTGTTACAACAAGAGAAAACAGCGAAATAATAATGGCTTTATCGTAAGCGATGAGTTCAATACTGCCATCGCCACTTTTACCCATTGCCATATTTACCGCAACCGGCGCAAGTGCTAAACCAATCACCATAATAACGGGGCCAACCACCACTGGTGGCAAAATTTTATGAAGTGTTGCCACCCCTTTAAATTTAACCAACAATGCCAACAACATATAAGCGCCACCTGCAGCCATTAAGCCCCCCATGGTGGCTGGTACGCCCCACATTTGTACTGAGGCAATAATAGGCGCAATAAACGCAAACGATGATGCTAAAAATATAGGCACTTTGCCTTTCGTCACTACCTGAAATAGTAAAGTCCCTACACCGGCCGTAAACAAAGCGACACTGGGGTCAAGCCCCGTTAATAAAGGTACTAACACTAACGCACCAAATGCTACAAACAGCATTTGAGCGCCAGTTAAAATAGTTTTTACAGAAAAAGTGGCGTTATTTTGCACTGAATACTCCTAAACCGTACCAAATATTTTGTCGCCTGCATCACCAAGACCTGGGATAATATAACCTTTATCGTTTAAGTGACTATCCACTGAGGCGGTAAATATTTCAATATCTGGATGAGCTTCTAAAGTTTTTTCTACGCCTTCTGGCGCAGCTACAAGTACAATGACTTTAATGTCTTTACAGCCTGCTTTTTTAAGCATATCAATTGTTGCAATCATAGAGCCGCCAGTGGCAAGCATAGGGTCTATAACTAAGCTTAAACGTTCATCAATATTGCCTACTAACTTTTCAAAGTAAGGCACTGGCTCAAGTGTTTCTTCGTTACGCTCAAGGCCCACAACACTTACTTTAGCCGCTGGTAATAACTGCATAACGCCATCCATCATGCCAAGACCAGCGCGTAAAATGGGCACTACCGTAATTTTTTTACCCTTAATGTGCTCTACTTTTAATTTATTGCCGTCCCAGCCAGTAATTTCGTTATCTTCTAGCGGTAGGTTTTTCGTTGCTTCGTAAGTTAATAACGTACCTACCTCAGAGCATAATTCACGAAAGCTTTTAGTACTTATACCGTGAGCGCGCATTAAGCCTAATTTGTGTTGAACTAGAGGGTGTGAAATTACGTGAATTGACATGATAAAAACCTACTGATACAAGAATTAGCGGTATTTTATATTAAAAAAGGTCATTTGACCTGCAATTTTAAATAAGTTTTCATAGATCGTGCCAAAATGTATTGATTTGCTTGATATTTATGCAAGTCATCAACCCACCGTGTTTATAAGTTGTTATTTGCTAACGTTGTGTTTACTTGCGCCATCATATAACTATTTATTTTAAAATGCGTTGGGCTCCACCCTGCTAAAAAGCGATAGAAATCAGCCCATGTTATAGACCATAACTCTTGCCATTGAGCTATTACATCGTCAGCTATTATGGTTGGCTGATAAACTTTAAGTGCATTTTTAAACTGCGAAAAATAATAAGCTAAATGCGTATCAGCATACTTATGTAACTGCTCTTCGTTAAAGCAACTCGTCATAAAGTACATTACATCTGTAACACCAACGCCTGCGCCTACATATTGAAAGTCATAAGCGAGTATTTCGCTTTGCTCACTTGCAGCAAAATTGGCAAGTTTAGCATCGCCATGTATAAGGGTTTTAAAGTGAGATGCTTGCAGCGTTTTATCTATTTTAAATGCCGCATTTTTAATATCGGACTTTTCATCTAACGTTTCATCAAGCTTTTTATACTCATCAGGGCGTGTGCTTAAATGCCAATAATTCCCTTGTTGCCATAAACCTGTTGCAGGCTTATTTAAATTAAACGCATGAAAGTGTGCTAACCAAGTGAGTATTGCCTTTATGTGAAGAGAGCTTGCTTGAGCAAAACCATGTTTGGTAAAGTTTTTAAATACCAGCGCATAATCATCGCCGCTATTAATTGCACTTACACATTCAATACTTTTTGCTTTATTAGGTAAAAACGGGCTGTAACGCTTATAAAAGTTGTATTCAACGCAATAAGATTGCTGCTTTCTTTTTAATGCAAATTCGCTTTGCTTAATTTTAGGATGGTTTATGTGGCTTGGTATTTTAATCGCTTTGATAACACATGGCTCGGCATCAAGCGTGCACTCAACAATACTGCCACACCCGCTCCAAAGCGATGTTAGCGTATCGCCGATTTCAATGTGTTTAAAATGAGGCTGTAAAAGAGGAAGATAAAATGCCATGGTAATATTAAGTAATTAAATTTTTTGTAGTTTAACATTAGTGGGCGTTTTTAATAAAACGATTGCATCTATGAGCCTCCTTTCTTTTTTAGCGTGACACCCATCTTAATTTCTAAATTACAAAAAGTTAAAGTTCACTAATGAATTTATGTTTTTAACTGTCCAAAAATAATCTGAGTTTTAAAATAGAGATATTACTAAATAAGGCTCAAATGCCAGCCCCAAAAATTTCTACATTATGTAGTTGGAGTGCTCAAAAAGTGATTAGGCTCTAAGCGAATAACTTTGCGCAGTTACTGATATTCGCTCGCCGCTTTCGGTTTAAGTTTTCGCAATACCCTTCTTGTGAGGCTGGCCTGCCCACTGCACCATGAAATACGCGCGTAAATTGTGTGGTGAGTTTTAACCAGTTTTCTGATGATATATTAAGCCTTTCTAGCAAAGGAAGGGTCATATTATCTATATGCCCGTGCTTACCCTCTCGCATTACTCGCCCTGTTAGCTCAACGAGTTCAAGGTACGATTTGAGCTCAAACGGCAGCCCTTTAGGCATTACTTGACGTGGCATGCCAGCAAAGCGAAGTAGTTGTTTTGGCTGCTTGCCTTCTTTTGCGCATATTGAGCGTACTTGAGCGCTGGTATGGTCTGACTTTTCTGGCGTGTTAGCCATCTTGGCTCTAATGGGGTTTAAATCTACATAGGCCATACACGCTGCAAGTGCTGCTTCATCAAGAAGTGCTTGAGATTTGAATCTACCTTCCCAGAAACGCCCTGTGCAGTTATCTTCTTTATTTGCTCTACGCGCTATATTTTCATTTAATAGGCGCATAAACCAGCTAATACTTG
>NZ_LKDW01000002.1 GCF_001401805.1 Pseudoalteromonas sp. P1-25
ATAAATGTACCTAGCGCTAACACTAATAAAATAGCCGCTTTGTTTAACTGATTAGATGCCGACGCAACATCTGCACTCATAGAAGATCCTTTAACTTTGATTTTAAAATAACGAATAGCCACACGTTAACTGTGTGGGGAGTAAACATATATTAGGTGTGGAGTGTGTCAGTGAGATGGCTATTTTAAGTTAAAAAGTGTACTGCGTCATGTATAAAAATAGTATTTTTGGCTTGTTTTACTTTTGTTAACTACTAAAAAATGATAGCTATAGTGTTAATTTATAAAAAGATAATGAAGAGCAGTAAATTAGTAAGCTATTATTTGCTCGCAGAATAGCTAAAAAACACTTATATTTACAAAGTTGTTACATTTATTGCTAGCTAACATATTATTTTTATATTTGCTTGTTATTGTCGCTCTAATATTAGTCTCTAAAGGTTTTAACATATGTTTGGTCTACGAAAAGATAACGCTAAAGTTGATGAATTGGAACGTCAACTCAATGAAAGTAAATCAGTACTATCAGCTATTTATAAGCATGTAGCGTATATTGAATTTACACCTGAAGGAAAAATTTTAGATGCTAACGAACTTTTTTTAGACACCATAGGTTACAAAAGAGAAGAAATAATTGGCAAGCATCACCGTATGTTTTGCGACTCTGATTATGCTAATTCAAATGAGTACAGCCAATTTTGGCAATCGTTGCAAGGTGCAAACTCAGCGAGCGGTACTTTTATGCGCTTTAACGCTAATGGTGAAAAACTATGGCTAGAGGCTACTTACTTTCCTGTGGAAGTTAATGGTGTGGTGAGTAAGGTGATTAAAATAGCCTCTGATATTACAAAAGATTATGTACAGCGAAAATCTCAAGAAGCGCTCACCGAAGCACTTGATAAGGCACTGGCCACAATTGAATTTAACCCCGATGGCACCATTATTAAAGCAAATCAAAACTTTTTATCTACAGTGGGTTATTCACTTGCAGAAATAGTGGGTAAGCATCACAAAATGTTTTGTACTGACTCTTTTTATCAAAATAATCCTCGGTTTTGGGAGGAGCTAAGCGAGGGACAGTTTAAATCGGGTAAGTTTAAACGCATAACCTCTAACGGGGATGAAATTTGGTTAGAGGCAACCTACAATCCTATTTTAGATAACAAAGGCAACGTAATAAAAGTCGTGAAGTTTGCCTCTAATATAACTGAACGGATAAAAGAAAACGAAGCTGTAAGTGACGCTGCAAAAATTGCACACGAGTCAGCCGTGTCGAGTGCGCAAACGGCCAAAAGAGGGTCAGAGATATTACACGATGCAATTGCAAACTCCGATGCAATTGTAAGCCAAGTGCTTAAATCGGTTGATTTAATTAAAAATCTGAATGAACAATCGGCGGTTATCGGGTCTATTGTTTCGACCATAAGCAGTATTGCCGATCAAACTAATCTATTGGCGCTCAATGCCGCTATTGAGGCCGCACGAGCGGGTGAGTACGGCCGCGGCTTTGCCGTTGTGGCCGACGAGGTTAGGCAGCTTGCTGCAAGCACCAGTAGTTCTACCAACGAAATTGCTACTGTGGTTAAAAATAACCAAGAATTGACTAACGATATTTCAAAACAAATTACCTCGGTGTCTGACTCCTCAGAGCAGGGTCGTGAGCTTGTAGCAAAAGTCTCTGAAGTAATACAAGAAATAGAACGAGGCGCTGATGCTGTCTCTGCCACAGTGTCTAGACTTAACGTGAGTTAAGTTGCAGTAATTTGTTAAACTGCGACATTTTGTCGCGCTATAATCCTATAAGTACATTATATAATTTATGCCATATATAACAGTGGCATAAATTATAAATGGCTTATATCAAACGTATACAACACACTTATTTACTCTCTCCTTTAGCACTATTAATTAGCGGCTTTTTATCGCCTGTGGTGCTCGCTGATGATAATGACTTAGAAGTTATTGAAGTTCACGGACATACACAAAATAAGCATTTATCACTTGGCTCATCAGAGGCAATGCTTGGTCATTTAGGTGTTGATTTTTCGGCTGCGGGCGGAGTGTCTAACTTACCTATTTTAAATGGTTTAATGGGCGATAGAGTAAAAGTATTTGTAGATGGAGCGGATTTAACAGCTGCCTGTGCTAATCAAATGAATCCGCCGCTTTCTTATATTTCTGCCAATCAAGTTGCGGCTTATAAGGTTGTTGCTGGTGTCTCGCCAGTAAGTGCAGGTGGCGATAACATTGCAGGTGTAATAAGTGTTAATTCTATTTCACCACAATACAGCGAAACGAGCGAGTTAGCATGGCACTCCGGTTATGTGTCGGCTAAATACAGTAGTGTCGATAATGGCCGAAAGTTAGGTGTTGGCGCTCGTATAGCCAGTGATACATTAAGCTTTGATTACCAGGGCGCGTTTAGTGATGCCAACAGCTACGAAGATGGCAAGGGTAACAAAGTACTTGATACACTATACCGCGCTCAAAATCACAGTTTAACGGGCGCGATACGCGATGAAAAACAACAACTGGTCGTAAAGCTTACGCATCAAAAAATACCGTTCCAAGGTTTTGCTAACCAGTACATGGATATGACTGACAATACCAGCTATGGCGCTATTGCCCAATATAAGCGCAGCTTTGAAAGCAGTGAGCTGCAAGGGCAGGTCAATTGGCATAGTGTAAAGCACGAAATGGGCTTTTTTAGTAAAGAAAAAACCGGCATGATGCCCATGAAAACAGATGCAAAAGATATAAGCACGCAGCTTAAATGGCGTCTTACACTTGATAAAAATAGCTCATTACTGCTCGGGCAGGAATATTATAACTACCGCATTGATGATTGGTGGCCGGCGATTGAAGGCTCAACCATGATGGGGCCAAATGATTATATAAATATTAATAATGGGAAGCGTGAGCGTATTGCCTTATTTGCAGAGTATGAAAGCCAAATTAATAATAAGCTTTGGTTAAATACGGGAGTGAGGGTTGAGCGTGTTAATACGCAAGTTGATGAAGTGCAGGCCTATAACGATGGCATGAGTATGATGGATATGGGCAGTATGAGCACGATGACCACTGCTAATAATGCGCTAGCTGCAAATGACTTTAATAATGCCGATAGAGACAAAACCGACACTTTAGTTGATGTAAATGTACTCGCTAATTACCAAATTACACTTTATGACGAGCTCCAATTAGGCCTTGCTCGCAAAAATCGCGCACCCAATTTATATGAGCGCTACAGCTGGGGTGTAAGTAATATGGCAAGTACTATGATTGGCTGGTACGGCGATGCTAATGGTTATATAGGCAACCCAAACCTTAACGCCGAAACCGCCCATACCATTAGTGCAACGTATTCAAAAACAGCTAAAGATGATGCGTGGCGTGTAAGTGCTAATGTGTGGTATACCGATATAAACGACTACATTGATGCAAATATTGTTCGTAATTTTAATAGTTATGGCTTAGCAAACACAACGCGTAATATTTTACAGTTCACTAATGTTGACGCCACATTGTATGGTGCAAAGCTTGATATAAGTAAGTCGCTTTATCAATCAAAGCAGTTTGGCAAATGGCTGTTAAAAGCAAACGTTACAAGTACCCGTGGCAAGCGCGACGACACAAACCAACCGCTATATCAAATTAAGCCATTACATACAGAGTTAACATTAAGCCAGCAAATAGGGGTATTTGAAAATACGCTGTCGTGGGAGTGGGTTGATTCAAAATCACGCGTTGATGTTAACCGCCTTGAAAACCAAACAAGCAGCTATAATTTAGTGAACTTGTCCTCTAAAACCACCTTTAATGCATTAACGCTAAGTGCTGAGGTAACTAACTTATTTGATGTGTTTTACGAGTTGCCATTAGGGGGAGTAAGTATTGCTGCACTAAAACAAAATAATAGCGCGGGCTTTACCCAATTGTCGGGGCAGGGGCGCTCATTTAATATAAGCGCAAGTTATGCTTTTTAGACGTTATTAATAGTTAAGTCACCATTGTGTTGTGGCTTAACGCTAATTATTAATCAGTAGTCGCACTTTGCTCATCGTCGGCACAAAGAGATTGCTCTGCTTCTAAAGCTTGTTTTTCGCGCTCGGCTTTAGATACATACGCTGGTTTATTACTTTTGTGTAATTTAGCATTAGCACGTTTATCTTTTTTCTGAAATTTAGTGACGATTTTTTTACGGCGATTCATTAGTACTAATACTCTGATAAATTTAGGTCGCGCATTATACAACCAATGCGATTAAAGCCGCCATATAAATTTAAAACACGATCATTGTAATCCTGTCGCAAAGCGCTATTTAATATTATGCTGCAGCGCTATAATTTGGCCTTTATTTAGTCATACAACGGGATACGTTTTGAAAAAGTTAGTTTTGCTCTGCAGTGCTTTATTTGCTTTTAATACTCATGCGCAATTACATGAAAACATTGATAGTGTAGCTGATTACGCTGTAAATACTTATCAACAATCACAAATTCACACACTAACTAATTTAGTGGCTTTTCCTACAGTAAATAAAGATTCAATACCCGCGCCACAAAATCCTGACTTTATTAATTTTAAGTCGGTATTAAAAATGAAAGCCGCAGAGCTTGGCTTTGATTACCAAGACTTAGGCTATACCGTGCTTATAGGTATGGGCGATCAAAACGAAAAGGTTACCGTTGTTACTCACGGAGATGTACAACCTGCCAATGCAAGTAAGTGGAAACAAAGCCCATTTATCATTGATACCTCTGAGCCTGGAAAATTAGTAGGGCGCGGCACAGAAGATGACAAAGGCGCTATAGCTACTGCGCTTTACGCTATGAAAGCGATTAAAGATAAAGGCATAAAGCTTGATAACCGTATAGAGTTGATGATTTACCTTGCCGAAGAGTCAGACTGGGACCCACTTACTGAATTTATGAAAACCTATGAGCAACCAAAATATGCAGTAACCATTGATGCATCATACCCTGTAGTTGTTGCCGAAAAAGGCTGGAGCTTAATTGCCCCTACGTTTAATGCTACCTCAAAGCAAACTGGGGTTTATGTAAGTGATGTTGCTGGTGGCGCGTTTAGAAGCCAAATACCGGAAGATGCAAGCTTAGTGCTGCATAACGCAAGCGCTGCAATTATTAACTCATTAAAAACAAAAGCTAAAACGCTTAGTGACGTTGAGTTTAATTTTGAAGAGCAAGGTAAAGGCTTAAAAATAACTTTAAAAGGGGTATCTGCGCACTCATCTGAGCCTGAGTCGGGCGTTAATGCCATCGCACACCTGGGTGAGTTATTTAAAGATGTAGCGCTTGAAAATAATAGCGATGGCCAGCTTATTAAATTTGTAAACCAATTAATTGGCTTAGATATTCATGGTAAGCAATTTGGTAATATTGCTTATAAGCATAATTTTATGGGCCCAATGACAGTGGCGCCTACCCTTATCGAGCGCGATGGTAATGCACTAACGTTAGCCATTAACGCGCGCCGCCCAGTAGGCAAAGAGGAAAAACTACTTAAAGCGCAAATTAACAGTGCGATAAAGGAATGGGAAACAGCAAATAACGTAATGCTTAGTAAAGTAGATACGGTTATTGGTACACCCATGCTGTTAGATAACGCACCGCACGCACAAAAGCTACTCGATATATTTAAGCATTTTACCGGCGACAAAAAAGCTGACTTTGTATCAATAGGTGGCGGCACTAACGCAAAACTATTTGATAATGCAGTGTCATTTGGCCCTTCAATGCCGGGTAAACGTTACACAGGCCACTCTGAGCATGAATTTATAACGCTTGAGCAATTGGCGCTAAATTTACGTATGTATACGGCAATGATGATAGAGCTAGGAAATATGTAAGCTATAGCTGTTTTAATTTAAAAGCCGCCTTGTTTAACTAAAGTGACTTCAGCAAGGCGGCTTTTTTGTATTTATTAAAACTGGGCTACAAAACTGAGATTGTATATATCATAGTTATTTTTATCAGTGTAGTTGGCGCTGAAATAGTAGCTATCGTTAATAAAGTATTTACCCTCAACAACTAAATCTGAGTCGCTTACGCCGATACCCACTGCAACGTGCTTATTGAAGTAGTAATTTGCCAGTACATCAAAAAAAGGGTCATCACCAGCATCGAGATAGTCAACATTTATAGAAACGTAGCTTTCATCGTAAAGGTGAGCAAAGTAACGTGATGATAAGTCCCACGAGTCTATTTCATCATCAGTCTCGACAGTAAAACCTAGGTAGTCGGTGTCATTAATTTGATGGTTATATTGCGCTTTAAATAAATAAACCGTATCACCATATTCGTAATCTACCATACGTGCAGATACTTTTAACGAATCTGCAAATAAGTAACCTATACCAAGCGAATAGGTATCTGTATCGCCAATGTTGGGTAATTCAAAAGTTGCAAAAGCATTACCGTAAAAGCCTTCTCCAAAAATCCCTTTTTTGCTATAACCATCTGAATTAAAGTAATTTAAGCCTATATTACTATCTGTATCTAGGTAGCCATAATCATCCCACACTCCCGAGCTTTGTTGCTCTTCAAAGTAATAATGCGTAGATAACCCGTACACATTATCGCTGTAATAGCGTGAATCAATTTTTGCGTAGTTAATTGTATTAAACCATTGCTTTGATGCTGATTGTTCAGCGTTTACTGACGCTGCACAGCTAAGTGCAAGCAAAGAGAGTGGTATTAAGTAGCGCATAAGTATCCTTTCTTATAATTAAATAGGTGTATCTGAAAAAGGTATTATATTTAACGCTCGTTAAAATACATTTAAAAAATTGTAAGTAACTGTATGTTTGTATAAGTATTTGTAGGAATGCGCTTGAAGGGGCTGCTATAAATTTATGACTAATGTCATATTAACTGATGACAAATGGCACCTTTCAGGCTTAAAAATTAAGGCAATAATAACCTTACATTTTAAGAGGAGAGCAAACATGAATACACCAGCATTTTTTGATAACTTAAAACGTTACTTAGTGGTTTTAACTTTTTTTACTGTAGTTAACCTAATTACATCACCCAATTATTTGTGGGTTGTGTGGCCTGCGCTAGGGATGGGTATTGCGCTTCTTAACGACTTATTAGATTTAAATCGTTCAAAAAGGGTAGGGTAATGAAAGTGAAGCCAAGTGAATATTTACTTGGCTTAAATTACTTAATGTAAAAGAGATAGCCGTTTATGAGGCGCTCTTGAGTGTTGCATTAAGAGATATTTCGGTATTGAGCAGCTTTGAAATAGGGCACCCTTTTTTAGTTTGCTCACACAATGCCTGAAATTGCTCGTTAGCAATATCTTTAATCCGTGCGTTTACGTCAAGTGCTATATGGGTGACTGCAAAGCCATCATCAACTTCATCGAGACTTACCGTTGCTTTGGTATCAATTTTATCGGCTGTAAAGCCTGCATCACCTAATGTAAGTGACAACGCCATACTAAAACAGGCACTGTGCGCCGCACCTACCAATTCTTCTGGGTTTGAACCATGCTCGTCTTCAAAGCGAGTATTAAAGCCAAAAGGTTGTTTATCAAGTGCGCCGCTTTGCGTAGAAATACTGCCTTTACCTGTTTTAATATCGCCAGACCAGGTTGAGCTTGCCGTTTTTTTAATCGTCATTATCTTCTCCTTGCGTTGCATGTAAGCTTTTCAGACTAAATAAGTGCTATTTACATAAAGCAGCTAAATACAGCCTTAAAAGCCGAATTATCCATACCTTTGCAAAATAGACGCCAGATAGCTCACACGTAGCATGAAGGATTAATACTTTTTATTTTTATTACGTTTACAGCGCTCTGAGCAGTAAATAACGTTATCCCAATCACGCAGCCACTTTTTGCGCCATGTAAAAGGCCTATTGCAAACAGGGCATGTTTTTTGTGGTAAGTGACTTTTTTTGTGTGCCATATTAATTGCTTTTTGCGGTGTGTTTTTGTGTGCGAGTAAGTCCTACATGCTTTTTTAATATGTTAGGAATTGCACGTTTAACATCGGCGCGCTCTCGATATTGCCATAAACGTTCGCGCGCTTGTTTAGAGGCATCGGTTAAATCAAGCATGGGCTCGGGGTAATCTTCTCCTAATTTAAAGTCGTTAAACAGCGCTTCCATGGGTGTTTGTTGCCACGGTTCGTGTAAATATTCTATTGGTAGCTTTTCAAGTTCGGGGCACCACTTTTTAATAAAGACGCCGGTTGGGTCTTGATCTTCAGATTGTTTAATTGGGTTGTAATGCCTAATGGTGTTAATACCCGTAACTGAGGCCTGCATTTGTATTTGCGGGTAATGAATACCCGGTTCAAAGTCTAAAAAGTAATTTGCCAGAGGTAAGCTTGCCTGCTGCCAGCTTATATTTAAATGGTGCGTTACAAAGCTAACCAACATAGCGCGCATTCTAAAATTAATATAGCCTGTAGTTTTTAAACAGCGCATACAGGCATCGATAATGGGTATGCCCGTTTGGCCTTGCGCCCAACGCTCAATATCGCGTTCTACATGCTCATCGGTACGATACGGAAATACATGATAACCTGGGTTTAATGCTTTAAATTCCATAGTGCATTCACTTTCAAACTTTTGCATAAAGTGGCAATGCCAGTGCAGGCGCGATACAAATGCAGCAAGCGGGCGCTTCCAGCCTTTTTTGCTGGGGTGTTTAGAATGGTATTCATCAATTGCCATTTGGTACACTTGCTTAAGGCTAATATTACCCCACGCTAAATAAGGTGAAAGCCTAGAGCAATGAATACGGCTTAAACTGGGGCTAGATATGCCTTTTTGATATCCCTTACCGCGCTCAGCAAAAAAGCTTTGCAGTATTGTGCGCGCAGTTAAAGGCCCACCTACCTGAAAGTTATCATCATTTTGCGTGTAGCTTTTGGGTAATTTAGGTGTTTTGTGGTTATCAAGGGAAATGGTTTTTATATTTTGCCAATTAGGAATAGCAATAGGAGCCTGCATTGTTTGTTGCCAGCGTGCGTTCCAATCTTTACGGTTTTTTTTGCCACGAATAACGGCGCCCGTTTGTGATTCATGCCAGTGTACTTGTTGCTCTTTACACCACATGGCAACGGCTTTATCTCGCTCAAAGGTATTGTTTAAGCCAATTTCTTGATGGCTAAATATGTTTGCTATTTGGTAAGTTTGATTAAGCGTGTTTAACAGTGTCAGCATGTCTTGGCTAAAAATATAAAGCGTTGCTTTATAGCGATTTAGCTGCTGATTTATTTCACATATTGATTGATAAACAAATCGCCAATGGCGCACATTATAATGTGCATCCTCAAGCATTAGTGGCTCAAAGTTGTAAAGCAGTAACGTGGGTAAACCGTTATTAAAAGCATGTTTAAGTGGTTGATGATCGCTAAGGCGTAAATCGCGTTTAAACCACACTATGTTTATCTTTTCGCGCATATTTAAAAAAGTGGCTGCAGTTATGAAATACTGTACGCAATAAAGCGTTTTTACGATTTGCAGTACGACGTATAAAGGAGAATTATGTTTTTAGATTTAACACAAAACACGCAGCACAATGTTTACTCTTATTTAGTTGGGGGTATTAGCCCACGGCCGATTGCTTGGGTAAGCACACTTAGTAAGGAGGGAATTGCTAATATTGCCCCGTATTCTTTCTTTACAGTGGCCAGCTGTAACCCCCCAGTGTTGAGCGTGACTCAAGTAAACCCACGCGACAAAGCCAATAAAGACACGCTTTTAAACCTTCAAGCCACTAACAGCTGCGTGGTTAATATTGTTAGTGAAGAGCTAGTCGAGAAAATGAATCAAAGTTGCGCTAACTATCCGCATAATGTGAGTGAATTTGAGGCGGCGAATATTGAATCAGTTGCTAGTACACAGGTTGCAGCCCTAGGCGTTGCAACGGCTAAAGTAAGATACGAATGTACTTTAAGAGAAATTATTCAAATAAGCGACGAACCCGGTGGCGGCAAAGTTATGCTGCTCAACGTGGTAGGAATTTATATTGATGATAAGGTGTTAGTGAATGGCTATATAGACCCCACGCGTTTAAACAGCGTAGGCAAAATGGGTGGAGACTACTTTAGCTCTACCAAAGATAAATTTGTACTAAAGCGGCCACAATTGTAAAATAACAGATTAACTTTATACACTTACTGTTAACTCATTAAGCGTTACTTATAAAAACAAATGGATATTGAATGTCTAAATTTTACCTCACTTTAGTACTTGCCCTACTTAGTTTTAGTTGTCTCTCAGCGCCTGATAAAAAGTTACCCATAGAAGCGTTTGCTGGCTTAAAAAGCATAAGCCAAGTTAAGCTCTCACCTGATGGAAATAACATTGCGTATGTAAAAAACCTTGATGGCGATTTAGTTTTAATGGTGCAGAGCCTTACAACGGGCAAGGGCAAGCCGATTATTAAATCGGATAATCATACTGTATTTTTTGACTGGTTTAGCTGGGCAAACAATAATGTGTTGTTATTGGGTGCACGATACATTAAATATCAATTTGGTGGGGTTAAGTATACATCTACTTTAATGTATTCGTATAATTTAAGTGATGATAAAGGAATAAAACTGGCTTTTAGGGCAAACAAAACACGTGATGAAAAGCAGCCCCAGTTTTCTGACCAAATTATTAGTTTTTTACCGGAGCAAGAAAATAAAATACTTGTGCAGGGGGATTTTAAAATTGCCAATACCCCTGCTGTGTATGAGCTTGACCTAACTACTTTACGTAAAAAACAAATACAACGTGCTCGTGCAGATGTAACCAGTTGGTTTGCTGATAGGCAAGGCAAAGTTCGTATTGCTAAAAAAATGGATGAAACACAATTTACTTACGAGCTGTACAACGAGCAAAAAGAGTCGTGGCAAACACTATTTAGCTACGAAGTATTTAGTGAGCAAAGTATTTCGATACTTGGCTTTGATAAAGACCCTAATTTTTTATACATCACTGCGCTACATGAGGGACGTGAAGCATTATTTAAGCTTAATTTAACAACTAACAAACGTGAGCTCATTTTTAGCGATGATAAGTACGATGTAGATGGCGATATTTTTTACTCCCGTAAAACTGGTGAAGTTGCAGGCTTTACGCATTCTCAGTTAGAAGATGGTATTGCGTATTGGGATGAAGACTTAGATAAGTTACATCGTTCTTTACGAGCTTCATTACCTAAAGATTCATTTGAAATGGATATTGTTAGCACCAGCGACGATCAACAAAAATATGTACTTTATGTCAGCTCAGATAAAACTTCAGGCGCCTACATGTTAGGTGACAGAAAGCGAGGAGACTTAACATTTTTTGCAGACGTTTACCCACACATTAATGAAAGCGTATTCGCCGGTAAAGAGCTCATTAGCTATAAAGCACGTGATGGGCTTGTTATAGAAGGCTACTTAACGCTGCCTGTTGGCTATGAGAAGGGCGATAAGTTACCCACTATTATATTTCCACATGGTGGGCCTATGGCGCGAGATTATGCAGGCTTTGACTATTGGACGGCGCTACTGGCATACAATGGTTACGCCGTGTTACAGCCTAACTTTCGTGGCTCAAGTGGTTATGGTTATGACTTTTTAATGCAGTCGATCCAAGGTTTTGGTTTAGCCATGCAAGATGACTTACAAGATGGAGCTAACTGGTTAATAGACCAGGGGATTGCTCAGCCAGATAAAATTTGTATTGGTGGCGCAAGCTACGGTGGGTATGCCGCCCTAATGGCTGTTATTAAACACCCTGAAACATTTAAATGTGCGGCAAGTTTTGCAGGGGTAACTGACCTTGAGCATATTGTGAGTAAAGCTCGATACTTTACAAACAAAGACATAGTAAGAAAACAGTTTGGAACAAATAGCGATAAGTTAGAGGCTAATTCTCCTGTTAACTTTGCAAAATCGATTAACAAACCAATTTTACTTATTCATGGCAGCGACGACAGCGTAGTACCTATTTATCACAGCCGAGAAATGGAAGATGAATTAGATGACGAAGATAAAGATGTTACTTACATTGAGCTAGAAGAGGGTGATCATTACTTGTCCTATCAGCCGCATAGAATTAAAACATTACAAGCGTTTCTCGATTTTTTTGATAAGCATTTAAAAAACGATTGATAACAAAGGCGACTTAGGTCGCCTTTTTTGATCTTAAATTTCTAAATAATGCACATTGTTTGCACTTTTACTTGTTAACATTGTACGTTGTTATTAAAGGCGCTATTTATAAGTCGCTATAATAGAACACACAGTTAATACAATTGGTATTACAGGCTATTCTTAAAAGTGCTTAGAGCTTTTAAGAATACGTTTTAGCGGTAAAAAAATACGTAATAAATAATAGCTCAAATGCTTTAGAGTCAGGTTTATAGAAAATAAATGAAAATTCATAATAAACTTTTTTTAATATTATTTAGTTTTACTTTTAGCATTATTGCGGGGTTAGCTGTGCTTATTCAGTACAGTATTGGCCAAGGTGTTATTGATTTTGTTAACGCTAAAGAAGTAAAAGCATTAGAGCCATTGGCAGTACAACTCGCTAATAAGTATGCGCAAACTCCCTCGTGGGATAAAATTATAGGTAACGATCAGCGCTTTTTAAGGTTGGTTGAATCGCAATTGCAATCAAGTCAGTTTTTACCTAGTTTACGCGATATGCCACAGCGCCCAGAAATTCGCGGCGAACGCAGACCCAGGCCCCCACAGCATTTGGCGCAGCGCGATCGTCGCCCACCGCCTGAGCATGCCGCGCACTATGCACTACTTGATGAAAACCAGCAGCGTATTTTTGGTAAATTATTTGATGATTTAAAGTACATTAAAACGCCCATAGAGCTTGAAGGTAAAACAATTGCTTATCTTGCTGTTTCAAAAAGAAAAAGCCTAGCAGATGGGTACGAGCTTGATTTTTTAAAGCAGCAAACTAACTATTTATGGCTTATTGCGTTAACCGCAGGGCTACTTACCTTAATGTTGTCTTTTTTATTAGCAAGGCACTTAGTTGGCCCTGTAAAGCAAATAGCCAGCGGTATGCACAAGCTTACTAAAGGGCAGTACAGCACAAAGCTTTTATTAGATAGAAAAGACGAGCTGGGCCAGCTTAGTGAAGATTTTAACACCTTGGCCTTTACGCTTGCTAAGGATGAGCAAGTACGTAAACGTTGGCTTGCAAATATTTCTCATGAACTAAGAACGCCCATGAGCATTTTACTCGGTGAGCTTGAAGCTATGTTGCTTGGGATACGTGAACCAAATAATAAAAATATTAGTTCTGCTAACGATGAAGCGCTGCATTTAAAGCGCTTGATAGACGACTTACACATGCTAAACAGTGCCGAGTTAGGTGGCATGCATTACACCATGGAAGCAACCGATGTAGGCTACTTACTTAACTCCATAGAGCAAAAATACCATGTTATTTTTAAGCAGCACGCTATTAATTTTTACCTTCTTAATAGCGCTAACAACACCACAGTAAACGCAGATAAAACACGTATACTGCAATTATTAGATAATATATTAATGAATGCGGTTCATTACGCGCAGTGTACAACTATTTCTTTAAGTGCCAATAACGTAAATATAAAAGACCAAGCCTATTTAGAGCTTATAATAGAAGATAATGGGATAGGTGTTGAGCAAACGCATTTATCGCATTTGTTTGAATATTTATACCGTGTAGACAGCTCTCGCAACCGCCAAGAGGGAGGCTCTGGTTTAGGTTTGTCCATTTGTCAGCATATCGTTAAAGGTCATAATGGCGAAATAGCGGCTGAAAAAGCCAGTATTGGTGGGCTTGGCATTGTTATTAAATTACCCTTATTAGTTCAGTAGAGGATAAATATGAGTGAGCAAATACTCATTGTTGAAGATGAAATAAAACTTGCCAATTTAATGAGCGACTTTTTAACAAGTCATCATTATCAAACGCACCTTATTCATCATGGTGATGAGGTACTTAGCTGGCTTGAAAGTAACAAGCCAAGTGTTATTTTATTGGATATTATGCTGCCAGGGCAAAGCGGTATAGAGCTGTGCAAAGCGATAAGAAAGTTCTCTAATGTGCCCATTATTATGGTTTCGGCAAAGGTAGAGGAGATTGACCGATTGCTTGGGCTAGAATTGGGCGCCGATGATTATATTTGTAAACCGTTTAGCTATGCTGAGTTGGTGGCGCGTGTAAAAGCAATTTTAAGGCGTGTGAATAGCACAAAAGAGCCTGTAAATAATGCCATGACACTGGATGAAAGTACTTACAGTGTTAACTATAAAAATAGCAGTATAGAACTAACTAATTTTGAATTTCAGCTATTTAAGCCTTTGTATTCAAATCCTAACCGAATTTACTCACGCGATAGCTTAATGGACACCATGTACGCAGACCAACGTATAGTTAGCCACCGCACTATAGACAGCCACATAAAAAAATTACGTAAAAAGCTGGATGAAGTAACGCAAACCGAAAGCGTTATTCAGTCGGTTTACGGGGTGGGCTATCGGTTTGTTCATCCTCAATAGCTAAAAGTGAGCGCAGCTTTACTCATCATCTGCATTTTTAATACGTTCTAAACGGTCGAACTCTTCGTATTCGGCCGCTTGTATTTCATCTAGCACAGCATCTACATCTGCAACTTCGCTACTGTCTTCAAATTCCCCGCTGAGCACCGTGTTTGGCGTTAAGCTGGCCTCTTCAAACAGTGCCCACATTTCTTTTGCGTATTGGGTTTTTAAAAGGCTAGGTGCAAACTGCGCATAATAACGGCGTATGTTGTTTACATCGCGCGTAAACATTGCTTGCGCACTGTTATTAGCCGCGGCGTTTACAGCTTGCGGAAGGTCAATAATGACAGGCCCTTTATTATCAACAAGTACGTTAAATTCCGATAAGTCACCGTGGATAATACCCGCGCACAGCATTAATTTAATATAATGAATCATCATACTGTACTGCTCAATAGCGTGTTGCTGCGTAAGGCTCACATGCCCTAACTGAGGAGCAACATCACCGTCTTCATCGCACACAAGCTCCATTAACAATACGCCATCAATACAGTAATAAGTGTCGGGAACTCTGACGCCAGCACGTGATAAACGGCTAAGCGCGTCTACCTCTGCATTTTGCCAAATTTCCTCTTCTAGTTGCCGCCCATAACTAGAGCGTTTACCCATGGCACGGGCTTGGCGTCCGCCTCTCACTTTTCGACCTTCTTGATACTGTGCGGCTTTTTTAAAGCTGCGTTTAACGGCTTCTTTGTAGACTTTAGCACAGCGAATTTCGCCACCGCTGCGTACCACAAATACATCCGCTTCTTTGCCGCTCATTAAGCGGCTTATCACTTCATCAATTAGGCCATCATCAACGAGTGGCTGGAGGCGTTTAGGTATTTTCACTGCGATACAACTAGTAAAATTGGAAGATTAAACATGTATGTTTATAAGCCCTTAGTATGTTAGCTCTCAAAAACGTGTTGAAAGTGGTTTTAGGTAATTAGTTATCACAATAACCGAAATACCGAATAAGGTAAAAATAACATGATAAAAATCAGCTTTATTTTTATTTCCTTATTTTTTGCACAATGTTTGCGCTTTTTAGGCGTACTTTATATTCATACCCTTTATTAATAGCTAACCCAAGGTGACCACGATGAAGCATTTCTCTACTTTTGCCGTTGCTGCATTATTATCTATGGCTTTTTCAGCCAATGTTGCAGCCCGAGGCGGTGATAACCCACCACCTAAACCTGACTTTTCGAGCATAGATGCAAATGGTGACGGTGTGATTAGCCTTGCAGAATTTAGTGAAAGTGCGCCACCGCAAGGCGATGCGCAAACTATTTTTGATGCTATAGATGCCGATGGGAATGGCGAAATTAGCGAACAAGAATTAAGTGAACACAAGCCACCACGCCGCGCACGTTAAGGAAGAAAAAAATGATCAACAGTATTGGTAGCTCAGCGAGTTTTATGGCTCAACAATCGAGTCAAGTAAGTGCTTTAACCACAGAGCAAACTGAGTTTGTTAAAGAAACACTGGCAGAATTTGATGCACAAAACCTAAGCACAGAAGATGCGCAAAGTATTCAAGCCGCATTTGAAGAGCAGGGGATCTCGCCTACAAAAGAGTTAGCGGATTTAATGAGCGAACTTGATTTTGACGCTAAAAGTATTGGCGATGCAGGACGTCCTGAAGGGCAGCGTCCGCCACCGCCGCCACAAAACGCGCTAGAATCTGTTGATACTGACGAAGTGGTTAGCTACTTAGATGAGTTATTAACTGAGTATTCAAGCCAGCTATCAGATGAAGATAAAGAATCAATTCTTTCATCGGTACAAGAAAAATTTGGCTTAAGTGAAGGCGATTCACTGCTAAATGTAACAGCTTAGGTGTTATAACTTGAGGTAAAGCTGAGCGTTTATCCTTAGGTCTTAAGTCCAAAGCCCGGCAATTATTTTGTTGGGCTTTTTTATTATACCCATTCGCTTAATTGATTACGTATTAGTGCGGATTGGGTTTACTCTGCTTGAGGCAAAAAAATCGCGCTAATAGCACCTAATAAACCGAGTAGGCTATACAACAAAATAAGCTGTGCGGTTGATAAAAATGCATCTAAAAGCCCTATACTGCCTAACATTAGAAGCAAAATACCAATTATAGTATTGCTAACCGACACGTAATCGGTGCGTTTATTGCCTTGTGCCATATCCACTAAATAGGTTTTACGCCCGAGCCGCACCCCTTGATGAGCAATACAAAGCAAAAAATAAAAACTAGGTATTACCCAAGCATATTCAAACAGTTGGCTATACCATGAGGCTATTACAAACACGCTTACGCCATTTATGGTGACAAGTAACGCACTGATCACAAGCACCTTTTGGCTAGAAAAATCGCTAAGTCTTCCCCATATTGGCCCAGAAATTAAACTTGCTAAGCCAGACACGGCTAAAAATATTGCCAATAATGAAAATTCAAACTGTTGAGAGCTTGCTAAAATAATATAAAAAGGCGCGCTTAGGGCTGAGCAAAGTAAAAAGGCGCGGGTAATGACAAAGTGTGCAAATTGTTTATCTTGATAAAGCAGCTGTAATTTACTTAGCGCATTTAAAAAGCCATTTTTACCGCCTTGGGTCGCGCCTTTGTATTCGTTTATGCGGCTATAAAAAAGTGCAGCAGCAACCCACAAAACGGCGCCTAAACTTAGCGCAATTAATACCGTATTTTGCTCTTTTTGCCCCGAAAAAAACCACATCATTAAACCAAAAGTAAGTGTTGCAAGTCCGGCAATACTTGCTGCCAGGCCACTAATATTACCTCGCTTTTTTTTAGGGATCACTTTACCTAATACATCTTTAGCAGCAATAGAGTTAAACCCGCGGGCGAGGCTAAAGAGCACCAACAGAGCTAAAATTGCATAGCCAGCTTGAGCGCCTTCTAGCACAAATGAAACACCCACCATAGCGCCAATACATAAAGCTTGGGCAAATGCACCACAAACCCATACCCACTTTCTCACAGGGCGTTGGCGGATAATATTGGCTATCGCTAATTGGGGTAATAAAGAGCCTGATTCTCTAATAGGCACAAGCCAGGCTATAAACGCGCTTGGTACGTTTAAGCTTTGCATTAACCAAGGTAGGGTTACTTTAGGATTGAGGAGGGCATCGGCAAATTTACTAAAAAGCTGGCTTGCTAATAAAAGAATAAAGTTACCAGCAACTTCTTTGCAGTCTTCATCGTTTATGTCTTTACAGGCACGTGCGTCTTCATCGTTATTAAGGCGTTTATAGACTTGCTCTTTAGTGAGTTTTTTCATATTGCTAGCTACACAATTTGTTTTGCTCGTTAAGGTATGATTCTACAAAGTGTTGTTCCATAGGTTTAGAAAAATAATAACCTTGCAGGTGAGACACGCCAATTTCTTTTAGCACATTGGCTTGCTCTAGGGTTTCGACGCCTTCGGCAACTACTATAAAATCAAGTGTAGAGGCCATTTGCACAATTGCATGAATAATACTTAAGCCTCGCTTATCCATATTCTGAATAAAGCTTTTATCTATTTTTACTATGTCTACACCAATATCTAACATGCTCGATAAGGATGAATACCCCGTACCAAAGTCATCTATAGAAATACAAAATCCTTGTTTTTGCAGCTCTTTTACTGCGGCTAAAAAGGTGAGCTTATCCTCTGCAAACACAGATTCAGTGATTTCAAGGTGCAGGTTTTCGGGCTTTACATGGTATTGATTCACTATATTTACAACTTTAGTGACAAAATCAGGGTCTTGAAGTTGTATTACCGATACATTAACGCTCACAGCAATAGGGGGTTGTACGTTTTTAAACGTGCAAGCTTGCGCACACGCTTGTTCAATCACCCATAAGCCAAGTTCGGTTATGAGGTTGTATTGCTCGGCAATGGCAATAAACTCATCGGGAAATATCGCTTCGCCATTTAACTGCCACCTTAAAAGCGATTCAAACGAGGTTACCTTTGTTGTTTTACTATCAACTATAGGCTGAAACACTAATCGCAAGCCGTTATTTTTTATTGCCATTGCTAATTGTTGGCTGAGTAACTGTTCGCGCTCTTGCTGACGCTTTAAGTCGTTGTTGTAAATATTAACGCAGCCTTTTGCAGTTCGCTTTTGATGGTACATGGCTAAATCTGCTGAGCGGATTAATGCGCCCAAATCAGCCTCATGTTCAGGAAATAAAGCGATGCCAATAGTGGCTGATACCCAACTTTGATATTTATATCGTTCATGCTCGGCACTAATACTTTTAATCACCTTTTTGGCAAAATTAAATAAATCTTGTTGATCTTCGTAGGTTGTTAAAATTAAAAATTCATCTCCGCCCCAGCGACATTTGTATAGATGTCGAGTGCACACCGTACTGAGGCGCTCGGCTATTTCCTTAAGCACTTGATCACCTATTTTATGTCCCATAGTGTCATTAATTTGCTTAAATCCATCTAGATCTACAAAAAGTAAAGCGAGTTTTTCATTAGGGTGATCTGCAAGTTGTTTATTAGCTACCTTTAAAAAAGCGGTGCGGTTTAATAAATTTGTTAGTGGGTCAGTATTAGATAAGCGGTAAATTTCTTCAGTGCGCTTTTCTACTTTGCTTTCCATCTCGTTAAGTAGTTTGCGGTTTTGATTTCGTAATTTTATTGCTGTTTGGGTAAATGTGGCAGATTTATAGGAAGAGGCAACCATAATGGCTGAAAAAGTAATGCCTAAGAACCCAAGTATATACTGGTAATAGTTATCAGATAAGCTAAGCACTAAAGAGTAAGGCATTAATAAAATAATGCTGTAGCACACTGAGGTAAAACGACTGCCAGAGAGTAAATTGGCAGAGCCTCCAGCAAAGGCAGACAAAATAGCTATAGTGGTGGTAATTTCAACGATGGATGAGCTTTTATGAAACCACAGTGCGTAACATGACCATGAAATAGCAGTTGCAATGCAGCCCACTGAAAAGCGTTTTAAAAAGTTATTTGCATTAAATCGGTGGTTAACGCCTTTAGTGTAGTTGAAGTAAATAACATCAATTAGCCTAATTGCTAAAATGACCAGCATGAAAAAAAGCCAAATTATTTTTTCTTGTTTGGTTGTCTTATTCGTTAAGTCAAAAGCAAATACAAGCACAAAGCTTACCAATGCAGAAACGCCAATGCCAGATAAAGCATTAGAATATAAAAGTTTTACGGCTTCTATGCGTTCATTACTATTTAGGTTTTTATATTGCACTCATCAAAGCCTTATTAAAGTAATGCGGGTTACATTTATAAAAATACAATAATAAATATAGTTTAATGATAGGAAAATGCAGACTTTAAATAAAAAAATGCCCATAACACAATGTCTTGTTATGGGCTTTAAGTTAAAAATCGTTAGCGCTATGACGCTCGCTGAGTTGTTCTTCTTCTGGGCCCCAAGTACGATTAACTCGCTGACCACGTTTAACAGCGGGGCGCTTCGCTATTTGTTCTGCCCAGCGCATTACATGAGTGTAAGAGGCTACATCTAAAAACTCGGCAGCGTCGTATAGTTTTCCAAGCACCAATGAGCCATACCAAGGCCAAATAGCAATGTCGGCAATAGAGTATTCACTACCCGCCATGTATTCGTTTTCACTCAAGTGACGATTTAATACATCGAGCTGTCGCTTAGTTTCCATAGTAAAGCGGTCTATTGGGTATTTCATTTTTGTTGGTGCGTAGCTATAAAAATGGCCAAATCCACCCCCTAAATAAGGTGCAGATCCCATTTGCCAAAACAGCCAATTACGGCATTCTGTCTTGGCTTTAAAATCTTTTGGTATTAGTACATCAAATTTTTCTGCCAAGTATTGTAAAATTGAACCCGACTCAAAAATGCGTGTTGGTGGTGTGGTTGAGTGATCCATAAGCGCGGGGATTTTAGAGTTTGGATTAATATCAACAAAGTCCGAGCCAAATTGGTCGCCTTCGCCAATGTCAATTAAGTAGGCATCGTAGTCGGCATCGGTTAGACCAAGCTCTAATAGCTCTTCAAACATAATGGTCGCTTTTTGGCCATTAGGCGTGGCTAATGAATAAAGTTGAAATGGATGTTCGCCAATGGTCAAGTTTTTATCATGTGTGGGGCCTGCAATAGGGCGGTTGATGTTGGCAAATTTACCACCACTTTCACTGTCCCACGTCCACACTCTAGGCACAGTGTGTTCGTTTTCATTACTCATAAATAACCTCAATTTAAAATGTATTAATTTCTATACTGACAAATAAAAAGCTGGGGGTGTAAATAATTATTTAAAGACAATGCAAAAAATTATCGTGCTTTTAATTTATCTGATTTGGCAAGTTTATATCCTAAAAAGAACCCACTTAACGCACCAAATAGATGACTTTCAAATGAGACATGAAAGCGCTGTGGCAAAACGCCCCAAATAAAGCCGCTGTAAAGCACCGCAACTACTACGGCAATAACAATCGATTTGAGTGAGCGCCTAACCACTCCATAGCACAGTATAAACCCCCACAAACCATAAATAACACCGCTTAAGCCTACATGAAAACTACTACGACCAAAGGCCCACACTAATAGCCCACCCATTAATGCAGTAAAAATGAACACAGTATAAAAGCGTTTTACACTGTATTGGCAAATAAGCCAGCTAAGTACAGTAAAAGACAACATGTTGCTAGCAAAGTGCCACCAGCTTCCGTGCAAAAATGGAGCGCATAAAATGCCAATTAACCCGTGTACACTTCGCGGATAAATTCCTAAACCATTAAGGGTAATGCCTGGTAAGCTATTGATAATTTGCAGTACTAAGCACAAAAAAACAACGCTAAATATTGCAAATCGAGTACTGGTTATAACTGAAGAAGATGATGAGTTAGTTGGCATATAAACGCCTTTGTAGGATTATTTTGTACCAGTATAGGAGTATGTTTTCGCTATTAAAAGCAATTTAAAAAGCGCGGCGATATACACCGCGCTTAATGGTTGTTTAACCAAGTTTGGTTAATAGCTTTTTCGCCGCAAGCTCTGAACTTGCTGGGTTTTGGCCTGTAATCACTAAACCATCTTCTACAGCTAATACGCCCCAGTCGTCGGTTTTTTGATAATCACCGCCTTTTTTAATAAGTTCATCTTCAACTAAAAATGGCACTACATCTGTTAATTGCACGGCGGCTTCTTCTGAGTTACTAAAGCCTGTCACTTTTTTACTGGCTACAAGCGTATTACCTTGCTCGTCTTTAACATTTAAAAAAGCAGCACTAGCGTGACAAACAGCCGCCACAGGTTTTTGTTCTTTTACAAACTTTTCGATAAGTGAGATTGAATCGCTGTTATCTACTAAATCCCATAGTGGGCCGTGGCCGCCTGGGTAAAATACAGCGTCAAAGTCGCTGGCGTTTACTTCGCTTAATTTTTTTGTGTTTGCCATAAGTGTTTGTGCTGCGCTGTCATTGTCATAGCGCTTTGTTGCAGCAGTTTCAAAATCAGAAAGTGTACTCGTTGGGTCAATCGGTGGCTGGCCACCCGCAGGGGAAGCAAGTGTTACCTCTGCACCGGCATCTACAAACGCGTAGTAGGGGGCTGCGAATTCTTCTACCCAAAAACCTGTTTTTTCGCCTGTGTTACCAAGCTCTGAATGCGAGGTAAGTACCATAAGTATTTTTTTAGCCATAACAATATTCCTTCGATTAGTGAGTAAATTAAAGCTTGGTGTTAACCAAGGTGTTGTAATAACTATATGCACTCACAAGGATTTAAACAACGATGATAAAGTTAACTTTATTGGTTTAATTATTGATACAATGATTGAGTTAATAACCAAAGGTGGGTGTGTGATGAAAGTGTCGTTTGAGCAACTTAAAAGCATGGTGGTATTTGCGCAAATAGTAGAGCAGGGCAGTCTAACCGCGGCTTCGAAGCAATTAGGGTTAACGCGAGCGGTGGTAAGTTATCACCTTAAGAAACTAGAAACGCAATTAGAAGTAACATTGCTTAACCGCTCTACCCGCACAATGGCGCTAACCGAAGCCGGTATTGCTTATTACGAACGCTGTAGAGTGATCACCGAGCAAGCAAACGCGGCTAATCAGCAAATAGAAAACATTAAAAGTGAGCCACAAGGAATATTAAAAATAAGTTGCCCTGTTAATGTTGGCATGCAATTAATTGTGCCCGCAATTAATACGTTTAAACGCCAATACCCTAAAATTGAAATAGACTTACAGCTCACCGATGATGTGGTTGATATAATAAAAAATGGCTTTGATATAGCTATCCGTGGCGTCGCTTTAAGAGACTCTAATTTACAGGCTACTAAATTAACAACCATGAGTACCTGTATTTGTGGTTCTGCAACGTACTTTGAGCACTTTGGCAAACCGCACACGCCAGCTGAATTAGCCTCACATAAATGGGTGGTGTACCAACTTAGCAGTAAAACATTAACCCTTAGCAAAGAGGGCAAAAAATACGATGTAATACTACAAGGTGGCATAAGCACCAACAATGCCGCCGCGCGTACCGCGTTTGTGGAAGCTGGGCATGGGCTTGGTCGTATTCCTTTGTATGACGCGTGGCCTAAAGTACAAGCTGGGCTGCTAGAAATAATACTTGATGACTATAAAACAAAAGATATAGAGCTTTATGGTGTGTTTCCGCCTGGGGCCGCTGGCTCTAAAAAGCTTAGGTTATTTATTGATTACTTAAAAGCGTATTTTGTAAAACAGCACACCGCGTTGGGCATGCTGAAAAACGTTTAAAAAGCCTTGTGTTGAAGCGTGCGGCTAAATAATGCAACAGCTTGCTGATACATAGTGATTGCAAGCGCTGCATCGTAGCGGTCGCCCTCATCACGCATAAACGCATGCTGTGCGTTTACTTCTTGCCAGTGGTAGTTAATACCTGTAGCGACACATTGCTGATAAATTTTACTACGCCCTTGTTGCGGTACATGTGGGTCTTGTTTACCCCAAATAAAGTGTACTTCGCCTTTAATATCAGCCATGCGTTCAAACGAATTGTTACCTGCATTAGCGGGTAAGGTATCACTATGAATATCGGTGGCGTATAAACAAAATGCCGCTTGTATATGTGGATTTAATGCGGCTCTGTAAGCTAAATGCCCACCGATGCACACACCCATAGCTCCTACGGTACCAGTGCAGTAATCTTGGTTTTGTATAAAGTCGATGAGTGCTTGGGTATCGCTGTCGTGTTGCTCAAGTGGCTTTTGCCATTTATCGGCATTGCCTTTATCTTTACCCGCCTCATCGTAGGCAAGTACAGTACCAATCGGGTTTAGCTCATGAAATACCTCAGGCACTAACACAACAAAACCATGGCTTGCTAAAATTGCGGCGCTGCGCGCAATCGGGGCTGTTTGCTGAAAAATCTCAGAGTAAAAAATAATACTTGGGTATTGGCCAGGAGCATGAGGACGGTAAACGGTAGTTCGCATCAAGCCTGTTGGGGTGGGTAGGTCGGTATTATGGTGTTGGATTATCATAAAAGCGCTCAGTTAAATAATTAATAAGGTTATGGTAACTGAGCGCAAAAAAATAAACGACCGCTATAATACGTTTTTTAAATACTTGCAGGCATTTTATTGCAACTTGCGTAGTAGCTTACGGTCGCAGGCCAATCCGAAAATATTCCTATAACGCCTACATCCTGCGCGAGTACATCAACGACCTTCATCATGTCGCCATCGTTATCAATAACATCAGCGATCGATTGATAGTAATAGCCACCGCCCTCGTTAAGAGGCCCCGAACGCTCTAGGCTCCATGCAATTAGTTCAAGCCCCGCTGCTTTTGCATCAATAGCGTATTGTGAGGGGGCTATATTACTTTCGTTATCGATAGTAAGCATCATCCAAATAGGAGGCGCTAAGATTTTAACACCATCGGCTACCAGCGCTTCCATACTTGGTTGCCATGTATCAGGGTTACTTGGGTCAAAGCCCGCTTCGCTGTCGCGGCCATCTAAATATACGCTTTGATTTGCAAAGTCAGGATTGTTATTTATCCAATACTTTACATCATCAAGATTAAACGATTGCGGGTACACATCACTGCTTGGTACGTCTAATAGCGTGTACTCATCAAGCATTTTTTGTGCGTATTGCTGTTGTGTCATCCCCTCAAAAGGCATGCTAACTTGCGGCGACTTTAGCTCTGGGGTCATTTTTACCCCAAGGCTTTTAAATAACTCAATACTTTGTTTATGCGTTAATAACGTGCCACTAGTAGCGTATAGGTCTGTACGCCAGCTAGGCGTACCTTTGATGTATTCATCGACGGTGCTGGCTTGGGTATTGGCGCCATCCATTTTACCTTCAAGTGTTAAAAATTCGCTTAAGGTTATATCGCTTGTGCAGCATTTAGCGGTGGCAGGCGTGCCACTTGCCGTGTTAGCTGGCGTAAAAGGCACACTGCATTTAGCGGCAAGTTCATCAATGGCTAATATATTGGTGGTGGTGTGCAAATCGCACTGAGAGTGGCGACACACTAACTCTTTGTCGCTTGTAAAAGTGACATCGCACTCTACAATACCTGCTCCCATTCGCGCCGCAGCTATATAAGACTCTTTCGTATGCTCAGGGTATTGCATAGGCGCACCACGATGGCCAATAGAAAAATCTGTACGATAAAATGGCCCATCTTTACACGATTCTAATTTTGTTTTTAAATCGCTCTGAGTCATATCGTTAATTAGGTAATCAGCACGAGTACCTAACTGAATATCTGGCGCATCGCCTTTTGCCACTTCAACAATCACTGGCGTAGGTACTTCAACAACTTCAACAGTGGTATTGGTAACCACCACCTCTTTTTCTACCACTTCGACATCGTCATCGCACCCGCTAAGTAGTGCCAGCATTACAGAGCTTGTTATTAGGGTAAGGTGTTTCATGTTTAATCCTTCATATTATTTTCCTTAACCCTAATCGTATTTAATGACAAATTAACTACAAGGGTGTGACGTTCTGTTTATTTGTGCCTACTTTATTGACTGCCAGTGCTGCTAACATAATTACCCCACCGATACTTAAGCGCATAATATCTGCATCTTTATTCCATATAAGCACGTTAACAATAATGCCGGCAGGAATAAGTACGTTGTTCATAACGGCTAACACGCCTACATTTACTTTGGTTGCGCCTTTATTCCATAAAAAGTAACCAAGGCCCGAGGCAACAATACCTAAATATATTAAAATACCCCACTGGGTAGGTGTACTCGGTAACTTGCTTGTATCGCCAAATAATACGTAGCAAGCACTTGCCACCACCAAGGCGCCAATAAAAAACCAGCCAAATACGGTTTTGTCATCTAGCTGATTAGAGGCCATTAAACGTTTATAAGTTACTTGTCCTGTTGCAAAACTAATATTGGCACCCTGAACCAGTAATAAACCTAACATATAGTGATTATTGAGGTTTTCCCAGCGGATAGCCACCGCGCCCAACACAGCGATAAGCGCCACTACAAAAAAGCGCGGGTTAAAATGTTTGTTAAGCGCATCGTTTAAAAGCGTTATATAAAGCGGCGTCATAACAGTAAAAAGCAACACTTCGGGCACGCTTAAAAATAAAAAGGAATGATAGTAAAAGCTGTACATAACACCCAGCTGCACAGCGCCTATCAGCATAAGCTTTAGTGCGAGTGGTTTTGAGGTAAGTTTAGGTTTTAAAAAGGGTAAAAAAACCAATGTGGCTAATGCAACGCGTATTAATACGCTAAACCATGCGTCTACTTGGCCTGCTAGGTACACACCAATTAAACTAAATGAAAAAGCCCACAGTAAGGTAACAGCAAATAAATAGCCCATAATTGTCGTTTTTTATAATTTATAATGTGGCTAGTTTATCTGTTATAAACAATAAAAGCCCGCAAGCGGGCTTTTATAAAGCAAAAATTAATAAACGAGGTTATTAATCAACTAAACCACGACGCTTAAGAAGTGCATCTGTTGTTGGTTTTTGGCCTCTAAACTCAATGTAGCTTTGCATTAAGTCGCGGCTGTTACCTTTAGATAGGATTTCTTCACGGAACTTGTCACCGTTTTCGCGGGTTAGGCCACCGTTATTTTCCATATGTGCAAAGGCATCTGCTGCAAATACTTCTGTCCATAGGTAGGCGTAGTAACCTGCTGAGTAACCACCGGCAAACGTATGGCTAAAGTAGTTTGATTTATAACGCGGTGGCACTGGGTAGTAATCAATACCGTGTGCTTTTAGCGCATCGCTTTCAAACTTTTGAACATCACTGATTTTTTTATCAGAACCAAATGAGTGCCATTCCATATCAAGTAAAGCAGCTGCTAAGTATTCAGTAGTACCAAAGCCTTGGTTGAATTTTTGCGATGCTAGTACTTTATCAAGTAATGCTTGTGGAATTGGCTCACCCGTTTTGTAATGCTTAGCGTAGTTAGCAAGTACTGTAGGTTCAATCATCCAGTCTTCGTGGGCTTGTGATGGAAACTCAACAAAGTCACGTGCTGTAGCCGTACCTGCTAGGCTTGGGTATTTAACATTTGAGAATAAACCGTGCGCAGCATGACCAAATTCATGGAACATAGTCGATACTTCGTCGAAGGTCATTAGCGTAGGCTCGCCCTCAGCTGGTTTTGGAATGTTTTGTGCGTTATAAATAACCGGTTTAGTGCCTTTTAAGCCGCTTTGGCTTACATATGCACTCATCCATGCACCGCCACGCTTACCTTCACGTGCGTATGGGTCCATGTAAAATAAACCAATAGCGCTGCCATCAGCGTTAAATACTTCGTATGCAGTTACATCTTCATGGTAAACAGGTAGGTCTTTACGCTCTTTAAAAGTGATTCCGTACAGCTTGTTCATTGCGAAGAATAAACCATCATGGATCACAGAGTTCATTTCAAAGTATGGCTTAACTAGCGCTGGGTCTAGGTCGTACTTTTCAGCACGTACTTTTTCTGCGTAAAACGCCCAGTCCCAGGGCTTAAGCTCAAAGCTCTCGCCTGAATCGTTAATTACTTTTTGGATAGCGGCCGCTTCTGCTTTGGCTTTTTCAACTGCTTTTGGTGCTAGGTCATCTAAAATGCCGTACACGTTATCGGTTGTTTGTGCCATGCGCGATGTCATTACATACGATGCCCAATCTTTAAAGCCTAATAGCTCTGCTTTTTGTGCACGCAGGTTTGTTTCTTCAATAATGATAGGACCGTTAGTTTTAGCAGCACGGTTTGTAGAGGCTTTAAAAATTTGCTCGCGTAGCTCACGGTTTTCAAGGCTTGATAAAATTGGCTGCTGAGTAGTATTAACCAAAGTTATCATGTAGCCCTCTTTACCTGCTTTTTTAGCAGCGGCTGCAAGGCCTGCAATTTCACCTTCAGATAGGCCGGCAAGTTTAGATTTGTCAGTCACTACAATTACGTCTTCTTTAAACGATTTTAAAATGTTTTGAGAGAACGCGGTAGATAGTTTTGCAAGCTGAGCGTTTATTTCACGCATTTTTGCTTTTTCAGCATCGCTTAACTTAGCACCAGCTTTTACAAACTGCTTGTAGTAGTAATCAACTAAGCGTTGATCTTCAGCGTTAAGTGCATCTTTATTATCGTAAATAGTTTGTACACGCTTAAATAACGCACCATTTAGGTAAATGTCATCAGAGTGAGCAGATAATACCGGCGCCATTTTTTTACTTATACGTTGGTATTCGTCATCTGAAATTAAACCCGATAGATTATAAAAAGCAGCAGATACGCGGTTTAACAATTCGCCAGACTTTTCCATCTCAACAAGTGTATTTTCAAATGTTGCTGGTTCTGGGTTGTTTGCAATTGCTTGAACTTGTGCAGTGTGCTGAGCAATACCTGCATCAAAGCCTGCTTCGTAGTCTTTTGTACCAAATTTATCAAACTCTGGCGCCATGTATTGTAATGGGCTTGGTTTGAATAATACATTGTTTGCGTTCATATCTTGCACTTGTGCTGCGCTCTCTTTAGCTGTGTTCTGAGTTTCGTTAGATGAACAAGCAGATAGGATTAGGGCACTAGCAATAGTAGTGGCGATCAGTGTTTTACGCATAATAACTCCATAAAAAGATGAGCCGAAATAGGCTTTTCGAGTCGAAAACCCAGTTAACTTATCAAATTTTGGCGTTTATACAATAAAGTTTATCGGTATTAAGCGGGATTTAAACGCAAATTAGCTACTAAAAATGCGTTTTGGAGGTAAAAGTAGCCTTAAAAATAAGCGTAAGGCTACTTAAATATTGTATTGTGTGTGTTTTAAAAGGTTAGTTATAGCCAAGCACAAAGCGTTTTTCAGAACCAAAGCTATTTGATTGCTGGCCAAATTCTTTATTAATTGTCGCCAGTGTTTGTTCTTGTTCAGCAAGAAGACACAAAATTTTATTGCGATAATCTAGGCTGCTTTCAAACAAATTTAAGTCTACCTGCGGCTGCAAAGTGGCGAGTCTTTGATTTAAAGTAAGTTGTGACATATGTAATCTCCAGTGCGTGTACACTATTTATATAGCACTCGGTGCAATAAAGAGTTAATAAATTGTTTAAACAAAAACGTTAAACCTATTAACTTAGCGACTTAACCCTATTATGCCGTGCTAAGCTTAGCGAAGACTGAACCACACTAAATTTTTACTGAACAAACAACAAACAATGAATAAGACTTTGGAAAACATATGACGCTCGAACATATTCAACATTATCTTAGCTTTGTCATTTTTACCTACAACGACGTGCACATCACCGTAGCTAAGGTTATACAGGTCCCTTTAATTTTATTTGCTATGTGGTTTGTAGTAACGCGGATTGGCAAACTTATTAAAAAAACACTGCTGGCTAAAAAAATAAGCCAAGATGCGGTCCATCTGTTTACGCGCATTTACTTTATTTTGAGTATTGCGATACTTATTTTCACCTCGTTAGAGGTCTTAAATATTCCACTTACTGCCTTTGCTTTTGTATCAGGAGCCATAGCCATAGGGGTAGGTTTTGGCGCGCAAAATATTATTAATAACTTTATCAGCGGTTGGATATTAATGTGGGAGCGCCCAATCCGCATTGATGATTTTTTAGAAGTGGGTAACGCAAAAGGCGTTGTTGAAACTATTAATACACGCTCTACCCGTATCCGCCGAAACGATGGTGTACATATGCTGATACCTAATTCCCAGCTTTTAGAAAACACCGTGACGAACTGGACGCTAATAGATGGTAATGCACGTTCGTCGGTAAGCGTGAGCGTAGCCTATGGTTCAGATGTTGTGCTTGTTAAAAAGTTAATTCAACAAGTGCTTGATGAGCATGATGCTATATTAGCAAATCCAACAGCTTCTGTTTTATTTGATGACTTTGCTGATAGCTCTCTTGTATTCAATGCGGTTTTTTGGGTTTGTGCAGAGTCAGAAACCATGCTCAGAAAAGTACGTAGCGATATCCGCTTTAGTATTTATGCCGTTTTTGAAAAACACGATGTGGTGATTGCATTCCCACAGCGCGATATTCACATTGATGGAGAAATAGCGCTAAAGCGTACTCAATAAATGTAGCTTTTAAAATTTAGTGGCATTGGTGGGTTTTAATTGCGTGTTTCTGTATTGGGTTTATTTGTCAGGTTATATATTTTGCTACTTTAAAGTGGGTTTTGATGATAAGGACATATGTCCGCATTATTAGCCTTTTGCATCTAAATAAGGGTAAAAAAGCAAGAAAATGTGGTTAAATGTTGCAAAAAAGTTTACTTTTTTGTACATATTTATGCAGTAAATTTGTAATACAATGGTATAATCTGCATCGTTCGTTCAGCCTCATTACTCCGTTTTTGTACTCTCGGTGATGAGGTCCGCGCAACTTTTTAGTCGCGAAAAATTGGCCGAACCCGCAATGAATACATTGCGCAACACAAAAAACCGTTGAACAAGAGTGCATACAAAAGGTTAATACCCGACATGAAAGCAATCAAAAAAACTGCAATAGCGACCATTATTAATGCTGCTTTATTATCTGCAGCTGGTACCTCTGTTTCTACTCTTGCTGCTGAAGAAGAAACAGCAAAAAAAAATAACCAATTAGAAGTTATTCAAGTTACTGCTCGTAAACGTGTAGAAAATGCACAAGAAGTGCCTGTTGCTGTATCTGCATTACAAGGTGATAACCTTGATGCTTATAGTTCTGCTGGTATGGATATTCGCTTTATGAGTGCGAAAATTCCAAGCCTTTCAATCGAATCATCGTTTGGACGTTCTTTCCCTCGTTTTTATGTTCGTGGTCTGGGTAATACCGATTTCGATCTTAATGCTTCACAACCTGTTTCATTAGTTGTTGATGAAGTAGTTCAAGAAAATGCTATTTTAAAAGGCTTTCCTGTATTTGATGTGGAGCGTGTAGAAGTACTACGTGGCCCACAAGGTACTTTGTTTGGCCGTAATACGCCGGCTGGCCTAGTTAAATTTGACACTGTTAAACCAAGTCAAGAATTTGAAGGTTACGGTGCTGTTTCTTACGGTAGCCGTGGCGCTGTAGATACTGAGGGCGCTGTAGGTGGTGCACTAACTGACCGTTTATCTGCACGTGTTTCTTTGCTATGGCAAGATAAAGATGATTACATCGATAACCAAGCGCCTGGCTTTGAAGCGAAAGACGAGCAGGGCGGCTACACAGAAAAAGCAGCGCGTATTCAGTTTTTATACGAAGGCGATGACTTTACTGCTTTACTAAACTACCACACGCGTGACTTAGACGGCTCACCAATTGCGTTTCGTGCAAATGTTATTGAAGCTGGCTCAAATGATTTAGTAGACAACTACGAGCATGATGTTGTTTATCAAGATGCTGCTGTACGCAACACACAGCAAGTTGAATCTGAAGGCGCAAGCTTAAAGCTTGAGTGGGATATTAGCGATGAATACACGCTAACCTCTATTTCAGGTTGGGAAAGTGCAGAAATATACTCACGTGCCGACATTGATGGTGGTTACGGTGCTTCTTATATCCCAGATTACATGGGTCCAGGTTTTATTCCATTTTCTTCAGAAAGTGCGGATGGTATTCCTGAGCAAGACCAGTTAACGCAAGAGCTTCGCCTTGCTAGTAACTTTAGCGAAGATTTCAACTACCAAGTTGGTCTTTTTTACTTTGATGAAGAGCTTACAATCGAAAACTTTAGTTACGATACGTTCTCTTCACCTGCTGGCGCTTTAAACGGTTATGTTCAGCAACAACAAGACACAACAGCATGGGCTATTTTTGGCTCAGTAGATTACATCTTCTCAGATAAGTTAAAAGTAACTGCGGGTCTTCGTTACTCTGATGACGAAAAAGATTTTGTTGCAGACCGTACAATTAGCCCAATTGGCGGTGGTGCTTTATACGTAGAGCGTAGTGTTAGCGACAGCCACGTAAGCTGGGATTTATCAGCAAATTACAAAGTTAATGACGATGTGAACTGGTACAGCCGTGTAGCAAACACGTTCCGCGCGCCTAGCTTACAAGGCCGTATTTTATTTGGTGATGACGTAACAACGGCTGAATCAGAAACCGTCACTTCATTCGAAACTGGTATTAAATCAGACGTTCTTGACGGTCAAGGCCGTGTAAATGCAACGGTATTTTACTACACAATGGACGACCAACAGCTTACTGCTGTAGGTGGTGGTGCTAACTTTAACCGCCTAGTTAACGCTGATAAAACAACAGGCTACGGTTTTGAGCTAGATACAGAATGGGTATTAAGCGATGAGTTTAATGCAACATTTAACTTAAGCTACAACAAAACTGAAATTAAAGACGATGAGTTAGCTGTAGCGGTGTGTGCTCAATGTATCGTAAATGACCCTATTAACGATGCAGGCTTAGCGGTACTTGATGGCAACAGCTTACCGCATGCGCCGGAGTGGATCTCTAACTTTACCCTTCGTTATAACAAAGAGCTTGAAGATGGCAACTTCTTCGCATTAGGTGATATTTCTTACCGTAGCGAAATTAACATGTTTCTTTATGATTCAGTAGAGTTTGAAGGTAAAGCATTAACAGAAGTAGGTTTACGTGCAGGTTATGAGTGGGCTGAAGGTGACTACGAGTACCAAGTATCTGCATTTGTTCGTAACTTATTTGATGAGCAACAAGCAATTGGTGCGGTAGACTTCAATAACAATACAGGTATTGTTAATGAAGAGCGCTACATTGGCGCTGAATTTAAAGTTAACTTTTTCTAAAGCTAACTTAAATTAGATTAATTTTAAAAGCCTGCCTTGTGCAGGCTTTTATGTTTTTATAAAGCTGGTAAAGTAGCGTTAATTAAATTGAATGAGATAAACAAATGGCTGGATTTTGGAACTACCGTGTAATTTTTTGTGAAGCAACGAAAGACGAAGCAGCGCAATACCAAATACACGAAGTAGAATATAACTTAAATGGCAAAGTAACTAATTGGTCAGAAACAGGCGCAGCGCCTTTTGGTACCACACTTGATGAATTAGCCGCTGATGCCGAACGTTTAAAAACGGCGCTAGAAAAACCTGTACTTAAGGTTGTTCGCAAAGCCCGAGGCTACGAATTGGTTGACGTTGAAACCGGTGAAGAAGCATTTGCGGAGCCACCTGCTGGCTTAACAGCATAATATTATAAAGGCGCTTAGGCGCCTTTTTTAACGTTAAAATTTAAGGAATGAGGATGAGTTTAAACGCAGTATTGTTTGATATGGACGGCACGTTAGTTGACTCTGAAAGCATGCACTTTGCGTGTTGGAGCCAGCTGCTTGCACCCTACAATGTAAGTTATAACGAAGTGGAGTTTTGTCAGCGCTTTTCAGGGCGCCCAACGTTAGAAGCTGCAATTGATATTAAAAATGAGCATAATTTAAACGTCAGCGCACAGTTTTTAGCAGATGAAAAATATCGATTATTTGGTGAATACGTAAAAACTAATTTACCGCCTGTTATGCCTTTTACTGAGCAAACTTTACACGCTGTTAAAAACTGTGGGCTAAAAATGGGATTAGTTACCGGTAGTGCTCGCAGCGAAGCCATACCTATTTTAAAAGGGCTAGGTTTTTATGAGTTATTTGATACGGTAGTGACAAAAGATGATGTAGCAAATCCAAAGCCTGCAGGCGATCCTTACCTTTTAGCGCTTGAACACATACATGTAGCCCCAGAGCATGCAATTGCAGTAGAAGACACCTATACGGGCGTTTGCGCTGCAAGTAATGCACAGGTTAGTGTTGTTGCCATTGCAAATCATCACACAGTTGACCATGACTTTACTAAGGCGACCTATAAAATGGCTGACCTAGGTGAGTTTTGGCAGTGGGTAGAATCTCAACTATAGTTAAAGCCTTATTTTATTTGCAGGGATGCAGTAATGGCTCAGCTAAAGTACTTACTTTTAATTGTTATTTTAATAGGTTCATCGCTTACGTTTGCGGCGCAGCCTCAAGTGTTATTGGCAAAAGTATATGATGAATCTAAGCATGGTGATATTAGTGAATACCTCGTTAGTGAAAAATTCGATGGTGTAAGAGCAATATGGACGGGTGATAAGTTTATTACCCGCAGAGGAAATGCGATTAATGCCCCGAGTTGGTTTACGGCGCCTTTACCCGATGTTTGGTTAGATGGAGAGTTGTGGATAGCACGGGCTCAATTTTCTTTGGTCAGTGGGGTTGTAAGAACTAAGCATCCCCGTAATTCAGATTGGCAGGCTATACGCTTTCAAATATTTGATATGCCAGATGCAACCCTTCCTTTTAGTACGCGTTATAAAAACTACCAAGCCTTGGTAAAACAAATCAATAAGCAGCATATAACTGCAGTTAAGCAACACCGCTTTACCAGCACAGCCCAACTAACAGAGTACTTTGAAGATTTAACTAAGCAAGGGGCTGAAGGGGTGATGCTGCATTTAGCCAATGCTAAATATAAAAGCGGACGCAGTAATACATTATTAAAATTAAAGCCCTACCTAGATGCTGAAGCAGTTGTTATTGCACATTTACCCGGTAAAGGAAAATACACCGGTATGTTAGGTGCATTAAAAGTAAAAACGCCCCACGGGCAAATATTTAAAATAGGCACGGGCTTTAGTAACAAACAGCGCCAAACACCGCCGGCTATAGGTAGCACGGTAACATATCGGTACCACGGTTTAACAAAACATGGTTTACCACGTTTTGCGAGCTTTTTAAGGGTAAGGGAGGGTCATTAGCGTTTATAACTTTGGCAAAGTATGCTAAATTGCGCGGCCTTTTTCTAATGTATGGTGAAGTATGTTTGTAGGTTTTGATTACGGTAGTTCTAATTGTGCCATGGGAGTTATGGAGCAAAAGGAAGTACAGTTAGTGCCACTTGAGCAAGGAAAACATTATTTACCTTCTACTCTTTATACGCACCATAGCGCATTAGTTGTCGACTTTGTGGCAAAGCATGTAAAAGGCACAGCACACGAGCATGACTTTTTAACGCAGCGCCAAGCTTTATTAAATACACTCCCGCGTATTAAGTCAGACCTGGATTTACAACCTACAGATGAAACGCTTTTTATTGGCCGTGAAGCTATTAGTGAATATGTGCAGTTTCCTGAAGAAGGCTATTTTGTTAAATCTCCTAAATCATTTTTTGGTGCCACAGGATTAAAGCAAGGGCAAATTAATTTTTTTGAAGACATTGCAACCGCAATGATTTTAAAAATAAAGCAACGCGCCGAGCTTTCGCTTGATAAAGCACTTACCCAAACAGTTATTGGGCGTCCTGTTAACTTTCAGGCCGTTGGCGGTGAGCAGTCAAACCAGCAAGCGCTTGGTATTTTAGAGCGAGCTGCAAAACGCGCAGGCTTTAAATATGTTGATTTTTTATATGAGCCGCTTGCAGCCGGAGTTGATTACGAAAGTGGTTTGACTGAAGATCAAAAAGTATTAGTTATAGATATTGGCGGTGGTACCAGCGACTGCTCGTTTGTACAAATGGGGCCAAGCTTTAAAGGTAAAAGTGAACGCGATAATGACTTTTTAGCGCACAGCGGTAAACGTGTTGGCGGAAATGACTTAGATATAGCCCTTAGTTTTCATGGCTTAATGCCTTTGCTTGGTTTGGGCAGTACCTTTAAATCGGGCTTACCTTTACCAAACCAACCCTTTTGGCAAGCGTGTAAAATTAACGATGTAAATTTACAAAGCCAGTTTTACAGTGAAAGCCACTACAGAGAACTCACCGCACAATTACGCGATGTAAGTGCGCCTGCGCTTTACAAACGCTTAATACAATTACAGCAAAATAAGCAAGGTCATCAACTAGTTCAACAAGGTGAGGCGGCTAAAATAGCACTTTCAACTGCAAGTACATTTGATTGCAACCTACATTTTTTAGATAGTGATCTTAATAAAAACCTATCGGTTAGTGATTTAGCGGTTGCAGTAGAAAGCAGTATTAGTCAAATAGTTACGCTTGCCAAACAAGCAATTACCGATGCAGCCACCACCCCAGACGTTATTTATTTAACGGGCGGAAGTGCGCAGTCACCGCTTATTAAAGCGGCGTTAAGTGAGCATTTAGGTGATATAAAAATGGTGAACGGAGATCACTTTGGTAGTGTTACAGCTGGCCTAACAAAATGGGCCAGCATGCTTTATAAGTAACCTAAAAAACTTTAAAGATTGATTTGCCGGGTTGCGAGATACTTTTCGTAATCCGGCAAAGTACGTTCCAGCTCTGTATCCATAAGTGGTGAGCTCAAAAGCATATCGGCACTGACTTCATTACAGGCCACGGGAATATTCCAAACAGCGGCTAAACGAAGAAGTGCCTTCACGTCCGGATCATGTGGCTGCGAGGCCAATGGGTCCCAGAAAAACACCAATACATGAATTTCATGTTCGGCAATTTTTGCGCCTAACTGCTGATCGCCTCCCATCGGGCCACTTAATAATTGAACAACTTCAAGCCCTGTTGTTTTTTCAATCAGATGCCCTGTAGTGCCTGTGCCATAAAGCGTGTGTTTGCTAAGCGTATTTTTGTGTTTTTCACACCATAGTTTTAGCGCGGCTTTTTTTCCATCATGAGCAACTAAGGCAATATTTTTATTGGCTGGTAACGACTGTTTTTTTTGTTCCATGCTGCGTCTTATTATTTGTGAATAAATACTACTTACTTGTAACTAGTATAATAAATTTATGGCAAGCGCAATAAACACTATACCGGTGACTCTATCAATCCACAGCTGACTGTGTGGATTACTTCTAAAAAACTGGGCAATTTTATCGCCAAAATAAATATACGTGCAGTCAATCGGAAAAGCAAAAATAGGGTAGAGCAAACCAAAAAAAGCCAGCTGAAAAGTCGCTGATGATAAAGTTGGATCTACAAATTGTGGTATAAACGCAATAAAAAACAACGCCACTTTAGGGTTTAGCACCTCGGTCATCATGGCTTGAAACATTACATTTGATTTTTTACTCGTACTAATGTGCGGTTTGTCTTCGCTTGTACTGTCCTCTGAAGTGTCGGGGGTCTTTAATGTGCCCTTTATCATCATAAGCCCTAAGTAACATAAATAGGCGGCCCCTGCATATTGCACTGCACTATAAGCGGTAGGGGAGGCTTTTAGTACCGCGCTTAGGCCAATTACGGCAAAAAAGGTATGTATTACCCCACCTAAAGCAAAGCCAAATGCGCTTTGCATGCCTGCTGTTCTGCCATTGGCAAATGTTTGCGCCATTAAAAATGCGTTTGATGGCCCAGGGGCCACCGCCATTAAAAAGCTCGCCAATAAAAATGATGCTAAAAAATCAGGGTTGATCATGTATTAACCGGGTGCAATGTATGGGCTTTTTTACTCATTAAAATTAGCCAAAGTGGCGTCAGTAATAATAAGTGAAATGCAATTAGCCAAGGTGTGCTAAGGCCTAAATATTGCGTCAAAAATACAAGTAAGCTAGCGCCACTCATTTGCATAGCTCCAATTAATGCTGAGGCAGTACCCGCTTGCTTAGGGAAGCGCGATAATGCCATACCAGCTGCAGAGCCTAAGCTCAAAGCAAAACCAAGTGCGGCTATTAAAATAGGCAGCATAAGCGCAATGGCCGACTCGATATGGCTAAGCGCAATCATTAATATACCTGAGCCTACTAACACAGTAACACCTACACGCAGGGCTTTTTGACTATTGCGCTTAATGTAAATGGGGGTAGTAAAGCTGGCTACGATGCTTAAAATTGCATTGAGCGTAAACCAAAAAGTAAAGTCGGCCACAGTGCCACCTAGGTGTGTAATAATCCACCCCGGTGCTAAGGTAACAAACACAAGGATTGCGGACATCGCAACCATACACAGCAAGCTATTAAATAAAAATATGGGAGTGGTTATTATTGGAACAAAGCGACGTAGGTCTAAAATGTGCCCTTGATAGTGACTATCTGCTGGGCGAGTTTCTCGAAATAGAGTGAGCGTAATTACCAACCCCGTTAAGGCAAATAAAGTTAAAAACATAAAGTTCATACGCCAGCCAAATTGCACGGTAAGCCAAGCACCTAAAATAGGTGCAAGCGCAGGAATAAAGCACACAATTCCATTTAAATAGGTGATCATTTGCCCACTACGTTCGCTGCCATACTTATCACGTACGATAGCAAAGGCAACAACAAACGTAGCACATGCACCTAAGCCTTGTAGAGCGCGTGCACACATTAATACAGCAAAAGAGGGCGCCATATAGGCGAGTAAAGCTGAGCCTGCATATAAACTAACACCAACAACCGCTACTGGTTTTCGGCCAAACTTATCGGCAAGTGGCCCCGCAATTAATTGCCCTAAACCCACAGTAAGCATAAAAATAGCTACCGTTTGCTGAACTTGTTGTTCAGTTACATTAAATTGCTTGGCAATAGTTGGAAAAGCGGGCAGATATATATCAATAGCCATAGGGCAAAAGATTACGAGTAACGCTAAGATGAGTAATAAAATTAAGTTAGGTTTAGCGGGCTGTGTTTGCATTAGGTCTCCTTTTGCTGGCTATTTTAGGGGTCCGCTTATAAAAAAGAAAGGACTTATGAGTGAGCCACACTTCATTGTGATAAATATTTCATGACATAAGGATTAACAGCACGATGAATTGCACTTTTTTTAACTGGTCTGATGTGTTAGTTTGGATTTATAAACACAAGATGGGAAATAACAATGAGTAATAAATCTGCCCTTTTAAAAACGTGGCATAAATTTAAACGCTTACCTTTTGGCAATTGGTTGTTTAGTAAAGCTGTTTGTATTAAAGCCCCTTATTTTGGCTCAATGAAACCGTATGTGCTCGATTTAAGAGAAGGGCACTGCAGTGCTGTGGTAAAAAATCGACGAAGCGTACATAACCATATTGGGACTATTCATGCTATTGCACAATGTAACTTAGCAGAGCTGTGCGCTGGTGTAATGGTAGATGCGACCGTGCCTTATAAAACGCATCGCTGGATCCCTAAAGGAATGACGGTGCAATATTTAGCTAAAGTTGATACCGATGTAACGGCTATTGCAGAAATTGACTTGCCACGCCAATGGTTAGATAAAGAGGATTTAGTGGTGCCGGTCAAGCTTTTTAATACCCGCAATGAACTGGTGTTCACTGCCGATATTACAATGTACATAACCGAAAAAAAGCAATGAGTGCTTAATTAGATTTAGCTTTATCAGCGGCTTGTTTATTTACAAACGATAAGTCGCTATCAGCCCCATCAAGCAAAGTTTTTACTTCTTTTGCGGGCTTTAACTCTTCGCTAATAAGTTCCGGTTCTTCTTTTTCAAAGCGTTGTTTTAAGCTGCCTTCAATAATGGCTCCTGCGTCAATACTGAGGGTGTCGTGAAAAACATCGCCATGCACGTGAGCACTGCTTTGAATATTCACTTCACTGGCATTAAGAGAGCCAATAATTTTGCCCTTTACAACGACGCTTTTAGCCTCAACCACACCTTCAACAATGCCGGTAGAGCCAATTACCAGGTGCTCTGCTTTTATATCGCCATCAATGCGGCCATCTAGCTGTACTTCGCCTTGGCTGGTAAGTGTGCCAGTTAAGCGCACATCTTCAGAAATAATAGAAGGGGTGTGATTTACTCTTTTTAAAGTAGCCTGGCTACTTGATTGCTTTTTTTTACCGAACACGAGAAAGCGCCTTTGTTATTTTTAGAGGATTGACATGTTTGCCATCGAGTAACACTTCATAGTGTAAGTGGGTGCTGGTACTTCTGCCAGTGCTACCCATTAATCCAATTACCTCATTTTTAGCGATTGTTTGGCCTTTTTTTACTTTAATCTTATTTAAGTGGCCAAAACGAGTTATCAAGCCATTTTTATGCTCTAGCTCGATAAAGTTACCATAGCCGCCGTTTCTGCCAGCGCGAAGCACAACAGCATCGGCAGGGGCAAAAATTTCGGTTTTGTGCCAGCCGGCTAAATCAACACCTTTGTGAAAAGCTCGGCGGTTGTTCATTGGATCTTTTCGAAGACCAAAGTTGCTCGAAATATAGTATTTAGCCGCAGGTAAGGGCAGCGAGTTAGGCAGCTCGGTTAAAAAGTTTTCAAGGTTGTTGAGTAATAAAAGCTTATCAACAATGACTAAAAACGGCTTTGGTATTTTAGTTTCATCAAATACATCTAACGGCCCACCTTGTGCGCTGTTTTGGGAGGCCAGCGCTAAATGTTGTTCAAGAGCGGATTCTAACCCAGCCCCTTTTAACATCGCTAAAATTGCATCATGGCGCTTATTTATTTGTGCATCGATACGCGCAAAATTATGCTCATAGTGTTTATTTAAGCGCTCATATCGTGCAGCAAAAGTTATTGGCGTTAATAGGTTTGCGTGTTTGTTTTTTTGTTCTTCATCAACAAGCGGCTCATGAAACTCGCCTTTGTCTTCATTTATAGGCGATTCAAGTTGCTCTTCTAGTTTTATAGTATCTTTGCTTATAGATGCGGGGAGAGATTCAATCATACCTTGTAAAAGCGCTTGCTTTTGCTCAAGGACGGCAAGTTGCTCTAACTGCTTAGCGTGCAGCGCCTTTTGTTCACGAACCTGTTTTTGCCAAACTTGTTGCTTATCAATTTGGCTTTGTTCAATGTGTGTTATTTTATTTGTTTGGCTATAAACACGAAAACTAGATATACCCACCCAAATAATAGTGCCTAAAATAAGTAGTACTGTAAAAAGCTGAAACCAAGGCGCCAAAACAACATGCTTAACTTCGCCATTTTGACGAATAAGTAACTGACGGGCTGGAAAAATTTTTTGGTAAAAAGACTTAATAAATACTGACATGACACATAAATACTCGCTATTAACCGGATTAATGTATCAATTTCAGTTTAAAAAGCCAGAAAAAATTTGTAACTGTTCAAAAATTAATAAAAAAGGGCTGCTATTAATAGCAGCCCTTTTTATAATTTGACGCAAATTAGCTAGCTTGTTGCTCATCGTTATTTTTTATTGATGCTACGTTGTCGGCTTTTTTAGCTTTAGCTGCGCCTTTTGTTGAGGGCTCTTTTGCACCTTTTAGCACTGCCATAAAGTCATCTTTACTCTTTGCAATTTCAAGCGCGAGCGATTCTACTTGTTGCTCGCTTAAAGGCACATCTACTTTTTCCAGCATTACTTCAAGCGATTCTGCTATATCGAGCATTTTGTCATAGGCATCCGCTTCTTTTTTAGTAGTAAACGTCATTCGCTCAACTCCGTTTCGTTCTACAACATATTTAACAACAACAGCCATGATCTCTCCTGCTTGATTGCGTGGTAATGTGGTTACTGACTTGTAGGTCACTGTTTTTATATACAGTAAATGTTTGCGAAATAAATTGCAAGTATTCACGACATTTTAGATTGTCATAGATTTGACAAAAAAGCGTAACTTTACTTTATTTAGATAATCACTTTGTTGTACCAGCTGCATTTTAGGTTTTCGGATTTAGGTGATTATGCACTGGAAATAATATAAGTGATGCAAGTCGATCCTTATTTTAGATTATTTCCTCTAATAAAAATTAAGCCCTTGCTTAAAGCCAAATTAGCCGTTTAACCATAACGCTTTGGCATAAACAAAAATAAGGAATAACAAATGAAAAATCTTTTAACGCTACTTATTATTAGCTTTCTAGGTTTTAGCGCGCTCACCTACGCTAACCCTGTGGTTGATAAGCCTATGGCCGAAATGCAACAACCCCCCGTTATTAACATTAATAGTGCCGATTCAGAAATGCTATCAACGCTTCCCGGTATTGGTAAGAAAAAAGCGCAGGCTATTGTTGATTACAGAGCCGAAAATGGTGAGTTTACTGAGCTAAGTGATTTAGCTAACGTAAAAGGAATAGGCAAAAAGTTGGTAGCTAAATTAGAAGGAAAAGTATCTCTATAGGTTAGGCAGGGCGCTAAGCGCCCTGTGAATATTGCTCAAGTGCTTTTGTTAAATACTTTTTAGCAAAGTTTATTTCAATCGGTGTTGTTAAAAGCGGGTAACACAGTCCACCTAAAATTAAGAAAGGGAGGAGTTCCCATCCTTTAAAAACAGTAAATAATAAAAATAATGGGCTGAGCAATAGCAGCTTTACTATTCTCAATAACACTCTATCGGTTGCGGGGAGCATACTTAGTGCAATCGCAACAACGGCTTGTCGCTGTCTCACTTTAAGGTGCTTTAATTCAGGCAGCTGACTGGAAAAAAATGTAAACATATTAAATAGACTTTTTAGTAAGTAAGCGAGTGATAACAAGTACAAAAAGCGTGATAGTAAATAACGCAAAAAGAATTTCCATCCACGCTGGCATACTTAATCCTGCAAATTGCCAATCAATATTTCCGCAATCCCCAGTGGCTTGAAAAAAACTAGGGATCCATTCATGCAGTGGCATAAAAGCTGGGAAGTTAGGCTCAAATTCACAGCTAAACGCAAAGGGATCGGTGGTTGTTTGCATTTCTATGTGTTCCCGCGCAATAAAGTAGCCCCATACGCTAGATATACCCCACACTAAATAAGCAATAGTACGTACTAGTTTACTCTGCGGTTTAGTTGCGCCAATAATACCCGCTCCTAATAACCCTAATACCGCAGTTCGCTGGTAAATACACATAATGCATGGTGCCAGGCCCATTTGATATTGAAAAAACAGTGCGGTGACTTCTAATAAAAATACAATACCTGTAAATAGTAGCCATGGAGTGCGTTTAGTAGGGAGGTGTGCTAGCCAGTTCATAAAAAATCCGCATTGAATTAAGACGTTGAATTATGTACTAGGATAAAGTAACGAGCAACAAAAAGGGTAAAAAAGCTACCGAAAGGGCATTTTTTAAGATGAAATTAATAAGAAGTTATTGCCAATTCTATTGAGATAAAGGTTATTTTGCTAAATAAAACATCTAAGAAAAGTAAAAGGCTTATTTAAACGTTACAGTTTACATGCTCTGCTGTATGCATGCTTGAATGTACTTGCATACAAGGTGCTGCGCACTTGAGCTTTTGTAGTAACGTAATGGTGAAGTATTACAGTAATAGTATTACATAGATGCAAGTGATGAGATTAACGCAGCAGTTATAGAGCCCATTAAGTTACAAACCTCCCGGCGCGATTTAATCCCCCCTAGATTGAACAAATTCAATTCAAAAAGATCAACACGCTTTAATGTACCTACTATGAATAGGGTAAATTTATATAGCAAATTTGGCCAAATTTAAGCATGTTGAATTTTACAATTTATTATTACGAAATTTTCAGCTGATGGTTGACACTTATATCAACGAGTTTACTTGTTAGTTATATTTCATCTGGTACAATCTGTCAGTTATTCGTATAAAACGATGTGTTGTGATTAATTCGAGTGGGAATTGAATGAGAATTTTTAAAGCTAAAAGCCCAGCAGGATTTGCTGAAGAGTATATAGTTGAATCTATCTGGAACGGCGATTTCCCTCCAGGTTCAATTCTACCTGCAGAGCGTGAGCTTTCTGAGTTAATTGGTGTAACCAGAACAACCTTACGTGAAGTACTGCAACGCTTAGCCCGTGACGGTTGGTTAACGATTCAGCACGGTAAGCCTACAAGAGTAAATAACTTTTGGGAAACATCAGGGCTGAATATACTTGAGACTCTAGCGCGTTTAGATGAAGACAAAATGCCTGAGCTAACAGATCAGTTACTATCTGCACGCACCAATATTAGTGCTATTTATACTCGTGCAGCTATTAAATATAACCCTGAGCGTGTTATTGAAATTTTATCTAAAAGCGATGAGCTCGAAGACACAGCACAAGCTTTTGCTGATTACGATTATAAAGTTCACCACGAATTAGCTGTTGCGGGTAATAACCGCATTTACGTACTTATACTTAACGGTTTTAGAGGGTTTTACTTTAAAATTGGTTGTCATTATTTTTCAGACGCAGGCACTCGCCAGTTAGCACGCCAATTTTATAAAGACCTAACCGTATTGGCTGAAAAACGTGAGCACGATGGTGCGATTTCGATGATGCGTAAGTTTGGCCATCAAACGGGTGAAATTTGGCAAAATATTAAGGGCGATATGCCTTCCGATATCATGGATTAAATACTTTTTAAAACCTGCAGATGCAGGTTTTTTTATAGCCGTAATAAAGTTTTAATATCTGTTCGGTATTTTCGATTGTATACATCGCTAAATACGATTGTTCTTTTTTCCTTATTAAATTTAAAATGCCATGTAATTATGTGTTGGCGCTATTGTTTTTTAATTTTTAGCGCCCATATAAGTATCAGCATTGCGTATGCAATCGACAACAAACTCAAAATATTTGGAGAATAAAATGGGTGTATTAGTAGGCCGCCAGGCACCAGACTTTACCGCTGCAGCTGTTCTAGGTAATGGTGAAATTGTAGATAGCTATAACCTTCATGAAACAATTAAAGGTAAAAAAGCAGTAATCTTCTTTTACCCACTAGATTTCACGTTTGTATGTCCTTCAGAACTTATCGCATTTGATAAGCGTTATGAAGAATTCCAAAAGCGTGGCGTAGAAGTAATTGGTGTTTCTATCGATTCACAGTTCTCACACAACGCATGGCGTAACACGCCTGTAGCAGACGGCGGTATTGGTAAAGTTAAATACGCACTAGTTGCAGACGTTAAGCACGAAATTTGTAAAGCGTACGACGTTGAGCACCCAGAAGCGGGCGTTGCATTTCGTGGCTCTTTCCTAATCGATGAAGAAGGTAACGTACGTCACCAAGTAGTGAACGACTTACCACTTGGCCGTAACATTGACGAAATGATTCGTATGGTTGACGCACTAGCATTCCACAGCGAAAACGGCGAAGTATGCCCAGCTGGTTGGGAAGAAGGTAAAAAAGGTATGGACGCAAGCCCTGAAGGTGTTGCTAAATTCCTATCTGAAAACGAAGGCGAGCTATAATCTAGCCCTACGTTTTTAATAAAAAACCGCCAATTGGCGGTTTTTTTGTTTTTAGTATGCCCATTTAATAATGGGCTATATTAAATTAAAACGAGAAGGTTACTTTAGTGTAGAAGTAACGACCACGTGGGTTGTGTACTCCCGACGCATAACCGTAGAGATCCGAATCGCCATCACCAATGGCAAATGGTGGCTCTTCGTCAAACACGTTATTTACACCCAGCGACACTTTCGTTGCATCACTTACACGGTAAGATGTTTGTAAATCTACCAGTGCTTGCGAGTCAACCATTCGTGATGTATTACTATCAAAGTCTAAGTTACCGTCAAAGTCTATATCTGGGGTATCTTCAAACTCGCCTACATAGCTAATATTTACGTTGGTATTAAATTGGCCAATTTCCCAGTTAGTAGAGAAAATCCAACGGTGCTCTGGATAATAGTATTCACCCGTGTAATCACGACCATCTTTTTCAAACTTGTTCTGGTATGCCCATTCTAAGTTAAATTTAAGTAAGCCTAAATCATCCAATGAGTGGTTGTAATTTGCTGATAAATCAACACCAGACACTTCTTGCGAAGAGACGTTTTCAAAGGTGCTGTATATTTTTTGAATAGTCCCTAAGCTATTACCGCCACTAGGGGCTAAGCGTACACATACAGTGCTATTTTGGTTATTACACTCAGAGTTATAAATTGGGCCAAATTCTTGCTCATCAATTTTATTATCTTGAGTAATACTCCACACATCTACGCTTAAACCAAACTCAGCAGAAGGGGCCCAAATAAAGCCAACATTCCACGATTCTGACTCTTCAGCTTCTAGGTCAGGGTTACCAGCAAATTCAATGTTGTAATCTAGCGCGTCACAATCAAGGCCGGTTGCTTCACAGCGGTATGTATCTACAAAAAACTGACTCTCCTGTGATGGACCTAAACCTACTTGTGCAAGCGATGGCGCTCTAAACCCTTGTGCCCACGAACCACGAATGGTTATTTCGTCAGTCGGTGCCCAACGTAAAGCGACTTTAGGGTTTGTTGTATTACCAAAGTCGCTGTAATCATCGTAACGACCAGCTAGTTGTAGCTCTAGGTTTTCAGCAAGTGGGATTGAGAATTCCACATAGGCTGCGTATTGGTCGCGCTCTGCTGCAGCAGACACAGACTCAGTACCAAAAATTAAACCGCGCTGAAATTGGTCATCCGGTGTATCGGTTACATCTTCTTCACGGTATTCAATACCTGCGGCCATCATAACCACATCATCACCAAAGCTAAATGCTTCACCAGAGATGTTAGCGTCGAATGAGGTCATATGAGACTCACCGCGGCGTACTAGGCTTGTGGTAATTCTGTCAATGACTTCAGGGCTGTTATAGGTGCCACCAAATGGGTTGTAGTTACCGGCATCAATCTCTTGTTGTAAAAAGTCGGTGCGTACCCAGCCTTGTGAGCGATCGCCCGTTTGCATTGACTTACTACGGCCTTTTTGAACAGCAGCTTCCCAGCTCCATTCGTTTATTTCACCTCTTAGACCGGCCACAAATCGTAGTGTGTCTGACTCAATATCCCATTGGCGAGCGCCTGCATCCACTGTGCGGTAGCGGCCAATTTGGATATCTTCACCAAACGGATTATTTGGGTGGCTAGCGGGTACAGTTAAACCTGCGTCTTCATCAAGTGGCGTAGGGGCGCCGGCTGCCACAGAGGTATTATGCTGTACTGCCATTTCTAAAAAGCCAGTAATGCCGTTATCAAAATTGTATTCAAATTGAGAAATAGCACCTACGCGCTCAGACTCAGGGGCAATATAACCAAATGGGCCGTAATCAAATAAACAACTGCCGCTTGCTGTTGCGTTTTCTGCGGGACAATCAGGGTCAATTGTTTTTACACCATCAACATAAAAGTAGCCAGGAAAGCCACGAGAAGAGCGAAAGTCTTCGCCGCCATAAGGCGATTGATTAGCGGTGCCTAAACTGCCCATTTCGTCTGATGAAAGCGAAGTGTTTTTAAAGTAGTCAATAATAATTGAGGCGCTACTTTTTTCGCTAGTCGTACCCCATACTAAACTTGCTGTTGTTTCTTCGTAATTAGGGCCATCGGTACCGCCGTAGCCTAAGTTTAGTTCAACGCCATCTATGTCTTTTTTCAAAATAACGTTGACAACGCCCGCTACTGCATCAGAGCCATAAATTGCTGATGCGCCATCTTTTAAAATATCAATGCGTTCAATCGCAGATACCGGAATACTATTAATATCGACAAATGAGTTTGTAATACCTTCGGCAAAGGCACTAATAGCCACACGACGGCCGTTGATCAATACTAAGGTAGCATCAGCACCTAAACCGCGTAGGCTGACCGCCGCAGATCCATTTGCAGTTGAATCTTGATTGTTGCCGCGAGTAGAGAAAGTACCGCTGCCTGCCACTGGCATTCTTTCGAGGAGCTGTTGAAGGTTATCGTAACCCATGTTTTCGATATCTGCTTTGCCAATAGATTGTACAGGCGAAGGTCCTTCGATATCGGTGCGTTTTATGCGCGAACCTGTTACTTCAATGCGTTCTACTTTTTTTGCTTCTTCAGCAGCATAAGCTGTTGTTGTAAAACCTGCTGAGAGTGCGATTGTAGCACCTGCAATTATGCTAGGTGTAAATGCAATTGATTGCTTCATCCTTAAGTCCTTGTTGATATGTTATAAATTTAGTTGCTTAATACCAATTCGCGATAATACTTAATCATTTTGCGGGGCTAAACGTGTCGCTATCTGTGTTAAAAAATTCTCTTTTAGAACAACTAAATAACGAAATTTTTGCCTAGCTATCAACACGTTTTTCCAACCTCAAAATAGAACAATTAATTAAGCGAATTGGTATTACAAGCGCTGATATTAATATCATGTAACTTAAGTGTTATCAATCTTCACCCTTTGCGATTTTAGTATGAGTTTTTGAAGAGTATTGAGGGAAAAATATTCAATAATAGAAACAAAGAAAAAGGGTAGACAAGGCTAAATTACTCGCTTTGCACTATAAATTTTGCACACTAAAATGGGCGTGTATCTAAAGAAGTTAAAAATATAAATAAAATGTAATAATTTATTTATACTACGCACGGGGATGAATTAAATAAAGCTGAGGGTAATTTGATCAGGTTGTTTTAAATTCAACCGATGAGAACTTAAAAAAACGCCTAAATAAATTAGGCGTTGTGCTTATACTTTGTGTTTCATGAGGCGTTCTTTCTCACGCGACCAATCTTTATTTTTGCCATCTTCACGTTTGTCATGCATTTTTTTACCTTTAGCTAAGTGAAACTCAAGTTTCACCCAACATTTTTTCCAATACATGGCGGTGGCAACAAGTGAGTAGCCCTCTCGCTCAGTGGCACCGACTAATCTATCAAGCTCTTTGCGGCTTAATAGTAGCTTACGATAACGCATAGGATCGCAGATAACGTGGGTTGAAGCGCTATTTAAAGGCTGGATTTGACTGCCTAACAAAAAAGCTTCGCCATTTTTAAGATGAATATAAGTTTCTGAGATATTTACCTTACCAGCTCGGATACTTTTTACTTCCCAGCCCTGTAGTTCAACACCTGCTTCAAACTTATCGTGTAAAAAATACTCATGACGCGCTTTTTTGTTAAGCGCGATGGTATTACTGTTCGATTTTGATGATTTTTTCTTAGCCATAGTGCCCTATAATATACGTATTAAGAGATGTTTTACATCGATTTTTTACATGCGCCTTTAAAATAATCAAGTGAACTTAAGACCATGAAAATTTGGGGAAACGCGCAAAGCTTGCTAAAATTCGCCCACACAGTTGGGAGTGAGTATGCCACAAATAGAAAAAAGTGCGCTGGTTATGTACAGCACTAAAGAGATGTTTGACCTAGTTAATGATGTAGAAGCTTATCCGCAGTTTTTACCTAATTGCTCAGACTCTAAAATCGTTTCGCAGCACAATAATAACATGACCGCGAGTTTAGAAATATCTAAGGCCGGTATAAAAAAGTGGTTTACCACTGAAAACACCTTTATAGATGAACAAACTGTTCAATTAAGGCTTGTTGATGGCCCGTTTAAAACATTAAAGGGGCGTTGGCATTTTCAAGCGTTAGATAATAAGGCATGTAAAGTTGAGCTTAAGCTTGAATTTGAATTCTCTAGCAAGCTTATCGAATTGGCGTTTGGTAAAATATTTAATGATGTAGCCAAAAATATGGTTAGTGCATTCACGCAACGTGCAAAAGATGTATACGGAGCAAGATAATGATTAGCGTTGAGATAGTTTTTGCATTACCGACTAAAGCAACCACATTAACGGTGGAAGTAGCGCAAGGAACCACAGCCGAACAAGCTGTTATTCAATCGGGGATCATTGATAAGTGCCCTGAAATAGATCCAACTGCGCTTACACTAGGGGTATGGAATAGAACAGTAAAAGCGCATTACGAATTAAAAGATGGTGACAGAGTTGAAATCTATCGCCCACTTATCGCAGACCCTAAAGATGCTCGAAGAAAGCGTGCAGAAAAAGCAAAAGAGGAAGGTCGAGCAAATAAAATTACCGGTGGTCGTCCTTTATAAAAGTAACCAGTATAGGTATTAAAAAGGTGAGCCATGCTCACCTTTTTAATACCTAAAGCGTTTACTGCTCTAGAGGAGTATCAAAGTTTTCGGGTTGATCATAATCACCCGAAACAGCAACCAGTTTTTCATTTTCAAATTTAATCACCAATTCTTTATGCTGCTCATTATCGCGGCCTTTGTTAAAGCTATACACATAACGCCAGGTGCTATTATCAAAGGCATCCTCTGCAATGGGGCGACCTAGTACATAAATAACTTGCTCTCGCGTCATATTTACACGAAGCTTATCTACATCTGATTGCTCTAAAAAGTTACCCTGTGGGATATTGATTCTATATACCCAGCTAGAACAACCTGCTAAAGAGCTGAATGTGAGAGCAACGATAAGCCAAAGAGAAAAAGTTTTTAACGACTGCATTGTTAGTTGTGATCCTTATTTTTTATAATCTGCATAATACCGATTAGTCACTGAAGGTAAAACCCTTTTAAGAAATTGTTTTTAGTTACGAGGGTTAGGGCAAGGTTTTGACCACAAACACACACAAAAGTTTAAGTATAAATATAAGCAAAGAACACAAAGTACCCTCAACGTGGTATTTGTATATAGTGCAAACGCGTTTAGGCCACTGGTATACAGGTATAACAACAAATGTTGATAAGCGCATAGCTGCACATCAAGCAGGTAAAGGTGCAAAAAACCTAAAAGGCAAAGGCCCTTTGGTTCTAATTCATCAACAAAAGGTAGGCACAAAGAGTGAAGCCAGTAAGTTAGAGTGGCAAATTAAAAAATTAAGTAGGACTCAAAAAGAGCATTACGTCCAGCATCTAATGATTAAGTAGGGCTGTGGCATTTTTTAATGCATTTAATTTATTACGATAGCGGGCTTTGTCATAATTAAATTCGGCATTTATACCCGCCAAGCGCATATAATGTGTTGCCTGCTTTATATTGCCGGTAAAATAATACGCTCGCGCAAGGCCAAAGTGGCTTTCGTGTAGTTTAGCGTCAATTTTATAAGCGCTTTTAAAATGCTTAATCGCTTGAGAGTAGTTTTTAAGTGCCAGCTCACTATTACCCAGTGATATATGGTAATACGGGTTAGCTTGGCGCTTTTTATTGAGCTGTTTTAGCATTTGTTGGCCCTGTTTAGCGCGGTTACTTAAGGTGTACAGCACTGCGAGATTACCTATGGCAGTGTGGTTATTTTTATCAAGCAATAAAGCATAGTTATAAGCCTGTTCGGCTTCTTTTAAATAATTAAGCTGCCTAAATACAATGCCTAAATTCCCCCAGCCACCGCTGTATAATGGGGCGGCTTCAACTGCGGCACTAAAGTAGCTATAAGCTAAATTATAATTTTTATTTACTAAAGCTAGAGCGCCTTTATTGTTATAAAACATAGCCGTAACAAACTCTTTGCTTAATGGGCTGGTTTTAAATCGTTGTTTTCTTATATTCGGGTCAAAATCTATGGTTAACTGTTTATCACGTTGATAAACCATTGTGGCTGGTATTGTTTGCATAAGCGCATTGTCAATTGATAAGTTAATATGTCCTGTTAGTAAATTAACCCCTTTATTCATTGCCCAATATTCAGGAATATGAACTTTTTGAAAGCGCGCTTTTATGCCTAAATAATCGGCTAAGCTATACGCTAATATCGATAACGACAGGCAATTAGCGTTTAAATTAGCGTAGGTTTGCGATGCACTCAGCGTGGCGCCACTTTGATAAGTTAACGAGCTATCACCGTTTTTTAATAAAAAACTTAAAATACTGTTTGCTAAGTAATGCGCGCTTCGCTTACTGGTTAGGTGGGCATCAAGTTGGGAGGTGATTGTTTTATCGAGCTTAAATATGTCTTGCTCGGTTTCAACGTTAATACGGTTAAAGCTTGGATGGTTTGCAAGGGTCAGCGGAGGCGGTTCACGCACTGTGCTGTTACATGCGCTTAAGTATAAGCAACTACTGAGTAATAATGCGTTAAAACAAGATATGCTCATAAACCACCTCCAACATATTACATCTATAAGTGTAGATGCAATATGCGAAGGTAGTTTATTAAAGTGTTACAAAACGTGTTTAGTGGTGCTTTTCAAAGGTGGCCACGAGTGCATCGAGCGCTTGAGCGCTATTTGCTAAATCGCGAATTGCTTGCTCTGTGTTTATTTGCTCATTCATAGCACGGTCGCTAATTTCACTTATTTGCTCAATATTACGTCCTACATCGGCAACCACGTTACTTTGTTGCTCAGTAGCGGTGGCAATTAAAGTAGCCATATCGTTTATTTGATTTGCTGTTTCGCTTATCGCATCAAGCAGCTCAACAGAGCTCTGCATTGCGCCTACACTTTGTTGGGCCTTTTGTTTTGATTGACTAATATCGCTAACCACATCTTCAGAAATAGTGGTTAACTCTTCAATCATAGACTGAATTTCGGTGGTTGATTGCGAGGTACGATTAGCAAGTGCGCGTACTTCATCGGCCACTACGGCAAAACCTCTACCGTGCTCACCAGCACGAGCCGATTCAATGGCTGCGTTTAAGGCCAGTAAATTAGTTTGCTCTGAAATACCGCGAATAGAATCAACAATACTTGCTATATCAATTGTTTTTTTAGAAAGCAGTGTAACTTGCTCGGTAATACCATCAATGTCAGTGGCAAGCGCTGAAATAGTGGCTTGACTTTGCAGTACTTGCTGATGGCTTTGACTGGTGTTTTCTTGACTGCTTTGAGTGAGCTTGGCTGCATTAGCTGCGCTTTGTGCTATTTCTTGTACGGTGGCGCCCATTTCGTTGATGGCTGCAGCCACCGAAATGGTTTGCTCTTTTTGATTATCAATAGACTGCGAGTTGTTTTTTGCTTGTTCAAATACATGGTTAGAGCTTTGGCGTATTTCGGTACTTTCGTTAGCCACTTGCTTGATGGCAGTTTCAATTTTATCAATAAATTGATTAAAGCCATGGCTTAAATTATTTAGTTCGGGCTGATTAGACTCTGGCAAACGGTAGGCTAAATTAGCATCGCCTGATCCTAAACGTGAGAACAGTTCAGCCATATCAGAAAGCGGCGACGCTAAAGAGCGAGCTAACAAGTAGCTTAGAATACTAGCCACAAGTGCAATAACGAGCGTAAAGGTAAAAATTTGCCACTCCAATGTACTTACAGTTGCAAAAACTTCACTTTTTGGTACTTGAGCTAATACGTATAAGTCGGTATTGGCTATTGGCATTGCAGCTAAGAATGTGGCTTCGTTATTTAGTGTCAATTCTGTAATTGCAAAGCCAGAGGGGTTGAACAAATTGCTATGTACATTACGGCCATAAAGTGTGTCTATGTTTACTTTAGCCACTTTATTTGCATCTTTATGTAACTGAATTAGGCCGCTTTTATCTGCGATAAATACAAAACCTGTTTGCTCAATTTTAAATTGTTGTAATAGCTTTTGCATGTCGGTGATGCTTTTTGCAAGCCCCGCTAATCCAAGGCCATTTGTTTGTTGATGATTTACAAACATTTTTACATCAGTCGGGGATTCTTGATAAATACTGATTGAGTACGGATTATTTGAATTGGTAAAGCCAAAAAACCAACCATCTGCCGCATCGTTTTTAAGTACGCGTAAAAAACCGTCTTGGTTCCAATATTGTGCTGTATCACGGTTGGCCCACGACGCCGTTGCTAAATCAAACTGCTTTGCTACGCGGTTTAATTCTTGGAGCAGTAGTGTGTCGTCTTGGTTATTTGAGCGTGCCCACGCTAAGATAAATTCATTTGATGATAGTTGCTGTGCAGCGCCTAGTAGTTCGTTTATTTCGCCACCAATTTGATTACTAATGCTATGTAATTTGCTGGGTAGCTCCGATTCAATCATACGTTGCTCTATAATATCTTCAGAGCTATATAAAGACGTCAAACCAATTAATGCAGCGACACATATTGCAATGGTACTGCCTAAAATGGTGATTTTTTGAGTGATAGTTAGGTTTTTTATCGTCATATTATTTAACTTTACAACTAGGTAGATAGCCATGTTAGCACATTATTAATTAAGCGCTAATTATTGCAATATATCTAAAAGGGTATACTCGCTTTTTATTATTACTAGCACGAAAAAGCCCACAGCATATGCATGTGGGCTTGGTTTCTAACAAGCGAAACTAGTTATACAATTTTCTTCATTGCTGACATGTAGCCGCGCAGTCTTGCGCCAACAATTTCAACAGGGTGCTCACGTAGTGCCGTGTTAATTTGAATCAATGTTTGGTTATCTACTTGGTTACTTTGCTCATTTAAGCCTTTACCAATAACATCGGTGTCGATGTTTTTCATAAAATCGGCCAATAATGGTAAACACGCATGGTTGTATAAGTAACAGCCGTATTCTGCAGTATCAGAAATAGTACGGTTCATTTCGAATAACTTTTTACGTGCTATTGTGTTGGCAATTAACGGTGTTTCGTGTAACGACTCATAATAAGCCGACTCGTCAATAATGCCCGCTGCAGTCATGGTTTCAAATGCAAGCTCAACGCCCGCTTTAACCATAGCAACCATTAAAATACCGTTATCGAAAAACTCTTGCTCAGAGATTTCTACATCACCAGCAGGGGTTTTCTCAAAGTTAGTTTCGGCTGTTTCAGCGCGCCACTTTAGTAGGTTTGCATCATCGTTTGCCCAATCTTCCATCATTACGCGCGAGAAAGTACCGTCGATAATGTCATCTTGGTGCTTGTTATAAAGCCGGCGCATAATAACTTTAAGTTCTTCACTTAGTTCAAATGCTTTTACTTTTGCTGGGTTTGATAAACGGTCAAGCATGTTCGTTACGCCACCGTATTTAAGGGCTTCGGTAATTACTTCCCACCCGTATTGAATTAGTTTTGATGCATAACCTGCATCAATGCCTTTTTCAACCATCTTATCAAAACATAAAATAGAACCCGTTTGTAACATGCCACAAAGAATTGTTTGCTCACCCATTAAGTCTGATTTAACTTCAGCAATGAATGATGATTTAAGTACGCCTGCACGGTGACCACCAGTACCCGCGGCATAGGCTTTAGCCTGCGCTAAACCATGACCTTGTGGGTCGTTTTCAGGATGTACTGCAATAAGCGTAGGTACACCAAAGCCACGTTTGTATTCTTCGCGTACTTCAGAGCCTGGGCACTTTGGTGCAACCATGATAACAGTAATGTCTTCACGAATTTGCATGCCTTCTTCAACAATATTAAAACCGTGCGAGTAAGCAAGTGTAGAGCCTTGTTTCATTAAAGGCATAATGGCAGTAACAACGGCCGTATGTTGCTTATCAGGAGTTAGGTTTAATACTACGTCAGCACTAGGAATTAGCTCTTCGTATGTACCAACAGTAAAGCCGTTTTCAGATGCATTTAAGTATGACTGACGACGTTCATCAATTGCTGATTGGCGCAACGTGTATGATACATCTAGACCTGAATCGCGTAAGTTTAAACCTTGGTTAAGACCTTGTGCGCCACACCCAACAATAACTAGCTTTTTACCTTTTAGTGCATCTACACCGTCGGTAAATTCACTTGGGTCCATAAACTCACATTGAGCTAACTGCGCTAACTGCTCGCGTAAAGGTAAAGTGTTAAAATAATTCGCCATGTTAGTGTCCTATAATTCGTGTTTGTTAGATGCAAAGCCTATTTGCTTTGCTTAAACACACCATAAAAAAAAACTTTGCTTGCGTAAAATGATATATTTGCACTAAAGTATTTCAAAAAATGAAACATGGAAGCGGTTATGGATCATAAGCATTTAAATTACTTTTTAGCGTTAGCTAAAACGCTCCATTTTGCCCGCGCGAGCGAGCTCTGTCATATAAGCGCCCCTACATTAAGTCGAAATATTAAGCAGCTTGAAGATGAAGTGGGTGTTGCATTATTCATACGCGATAACAGAAGTGTAAAGTTAACTAAAGAAGGGGAGTCATTTATTGATTACGCCACCTCTACGTTAGCCAATTGGCAGCGCTTTAAAGCGAATGTTAAAGATCCCACTCAGCATATTTACGGCAATGTGAGTATTTATTGCTCTGTCACTGCCTCGTATAGTTTTTTACACCAAATATTAGAGCAACTCCGCGCGCAGCATCAGCATATTGAAATAACGCTAAATACAGGCGATCCAGCGCTGGCAATAAACCGAGTGCTGGATGCTCATGAGTCAATGGCGATTGCTGCACGGCCTAGTAAACTCCCTGCCCAAATTGCATTTGTGAATATAGGCCACTCTCCATTAGTTCTTATAGGCCCTAAAATTCATTGTCCAATCAGTGAAAACATAGCTAAAAATGCCCCTGATATTGATTGGTCAGAATTGGAGTTCATTGTTCCAGAGCAAGGGTTTTCTAGGCAGCGATTAGAGCAATGGTGGCGAAAAAACAATGTACATGGAAAAATTTATGCGCAGGTGGCTGGGCACGAAGCAATGGTGTCTATGGTGAGTTTGGGATTGGGTGTCGCCATGGTTCCTAAAATAGTGCTAGATAATAGTCCACTGCAAGATAAGGTACACGTACTGCCGAGCAAAAATTACCAACCAGAAGGGTTTGATATTGGTTTAGCGGTACTTAAAAAAGAGCTCAACGACCCTGCAATCAGTGCATTATGGAATATTGCGCAAACTTTAGGCGCAAATGTTATTTAATATTTTAACGGTTAATATAATTCAGTAAATAGTATGATTAACAGTTGCGTATGAGTTTACTATTACTTAACATGAAAGCTTAATAATAAAAAATAATGACGCACGAGAGTTTATAATAATTATGGATCATGCTGTATCGCTCGCTCATTCTGCTCAATGTTTAAAAAAAGCAATTCCTTTGATGGTAAAGTACCGGATGCCGGTAACGCCTATCAACTACGCAATTTGGTATTGCTATGTGCAAGGGAGTAAGCCGGCATTAAATGCTGAGCTCGATCACGTCATTGCTGAGCAACAAACATGTACTCAAAATAGGGCGAAAGAAATTTTTGATAAGCATTTAAGCGAAGATGACTTAGTGTTTTTTCAAGAGATGGCTGATCGCTTCCATGGCACTATGCAGCAAGTACAACATGATATAAGCGTAACCCTCGATCATTCTAAAAGCTTTACCACCTCGTTGGTAGATTCTCAAAATGAGCTGGCAAGTTTAGTTAATGTAAATTCATTTAATGAGATACTTGGTTGTGTTGAGCGCTTGACAGATGAGTCAGTGGCTATGCAAGAGTATGCGCGTGAGTTCCAGACTAAGCTTGCTCTAGCTTATAATGAAATTAAAGATTTAAAAGAAGCTTTAAACCTTTCTCAAGAAGCGGCAGATACAGACCCTCTTACAGGCTTTTTTAATCGAAGAAAGTTTGATGATGATATTCAGAAGTTCTGTCAAAACTATTCAGAGCAAGCTGATGACAGCGTTTTGGCGGTACTCATCATGTTTGATATTGATCACTTTAAGCGTTTTAACGACGATTTTGGTCATCAAAAGGGCGATGAAGTACTTAAATTGGTTGCCAAAAAAGTGTCGCAAAATATCAGTGATAGCCTAAATGTTTACCGCTATGGCGGAGAGGAATTTTGTATTACCGGGTATTTTGACAGCATCAACGACATTATGGTGTTTGCTGATAAAATTCGCCTAGATATTGCCTCATTAACTATCCGTAAAAAAGACGATATAAATTCTAAACGTGCAATTTCTGCAAGTTTTGGGCTTGCAATTTTACGGCCCTTTACCAAAGGTTCGGTGCTTATTGAGCGTGCCGACCGTGCTTTGTATATTGCTAAAACCCATGGACGTAACCGTATTGAAATAGCGCCTGATATTTAAATGTTATTTAGGTGTGTAAAATTTGTGAATGATTGTAATCAGGTGGCGCACATTTGTGCTTACCTTGCTAGTATGAGTCACTTACTTATTTTTACTCACTCAGATTAGTTTAATGCGGCTAAAACCTTTAGTTTATATTTTTTACTTTGTTGTTTGCTTCGTTTGTTTGCCCAGCCAAGCGTCACAGGCTAATAGTGAGCAAAAATATGCGCAGCAACATATTACTGTTAAGCAATGGCATGTAAGTCTTAGCGCTGGCGTGGGTGTTATTACCAACCCACTGCATGGCGGCAAAAATGTCCCACTTCCTTTGATACCGCGAATTGCTTTTTATGGTGAACGTTGGTTTTTTGATAATGGCCGCCTAGGCTATACACTTAAAGAAAATCAACAACATCATTTTAATATTGTTTCAGAACTCAACGCAGAGTCTCGGTTTTTTATTAATTGGCATCCTAATAACCTTTTTGTTTTACCGACTTCCACGGGAGGGGCAGCCTTCGCGCAAGCGCAAAACAAGCCCCAGCCTAAAAAAATACATGTCGATAATATTGATAAACGCCATTTAGCCTTAGATGCTGGGGGTAGCTATCATTATGTGCAGCAAAACCATGTGCTATCGATACAGTTATTGCACGATGTAAGTAATGTTTATAATGGTATTCGTGGCGCCGTACAATGGCAGTACCACAGTAGAATAGGGCGTTTAAAGTTAAAACCAACACTGGGTGTTAACTACAAATCGGCTGAATTAAATAGCCACTTTTATGGTTTAAAAGCACACGAAACTTCATTAGGTAAAATTGACGTTGGTAGTAGCTGGCAACCTTATGCTAAAATCGACGCCAGTTGGCCATTAAGTGAGGCTAACAGTCTTCGTTTTCATGTAGCATATTATGACTATTCAGCTATGGATAGCAGTCCGCTTTTTGAACGTAACTATTCAATGACTGCTTTTATAGGATTCGATCATACTTTTTGATATGAAGTATTTAATGTTGATTGTGCTTACAGTTTTTCTGTTTAGCCCTCCCGTTGTAGCGCAAAATGCGTTTTTAAAGGTTTCCCCTAAAGTGTGCGTTGTGTCTAAGCAGCAAGCATTTTGCGATCTCGATTTAACGTTTGATTGGCAGCAGCCATCGCCAAGCGATGTATGTCTGTACCAACAAAGTAAACTTATTAAATGCTGGCAACAGCAGGCTATTGGTGAGTTTAAGTATAAAGCGCGTGTTCAGGTAGAGACCATATACTCCTTAATCAATCCTCATACCGGTGTGTTAATTGCTAAAACACACGTTGAAGTGCAAAGTGCTGATGCTAAAAAAAGTAGGCGCAGACTTCGCTCTCCATGGAGCTATTTTTAATTTAGGAGCAACTCATGCCAAAAATTTTACTTGTTGAAGATGACCTAGGATTACAACAATTAACAAAAGATTATCTTGAACATAATGGCTTAGAAGTAGATGTATTGAGCCGTGGTGATGAAGTATTTAGTTATCTTGAGAATAACGCTGCTGATTTAATGATTTTAGATATTATGTTGCCAGGTAAAGACGGTTTTAGCGTATGTCGTCAAGTCCGTGATAAATTTTCGTTGCCAATTTTAATGCTTACTGCAAAAGGTGAAGATTTTGACCAAGTGATTGGATTAGAACTAGGTGCAGATGATTATGTTGTAAAGCCTGCTGAGCCGCGTGTTTTACTGGCGCGTGTAAATGCTTTACTGCGTCGCGGGCAACCAGAAGTTAAAGCGGCCGAAGAGATTCAATTTGGTGATTTAGTCATTGATAAAACTAGCCGAATTGTTAAGTTAAATGAAAACGAAATAGTACTTACATCCCATGAGTTTGAGCTATTATGGTTACTTGCCTCAAATGCAGGCGAAGTGCTAAGCCGTGAACAGGTTCATCAGCATATGATTGGTCGCCAATACGATGGGCTTGACCGCACTGTTGATGTACGTGTATCACGCATTCGCAAAAAGTTAGGTGATAATAGTGATAAACCTTACCGTATAAAAACCGTGTGGGGACAAGGTTACTTGTTTGTATCTGATGCTTGGGAAAAATAATATATGAAGGTAAACAAGGAATAATGGGCAAACTATTTATAAGTTTATATGTTTATATCATTGTTTCTTTATTTATTGTTAGTGGTGTTATAGAACAAATTTGGCCTTACGAAGAGACGCAGCAGCAAGTGCTGCTAGATGATGAGTTTGGCCAAGCTCTTTGGTTATTATCGCAAACTGATGATGGATTAGATAAGCTCAAACACAGTTTTGAAAGCCATGTTATTGCCCGTAAAGATCTTATTTTACCCCTTAAGCAGCAAGCCTCATTAGATAAAAATCATTACCTGTACCTGTATGATAAAAAGCAGCGCATAGTGTGGTATGTTGAGCTTGGTGATAACAAGCTACTTCAAATTGGCCCTGTAGGCGTTTTAAAAGCACCTGAAAGCTCTGTTATCCCGTATTTAATGTTACTGGCTATTGTAGGGTTACCTGTGGGGCTTTGGAGCTTTTTACTATGGCGTGATTTTTCTAAGTTACGCCATGCGTGCGAAGCGGTAGATGGCTCGCAAGACTTTACTGTAAGTACTCCTTCTAAGTCGTTTTTCTTACCTGTTACTGATACTTTAAAAGTAATGCAGCAGCGCATAGAGCATCTTCTTAGTGCACAGCAAGAACTGACTTCCTCTGTATCTCATGAGTTTAGAACGCCACTTGCACGATTAAAATTTGGCATAGCTATGCTAGAAGAAACACTGCAATCAGAAAAAGGGCAGCATTACCTAACTAATATGCAGGCAGATATAAGCGAACTTGAGGCGCTTGTGTGTGAAATGCTTGAATATGCTCGGCTTGATTCGCAGCAACCAAGTTTAGCGACAAGCGACGTTGACTTGGCTACCTTAACAAAATCGGTCATTGATAAGCTAAATTTTGCAAGCGGCATAGAATTTAATGCGGTGTTACCACCGGCTCTAGTGTACAAGTGTGACGCACACTTTATTGCGCGTGTAATGCAAAATCTGGTGGGCAATGCGTTAAAGTACGCTGTTAGTCGTGTTGATGTGACACTCAAAGCGCAGGCTGATGCAATTTACTTTATTGTGGAAGATGACGGTGAAGGAATTTTAAAAAGCGACAGAGAAAGCGTATTTAAACCTTTTACTCGTTTAGATAAAAGCCGTGATAAAAGCACAGGGGGCTTTGGTTTAGGCTTAGCAATAGTGGCAAAAATTGTATCGTGGCATAAAGGGCACTATTCAATCACTGACTCATCGCTTGGTGGCGCTAAGTTTATAGTTACCTTACCTAATACCTACCCACAATAATACTTAATCATTTTGTGGGGGCAGATGTGTCGCTACCTACGTTAAAAAATCCTCATTTACGACTGCATGGATGCAGAAGGTAGAGCAATGCAGAAGCAATTGCCGAGAACAACTAAATAGCAAATTTTTTGCCTAGCTATCAACACGTTTGTCTATCCACAAGATAGATGACTTAGTTATACGGATTGGTATAAAAGCAACTCACCTAAAAATACCAGACATAAAAAAAGCGCCTAAGGCGCTTTTTGTGGTTAAAAACCAAAATCAACAAGTAGCAAAATAATAGACCCGGCTACGCGAAAAAAGTTCTCAATTATTTTTCATTTTTTTAAGTAAAGGCATCAGCATTTGCTCAAGCCCATTTAATTTAACCTCGTACATCATCGCCAGCTGCGCCCCGAGTTTACTTTCTGGAAACCCTTGTTGTTTAAACCACACTAGGTAAGGCTCCGGCAAAAGAAGCAGTGGCCTGCCAGCATACTTCCCGAAGGGCATGATTGTATTAATGGCGAGCTTGAGTTCTGCTGTATCCATAATGAGTCAGTCATTGATAAAAAGTAGGAGGGAATACTACTGCTTTTTGGCTAAAAACGCATTAAATACTGGGTTTTAAAATGGGCGAGAAAAAATAAATAAAATAGGCTGTGACGGGCAAGAAACAGCCTATTGAATGAGGGAGTAGGCCCTCTAATTGAATAAATTTATGTTGATAAATAAATGCTTACCTTACATTAACTAGCTGGAGTCTAATTAACTGACAGAGGTGCGAAGGCGTTTATTTAAGCAACACCGGTAGTTTATCTGTTTTTCTTGTTGATAGAGAGAAGTAATGTAAAGGAATGTAAATAAAATGGTTTTTTAAACAAAAACTAATAAAAAAGCCTTATTAATAATAAGGCTTTTTTATTTTGCTTACTCTATTTTTTAGTTTTAAAGTATTATTTTTCAAATAGCTCTTGCTTAACATGCTCAGCAAAACCACTGCCTGCTTCTAGGTAAAAGTTATAGGTGGAGTTAACGCCCATTTGTTCGAGCTCTTTTTGCTGATCTGGGTAATTGGCGATAGCTGTTACTTGACCGTTATAGCCTGAGGCTTGTAATTGTTCTAATGCAAAAATATTTTGCATATGTTTTGGCATAGCTAACATCACCATTTCTACATGGGAGTGGTTAACGCGCTGCCAAAAGTCAGGGTCGGTGGCATCAGCAAGGAGTACCTTTCGATTGCGTTTAATATGTTTTTCGACCACCTCTGGTTTTATATCAATGCCCGCCACTACATTAGGGTGAGTCGCATTTATTGTTTCGTATGCACCTGTACCTATACGCCCCATACCGAATATAACGATTTTAGTGTCGTTTAAATTAACGGGTAGCTCTTCAGCTAAGCGAGTTTTGCTTTCAAACTTTAATAGCCAGCGCTCAATTTTAACGTATAACTCGTTTGAGCGTTTATTAAGTGGCGATGCAATAACAAACGTAATAGACACCGCAATAGCCATTACGGCCAGCCACTCTGAGGTGATCATACCCGTAGAAGCTGCCACAGCACACACAATAAGGCCAAACTCACTAAAATTGGCAAGGCTAAACGCAGTGAGTAACGAGGTGCGCGCTCTGAGCTTAAAGGTATTCGTAAACACATAATAAAGTAAGGTTTTAACTGGCAGCACAAGTATAAGGATTAACGCGACAATTAATGAATTAGCTGTAAGCTCTGCGTTCAAACCAATACTTAAGAAAAAACCGACGAGCAAAATATCTTTTAAATTAAGTAGTGATTTAGAAAGCTCTCCCGCCTTTTTATGTGGTGCAAACATCATCCCCATAATAAGTGCGCCTAAATCACCTTTTAAACCTGCAAAATCAAATGCGTTATAACCGGCTACCAATGCAAAGAAAAAGCCAAATAAGGGTAATAGCTCTCCATGTTTAGAGCGGTTAAGCACGGCATACATAAGCGGGCGTATTAAAGGAAGTGAGATAATTATAACAAGTGCCCACATATTAGGTACTTTGCCGGTGCTAATGGCTAAAAATATAACCGCAAAAATATCCTGCATAACTAAGATGCCAATGGCTATTTTTCCGTGCAGGCTTGCCATTTCGCCTCGCTCTTCAAGTACTTTTACGGCAAATACAGTGCTCGAGAAACTTAGTGCAAAACCAACTAATAACGCACTTTGCCAGCTTAAATCAACAAACATAGGCACAGCAAAAATACCGAGGAGTAACATAAAACCACTAAATAAAGCACTGCTAAAAATAATGTGCAGGGTTGCAGGTGCCCAAACTTGGGGCTTTATTAAGCTGTTTACTTTAAGTTTTAAACCAATACTAAATAAAAGAAGTGTTACGCCCAAGGCGGCAATGGTATCGAGTAGCTCGGTGCTTTTATAGCCAGATAAATTTAATGCAAAACCAGCAAGTAAAAAGCCAATAAGAGGGGGAAGTTTTAATTGATAAACACCAAATCCACACACAAATGCGGCGGCAAAATAGATTAGTTCCATAATTCTTAATATCACTTCATTTGGGATTGCAGTGTAGCGAAAATTTTATACCATTGAAAATAAAAATAGCCCTAAAATTGAGCGCCTTTAATCAATTACTTGTCTAGCCATGTATAAAAAATGCACATTAAGCGTGTATTTAATAGTAAATAGCATGTAAATAACATTTTTTCACTGACATTGGCTTTTAAATATGGTTAAGATGCCTTAACGAAGGAGTTTAAGCTTGAGCAACAAACTGAGCCGCTCAGCTTAAGGAGATAGATATGTTTAAAAAGATTTTAGCGTCGGTTGGTATTGGCGCTGCAAAAGTAGATACAATTTTAGAAACTGAGCATCTTCAGCCGGGGCAACTTTTTAACGCTAATATCGTTATAACTGCAGGCGATGTGGCTCAAGAAATCGCGGGTCTTGATTTGTTTTTAATGACACGCGTTAAAGTTGATGGCGAAGATGGTGAATACTTTACTAACCACGTGATTGATCAGTGGCGTATAACCGACATAGGCACTGTTGAGCCAGGCGAAGTTAAAAGTATTCCATTTGAAGCGCGCCTTCATCCAGAAACGCCAATTACCGAAATTAATGCCGGCTACAACCAATCACATGTATGGATTGAAACGGGCCTTGATATTGATTTAGCACTAGATCCAACAGATAAAGACCATTTGCATATTTACCCTAACGAAGCCGTTAAAACCTGTATGCAAGCAATGGATAAATTAGGGTTTAGTTTATTAAAAGCTGATGTTGAAAAAGGCCATTTACGCGCGCCTACTTTTCAGTCGGTATCGGGGTGTTATCAAGAGTTAGAGTATAAGCCCAATAGCCGCAGCTTATTTGGTATTCAAGAAATTGAATTATCGTTTGTACCAGAAGCACACAAAACACATGTTTTAATTGAGCTGGATAGAGCATTTAGAGGCGATGGTTATGTTGATTTAACCATAGAGCACGACCATGTTAATTTATCGCAGTTGTGTGACCAATTAGAGCGTTTGTTTGCCTAAGTGATGCCGTAGTTTAATTAAACCCAGCTCAGGCTGGGTTTTTTATTTTAGGATTTTATATGTCGTTTAAATGTGCGCATTTTGATGCGCTTGATTCGCGTACTTTATTTACGATAATGCGCGGTCGCGTTGATGTATTTGTAGTAGAGCAAACATGTCCTTACCCTGAGCTTGATGACGTAGACATTAACCTTAGTACTCAGCATTTATATGCAATTGCAGATAATAGTTTATTAGCTTATGCCCGGTGCTATGAAAAAAACGAGCAGTACAGTGCAATAGGCCGTGTACTGGTAAGTAAAAGTGAGCGAGGTAAAGGGCGGGCTACTGAGCTTGTAAATGCGGCCATAGCATGTTGTAAAAAGCAGTGGCCACAGCGTCCTATTTATATAGGTGCACAAACCTATTTATTAGCATTTTATCGCTCTTTTGGGTTTGCAGAAGTTGGGGAGCAATACCTAGAAGATGGCATCCCTCATCAAGATATGGTGTTAAATACACTAAGCTAATTTATTACGAGTAAATTTAAGCTATTAAAAAGCCCACTTAACGCGTGGGCTTTACTTAATTTAGAACTTAACCTGAACTCGGGTTAGTTAAAAATAACGTTTTAACTTAACACCGAATGTAAAAACACAGCACCAATAGCTATAGGGCACACAAACTTTGTGTATACAGGCCATATTTTCCAAAAGAGCGTGTTATGAACCTCAGGGTTACCTTGTTGTATTGCTTTTAGTAGTGAGCCACGGTACCAAATCCAGCCAACAAAAATACAACACATTAAGCCAAGTAAAGGCTGAGCGACTTTAGTTGTTAAGGTGATCACTAAACCAAATAAGCTGCCTAAGTTACATACTATGGTAATGCTCACTGCACTTATTAGCGCACCAATTAACCATGTTGCCTGCAGGCGGCTCATTGCAAAGCGCTCCACAGTATACGACACCGGCGCCTCTAACATTGAAATAGAAGAGGTAAGTGCGGCTATGCTCATTAGGGCAAAAAATGCAAAACCAATAAATAAACCTACTGAGCCCATACCATCAAATAAAGCTGGCAATACCTGAAATACTAATGTGTCTTCAGAAAGAAGTGTGCCAGTAGATGAAAAAATTTCTACGCCTTGTGCTTGTGCTACATACATGGCGGGTATAATTAAAAGGCCCGCTACAAACGCGATAAACACATCTATTAACGTTACATAAGCGCCCAGTGTAACAAGGTTTTCTTTTTGACTAATGTACGAGCCATAAATAATCATCACGCTGGTGCCTAGCGACAATGAGAAAAACGCTTGACCGAGTGCACTTACGAGTAAGTTTGCATCAAATATCGATGAGAAATCAGGTACTAAATAGGCTTTTAGCCCTTGCATAGCACCTTCTTGAGTCATAACGTAGGCAATTAGGGCAAATAAAATACCTAAAAGAGCGGGCATTAGGCGCTTAGACCATTTTTCTATGCCGTTTTCTACGCCACGGCTAATAATCGCCACGGTGAGTATAATAAATGTAACTGTAAATAAGATATTTCGTGAGAGTGACTGCTCACTTAACCACGTTGAAGCACCGTTTGCGCCAGCCAACGTAGTGATAGGCTCGACTGTAGCGCTGAGCATCCAGCCTGCCACAATAGCATAAAAACTTAAAATAAAGCCCGCACATAAAATTCCGCCAAAACCAACAATAAAAGCAAAGCGCTTTTGCCACGTGTGTGATGTTATTTTTGTTAAAGAGGATACCGCATTAGCTTGTCCGTGTCGGCCAATTATAAGCTCAGCCATAAGTGCGGGGTATGCTAAAAAAAACGCTAGTATCAAATAAGCGACTAAAAAAGCTGCACCACCATTGCTTGCTGTTTGGGTCGGAAACCCCCAAATATTACCTAAACCTACTGCAGAGCCTGCGGCGGCCATTATAAATCCAAAGCGAGAGCTAAACTCACCTCTAACTGCGCTCATATTGTTATACTTCTCTATTTTTTGACGGCGCTGACAATCTACTGGAATTGCAAATAAATAAAAAGCACTTATTTACCCAATTGTGACAATAATTATCGTCTGATGTGTCTGTCGCGCGATGCATTTAATTAATGTTATCAACAGGTTTAGAATAAGGAGTTGATTTTGTGTAATAAATTTTAGGGCCTGTTTACCTTTCGAGGTTAAATTTGCAGCAGTCTGTTTGGTGTTTAGGCAAGGCAGAGCCTATGTAGTGTGGTTGTTCCCCATAAATAGGCGATAACGACGTATAAATGCCAAACAGGCGCTGCCCTAAGGGTTCTGCCTAGGGGCTATTTACTCTTTGTTACTCGGTTTTTACGTAGCCCACTAGGTTACAAACCTCGCGCCGCGATTAAACAGCCCCTAGATAGAACAAATTATAACCCTAAAAGGCCAACTAGCCCTAAATACAGTTGTGTAAATATTTTTTTACGTATCGTGGTGCTGACCAATTTTAAGGGTAAAACAGGCCCCGTTAAGTCGCGTACTTTTACTAACACTTACACTGCCGTGATGCCAATCTGCCACTTTAGCAACGATTGCTAAGCCTAAACCATAACTTTTATCAGCACGGTTACGGTGGCTCTCTTCTCTAAAAAATGGGCTAAAAACGTTATTAAAGTTCTCTGGTGCAATGCCTGGTCCATCATCTTCAACCGTAATATATAAATAATGCTCATCACGTTTTGCACTGACATAAATAGTGTCTTTTGCAAAGTCGCAGGCATTGCCAATTAAATTACTAATAGCCCGAGCAAGCCAATGTAAGTCAGCAAAAACTATATCGTCACTGCTATTTAATTGTACTTTGAGGTGGCTGGTTTCAATTTTTGGCGAAAGCTGGGTGAGTAAGTCCTCAAGATAGTGCGATAAATGAGTTTGCGAGTAGGTAAGTTGATTGGCATTTTGCTCAAGTGTTGCAAAGGCTAAATAGCTTTTAAGCATCGACTCCATATGGTCAAGGTCGTTTTCCATACGCCCAAGGTACTGCTGAATTTTAGGCAAGTCTTCCGTCTCTAAAGCGGCATCTAAGCCAAAGCGTAAACAAGCGATAGGGGTTCTGATATCGTGCGATAAGCTCGATGCCATTAACTTATTCTCCGCCACGAGCTTTTCTATTTGGCTCGCCATGCGGTTAAATGTAAGTTCAACGTCTCTTATATAGGTAAAGTGTGAGACCTTTATTCTCGCTTGCACATCACCTGCGGCAAATTTTTTAGCCGCTTCGTTTAACACTGTTAAGCGTTTGGCAAGTGGGGCAATAATAAAGCCCATAAAAACGCATAGCCCTGCATAAAACAGCAAAGTAAGTATTATATCGTTGCGTTGATCTGCCTCAACCCCTTTATCTAGACGCATAGAAAGATGATAAGGCGACAACACTTCACTGCTGTAGAGCATATAAAAACCTTGTTGGTCTTCTAAAATAAGCCCGCTTTGGGCATGCATCTGTAGTATTAAGGGCGGGGTTAATGCAAGAGATTCATTACTTTTATAATCGAGTTTTACATTAAAGTCGCTTGCCAGTTGCTTTACATAAGCTGCGCGTTCAGAGGTAGCTACATTAGCTAAATGCTTACTAAAGCCGTTGATCATTTGGCTTTGTACGCTAAATTCATCATGGGGTGTTTGTGTTTGTTGGCTAAATGCATCAATTAGCCAGCCCAATACAACAATAGATAGTAGCGCACTACCGAGTAGTGAAATGTAAAATTTTTTCATTTAAAGCGCCACGGTCACTCTTCCCACGCAGTGGCAACAAGTAAATAACCACGCCCCCAAATTGTTTTTATTTTTTCTGGGTTTTGAGGGTCATCATGAAACTTTTTGCGAAGCGCGGAGATTAATACATCCACACTTCTATCAAGTCCATCATACTCACGGCCTTTCGTTGCTTTAAACACTGCATCCCTTGAAACCACTTGGCCTGCATTATTTGCTAAATAGTGTAGTAACAGGTACTCAGCACTGGAAATAGTAATATCTTGCTTGTTAAATGTTACACTGCGAGATTGAGTATCGATACTGAGTTCGCCGACTTTTATCACACTGTCATTGGGCACTTTAGTTGGTTCACTGCTCAGGCGCAGCGCTGCTTTAATACGGGCTAATAATGCGCGAGGGCGCACCGGTTTCATGATGTAATCACTTGCCCCTACTTCTAAGCCAATAACTTCATCCATTTCATCATCGCGGGCGGTCAACATAATAATGGGGGCAGTGTAAAAACTACGTAGCTCTCTGCACACACTTATACCGTCTTGGCCTGGCAGCATAATGTCGAGTAGCACAATGTTAGGGTTTAAGTTTTTTACCTGGCTTATAACTTCATCACCGCGGTGGCAAACATGGGTCGTATAGCCTTGTTCGGTTAAGTACTCTGCCACCCACTGAGCTAGAGAGGTGTCATCTTCGACTAATAAAATAGTGCCGTAATTATCCATAAAGCTTCCTTAGTAGATTAGAATAGGCGCCAACGGCGTTTTTTTTGTCTATTTTGATAAACCCACTGAAGTTTAACTTCAGTGGTGGCAATAATTTGGGCTGTATTACTATCAAACAGTTCAAAAGAAATACTTTGCTGGGAGTCAAATGTATATTCAAATACGCCTTGTTGTTGTTTTAACCAACATTGCATAATATATTTTGATGTTGCGTCTCGTAAGCAGTAGTTTCCAATAGTCGGCTGTTGCCAACTAAGTGTAATATCAGCATAGCAATTGCGGCCCTCACGCAGTGCTACACAGGTGTCTGGAAGCGCGGTTAAAGGGGCTGTTTTATCTGTCGTTTTTGCAGATGAAATAGCAGGGAAGATCAATAATAAACAGATCCATTTAAAATACATAACGCAGGCCTACCTTGGCTTTATGCTGATACCCTTGTGAAATAATAGGGCTATCGTCTATTTCTTTTGAAAACCACGTTGTTAACCAGCCAGACAAAAATACCCAATCTTGAGATATAGGGTACTCAGCATGAAATTCAAACATAATGCTGGTGCTGCCATTCGGGGTGTAAATAGGGCGATTAGCGGTGGTTTCGTCGGCGTCTATACCAAAATAATAGTTTGTAAAACTGCCCGAGTAAGCGCTTATACCCACCCCTGATCTAAACTCCCAATTACGCCATGGCAAAATGTGGCTAAAAAAGGTGTTTAATACCCAACCGTTATGTGTACCTGTAATGTCATGTAAAAACTCAAACGAAATTTGCGAGTTTTCAAAGCGGCGCGTTAATCTAAGTCCGGCATCAAAATCGTAATTACGCGATTTTATACCCGCAAGCTCTTCTATGACACCGTGGTTGTAAAAACCTAAGCCTTTTTCGTCAAATCCGGCTTGTGTATTAGTGCCCAATATATCTAGGCCCCAATCAAATTTATCTATAAGGCTGTAACCGACGACTAAACCGCCGCTTAACTGGTTATGATCAAAGTCGAGGTAAAAGTTTTCGTAGGAAATAGCCAGGCTTAAATCGAGTTCAATACCATCGTCGTATGAGTCAAGGCCAATTAGGTAAGAGTCTTCTACATAATAACCAGCCCCAGCGCTCCAATCCCACGCAAAACCTTGGGTAGGCTCTAGCGTGTTATCAGCATAGTATCGATTGCTTGCCTGGCTTTGAAAGCTCAAAAAACTGGCGCAAAGCAATACGCTATTAATTAAAGTATGCTGTAAGAAAGCGATTTTCATCCCTGGGGACCTAATTATTATGTGTTATTAAACGTAGTATATTAGTAAGTGAATCCTTGAATCTGTAAAAAAATGTAGTTTTTTACGTTATTGCACTTTTATTTTGTCAATTAAAATACTGCTTAAGTAATATTGCATCATAGGTGTTAAGGCGCTCACTTCGGTACGCGTACATGGACCTTGTAATTTAGTTAAGCTGCTTAATTTAGTAATGGTTTTAAAAGGCGGTACAGTTACTTCTTTACCTGCGCGCGCTATACGGGCTTGCTCGGTATTTTGCTGATGTACAAATGTTGCGACTTCTAACTCATTAGTAATTTTTTGCTCTTGGGCAAAGCTAAACAATAAAGGCTCACGGTGGAAGCTTGCGCTGTCTATTGATGATTTTGCAAACCATACCACATCGCCTGAAGCACGGTGCGTAATGCGCATACTTACTTGCGCGAGTATGGTGGCGCATTGCTGAGTAGGGTATTGCTGCGCTACTTTTGCAAATAAAGGGTAAGGGTTTTCAGGCTGGGTTAACGCATATTTGGTATCGTCAGTAAATGCTAGGTCTAACTGATGAATAGCGAGCGTGTAATCACTGCTTTTATTATTAGTCACCTCTAAGCCTTTATCGTTTAAGGCTTGTGTTATTTGTTTTAATAGTGTGTCTGTTACGCTTGCTTTATCTGTTGTAATACGCACTGTTTGGCCGCGTGTTACTTTGTGCGCCGGTAACTGTACAGACTTAACTTTTGGCGATGCGTGCTCTGTTTTATACTCAAGCTGGTAAGTTTCGCTCTTTAATGTTGGCTTTAACGGTAAAGCCAAAGGCTCGGCCGGCTGTTTGGTAATTGCACAACCTGCTGATAATAATATAAAAAGTGATACAACTATAAAACGCATAACTACTTAACATCCACTTAAAAAGCCAATAATCGCAACATTGTACGTTAGTCCCACTAAAACTTCATGATATTATGCTCATAGATGTAGTTAAAAAAGAATAAATTTGTAACGAATGAAGTATCTCACTAATTTTATGTATGTTTGGGTCGCTATTTGTCTATCTCTTCCGCTTAAGGCAATAGCTAAAGCAGACTCAAACTGGGATGGATTCGTAAAACAGTATGGACGCTACGCAGAAAAAAAACTTAACAGTAAAGGTATACCTGGCGCTGCGCTCTCTATAGTGAGTATTGGTAACGCTGATTATATTCACACCATGGGCCGCACTAAGGCAGGAAGTGGTACTCAGGTTAATCGCCACACCCGCTTTAGGTTGGCTTCGGTGTCAAAAACCTTTGCTGGGTCCTTAACTGCAAAGCTTGCAAGTGAAGGGGTAATCGATTTATTTAAACCGGTAAGCGAGTATATACCTGCCTTTAAAGACACTGTTTATAAAGACAATTTAAAAGTGTTTCACTTATTAAGCCACTCCAGCGGTTTGGTCCCTAATGCATATGACAATTTAATCGAATCAAGAATGAGTTACCCCGATATTGTCGAAAAGCTATTAACAGTAAAGCCCATTTGCGAACCCGGCCAATGCTATGGGTATCAGAATGTGATGTTTAGTTTAATTGATGATGTAATTTATCGCAGTACCAATAAAAAATATGATCAGTGGCTGGAAGAGGGGATTTTTACACCATTAAAAATGAACGACACCAGCTTAGGCTATGATGCAATGGTGCAGGATAAAAATTATGCATTGCCGCACGTTAGAGGAAAAAAACGTTGGTACACAGCCAAGTTGAAAAAAAACTATTATAAAGTTGGCCCTGCTGCGGGCGTAAATGCAAGCGCAACCGATATGGCAAAATGGTTGAAAGCGCAATTAGGGCAAAACCTAGATGTACTTTCTTTAGAAGCACTTGCTACACAAGCACGCCCTTTTACACTTACAAAAAAAGAACGTTATAGACGCGTATGGAAAAGGAAATTAGAACAAGCTTATTATGGTTTAGGCTGGCGTATTTATAACTATAATGATGAAACGCTGTACTATCATAGTGGTTGGGTGCAAGGTTATCGTAGTGATTTGGTTGTTATACCGCATTTAAATGTGGGGTTTAGCTTGATTGTAAACGCGGAAACCGGCGTTATAAATGAATTAACCACTGAATTTTTAGACCGTTTATTAAAATACAAACGCACTAAATAACACAGGCCTAAAATTGCTTAAACAGAGCCGTACTTTTAAATTTATTTTTTAAAAGTAAAAAGTATAATTAAGCACCTATAATAAAAAAACCAGCTTAATGCTGGTTTTTTTATAAAAAGCTCACTGCACAATTAACTTATGCACGTGGTAATTGAATCTTTTTTTCTGCACTTTGACGATACAATACAACAGTGTGACCTATTGTTTGTAGCTTAGTAGCGCCGGTTTCACGAACAATTGCATCAAAAATAAGTGCTTTTGTTTCACGATCGTCAGTAGGTACTTTTACTTTAATCAATTCGTGAATCTCTAATGCACTTTGAATTTCAACGACTACGCCCTCGGTTAAACCGTTAGAACCTAGTAAAACTACAGGCTTAAGGCTATGCGCCTGGCCTTTTAAAAACTGCTTTTGTTTGTTTGATAATGTCATGTTTATACAAATTTTGCTGAATATGGCTTGAATTAAGGGTATTCTAACGCCATCTAAAGAATATTACTAATTAGTTGCGTGTTAATTTATGACAAATAAAAAACATTCAGCCAGTTCAAAGCGATGGCTGAAAGAACATTTTGATGATCAATATGTTCAGCAAGCGCAAAAAAAAGGCTGGCGTTCTCGAGCTGTTTTCAAATTAGATGAGATCCAAAATAAAGATAAACTGCTTCGCCCTGGTATGACCGTTGTTGATTTAGGTGCTGCACCTGGCAGCTGGTCACAATACTTAGCCGAGAAAGTATCTGATAAAGGTCAGGTTGTTGCGTGTGACATATTACCCATGGACTCACTTGCGGGGGTCGACTTTTTACAAGGCGATTTTCGTGAAGAAGCCGTACTTGATGCATTGTTAAAACGCATTGATGGTAAAAATGTTGATGTGGTACTCTCTGACATGGCACCAAATATGAGTGGGAATAACTCGGTAGATCAAGCGGGTAGCATGTATTTGGTAGAATTAGCACTTGATATGTGTCATCAAGTATTAAAGAAAAACGGTGCATTTGTTGTTAAAGTGTTTCAAGGTGAAGGCTTTGATCAATACTTGCAAGACGTTCGTAATAGTTTTAAAGCAGTGAAAATACGCAAACCTGATGCCTCACGTGCCCGTTCTCGGGAAGTATATATAGTAGCGACCGGCTACAAACTGTAGTACAGTTGCTTGGCGTTTAGTTGAATTTAAATTAATTGGATACAAGAGGTTAACCCCTTGAGCGATATGGCGAAAAATCTAATACTCTGGCTGGTTATTGCAGTTGTGCTAATGTCAGTATTTCAGAGCTTTAATGGTGGCGATCAAGTTGATCGTCAAACAAGTTACACTCAATTTGTAAAAGACGTGCGTAGCGGCTCTTTACAAGAAGTTATTATTGACCGTGGAACGGGTAATATAACCGGTACTAAAAGCAGTGGTGAGCGTTTTCAAACCACAATGCCAATGTACGATGAAGACTTAATTAATGATTTACTTAAAAATGATGTAAACGTGAAAGGCGTTCAGCCTGAAGAACAATCGTTTTTAGCAAGTATTTTTATTTCTTGGTTCCCAATGTTGCTGCTTATAGGGGTGTGGATATTCTTCATGCGTCAAATGCAAGGCGGTGGCGGTAAAGGCGCAATGTCGTTTGGTAAAAGCAAAGCTCGCCTGATGAGCGAAGACCAAGTTAAAACAACTTTTGCTGATGTAGCAGGGTGCGATGAAGCAAAAGACGACGTAACAGAGTTAGTAGACTTTTTACGTGACCCTTCTAAGTTCCAAAAACTTGGTGGTAGTATTCCTAAGGGTGTACTAATGGTAGGTCCTCCTGGTACGGGTAAAACATTACTTGCTAAAGCCGTAGCCGGTGAAGCAAAAGTACCGTTTTTCACGATTTCAGGTTCTGACTTTGTTGAAATGTTTGTTGGTGTTGGTGCATCGCGTGTACGTGACATGTTTGAACAAGCTAAAAAGGCTGCACCTTGTATTATCTTTATAGATGAGATTGATGCTGTAGGGCGTAAGCGTGGCGCTGGCATGGGCGGTGGACACGACGAACGTGAACAAACACTAAACCAAATGCTAGTCGAAATGGATGGTTTTGAAGGTAACGAAGGTATTATCGTTATAGCGGCAACTAACCGCCCTGACGTACTAGACCCTGCATTACTTCGTCCTGGTCGTTTTGACCGTCAAGTAGTGGTTGGCTTACCTGATATTCGTGGCCGTGAGCAAATCCTTAAAGTACATATGCGTAAAGTGCCATTAGGCGATAACGTAGAAGCGGCAGTTATTGCACGTGGTACACCTGGTTTCTCTGGTGCTGATTTAGCAAACCTTGTAAACGAAGCTGCACTTTATGCCGCACGTGGTAATAAGCGTGTTGTAAGTATGGCTGAATTCGATGCTGCTAAAGACAAAATCATGATGGGTGCAGAGCGCAAGACCATGGTGATGAGTGAGCAAGAGAAAGAAATGACGGCTTACCATGAAGCAGGGCATGCTATTGTTGGCCGTATGGTGCCAGAGCACGACCCAGTTTATAAAGTGTCGATTATTCCACGTGGCCGTGCCCTTGGTGTAACCATGTACTTACCTGAACAGGACCGTGTTAGCCATTCTAAAGAGCTTTTAGAGTCAATGATTTCTAGCCTTTACGGTGGCCGAATTGCTGAAGCACTTATTTATGGCGAAGACAAAGTAACCACGGGTGCGAGTAATGACATTGAGCGTGCAACAGATATTGCACGTAAAATGGTAACGCAGTGGGGCTTGAGTGAAAAACTAGGTCCGTTACTGTACGCTGAAGATCAAAACGAGATGTACATGGGCGGCGGCGGTGGTCGCGCAATGAGCATGTCTGATGAAACAGCTAAAGCCATTGATGCTGAAGTACGCTTATTCTCTGACCGCAATTATCAAAGAGCAGAAGATATATTAAAAGAAAATATTGATATTCTTCATGCGATGAAAGATGCATTAATGAAATACGAAACAATTGATGCTAAACAAATTGATGATTTAATGGCGCGTCAGCCTGTGCGTGAACCACGAGATGCACATGATCGTTTAGACGATAAGCCAACTAAAACAGTTGCACCTCAAGAAAAGCCGGTTGATGAAAGCCAAAAACCGGATGATTCATCGAAAAAAGATGAAACAAACCTTGATGATAAAGCTGAATAATCGTTAAAATAATGTTTTAAAAGCCCCGTACTTCGGGGCTTTTTTGTATCAAATAACTCAAAGGTTGGCGATGACTAACACAATAAACCTTCCCCGCGGGCGTAAATTAAATTTAGAAAAACCATGTGTGATGGGTATTTTAAATGTGACTCCGGATTCATTTTCTGATGGCGGAAAGTTTTTAGATACAGCGCACGCGGTAAGGCAGGCAATGCAGTTGTTAGATGAGGGTGCAACTATTATTGATATTGGCGGTGAATCTACACGCCCAGGCGCACCAGATGTTAGTTTAGACGATGAACTTAAACGTGTGATACCTGCAATAAAAGCCATTAGAGCTAAAAGTGACTGTGTTATATCGGTAGATACCAGTAAAGCGCAGGTTATGGAGCAGGGCATTTTAGCAGGTGCAGATATAGTTAATGATGTGCGTGCATTGCAAGAACCAGGTGCACTAAGTACACTCGCTAAATACCCTGATGTTGCAGTGTGCTTGATGCACATGCAAGGGCAGCCCCGCACAATGCAAAATTCGCCCACTTATACTGACTTATTAGCGCAAATTAACCATTTTTTTGAGCAGCGTATAAAGGCATGCGAAACAGCGGGTATTAAGGTAGAGCAACTTATCCTCGACCCGGGTTTTGGCTTTGGTAAAACCCTTGAGCATAATTTTGAAATACTGGCTAAATTTAATGCATTTAATAAGTTTGAACTACCACTTTTAGCGGGTCTTTCACGCAAGTCGATGATAGGTAATTTGCTAAACAGAAAAACAGATGAGCGATTAGCGGGCAGCTTAGCCGGTGCGCTAATTGCCGCGCAAAATGGCGCAAAAATTATTCGTGTACACGATGTAAAAGAAACGGCAGATGTGCTTGGTGTCCTCCAGGCATGCGAAAAAGGAGCTTTATAATGAGCGAAAGAAAATATTTTGGTACCGATGGGGTACGTGGTTTAGTGGGCACAGCGCCAATTAACCCTGAGTTTGCAATGAAATTAGGCTGGGCCGCTGGCCGAGTTTTGTCACTTAGTGGAACAAAAAAAGTAATTATAGGTAAAGATACCCGTATTTCAGGTTACATGTTAGAAACCGCGCTTGAAGCTGGTTTAATCGCCGCAGGAATAGATGTTGTATTGCTTGGGCCAATGCCGACGCCTGCAGTTGCCTATCTAGCGCAGACGTTTAGGGCCGAAGCGGGTATCGTAATTAGTGCATCGCATAACCCTTATTACGACAACGGAATTAAGTTTTTTAATGGCCAAGGCTTAAAACTGGACGACGACGTTGAGCTACAAATTGAAGCGATGCTTGATGAACCAATGACATGTGTTGCCTCCGATAAGCTTGGTAAAGCCTCGCGCTTAGTAAGTGCTGATGGGCGCTATATTGAGTTTTGTAAAAGCCAATTCCCTCAAGGTTTATCACTTGAAGGTATAAAAGTTGTACTAGATTGTGCCAATGGCGCAACCTACCATATTGCACCGTCGGTGATGCGTGAGCTAGGCGCTGAAGTGATTACTCATGCTTGCGAGCCTAATGGGGTGAATATAAACCATGAATGTGGTGCTACACACGTTGATACGTTAAAGCGCAAAGTGCTAGAGCACAAAGCCGATGTAGGTATTGCTTACGATGGTGACGGCGACCGCGTAATGATGGTTGATCATAACGGTCGTGTATTTGACGGTGATGATTTAGTTTACATTATTGCCTGCCAAGCGGCTGAAGATCACATGCTAGGTGGTGGTGTTGTTGGCACGGTTATGTCGAACATGGGGCTTGAAAATGCATTAAAAGCAAAAGGCATTGAATTTGCACGCAGTAAAGTTGGCGACCGTTATGTTATGGAAATGCTGCAGCAAAAAGGCTGGAAAATTGGTGGTGAAAGCTCAGGGCATGTATTAAATCTTGATTTAATCACCACAGGCGATGGTATCATTTCGAGCCTTCAGGTATTGGCTGCAATGGTGGCTCAAAATCGTACATTACAAGATTTAGGGGCAGGTTTCACAAAGTACCCAATGAAAATGATTAATGTACGCTACACACCTGGCACAGATCCCACACAAGCACCAGAAGTACAAGATACGGTTGCGCAAGTAGAGCAAGCTTTAGGCGACAAAGGCCGTGTTTTACTTCGTAAATCAGGCACTGAACCGGTAGTACGTGTTATGGTTGAAGCCGAACAAGAAAAAATAGTCATAGACAGTGCGCAAAAAATTGCAGCAGTTGTCGAATCTATGAGCAAATAAACTGGTTGATAACAATAACCTCTTGTAACTTAGGGCGAGAAAAGTTAATATCTCGCCCGCTTTCTAATCTGGAGTGGAAAATGGCAATACGTAAGGCAATGGTCGCAGGCAACTGGAAAATGAATGGCTCTTTAGAACTTGTTACTCAACTGTCTGATGCCATTAACAGTGTTAAATCAAATGAGATAGACATTGTTTTATTTCCTCCATTCCCATTAGTACCAGCACTGGTTGAAAGCGGTGTAACCACGGGGACTCAAACGCTAAGCGAAAATACCCCAGGCGCCTTTACCGGTGAAGTGGATGCTCAGCTTATTAAAGATTTAGGAGCTAAGTACGTACTCGTAGGCCACTCAGAGCGACGCAGTATCTACAAAGAGAGTAACGCAACCGTAGCCGCAAAATTTGCCCGTGCACAGCAAGTAGGACTAACACCAATCTTGTGTATTGGGGAAAGCGAGAGCGAGCAAGAAAACGGTCAAACCGAACACGTAGTTGCTGCACAAATTGATGCGGTAATTGAGAAATTAGGTGTAGCAGCACTGAAAGATTCTGTGATAGCATACGAGCCCGTTTGGGCCATAGGCACAGGTAAGACTGCATCGCCAGAACAGGCACAAGCTGTTCATAAATTTATCCGTGGTAAAATTGCTTCTTTAGACAGCGATTTAGCACAAGGGCTTACCATCTTATATGGTGGTAGCGTTAACGAAAAAAATAGCGAATTATTATTTGCACAACCAGATATAGACGGCGGCCTTATTGGCGGTGCTAGTCTAAAAGCAGATTCGTTCACTGCAATCTGTAACAGTGCAAAAGGGACCGTATAAGATGTACGAAATTTTATTAGTAGTTTATTTAGTTGTTGCTTTAGCTTTAGTTGGTATGGTTTTAATCCAGCAAGGTAAAGGCGCGGACATGGGTTCTTCATTTGGCGCCGGTGCTTCGGGCACAGTTTTTGGCTCATCAGGTGCAGGTAACTTTATGACCAAAACAACAACAAGCTTAGCAACAGTGTTTTTTGTTTTAAGTATTGTGTTAGGTAACTTAACTGCCGGTCAAATCAAAAAGACCGATGAGTGGGAAAACCTTGAAGCGGCACCTGCAGTAGAAACTGTAGCGCCAGCAGAAGAAGATGTACCTGTTACTCAACAGCAGAGCTCTGACGTACCAAACTAATTTAGCGTAAAGCTAACGTTAAGCGACTTATACTCCTCAAATAAGTCAATAAGTTTAACACCTAAGCGAAAGCTTGAAAATGCGGATGTGGTGGAATTGGTAGACACGCTACCTTGAGGGGGTAGTGCTTTCGGGCGTGGGGGTTCAAGTCCCCCCATCCGCACCAAATTATAAAACCAGTAGCAGTAATGCTACTGGTTTTTTTATGGAAAAATTTCACTTTGCTTGCTTATTAACCACCTTGTCCTTTTTGAGCTTACCAGTTGTTGAATACTCGCTGTATTTGTAAAAAAAACTAGAAATATTACAAATTTAGTTAACACTTATAGGTAATAAGCCGATAATAGATATAGACAACAAAATAAGGTATACACAATGGCTTCAGGCTTCTCTTTTCAAAACCTCAGCATAAGTAAAAAAATTCATGCTATTACCAGCATTGCGGTTCTAGCATTTTTAGCGATCGTTTTGATTAATTACTTTGCAATGAATGATAATAGAATCGCACTTGATGAAATGGAAAAGTCTTCGTATCAGGTTGTTAAATTAACATCGGCAAATGTAAGCCTTTTAGAAAAGCTCGATGAGCTTTATACGCAAGCTGTTACTTTTGGTGAGCAGGAGTTAGTAGAAAAAGCAGCAGATACATACAATGCACTAAGTAACAACATACATGCGGTTGAGCAAATAAACGCGTCGTATATTCATAGCGATACAAAAGTACAATTAGCCAATTACGAAAAAATATCATCCAGCATTGCGAATGGTATGGTTAATGGGACAGCCGATTTTAGTAAAATCCAACAACAAGCGCAGAAAAAAACAGCCCTTTATAATGATGTACTTGAAAAGTTTAAAACCGCGCAAGCTAAAGCAGACGCTCGTTTCTTTGAGCTAGTTGCAAGTACAAAAGAACGTTCTGATCACGCCCTTACACTTATGTTAGTGGTATCTATTGTTTCGTTAATTTTACTGCTATTTATGGCTATTTGGATTGCTAAACGTATTGCTGCTTCTGCGAGTGATGCGGCTAATAACCTGAGTTTACTGGCGAATGGTAAAGGGTCACTGAGCACTAATCTGAGCGTAAATTCAGAGGATGAAATTGGTCAAGTATCGATTAACTTTAACTCATTTATCGCTCTGCTGAAAAAAACAGTCCTTGAGGTAATTGCGGTATGTGAGCCACTAATGGAAAACTCAACTCGCTTAGTGCAAGGTATGGAGCAGGCTGAGCGCGCAACCACAAAGCAAACAACTGAGGCTGAGGTGGTTAAACAGTCTATGGAAGAAATGAAGCAAAGTGTGGGTGATATTTCTCAATCAGCGGCAAGTGCATCAAATGCAGCGCAAACCGCAGAAAAAGAGGTAGAGCAAAGCAGAACTCAAGTTCAAATGTCAGTCAGCGCCTCACGAACGTTGAGTGATGAAATAAATCAAGCAGCTTCGACAATTAATAAGCTAGCGGATGATACAAAAAATGTGTCTCAAATCCTTAATGTAATTACATCTATTGCTGAGCAAACTAATTTATTAGCTCTAAATGCTGCTATAGAAGCGGCCCGTGCGGGTGAGCATGGTCGCGGTTTTGCTGTGGTTGCAGATGAAGTAAGAGAGCTTGCATCACGTACTGCCCACTCTACAAATGAAATTCGTGAGTTACTGAGCACATTGACTGAGGCTGCAAATGAGTCGGTAACGGCGATGACATCTGCGCGAGATATGGCCACAGATAATGCAACAGCCGCAGAGAAAACTGGTGTGTCGATAGAAAAAATTGCAGAGCAAATGCTAGAAATAAATGGTATGAATTCACAAATTGCCGCTGCTACAGAGGAGCAAACATCCGTTGCTGCGATGGTTGTAGAAAATGTGACGAATATGCATGAATCGTTTGAAGATACAATGGACTCACTCGCGGCGGTAAGGGATGTAGCGAAAAACCTGCACTACCTTTCAGATAACCTATTAGATGCGACTGCGAAGTTTAAAATTGAGTAATATTAATCTGTAATAATACTTAATCATTTTAGAGGCTAAGCCAAGCGCTAGTTGCATTCAAAAAACGTTATTTAGAGCAACTAAATAACGTTTTTTTGCCTCGCTATCTACACACTTGTCCGCCACATAACTGCTCATTTGTTTAAGCATATTAGTATATAGCCATAATATTTAGATATAAAAAAACCACCTAATCGGTGGTTTTTTATATCTAGCGACCGCACTTAAAACGTAGCAACTACCTTAACTTTATCTGTTGCCTTGCTGCTATCTATGTAACCAATTGAGTCGCCATTACTAGCAACAAAATCAATAACAGCCTGGTCAGAATCAAATTTTTCTGGTGGTGTACCTTTACCTGTAAAAACAAGTTTTGACCAATAGGCATTTAATTGGCTGCTTGATTTACCAACTACTTTAGAATTGAATTCATCAGCCACAGCGGTACCATTTTGAGTAACAGGGCTAACTTTATTACCGTTAGCAAATGATTTTGCTTTTCCTAGGTAAATCTTTTTAATTGTATCGGCATCAAGTGCACTTGCATTGCCTGGGTTTACTATCACCGCTACTTCAGCTGAGGCGCTAAACGTACATAGCGACAGTACACTTGCTAGGATTAATTTTTTCATATTTCGCTCCAATTAGAATACTAAGTCAACGCCAACAGCTACTACATCAGTTTCAAGGTTCGTTACGTCATCGTCAAATCGACTAAAATCAATTTTAAATGCAGCTGAAGGGTGGAAGTCATAGCGCGCGCCAATGGTGTATACGTTACTCTCTGCTCGCATGCTATCAAGGGCGAGGTTTACGTTTGTATTTAATAATGGAATTGATTCGAGTGTATTAAAGCGTGATGAATCATGTTCATCATCATTTTTTTCATAAGTTACATGAACAATAACATTATCTATACGGTAGCCAGCTGAGGCATAGTATTGTGATTGCTCAGCCAAAATACTTCCCTCGACTTCAAACTGAGTATATTCGGCATCAAATAAAAAGTTATCATAGTCAACAGAGAAACCAATCCCGAAAAAAGTTGTTTCATCTTCGTCAGTGATAAGGTCGTTCGCTGTGCTGCTTAAACCGCTTGCATTAAGTACATCAATAATACCATTTAGGGCACTTAAGTTACTTGAATCACTGTTATCTATAGAAATGCTAGTGTCGGCCACAATGTATGCAGCTCTTGCGCTAAACCAGTCGTAAGAAACGCTCCAGTTAATACCACCTAAGTTATTCAATTCTGCAGGTAGCTCATTTCCAAATACATCTATATCGCCATCAAAAGCGCCATAAAACCCTTGTAATGTAGAATCCCAGTCACCTAATTGGCTGTTATATACTACGCTAAGTCCTTCATACGTAGAAAATGGAATACCGTATACAGAACGCGGTGGACGAACCCAACGATAAGCATAGCCAACGTCTAAAAAGTCTGAGTATTTGTAAAAAGGAACACGCATTTTACCCGCGCTTAATTGCAGTTCATCGCTGTATTCATAGGTAACATATGCCCATTCAAATGTTGCGTCAAAGTCATCTTCTCCACGCGCAATAATTTGCGCTGTCGCAGTCAGTTTTTCTTGAAGATCAGCAGAGAGTTGTAAGGCGAACTTGCTCTCGTTTTTAAAAGAGATGTCATCATCATATCCGTATAAAGTCTGATCACTGTCTAGGGTTTTACCACCTACTATAGATGCAAAACCATTTATACGAACTTCAGCGCTTGCAGCGCTTGTTGCAAGTGCGGCACATATTGCTACTGCTACAGATAGCTTTTTCATATGTATTTCCTATTTGTTATTTAGATGTTGATTTCAGGGGGATTATAGAAGTGAATTTAGTATTTATCTAATAATTTTAGCTAGTTAGTTAAAAAAGAACTGAGAATTTAGTTTATTTCGAGTTTACAATTGTTAACTCATGGGTTTTTACTAGAACGAAGTTATTGATTTTATTAAAGTTAAAAAACTTTTAAATTTATTGAGTTTGTTTAGCTAATGATTTAGGAAATAGTAATTACTGTTTATTTTGCTGTTTATGCTTGATTTGTTTTATATTTTAATAGTTTATAAACACTAAACATAGCGCTACAGCGGACTTAAAGAGAAAGATAGTCACAATATGATTACCTCTAAAGGTTCATAGCCACTCAAATGTTTATAATAGGCGCTATATATTCACATTATTTATTTAGTTCACCTTCTTGTTTTGTAATCAAATAACAACTTCCTAAACCTGAATTTTAGCTTAACATTACCCCTGTATCAGCAAGGTAGTTCAAAGGAAGTGGCAATGATGAAGAGGCTAACATGGTTAGTATTATGTTGCTTTGCATCCAATGCATATAGTAACGATGAGGTAAGTATTACATTGCTGGGCTATATCGCTCCAGTGTGTGAATTTACTCCACAAAGTAATAACCTAGCGTTTTCTTCTAATGGCATTGCTAATACAACATTAGTAATTAACTGTAATTCGCCAATGCGAATATCAATGCAATCTCTCAATGGCGGATTAAGTCATGAGCAAAGCAATAAAATAAGTTCATATAATATTAACTGGTCACTGGAAGGTGCCAAAAATGTTGTGTCTGTATCGGCACAGGCAATCAAATCGACCTACAGTTTTGATATTAATGAAATTATTTTTGATAGTGTTGCTCAGATTCAGTTAACTCTAGATGACCCCTTAATCTATGCAGGAAGTTACCAGGATGTGATCCGCATAGAAATGACACCATCAGTAGTATCAGGTGGGGTGCTTTAAGCGCACATTTATTAAACATAACAAACTATATGTCACATGGATAAGGAATATAACAATGAATAAACTAATCGCAATATCAGCAATCGCGGCACTATCTTCAGGTTCAGCATTAGCAGAAAACTTAAACGTAGGTGGTGCAGTTGAGTCTATATGTGAAGTAAGCAATATCGCAACAACTCATTACTTTCCAGCACTTGCTCTAGGCAATACAAAAACAGTTAACTTTGATTTGAAATGTAATGATGTAGATGGTGCAACACTTACGTTAACTACTTCTGAAGGGCACCTTCAAAACGCTGATCATGAAGACAGAGGTGTAGGATACACTGCTCATTTAACAGCAGGCCCATATGACTTTACTTTGTCAGCCGAGAATGGAACGAATGATCAAAGTGCATTTCAAAGCAGTGGCGGAAGTAATACTTTAGCAACTACAGGCGTAGCAGGGATGATTGATTTAGAAGTTACTCAAGCACCTGTATATGCTGGTACGTATGCAGATACATTAATGCTAACAGTGACAGCAAACTAAAGTTAAATTAAAAAGGCAGTGAATAACCACTGCCTTTATTTAGGAGGGAATTCTATGCATGCTTTACTTATATTAATATTCTGTTTGTTTTCTTTTTCGGCTAACGCCTTTCAAGTGAGGCCAATGGTAGCTGATCTTAGCTCTCAGGGTAGTCAATCACAGCAGACGCTTCGCATTATTAACCCGTCAGATAAACCGTTAACTATCGATGTTTCTGCATATAATATGAGTATAAGTGATACAGGAGTCGAGTCTTTAGAGGAAAATGAAGACGATTTTTTAATTATTCCTATGACAACAATCATCCCACCTGGAAATAGTCAATCGATTATCGTTAGATATATCGGGGAGCCTATTATTAAACATTCCAAGTCGTACAGAATTACCGTAGAACAAGTGTCGGTAGATCTAAATGATAATGCGCAGTCTGGGGTTGGTATGTCACTTAGTTTTAGAACCCTATTTAATGTTGTGCCTGAAAATGCTAAAGCTAACCTTATAGTTAAAGAAAAAAAACAATTAGCAGAAAATAAATGGAGTGTGTCGTTAGAGAATCGAGGGAATAAATACTTACGTCTTTCTAAAGGTCAATGGAATATTAAATCTAAAGGTAAAGTATTAACTTTAGAAGGTATGGAGCTAAGCAAAGCTCTTTCAGGGAAAATTCTACTACCCAATTCAAAAAGTAATATTGCAATATCGATACCTAAAGAATTTCAAGCTGATGATAGTCAGCTAGAGGTTGTATTCTAATGTCTAGTATTCAGTGGCTCAGTCGATGTTTAGTAATATTAATTTGGAGTATTACTATTTCGGTTGATGCACTTGAAGTAACACCTATGGTGGTTACACTATCCCCGCAGGAGCCTTCAAAAATACCATCTAGTCTGGTTTATAATCAATTACCCAGAGAAATTGCATTTGATATTGAAGTACACGAAATTGATTTTTCCACAACCAACCCATCTTTAAAAAAGCTGGAAGACTCCCCGTTATGGGTCTTTCCTCCCTCTTTATTTTTACAAGAGGGGCAAGGCCAGAAAATTCAATTTAGGTGGATTGCCGAGAGTTTTCCGAAATATGATAAAAGCTATCAAGTAAGTTTAGTTGAGCAGCCTTTGGCTTCTAATATCGATAGTGATACCTCGCAACTTAAAATATTAATGAATGTAAATTTAGTTGTTCACGTGCACATGGATGAGTATTTACCAAAATTAAAAATACTCACATCAACAATTGAAAGTGGGGAGCTTTTAACTCAAGTAAAAAATGAAGGAAGAGGCGCAACTCGTCTCAGGGATTACGAAGTTAAAGTGACTACTAATAAATCAGTTGTGACTACGTTTGAAAAGCAAGCTTTATTAGAAAATGGATACGATGTTTTTTTTGCGCCGTATGCTACACAAACCATAAAAATTAAGCTCCCAGAAAATATTGAAAGAGGCAAGGTGGAGCATTTAAGTTTAGATTTAGTGCAATGAAAATTACAGCTGCGTTTTTATTCGCTATGTTCTTTTTTCCACTTACTGTGTTTTCAAAAATTAATCCTTCTAACAGGACAATTGAGCTTAATGTGTCTGCTCAACTGAATAAAAGTCCAATCGGTCAGGTTTTACTTAAAGTCGATAAAGATGATGCACTTTTTTTAAAGTGGAATGAGTTAGAGCCTCATTTTCGCCAAGTATTACTTGAAGAAAAAGAGGAGGAACTGTTCAAGGTGTTAAAAGGTAGTTCATTAGCGGTAACTTCACTAAAAGAATTGGGTTTTAGTGTTGTATTTGATATGAGTGATTTTAGCTTGGATATTATTGTTCCAGTAGAGTTAACTCGTCCTCAAAAATTAAGTGCGCAAAAACGTAGAAAAAAATTAAAGGCTATTGAACCAGCAAAAGCCAGTGGGTTTGTCAACGCTTATGCAAGCTATGTTCATCAAGATGATCAAGAACAGCAGCAAATTCAAGAGCAATACGCGTTACGCTCCGAAATCGTGGCTAGTTGGCAAGGCTGGGTGGTAGAAAATGAGCTTGAATATAACAAAATATCTCAGCCTTCCTCTTCAATTTTTAAACGCCGGGGCACTCGGTTAATTCATGATTTACCAAACTTAGGTATGCGCCTTTCTATTGGAGATAACTTTAGTTCAGGTGGCTATTTTCAAAATTCCTCTCGTTTATTGGGCTTTTCACTCGCACATGACTTTTCTCTATTATCAGATAGGCCTATAAGACCGACTGCTTCACAAAGCTTTACCCTGCAAAGTCCTTCAAGTGTGGAGGTATATGTAGATGGCCGTATTATTCAGCGTCTTAATTTAGTTGCGGGCATTTATTCTTTAGATGATATACCTATAAGCGAAGGTAGTAATAATATTTTTCTAAAAATTACTGATATAGCAGGCGTTGTTCGCTATGTAAACTTTGATGTTGCAACTGGTTTAGATTTATTTGCTAAAGGACAGCTTGAATATGAAATTCACTTAGGTGTACCTGCGCAAGCTGGCGATAGGCTCAAATATGAGGAAAATGCCCCCTTCCTTAGTGCTTACCTAGATTATGGTCTCACTCCAAGTTGGACTGCAGGCTTTACAGTCCAAGGAGATAAATACGCTCAGCAAATAGGCACTAAACAAATTTATGCTGCTAAGGTGGGTCAGCTGGCTTTTGAGGGGGCACTTAGCTTCGCTAAACACCAAGGTTATGCCTATCGTACAATTTATAGTAGCTATAATATGAGCAACCTAGGAAGTGAGTTTACGTTTGGTTATGAATACACTTCAAGATACTTTACAGCTTTGGGGTTTAGGACCCAGGAAGCGTTCAATAACCGTTACACAGAGCATTATGCGCAAGCAAGTTATAGCTACTATGTTAACAGTAGGACATTAGCATCTTTCTTTGCAAACATCTCTCGTGATCATGAGGGTGAACAATTTGATCAATCTATGGGTTTAAATATTTCAGGAGACTTAGCTAACAGTCAGTGGAGGTATACAGCTGGCGCGCAATGGGATGACTTAAGAGGTGAAAAGCAGTGGGGGCTCAGCTTGTCATTGACCTATAAATTCAATAATCAGCACAGGATTAAATTATCTCATCGCTCCAAACGTGACAAAACAAGACTAGAGTTTACTCAAGATAGTAACCAACGGTTTGTTGGTGCGTTGAACTTACGAGCAGGGCTCGAAAATAATGATTTAAATAAAACTATCTTTGATCTAAACATGCAATATAACGCAAATCGTTTTGCTGCTAACCTAGAGCATGCAAGTTTTTACAAAGATTTAAATGCCCGTTCTGCTTATCATCAAAGTCGTTTAAGTGTAGCATCGAGCGTCGCTTTTGCAGACGATACGTGGGCATTCGGAAAACCTATATACGATAGTTTTGCACTCGTTAACGCCCATAAAAGCTTAGAAAATAAAGTAATTACATTAGGCCGAGTTGAGGACGAGTATAGAGCCGATAACAGCGACTTTAAAACTATATTGCTTAATGACTTGAGCTCATATGACAGCATAAACATTCCTGTTGATATTGATGATTTAGCTCCTGGCTATGACATAGGCTCTGGCATGCTCAGTTTTTACCCGCAGTATAAAACTGGGCACAAAGCAATAATTGGCACTGCAGCAAATATTTCTGTTATTGCAACTCTTCGAAGCAAGGACGAGGCTCCCTTAGCTTTAATGGTTGGAAAGGCCACTTGTTCAAGTGATGCATCTGGTAAAGAGTATACCTTTTTCACAAATAAGCGAGGCCGCTTTGCTATAACAGGTCTTGCTCCTTGCCGCTATGAAGTAACCTTGCAAAATAAAGACAATACTAAATTTTTTATAGACGTTCGTGATGCAGAACAACTTCAAAGAAAAGGGGTTATTTATGTTCATTAAAATTGTGTATTTAGCAATAAGTATATTTACACTATCTTTAGCTTGTAGAGTTAATGCTCAGTGTGATGCAAGTATTGGTGAAGTTGAATATTTGTTTGATGACTTGTCTTTTTACAACATAAGATCACGAGTCGATGCTGAGAAAGTAATTCGTATAAGTACAGTAAATACAGCGGGTTGCACCTTGTATTTTGGTATTTCTTCTCAAAATCAAGGCTACTTCAAAAGTAACTCTCAAGTTATCGATTATCAAATTCTATTAGAAAACCAGTTATTAAGCAGGACAATTAGTCATGTGAAATTAAGCAATAACGTAGTTGATATTAGCTTGGTAATACCTGCAGGGACCCCCGTGAAAGCGGGGAACTACAATGATAGGCTTCAGTTGATTCTCTATGACGAAAGTAAACAAATTATGGATGAGAAAGAGATTGAAATTGAAACGAACATCCAACCACGCACTAGTTTATCTTTATTAGGCTATAACACTTTTTCTAACACAGTTTATTTGGGGGAGTTAAAGCCTGCACAAACCTATTCAATGTTACCCAGTCTACAAATAGTAACCAACACTGATGTCCAACTTAATGTAGCTTCAGAAAATAAAAGTCGTTTAATACATGCTATTTATAGTACTAAATACGGTATTAACTATACATTGCAGTTAGGCGCAGAAGAAATTAACTTAGCAAAGCCTGCAAGTTTAAACTTCTCTTACTCTGGGCAGACGGAGTTTTTTATACCGCTTAGTATTCAGTTGGAGGACTTTACACGTCAAGCTGCTGGTGAGTATTCAGATGTAATACGCTTTCAAATAAGCCCGCTTAACTATTGACTTTGCTTAGGTTTTTTTGACACCAAAGTAATGCTTGTTGCTTATTTTTTACAGATATTTTTTGATAAATTTTATGTAAATGCACTCTTACAGTGGCTTCACTAATGAATAGACTATCTGCAATGGCGCTAGAGTGTAAACCGGAGAAAAGCAAATTTAATACTTTAATTTCCTTACAAGTGAGATTACTAGATTGCAAGGTGGTTTGTTGTTCAGAGGCTAACATTTGCCTCATCCAGCTGTCAGTGACATCACGTGGAAACCAAAGTTTACCTTGTTCAATGGCTTCAAGACCTTGTTGAAAAAGTGAATCATCTGAACTTTCATAGAAAAGGCCCTTTAAATTAGGCCATTCTTTTAAAGCTAATACGTCACTATTTTTAGGTACATCAAATATAACTAAACTTTTATATCCGTTGTCCTGCATAAACTTGTTGATAAGTTCATAGGTCGTTATTACGTTAAGTGCTTGGTAATTAACTAATAAAATATTGTAGTTAGCTGCTACACAGAAAAGTGAAGTATAGTCTGGACTATTAAAGCACTTTATATAGTGTATTGGAGTATTTTTAATATCCATAATTTCTGTCCATAGATGCAATAGTAATACTATATTGCTATTTTTGGTTAATATCAATCATAGTGCATAGTCCGATAAGCTATAGCTAGCGTAGATTGGTGTATTTTATGGAATAATGAAGGCTTTGTATGTGAACAGCAGAGGTAGCATAGTTAATATAAAAAATAGCAGCGCCTACATTTTATAGAGGGAGTTTTTTCACGTAAGTTATCCAATAAAAATCAAAAGTTATAATTAATTAGTACTTTTATGTTTACTAAATGAAAAGTTTTATACATTTCTTCACAAATATGTAATATAATGCCCTTCCAGAGGAAAGATGCTATTAAGCGTCTTTTTTTATGCCCAAAACTTATTGCCTTAGCCAATAAGTTCGCATAATTAAATTATACGGTATCCTTTGGAGAATATTTTGAAACTACGCAAACTCTCACAGTTAAGCCTAGCAATTGTTGCTGCACTCACTACCTCTGTAAATGCTGAAGAAGTTAAAACAACAGCAAAACAAGACGCGTTTGAAAAAATCGAAGTTACAGCTCGTAAACGTACAGAGAGCTTGTTTGAATCTCCAACCGCTATCACATCTATTGGTGCAAACTTAATTGATAAAGCCAATATGAGTAACCTAGAAGATATTGGTAAATACGTTCCAAACTTAAATATTACTCGCTACGGTGTAGGTAATGCGGCGCATGCCTCTGTGTTTATTCGAGGTATTGGTCTGCAAGATCACATAATTACAACCGATCCGGGTGTCGGTGTTTATTTAGATGGTGTTTACTTAGGCCGTCAAATGGGGTCAAACTTATCGTTACCAAATGTAGAGCGTGTTGAAGTTCTTCGTGGTCCACAAGGTACATTATATGGTCGTAATACATTAGGTGGCGCAGTAAATGTAATTACTAAGCAGCCCGGTGACGAAGGGATTGTTACAACCTCGGCTAAAATTGGTAGCCGCGGACGTATTGCGGGCGATGTTTACTTTAATAACTCGTTGACTGATGACGTGAGCATGTCTGCAAGTGCATCTTACAAAACACGCGACGGTGTGGGTGAAGCAGTTAATTTAGCTAACCCAGAAAAAGAAATTGGTGAAGAAGAAGAGTTTAGTGGTCGCGTAGCCCTTAAATGGCAGGCTACTAGTGATTTAGCGTTAACTTTTTCACTTGACGGTGTTGATAACGAATCAGGTCAATCACCTTACACTATTGAGTTAACTGAGCCGCTTGATGCAAACGATGTATTTAATGGTGACTTCCCACTATTAACACAGGACCTAATTCCTTCTGACCCAGATGATTTAGGCACTACTGTTGCGGGTATTGAGTCTACCTCTTACTCAGGGTGGGGGACGTCATTTACCGCTGATTGGGCAATTGATGATACGTACACGGCTAAATTTATTTCAAGTTACCGTACTTCTGAATACGAAGGTGGACTTGATGATGATGCGTCACCACTTAATTTATCTGAGTTCCCAGAAGAGGGTGGTGCAGACCAATACTCGTTTGAAATTCAACTAAATGCTACCTATGACAATATGGACTTTGTATCAGGCCTTTATTTCTTTAATGAGGATGGCTTTACACGTTCAGGTCCATTTGTATTTAGCCCATTTAATACACCAAATAGTTTATTAAACGATGGTGTTACACCGTCATTTGGTGGTTATGGCGAATTTGAAATTAACCAAGAAACAAACTCATACGCTGTATACTTTAATACAAGTTATGATTTAACAGATGATTTAAGTATTGGCGGTGGACTTCGTTATTCAAAAGATGAGAAAGATGCCGATGCGATTTTCCCTACATTTGCTGAACGTAAATACGTAAGTGCAGAGTTTGACGCTGTAACGTGGGATGTAAACGCATCGTATCAAATCAGCAATAACATGAATGTATATGGTCAAATTCAAAAAGGATACCAAACCGGTGGCTTCCCTCCGCGTCCTTTTGGTGGCCCAGATCAGTTTGTATCGTTTGATGAAACCAAAGCGATTAACTACGAAATGGGCTTAAAAGGCCAAGTACACGAAAATGTGTCTATGATGTTGGCTGTATTTGTAACAGATTATACTGACCTTGCTTTACCATTTTCAGACCCTACTGCAGGCGGTGGTTTTGTAACGATTGTTGAAAATGCCGGTGAGTCTAAAGCGCAAGGTATTGAGCTTGAAACCACTGTTGCCATTACAGACGATTTTACAATTCGCAGCTCTGTCGGTTACTTAGATTCTGAAATTACAGAAGTAGATGCAGGCGTACAAGGTATTGGTAAAGGTGATTCGCCAGCATTAACGCCACGTTGGACTGTAATGGTAGCCCCTTCTTACTTTATGGATTTAGATAGCGGTGCAACCGTTGCATTTAATGCTAACTATTCTTACAGAAGCGAAATGCAAGGCCAGTCAGTTTACAATGAAAGTGAAACTATCGATTCACGTGAGTTAGTTGGTTTTAATATTTCTTACACTAACCCGTATGGCGATATGGAAGTAACCTTATACGGTGAAAACGTATTAAATGAGGTTTACGATGTAGGTCGTTTGCAGCAGTCAGGTTTTGTTGGTGTAATGCGCAGTAATGACCGTAGCGAGTTTGGTTTAAAATTCAAAAAAGACTTTGAACTTTAATAACCTACAATGAGTTAAACAAAAGGTAAGCTTAGGCTTACCTTTTTTTTCTTTTGCGCCAGTAAAAAGTCAAGCTTGGGGCCACATGCTGAACCTCTTTGTAACAAGCGTGTAGTGCTGTGCTATTGATATACCCTGTGTGGTGCGAAGTAACCACTAAGTAATATAAAGCACTATTAGCATCAGGTAACCTTGTTTTTAGGTAATAAAAAAGCCCTCAGTGAGGGCTTTAAACAATTTAGGTTTGATTAAAAACCGCTATCAAACTTATTTATTCGACTTATTGTATTCACGCGTTAGTCTTGCGTGCTCACTTAAGTCTTTCAAGCCAAGCTTTTCGTAGCTTTTTTCCATCATCTCAAGGGCTGGATCTAAATAGCTGCTTTGCGAGTAATGCTCAACAACGTACTTACCACGATTAGCGGCCGCTAGGTAAGCTTCACGTTCGTAATAGTAGTTTGCTACTTTTAGCTCGTAGCGCGCCATGCGGTTTAATAGCCACACTAAGCGACGTTTAGCCTCTGGTGCGTAATCACTTTTTGGAAAGCGTTTTACAAGCGTTGATAAATCGGTAAATGCTACACGGGTACGGTTGGCATCGCGGTCAGCTCTGTCTATGCCAAAATACTCTTGGAAGGCATTTTTATCAGCTTTAATATTAACCAAACCACGCATGTAGTACATGTAATCTAAATCTTTGTGATTTGGGTTTAAACGAATAAAGCGGTCGATAGTCGCTAATGCTTGTTCTGTATTACCTGATTGGTAATGGGCATACACTAAATCCATTTGTACTTGCTTTGAGAAAGGCCCAAATGGGTAGCGTGAATCAATAGCGGTTAATAACTCAATTGCTCGGGCGTATAAACCAGAGTCAAGTGTTTGTTTTGCATCTTCATACAAAGCGTGTGCAGATTTGTTAGGAACGCGTTGGATATCTTCTTGGTCAGGCGCAGAAGAACAGGCCCCTAAAGTAAGTACAGAAGCTGAAAAAACAATGGCGAATGCACGTTTCCCTATTTTATTTATCATTTTATTTGTTACCTTCGATGTCTTCGGCTAGGCCACGGCGGTAAAACCGAGTAAACTATGCGTATTATATTATGCTTTTATTAAAAGCGATTCTAACCCAGTCAGGCACAGCTTGCACTGGTAAATTGGGTAAAGTTACTAATGTCAGAACAAATTTCACTTCAAGCCGAGGTTCCTACCGAGTTAGGTGGTAAACGTCTAGACCAAGTATTAGCGCAATTGTTCCCTGATTATTCACGTTCACGTATAAAAACATGGATATTGGATGATAAAATCACCGTTGACGGTGAAATCTATAACACGCCGCGAGAAAAACTACTCGGAGGTGAAGTTGTAAATGTTGAAACCAGCATTGAAGCACCACGCGAATACGAAGCACAAGATATCAAATTAAACATTGTTTATGAAGATGACGATATTTTGGTTATCAACAAACCCATGGGCCTAGTCGTTCACCCTGGTGCAGGTAACCCAGATGGCACAGTGTTAAATGCATTGTTACATCATTTTCCGGATATTATTAACGTACCGCGTGCTGGTATTGTGCACCGTCTAGATAAAGACACCACAGGCTTAATGGTGGTGGCTAAAACTATTCAGGCGCAAACACATCTAGTTAAAGCACTGCAAAAACGTGAAAACTTTACGCGTGAATACGAAGCTCTATGTAATGGCACTATGACAGCAGGTGGCATGGTTGAAAAGCCGATTGGCCGCCATCCTACGCAGCGTACACACATGGCAGTTCACGAAATGGGTAAGCCTGCCATTACACATTACCGTGTTGCTGAAAAATTCCGTGCTCATACACGTTTACGCCTCCGCCTAGAAACCGGGCGTACACACCAAATTCGTGTTCATATGGCGTATATAAACCACCCGTTAATTGGTGATAGAGCCTACGGCGGCCGTCCTCGTCCACCTAAAGGTGCTACGCCAGAGCTATTTGAAATGTTACGTACATTTAATCGCCAAGCTTTACATGCAGTAAAATTAAGTATTGCGCACCCTATTACGGGAGAAATGATGACCTGGCAAGCGCCTATTCCAGATGACATGGTGGCAATGACTCAGGCGCTTAGAGAAGATACAAAAGCTAACCCTGACATAGAGTATTAATGACTTTTTTGTCAGCACCATGGCCTAATTTAACCTCGGTAGGTACGTGCAGTACCACCCGAGAAGGCGGCGTGTCAAAGCCGCCTTTTAACAGCTTAAATCTAGGCTTACATGTTGATGATACTCCAGAGCACGTGCTAAAAAACCGTGCTTTGGTAGAGCAATCCCTTCCAAAACCGGCACTTTGGCTTAATCAAGTGCACAGTGCTGATGTGCTCTGTGTTGATGCAGATTTTGACTTTCAAACATTACACACTGCTGATGCGTTGTATACCCAAGTTAAAAATCAGCCTCTTGCTATTATGAGTGCAGATTGCCTACCTATTTTGCTTGCAAGCCATGATGGCCGCGAAGTTGCAGCAGTGCATGGTGGTTGGCGTGGTCTCGAAAAAGGGATCATAAAAAATACGCTTGCCTGTTTTAGCGCGCCTAGTATGCAAATATATGCGTGGCTTGGGCCTGCTATTGGTGCTGAGCGATTTGAAGTTGGCGACGAGGTCGCTTCGCGGTTTATTGCAAAATCCCCGCTGTTTAAAGAGGCGTTTAAATTGCAAAGCAATAAAAAATATTTGTGCGACATTTACTTAATCGCTCGCATTGAACTTGAGCAATTAGGCGTTATAAATATTAGTGGAGGCGATTATTGTACTGTTTCTCAGCGGTCACTGTTTTTCTCTTATCGGCGAGAGGGCAAAACAGGGCGCATGGCAAGTTTGATCTGGCGCAAATAAACACTATTTCCCCACAATATTCATCTTAACACCTTGAACAATTCTATTAACATACCCATTTATTAAGCAATTAGTTTATTAAATAGGTAAACCCTCATGCGTCTAGATAGATTCACAAGTAAATTTCAATCTGCGCTTTCAGATGCTCAGTCGCTAGCATTAGGGCGCGATCATCAATTTATTGAACCTGTACATTTAATGTATGCGCTTTTACAGCAAAATGGCTCTAGTGTGCGTGCTTTGCTTGCTCAAGCAGGCGTGAGTGCGGATGAGCTCAACACCAAGCTTTCTCAAGAAATAGAAAAGCTGTTTAAAGTTGAAGGAGTAGGGGGCGACGTACAGCTTTCTAATAACATGGCTTCGCTTATTAACTTATGTGATAAGTACGCGCAAAAGCGCAAAGATAAGTATATTTCGAGCGAATTATTTGTATTAGCGGCCTGTGACGACAAAGGCCCTTTAGGTGATATTTTTAGAGCGCTTAATATTACCGCAACTAAAATAGAAAGCGCCATAAAAGCAATTCGCGGTGGCCAAAAGGTCGATGACCCTAACGCCGAAGAAACCCGACAAGCACTTGAAAAATACACCATTGATTTAACCGAGCGCGCAGAGCAAGGTAAGCTCGACCCCGTTATTGGGCGCGATGACGAAATTCGCCGCACTATTCAAGTTTTGCAGCGCCGTACCAAAAATAACCCCGTGCTTATTGGTGAGCCTGGAGTAGGTAAAACCGCCATTGCAGAGGGGTTAGCCCAGCGCATTATAAATGGGGAAGTGCCAGAGGGCCTAAAAAGTAAGCGTGTTTTATCGTTAGATTTAGGCGCGCTGGTGGCGGGTGCTAAATACCGCGGTGAATTTGAAGAGCGTTTAAAATCGGTGCTCAACGAACTGGCCAAAGAAGAAGGCCAAGTGATTTTGTTTATTGATGAAATTCATACCATGGTGGGCGCCGGTAAAACCGACGGCGCTATGGACGCTGGCAACATGTTAAAGCCAGCGCTGGCTCGAGGCGAGCTACACTGTGTGGGCGCCACTACGCTTGATGAGTACCGTCAATACATAGAAAAAGATGCTGCACTTGAGCGTCGTTTTCAAAAAGTATTGGTTGAAGAGCCCTCAGTTGAAGATACGATTGCCATTTTACGCGGCTTAAAAGAGCGCTATGAGTTACATCATTCGGTGGATATTACCGACCCGGCCATTGTTGCTGCTGCGCATTTATCGCATCGCTATATTAGCGACCGACAGTTACCCGACAAAGCCATTGATTTAATTGATGAGGCTGGCTCGTCAATTCGTCTGCAAATAGATTCAAAGCCTGAGTCTTTAGATAAGCTTGAGCGCCGTATTATTCAATTAAAACTTGAAGATAACGCTTTAGCCAAAGAAAAAGACGATGCAAGCCAAAAGCGGCGCAGCGAAATGCAGCAGCTTATTACCGATTTAGAAGCGCAATATCGAGAGCTTGATGAAGTATGGAATGCAGAAAAAGCTTCGTTACAAGGCACGCAAGTAATTAAAGCTGAGCTTGAACAAGCGCGCCTTGATTTAGAGGTTGCCCGCCGAGCAAGCGATTTACAGCGCATGTCGGAGCTGCAATACGGAAGAATACCAGAGCTTGAGCGAAAACTTGATTTAGCCTCGCAAGCTGAAATGCAAGAAATGAGCTTACTAAAAAACCAAGTAGGCGAAGACGAAATTGCAGAAATACTCTCTCGTTGGACTGGGATCCCAGTATCGCGCATGTTGCAAGGTGAGCGAGAAAAGCTGTTAAAAATGGAAGAGCAACTACACAGCAAAGTGATAGGGCAGGATGAGGCAGTTGTTGCAGTAGCAAATGCGATACGCCGCTCTCGTGCAGGGCTGGCCGATCCTAATCGGCCCATAGGTTCGTTTTTATTCTTAGGGCCAACTGGGGTGGGTAAAACAGAGCTTACTAAAGCGCTTGCAGGTTTTATGTTTGATACAGAAGATGCCATGGTGCGTATCGATATGTCTGAGTTTATGGAAAAACACGCTGTAGCACGTTTAGTGGGCGCACCTCCCGGTTATGTTGGTTACGAAGAAGGCGGCTATTTAACCGAAGCCGTTCGCCGTAAGCCTTACTCTGTCATTTTGCTTGACGAAATAGAAAAAGCGCATCCCGATGTATTTAATATTTTATTGCAAGTACTCGATGATGGCCGCCTTACTGATGGGCAAGGACGCACGGTTGATTTTAAAAATACGGTTATTATTATGACCTCAAATTTAGGCTCAGACATTATTCAAGAGCAAGCGGGCACAAACGACTACGCAACGCTTAAGAGCAAGGTTATGAATGTGCTCGTTAACGAATTTAGGCCAGAATTTATAAACCGTATTGATGAAACCGTCGTATTTCATCCACTTGCCAATGAGCATATTAAAGAAATTGCCGATATTCAGCTTGTTAAATTGCGTGAGCGTTTAACAGAAATGGGCTACTTATTAGAGATCAGTGATGCGGCGCTTGAAAAAATTGCCTCCAGCGGGTTCGACCCTGTTTACGGTGCTCGGCCATTAAAACGAGCTATTCAGCAAACAATCGAAAACCCACTGGCGCAGCAACTATTAGGGGGCGATTATAACCCTGGCGATATTGTTGTGATAGATGCAAACGAGCAAGGCCTGATTTTTTCAAAACGCTAATATAGGCGCACAATAAGCCGCCAAGCAGGCGGCTTATTGCTTTATACTTTAAATGTATAAAGCAAGTTGTTTACTTTTTGTGAGCCGGCAACTAATTCTGCGGCATCTTTAGCAACGTCAAAGCTCAACGCTAAGTTGTCGTTACTTACCTCTTTTATATTATCTACATTATTAGCAATATCATGGCTCACCATCTGCTGCTCCTCTGCAGCCGTTGATATACTGTTTGTAAGTAATGCTATTTCACTAATTTGATTGAATATACTATCGAGCTCATGGTGTGTTTGCTCGGTTGTTTGAACGCAGCTCTCTGCTTGAAGTCTTGTATTTTGCATTACCTTAGACCAATTAACTAACGTATCTTGGATATCCTTAATCGAGCTGTGAATTTGCCCTGTAGCAGTTTGCGTACGAGACGACAGTGCACGTACTTCATCGGCTACCACGGCGAAACCACGGCCATGCTCTGCAGCTCTTGCGGCTTCTATTGCTGCATTAAGTGCTAATAAATTGGTTTGCTCAGCAATGCCTTCAATCTCATTCATTACTTGGCCTATTTTATCCGCTTCTTGCGCGAGGTTATTTGCGGTATTAGCGGCGTGATCTACATGAGTAGCCAGCTCAGAGACCATTTTTTTGTTATCAACAATATGTTGTTTTATATCTGCGCAACTATGTTGAGTAGAGTTAACTTTATCGGCTGTATTTGTTGTACTAGTTGAAATATCACCAATCGTAGCGGTCATTTGCGCCATAGCGGTAGCGATTTGTTCAAGTTGTGTACTTTGTGCCTCAATCCCCTTTTCGGTGAGCGTCGATTTATCATCGAGGTTTTCAGCAATGTTATTAAAGGCATAGGTGGCATCTTTTACGCGCCCCAATACGGTTCTGAGCTTAGCAAGTAACATTTGCTCTTTATAGTCACTCACACTTAGCGGCGAGTTATCGCAAAAAACATAGCGCGAGATAGAGTCAGAATGCTGTTTATAGGCGTTTAATTTAGCAGGGGTTGCCACAAGCTCTTGATAATTTAAGGCTAAAATAAGCACGCAAATTAATACGTTGATAACTGCTGCCAAAATCGAAAAAGCAAATCCACTCATAATTACCCAACTAAATACAACAGCTAATGTAAGCATCTGGCGCAAGCTTGTGTGCTCTTTAAAATTAAAAGTGGCTTTACCGTTATTTAATTTCTCGTATAGTTTATGGGCTGTTAAAACATGTTTTTTATCTGGCTTTGTACGTACAGATTGATATCCAACTAATTGACTACCTTCAAAAATAGGTGTTACAAAAGCATCAACCCAGTAATACCGGCCATCCTTACAACGATTTTTGACTATCCCTCGCCATGAATGGCCACTTTTTAACGTACTCCACATTTCTTTAAATGCTGCTTTGGGCATATCAGGGTGGCGCACAATATTATGATTTTTACCAATGAGTTCCTGCTCACTAAAGCCTGCTACATCGCAAAATGCTTTATTTGAATAGGTAATAACTCCCCGTAAGTCGGTAGTAGAGACTAATTGTTGAGAATCACTAAAGTGGACTTCTTCATTTATTAAGCTTTGATTATGACGCATGTTAGTTTTAATCATCCTTTTTAATTAACTTGTTATTGTATTGGGTAAACTTAATGAGGTGAAGTAAAGGCAACGCACTGAATAATAATGTTACTAAAATTGCGACTTTTTATGATCTATATCAAATTTTGCGCTTAAAATATTAAGGCTTGTGAAGTCTAATCTAGTAATTAACGGTCTTTAGGCTTTAGTAAAGCGATTGTATAATAGTGTTAGCAGTGGCAAGATTAGCTAGCTGGTTGATGCTAATTGTATCGAGCGCATGCTCAATAGGGTAAATAGTTAACAATTTTGAAAAATTATATTGTTCTTAACAATTTAGTCTTGAGTATGGGCAATTAGCCCCCATAACCGTAAGATTAAGCCACGTGGCCGAGGAAGCATTTTTTGACTATACATGATTTATCTAGCGCGCTTAACGCGTTATCTACCACACCGCATCAGCAGGCAATTAAAGGGATCAAACGTGGCATTGAGCGAGAGTCGCTACGTATTAAAGGTAATGGTGCCATTTCCACTTTAGGGCATCCTAAAGGTGTAGGTAGTGCATTAACAAACGGGCACATTACTACTGACTTTTCAGAGTCATTACTTGAGTTTATTACCCCTGTTAGTGAATCTGCGACAGAAACTTTAGCACAATTAAAAGACCTTCAAAAATTTACACTTGAACACATGGGCGATGAGCTTTTATGGCCTATCAGTATGCCATGCTTTATTGAAGATCAAGATGATATAGTACTGGCTCAATTTGGTAGCTCAAATACCGCACGCATGAAAACGTTATACCGTGAAGGCTTAAAAAACCGTTACGGCAGTATGATGCAAGCAATTGCAGGTGTGCATTTTAATATTTCTTTCCCAGAGTCTTTTTGGCAGTCTTTACATACCCTAAAGCAAAGTGAGCAAAGCCTAGATGCATTTATTTCGGATGGTTATCTGGCGCTTATCCGTAATTTTAAGCGTGAGCTTTGGTTAATTAGCTACCTGTTTGGTGCCTCACCAGCCTTATGTAACTCTTTTTTACAAGGGCGAAAAACTGACTTACCATTTAAAAAACTAGGTAAAGGTACACTTTATTTAGAGGTAGGCACGGCACTTCGCTTGGGAGATTTAGGCTATACCAATAGCGCACAATCTTCATTACGCGTCATGTATAATTCGCTAGATGAGTACGTTGCTGGGCTTAAAGAGGCAATCAATACGCCTTCTGATTTATACGGTGATATTGATGATTACACCACGGCTACGCCTAAGCAACTTAACAAAAACATTCTTCAAATCGAAAACGAATTTTACTCGCCAATTCGCCCCAAACGTAATGCTAAAAGTGGTGAAAAACCAACGGATGCTTTATTAAGAGCCGGCATTGAATATGTTGAAATTAGAGCACTTGATGTAAATCCGTTTAGTGAAACCGGTATTGATATAGATCAAATACACTTTTTAGATGTCTTTTTGACGTACTGTTTATTAAAAGATTCGCCAGAAATGCTGTGGAAAGAGCAAGCCCGCAGCACAGAGAACTTAGATACAGTGGTTAATCAAGGACGTCAGTTAGGTGTTATGCTTAATGACAATAACCAACAGCGTACTTTGCAAAGTTGGGGGAAAGAGATTTTTGATCAATTAAGTGAAGTAGCTAAGTATATGGATAAGGCGTATGGGGTGACCTATTACAGAGAAACCATAGCAAAAATGGCTACCTGGGTTGATAACCCAATGCTGACTTTTTCGGGACGTTATGTATCTGAACTGGAAAATGCAGGTATAGATAATGGTGTGTTTGCTATTCAATTAGCTAATAAATATAAGCAAAGTCATGCAAAATCTAACTACAACGTATTTTCTAAGCAATGGCTTGAGCAACAAGTTGTTTCTTCAAATAAAGCGCGTGAAGAAATAGAGCGCGCCGATACGCTAAGCTTTACTGACTTTTTAGATGAATATTTTAATGCTAAAGCTGTTGTTTAAGCTTTTTTAAGCAAAAAAAACGCAGCCCAAGTGGGCTGCGTAAATATTCTTCAGGGATGAAACAATGCTATACTGCTGCATTCATATACTCAGACCCACACTTTTTTAAAAAGTTCAGTGAGATCGTATAAAAATGAAAAAAAATGCAATTATTTTATCTTTTGCCCTCTCTTTAGCAGGGTGTGCCACTGCGCCACCAAAGCAACCTAATGATCTTTGTAAAATTTTTGAAGAAAAGCCGGACTGGTACTTTGATGCAAAAGACGCACAAGAAAAGTGGGGTTCGCCTAAACATGTCCTTATGAGTATGATGTACCAAGAAAGCTCGTTTCGTCATGATGCTGCCCCTCCCATGGAATATTTTTTGTGGATTATCCCTACAGGGCGTGCCAGTGATGCTTACGGGTACTCACAAGCAAAAACCCCAACATGGTCTGATTATATTCGTGAAACGGGTAATAGCGGTGCTGATAGGGATGACTTTGATGATGCAATCGACTTTATGGCGTGGTTTGTTTATAAAACACATAAAGTAAATAAAATCTCTAAATGGGATGCTTATGCCCAATACTTAAATTATCACGAAGGGTGGGGCGGTTATAAACGCGGTACTTATAAAAAGAAAAAGTGGCTGATGAGTGTTGCCAATAAAGTTAAGCATCGGGCAAGTCGTTATGGTGCGCAGCTTAAACGGTGTGAAGACGAGCTAGATAAAGGTTGGTTTGAGCGACTGCTTTTTGGCTAACTACTTACCTTAAAAGCAAAAAAGGAGCCAAGGCTCCTTTTTTAACGCGCTATTTAAACTTATAACTTACGTTGATTAGGCTTAATTTTTACCTGTTTAATCATATTCTCTTTTACCTCTAACACTTCCACAGGGTAGCCGGCTATTTTAAGGCTTAAATTAGCATCTGGAATGTCTTCTAAGTATTCTACAATTAAACCGCTGAGTGTTTTAGGGCCATCAAGAGGAAATTCCCAGCCCATTTCTTTGTTAAGGTCGCGCACGTTAGCCCCGCCATCAACAAGGTAAGAGCCATCACTTTGTGTGGTTACCTCTTCACTGGGCGTACGTGTTTGTGTGGTCGTGAAATCGCCAACCACTTCTTCAAGAATATCTTCAAGGGTTACGAGACCTTGTATGTCGCCATATTCATCAACCACTATACCAATGCGCTCTTTCGATTGTTGGAACTTTAATAGCTGGGTATTTAGAGATGTTCCCTCGGGGATAAAGTAAATCTCACGGACCGCACGTAATAATGACGGTTTATCAAACTGCTCTTTGGTCAAAAGACGAAGAGCATCGCGCGAATGAATAAAACCGACGGCGTCATCGATATTATCGCGATAAAGTAATACACGGGTGTGCTGCGCATGAGTCAATTGACGGCTAATGATCTTCCAATCGTCGTTAATATCAATCGCTACTATTTCGTTACGCGGGATCATAATATCTTCAACGGTCACTTGTTCTAAGTCTAAAATAGACGTCAGCATGCTTTGGTGGCGAGCTGGAATCAATGCCCCCGATTCATTCAACACCGATTTTAGCTCTTCTTTGCTCATGCTATGTTCGTCAATTTGTTCAGCGCTAATGCCAAATAAACGTAACATTCCATTGGTCATCCAGTTAACAACAACCACAAAAGGGAATAGAATTTTAAGTAACCCTTTTAATACCACTGAGCTTGGAAAAGCGACTCTTTCAGGGTAGAGGGCAGCAAGGGTTTTAGGGGTCACTTCGGCAAAAATAAGCACAACGAGTGTAAGTACACCTGTGGCAATAGCGATACCTAAATCACCGTATAAACGAATACCTATAATAGTGGCAACTTGAGCTGCAGCAATATTTACAAGATTATTACCTATGAGGATCAAGCCAATGAGTCTATCAGGGCGACTCAGAAGTTTGTTGACGCGTTTGGCAGCGCGATGGTTTTCTTTAGCAAGGTGGCGCAGACGAATTCTGTTAATTGACATTATGCCCGTTTCAGAACCAGAAAAGTATGCAGAACATAAAATTAAAATACCGAGTATTATAAATAAGACACTCGTAGATATGCTGTCCAAAGAAGGATCCTTTTTTTATAAACCAATGCGTATTAAGCTAGAGTGAGCTGACAGAGTCAAGTTAAAACTTATTTAACACTACTTCTTGTACAAAACGGCTGCCAAAATAAGCAAGTGTGAGGATAAATGCGGCGACCATGATGGTAATAACCACAGGTTTACCTCGCCAGCCTTTTTTAATGTGACCAAGCGCAACAGTGATAAAAATAACCCATGCAACAAGTGATAAGACTGTTTTATGGATAAATTCTTTGGCGAACATGCCATCTAAAAATACAAATCCTGTCAGCAGTGCGAAGGTAAGGATAACCGTGCCTAAATTTAATAGTTGATAGAGCTGACGTTCCACCACCATTAAGGGCGGCAAATGGCTGTGCACAATTGCTAAATCTTTGCGCTTTAAACGTTTATCAATAAAGTAAAACTGCACGCCATATAAAGTGGCAATAATCAAAACGCAGTACGCTAATAATGACAGCGATATGTGTGCAATAAGCCCTATTTCAATACTTAAGCTTTGTAATAAAATGTGATGCGGAATAAACAAACTCGCAATGGTGAGTAAGGCTGCAAACCCATAAACGACCGGCAATAACAACGTAGCAGGGAACTTTAGCGAGACCGCAGTAACCGACACCACAATAACCCAACAGGTTAGCAGCGCTACATTCACAATACTCAAATCTTGCCCATCGGAGCGAAACACCGAATTAACCAACAACAGCATGTGCGCGAGTATTGCAACGGTACTTAAAATAACCGTTACCTTTTGGCTAGGGCCTTGTTGATGAAACAGGCGTGTTAACACATGAGACGTTGCTAACACATAAAATAAACTGGCAATAATAGTTAAACTAATAATTAGCATTATGCTTGGGCCACTTATAATTAGAGTCAAATAATTCTTGTTGTTATATACACATTGTATTTTATAGCAATGCAATTGCATAGACCTAAAAAAAGAAACTCAATAAGCTATGCTTCAATACTGTATTGTGCGCCCTCATTTACGGTATACTGTTTTTAATTGAAATTTAATACTATTGTGCCCATCTAATAAGTAAAATGCGAATAAGTATGAGCTTATTGGGTCAATATAAACGTCTTATCGGAACCGTTACATGTTTGAGAACCTCCAAGAACGATTAGGTAAAACCTTAAAAAATATTAGTGGCCGCGGCCGTTTAACAGAAGACAACATAAAAGATACGCTGCGTGAAGTACGTATGGCGTTTTTAGAAGCTGACGTTGCGTTGCCTGTTGTTCGCGAGTTTGTAAAGCAAGTCAAAGAACGTGCCGTAGGTGTTGAAGTAACTAAAAGCTTAAGCCCTGGCCAAGTATTTATAAAAATAGTACGCGAAGAGCTTGAAAAAGCGATGGGTGAGGCTAACGAAGAGCTTAGCCTAAATGCGCAGCCGCCAGCTGTTGTTATGATGGCGGGTCTTCAAGGTGCGGGTAAAACAACCAGTGTCGGTAAACTTGCTAAATTTTTAAAAGAGCGTAAGAAAAAGTCAGTACTAGTTGTGAGTGCTGATGTTTACCGCCCAGCGGCTATTAAGCAGCTTGAAACACTTGCCAGCGAAGTTGATGTAGATTTTTTCCCAAGTGATATTTCGCAAAAGCCAGTCGATATAGCCAGCGCAGCTATTTCATATGCTAAAAAGAAATTTATAGACGTTGTTTTAGTTGATACCGCCGGCCGTTTGCACGTAGATAACGAAATGATGGGCGAAATTAAAGACCTTCATAAAGCAATCAACCCAATAGAAACATTATTTGTGGTGGACGCAATGACGGGTCAAGATGCGGCGAATACCGCTAAAGCATTCGACGAAGCGCTCCCTCTAACCGGTGTTATTTTAACTAAAACAGATGGTGATGCACGTGGTGGTGCTGCTTTATCTATTCGTCATATTACCGGCAAGCCCATTAAATTTATGGGTGTGGGCGAGCGTACAGATGCATTAGAGCCGTTCCATCCAGATCGTATCGCATCGCGTATTTTAGGCATGGGTGATGTACTTTCATTAATCGAAGAAGTCGAAATGAAAGTCGATAAAGAAAAAGCGGCTAAGGTCGCTGAAAAAGTATTTAAAGGCAACGGCTTTACCCTTGATGATTTTGCAGAGCAATTAAAGCAAATGAAAAATATGGGTGGCATGATGTCGATGCTAGATAAGCTGCCTGGTATGCAAAACTTACCCGATGCTGTAAAAGGCCAAATGGGTGACAAAACCTTCATTCAAATGGAAGCCATCATCAGCTCTATGACCAAACAAGAGCGTGCCCGCCCTGAGATTATTAAAGGCTCTCGTAAAAAGCGTATTGCAGCAGGCTCTGGTACACAGGTACAAGAGATAAATAAACTGCTAAAACAGTTTACGCAAATGCAAAAAATGATGAAAAAAATGAAAGGTAAAGGCGGCATGCAAAAAATGATGCGCGGCATGAAAGGCATGTTACCACCTGGAATGATGGGTGGCGGTGGCCCTAAATTTTAATGAAGCGCTATTAATACTCGCTATATAATGTATAACAAAAGGGCCAATCGGCCCTTTTTTGTTGAATAAATTATGCGCGTAGTGCATGCTAATCTATTAATTGTGGCTCAGATCATAGTTTAACCTACTAAAGTGGCTTTTTGCTTCACTTCTTACTTGCATTGTTGCTAAAAACTCGTACAATTCCCCAGCTCCCCATACTGGGGAGTAAATCTTATTAATGAAAACAGTCAATCTATTTAGAGGACGGTATGGTAACTATTCGTTTGCAACGTGGTGGCGCTAAAAAACGCCCTTTCTATCAAATTGTGGTTGCGGATAGCCGTTTCTCGCGTGACGGTCGCTTCATCGAGAAAGTTGGTTTCTTTAACCCAATTGCTTCAGGTCAAGAAGAAAAACTTCGTTTAGATTTACCTCGTGTTGATCACTGGGTAGGTCAGGGCGCAGGTCTTTCTGATCGTGTAGCTAAGTTAGTTAAAGACGCTCGTAAAGCGGCTTAATAGGCGTAAGTGTAACCATGAGTCAAGAGAACACCTCATCAATTATTGTCGTAGGAAAGCTCGGTGCCCCATATGGTATAAAGGGCTGGCTTAAGGTACATTCATTTACTGATGATCCCCAAGGGATCTTCGATTTCAGCCCGTGGTTGATAGGGCAACAAGGTAAATGGCAGACCTTAGAAGTGGTCGACTGGCGTCGCCACAACAAAGGCTTTATCGCTAAGATTGCGCAAGTAAACGACAGAGACGAAGCAATGGCTTATACCCATGCAGAAATATCTGTTGATTCAGCGCAATTACCAGAACTCCCGCAAGGTGAGTTTTATTGGCGAGATCTCATCGGAATGACGGTTGTAACTGATAAAGGTTATAACTTGGGCATTGTTGATGACCTGATGGAGACAGGATCAAATGACGTCTTGGTTGTGAAAGCAAACAAGAAAGATGCATTTGGTCAAGCTGAGCGTTTGATTCCTTTTTTAACTGATTCAGTGATTAAAGACATTAAACACGAAGCGAGAGAAATTACCGTAGACTGGGACCCTGGGTTTTAATGACTCAAACTAGTTCATTGTGGGTTGGGGTGATAAGCCTTTTCCCTGACATGTTTGATGCAATTACACACCAAGGTGTAACCGGTCGCGCAGTGAAAAATGGCTTAATTGACTTTAACTGCTGGAATCCACGTGATTATGCTTTAGATAAGCATAGAACCGTAGATGATCGTCCTTACGGGGGCGGCCCAGGTATGTTAATGATGGTTGAACCACTAAAACAAGCCATTCTTGACGCTAAAAAAGCGGCAGGTGATGGCGCAAAAGTAATTTATATGTCCCCACAAGGGCGCAAATTGGATCAGCAAGGGGCAAGCGAGCTCGCAAACTCTGAAAAGCTGATTTTAATTGCCGGTCGCTATGAAGGTATAGACGAGAGAATAATAGAGTCATACGTTGACGAAGAATGGTCAATTGGTGATTTTATTTTGAGTGGTGGTGAACTACCTGCCATGACATTAATTGACGCAGTAGCGCGATTAGTGCCTGGTGTGCTAGGGCATAACCAATCAGCAGAGCAAGACTCATTTTCGGATGGCTTGTTAGATTGCCCTCACTATACACGGCCAGAAACATTGGACGACAAACAGGTGCCCGCTGTATTACTCAGTGGAAACCACCAAGAGATAGCAAAGTGGCGGCTTAAGCAGTCATTAGGTAGAACTTGGCTACGACGTCCTGACTTGTTGCATAACCTAGCTCTGACTGAGGAGCAAGCGGTATTACTCGCACAATTTCAGCAAGAGTACCAAAAAGCTTGTGGCTAGAAGACAGTTACACCTAGGAAAGTGAGAAACATAATGGCAAAAGTAAACCAAAATATTATTAAAGCGCTTGAAGAAGAGCAGCTTAAAACAGACGTACCAGCATTCGGCGCTGGTGATACAGTAGTTGTACAGGTACGTGTAAAAGAAGGTAACAAAGAGCGTCTACAGGCCTTTGAAGGTGTTGTAATCGCTAAGCGTAATCGTGGTCTTCACTCAGCATTCACAGTTCGTAAAATTTCGAGCGGTGAAGGTGTTGAGCGTGTATTCCAAACGCACAGCCCTCTTATTGATAGCGTAACAGTTAAGCGTCGCGGTGCGGTTCGTCGTGCTAAGCTTTACTACCTACGTGAGCGTTCTGGTAAATCTGCACGTATTAGAGAAAAACTTAACTAATACGCGCTGTTTATCAACGCAAAGAAAACGGGTTGCAATCTTAGGATTGCAACCCGTTTTGGTTTCAAGTATTAAATAACATACTATTTCTTCACAAAAGCATCCCTCTGTATTAATACAAATTCGCATCGATACTTAATCATTTTGTGGGGCTCAACGTATCGCTTCCTACGTAAAAAAATTCTGACTTAGAACAACTAAATAGCGATTTTTTATCTAGTTATGAACACGTTTTTCCAGCCTCAAAATTAATCACTTAATTAAACGAATTGGTTTGGGGAAATTTCACCCGCATTACTATATTAGCCTTTTCACTCATACTTGATCCTGTTAGTATTTAACGTATTGATTAGTTTACTTAAATGTAAACTTTAATTTACGAAATGAGTTATTTATAGGTGGAATGAGAAACGTGGCTGAATTAAGTGATTTATCACAATTACGAGATGGCATAGATGAATGCGATGCGCAATTAGTTGCTTTACTTGCAAAGCGAAATGCAATTACCCAAAAAATTGGGGCTATTAAGCAGCAAAGTGGTGCTCCTCTGCATGCCCCTGAAAGAGAAGCTGCTTTGTTAGCTGCTCGTCGTGATGAAGCGATTAAGCAAGGAGTCAGCCCTGAACTAGTTGAAGACATATTAAGGCGCATGATGCGCGAAGCCTATCAAAACCAACAAGCTAAACTTGCTTGCGCAGCTCCTAATTTATCACCTATTGTGATTGTCGGTGGGCAAGGGGCTATGGGCCAGTTATTTGCTCAGCAGTTTATTCGTTCAGGTTATGAAGTTAAAATTTTAGATAAAGATCAGCAAAGCGAGGCTAAAGCCATTATAGCTGGCGCAAAGTTAGTGATGATCAGTGTGCCTATTAACGCACTTGAGACCGTGGTGGCTAAGCTACCTAAACTTGATGATGATTGTTTGCTTGTTGATATTACCTCTGTTAAGCAATCACCCATTAAGGCACTAAAGGCAGCACACTCTGGGCCCGTTGTTGGCTTACACCCTATGTTTGGCCCTGATATTTCTCACTGGGTTAAACAAACCGTTGTTGTGTGTGAAGGCCGCGCGCATGATGCGGCAAAAGGCTTACTACAGCAGTTGCAAGTATGGGGTTGCCAACTAGTTGAGCTAGATGCTAAAAAGCATGATGAAGCAATGCAAATAATACAAGTAATGCGCCACTTAACGACGTTTGTTTATGGGCAATTTTTAGCAAAGCAAAGCCATACGCTTGAGGAGCTAAGAAGTTGCTCATCTCCTATTTACCAGTTAGAGCTGATGATGGTAGGGCGCTTATTTGCGCAATCTCCTGAGCTATACTCAGATATAATGTTGGCCCAGTTTGATAATGTTGAGAGTTTATTAGCGCAGTATCAAGAGACCTTTGCACAAACTCTTGAAAAGTTAAAAGCGGGAGATAAAGGGGCACTCATCGATGCATTTGCTGATGCTAAAGCGTATTTTTCAGACTCTACTGCGCACTTTTTAACACAAAGCCGTAGTCTGCTAAATAAAGCAAATGACGCCAAGGTATTAGATTAATACCAATTCGCATTAATACTTAATCATTTTCAGGGGCTAAACGTGTCGCTATCTACGTTAAAAAATTCTCATTTACGACTGCATGGATGCAGAAGGTAGAGCAATGCAGGAGCAATTGCCGGGCACACCTAAATAGCGAATTTTTTGCCTTGCTATCAACACGTTTATCCATCCTCAAAATAGATCACTTAATTATGCGGATTGGTATAAAAGGGTTAAAAATGTGTAGTTACTTAGGCTATACGTTTAAAACATTTTAAATGAGCGATTAAAAAAGGGCCTATTTAGGCCCTTTTGGTATTAACGTATTAGGTTAGGTATTTACACTTACTGCTTGTAAAGATTCACTTTGGTAACAACCTAATACACGTACATATTGAGTATGTTCTTTAAGCTCTTCTAAGGCATGTTTTACTTGGTTATCGGCAAGGTTTGCCTCTAAGTCCACATAAAACACTTCTTCCCACGGGTTACCCGGTACAGGACGAGACTCGAGTTTAACTAAGTTTATTTGATGTTGTTTAAACACCATTAGCGCATCAGCCAATGAACCTGCTTGCTGTTTAGTGGCCATAATGAGGCTGGTTTTAGTGGGTATTTGTTTAGACACCTGCAGTGGCTTGCGTGCAACGACTATAAAGCGGCTGTGGTTTTCGCTTTGATTAGCTAGGTTTGACTTTATCACTTCAAGGCCCACATTTTTACCCGCCTGCGCTGAGCCAATAGCCGCACTATTTGGCGTGTTTAATGCTGACTGCAAGGCACTTGAGGTGGAATCACAGGTTTCATGTTGTAAGTCCCCCAGCCCTTGTAAAAAGCGACTGCACTGAGCAAATGGCTGAGGGTGAGCATAAATTTTGGTTAATTGGCTTAATTCAGTATCTGGGGTTGCAAGTAGGCAGTGCTCTACACTGTGGGTCACTTCACCAACAATTGATACTTGAGCGTGTTGTAATAAATCAAATACTTCGTTAATACTGCCCGAACTGGTGTTTTCTATTGGCAGTAATCCAAAATCTGCTTGGCCATTTTCTACTTTGCCTGTTATTTCGTCAAATGAGCTACAGCCAATTTCAATCAACTTGCCAAGGCGACGGCTAAAGTACTTATGACATGCTAGTTGACTGTAAGTACCTTGCCCACCTAAATAAGTAACACGATGTGTTTCACTTAGCGCATCTGGGTTAAGGTTTTTTTGCAGCATTGCTTGCTGATGTAAAACAGAGTCTTCTAAAATAGTCTGAAAAACGTTATTTACATAATACGCGTCAAGACCAAGCGATTTACCATAACCTATTAACTTTTCTAATAGGGCTAGTTCACGCGCTTCATCACGAATGGGTTTATTATTAGCAATTTTATACTCTACTACACCGTGGCTTATGCGGCGGCGTTTGGCTAATAACACTAATAAATCTGAATCTATTTCATTAATGTCGTGTCTGAGCGCGTTTAAAACGTCGTTGGTCATTTTGGTTTCCTCATTCCAAAAATAAGTTGCATCTGCGCAACTAAAACAAAAAAGCCTCCCTAGTGGGAGGCTTTGCTATTCGATTGATTTTATCTCACAAACAGGTCAGCCTCTTTTATAAAAAGAAGCTAAAAAAAGAAAAAAACGTGCAAGATAAGATAATTTTCATCCTGTTAATGTATGAGGTGTTACTGGCAAAGTCAACCAGCAAGCCCGTTTAAATAAACATGATGAAGAATTATCAGCTCCAGGCTAACTTTTAGATAAAATTCACAAATAGTTTATAAATATGAATAGGGATCTGGTATATTTCAGGTATTAGCTAAAAATAACAACAACTAAAATAATAAGGTTGGCCTGTGGTGTATAGACGCCCTCCATCGCGTTTTGGACTAAATTCTTTGAGTGTAAAGCTGTCATTGCTTATATCTGCAATTTGTTTAATTGCCGGTGTGTGCGCTGCCGCGCTGATGCTTAAATCTGAAGAGAAACAATTAGTTTTTGAAGAGCATGAAGTACTCAAAAGCTCTACTGAATTACTCATCAGGCAATTTGACGCATTAATTAAAACAAAGTCGGCTGTTGCCAAGCAAGCCAATAATGTTGTCAAAGAGCAGCTATTTAGCGAAAGCTCAGCAATTAATTTATCTAACAAAACCCAATTACAATTTAATAGTGACGGCACTATTCGCAGTGCATCAAGTGATGGCCTCTCAGCTGCATTTCTTCCTCAGCAGCATTACTCTCCTTTTTACAAGCGCTTATTCAATAACTCAGAGTCGTTATGGAAAATTATTTCACCAACCCTAATTCACGACTTTTTTAATTTTTATATGATCACCAAAGATGATTTCATCCGTGTTTCGCCTCCAAATTGGGCGTTAAACGCACCGCCTGAACTAAGGGGTTCTAATGGTGCAACATTTAAATATGTTCAAAGTGATTTAAATCCGAGCAGAGAGCCCGTTTGGTCTAAGGTTTATTACGATAAAGTGTGGCATAAATGGGTCATTAGTTTGCTCGTTCCTTTGTATGTAGACAATGAATTCTTAGGTGTGACGGGCAGCGATATTGATTTAAATACGTTGATTTCTTTTTTACCCGTTGGAGATAAAGAAAAGCATTTACTGGTATTTGATAAAAAAGGTCAGCTACTTGCACATCCGAGTCTTAATCCTGCGCTACAAGCAAGCTATGGCAGTAAAGATAAAACCATAACCACAAACGAATTTGTTAATCCGCAATTGCAAGCCATTATAAATGAAGCAATTACCATGAAATTACCAGAGTATGCTAATTCGTTTGTACAAAACGATGAAGCACACATTATTAATATTCGTAAAATTGACAAGTTAGACTGGTATATTGGGGTGTACAAAAAACGCTCATCAACGCTCTCAGCTCTGCAAGATTTAAAACTGAAATTTTTTGGCTTGTTTGTGCTTTATGCGGTACTGGTTGCCTTATTGTTACATCAAGCGCTGTATCAGCTAGTGCTTCGCAGAATACACACATTAGTGCATGCGGTTACTGGGTTTGGTAAAGGGCAATTATTAACTGAGTTCCCGCCTGAGAATAAAGATGAGATAGGTACACTGAACGGCTCGTTCAGAGATATGACCGTAGAAATTCGTAAGCTTATAGATGGGTTAAATCAGCGAATTACAGAAAAAGAAATCGCTGAAAAAGCCGCTAACAAACTCTCAAAGGCTGTTGCTTTCTCAGGGACTGGGGTAGTGATAACGGATGAAAATTTTGTGATTGAATATGTAAATCCCAAAATGCTTGAAATGACAGGCTACCCCGAAAGCCATTTTAATCGCGCCCCACTTTTGAATATTATTGCATCAGAGATGGCTATTTTAGTCGAAGACATCAATATCGACCTTCGCAGTAGAAATTACTGGCGGGGGGATACCTTGATTCAAGGTAATGATAAGCAGCCTATTTGGGTGTCTTTAAGTGTTTCTCCTATTCGCGAAGACGGCGGTGAGATCACCAGTTACGTAGCCTCCGCGCAAGATATTTCGTTTGTTAAAGAAAGCCAGCGAAAAATGGAGCAGCTTGCGTACTTTGACACGTTAACGGGCTTAGCAAACCGAACCTTTTTTAGAATGCAGTTGCGTAAATCAATGGCTTTGGCTGAGCGCGGCCATTATGCATTTGCCCTTTTTTACTTTGATTTAGATGAATTTAAGCGCATTAACGATACGTTAGGGCATGATGCGGGGGATCAGCTGTTAATTGAAGTGGCTAATCGTCTTAAAGCACGGTTACGCGCTGAAGATACTATTGCCCGTTTGGGTGGCGACGAATTTGCTGTTTTACTCAGCGGTATTGAAAGCCAAGAGCATGCTAGCGATGTGGCAAACACCATTCAAAAAACACTTAACGTGCCTATAAAGCTTGGCAATAACGAAGTGATAGTCAGCGCCAGTATTGGTATTACAATGGCCCCATACGATAGCCTAGAAGAGGATCAGCTTTTAAAGCATGCTGATTTAGCAATGTACGAGGCAAAAGCAAAAGGGCGTAATACTTACCATTTTTATAGTCAAGAGCTTAACGCAGCTGCCAATGAAAGGCTGTTCATTGAAAATGAATTACGCCATGCAATTAAAGAAAAACACTTTGAGGTTTATTATCAGCCGCAAATTAATTCATTAACTCAACATGTAGTTGGTTATGAAGCGCTACTGCGTTGGTTCCACCCAATAGAAGGACTTATTTCACCGACTAAGTTCATTCCTATTGCTGAGGCAACAGGGCTTATTGTTGAGCTTGGTGAGTGGGTATTACAACAATCTTGCGAGTTTGCCGTGCGTTTAGCTAAAGAGGGTCGTGATAACAACGTATCGATTAATTTATCGGCACGGCAGTTTAAAGACGCTAATTTAGTCCCTATGTTAAGCAATATTATTAAGCAAACAGGTGTAAGCCCTAAACGACTTCACTTAGAGCTGACCGAAAGTATGTTAATGGGTAATGTTGAAGCGGCCATAACGCAGTTACACGAACTTAAAGCGTTAGGTATTTCAATTTCTATTGATGATTTTGGTACAGGTTATTCGTCACTAAGTTACTTAAAACGATTCCCGGTCGACATATTAAAAATTGACCGCTCGTTTGTAAAAGATATTCCAACCGACCCTAATGATATGGAAATAACCGCCGCTATTATAGCCATGGCGCAAAAACTTAAATTAGACGTAGTTGCAGAAGGGGTCGAAACCAAAGAGCAAATAGAGTTTTTGCAAAATAATAATTGTTATATTGTGCAGGGATTTTATTACAGCAAACCGGTTGCTGAGAAAGAGCTCTCAGCGTTGTACAAAAAATTAAATGATGAACCTAATAGTGTTAGTAGCAAATAAAAGGTTGCGGGTTTAACCACCCGCAATTTTTACTTTAAATTTAAGGGTTTCTAAAATCCCTTTTAATTTTTCGCGATCATCGCCTTGAACTTCAATAATGCCTTCTTTTACGGCGCCACCTTGGCCCATTTTACTTTTTATTGTTTTAGCTAGCTTTTTTAGATCGTGTGCTTTTGGGTCTATACCTACCACCAACATGACACCTTTTCCTTTACGGCCCTTCGTTTGGCGCTCTATGCGGATAAAGCCATCTTTAAATAGTTTTGCAGTGGGTTCTTGCTCAACCTTTGGTTGGCTAATTCGGCCCATGTCGGTGGAATATACTAAGCGGTCATCACTCATAATTTACCTAAATAAACGTTTTTATTGATGTACTAAATAATAACAAATTTACTGGCGAGTGTTTTTATTTTTGCTAAATACTTTTAACAGGTTATATTTAGATCAAAGGAAATATAATTGGAGTTTAGAATGAGTTTAACAAAGAGTTTATCGGTTGATGAAAGTACTTTAACGATACAAATTAAAGGCAAATTTGACTTTAATTTAGTGCAATCATTTCGCCAAGCTTATGCGCAAATTGAGCCTAAAACAAATAAAGTGATTATCGATTTAAGAGAGACCGACTACATGGATAGTTCTGCACTAGGTATGTTGCTTAACATGAAAAAAACCATTGAAAGCCAAGTACAAACTATAGAGATTAGTAACTGTCAGCCTCAGCTTAAAAAAATACTGCAAATATCACGTTTTGACAAAAAGTTTGATATTAACTAATGACCCACGTACTTATTGTTGACGATCAAGCACTTAATCGCATCCTACTGGAAAAAATGCTGCTTGAGGAAAACTATAAAATATCAATAGCGTTTAACGGTCTCGAAGCGCTAGAAGTGCTAGAAAAAGAAGCCATTGATATTGTTTTACTCGATGTGCTTATGCCGGTAATGGATGGCTTTGAAGCCGCAAAGCGAATAAAGCAGCGCTATAACGACGTTTACCTACCTATAATTTTTATTACTTCGCTTGAGGATCAAAACAGCTTTGAGCGTTGTTTAGAGGTAGGCGGGGATGACTTTATTCAAAAGCCGTTTGAAAAAGTAATTTTAAACGCAAAAATAAAGGCGCATAGCCGTACCCGTGAATTAAGTAAAAAAGCCCACCAACAGAACACTTTACTTGAGTATCATCGCAATCAAATAGAGCGCGAGCACGAAATTATTGAGCACATTTTTAATAATTCGCTCGAAAACCAAGATAAATTTAACGATCATTTAGACTTTAGCCTGTCTCCTGCTTCTATGTTTAACGGTGACATGTTTTTAGTCGCGCAAAGTCCAATTGGCAATTTATATTGCATGTTGGGGGATTTTACCGGCCATGGTTTAGCTGCTGCTATTGGCGCGCTGCCAGCATCTCGAGTGTTTTATACTATGGTGCAAAAAGGCATGGCGGTTAATGATATTGCCTCTGAAATTAATATATTGCTGCACAATTTACTACCGGAGCATATGTTTTGTGCGGCGACCATTATTGAGCTCAGTGCGTCAGGCAAAAGTATTTCAGCTTGGTTGGGCGGCTTGCCCGATGCCTACTTAATAAATACTGATGGTGAAGTAAAGCAAACGCTTGAATCGCAACACATGGCGCTGGGGATTTTAGACAGTGATGAATTTGAATACGAGCTAATTAATTTAGAAGTTGATAAAAACACCCGCTTAGTGCTTTCAACTGACGGCATAATAGAAACTAACAACGATGCTGATATTTTTTATGGTGAGCAGCGCTTTTTAGCTGCACTAAAAAGCAAGCCGATGATCAGCAGCCAGCGCGTTATAGATAATGTAAATACTTTTGCCAATGGTAGCGAGCAATTAGACGACTTAAGCTTAGTACTGCTTAATTGTTTGCCACTAACCCCAGAGCCTGAGGCCAAAGAAGCGTATTCTAATTTAGCGTTTAACTTTTCACTTAGCTTAAACGCGCAGCAAATTAAATGCACAGACCCTGTGTATGATGTTGTTAATGTATTAAGCAGTGTTGAGGGGCTTAGGTCGCATCGCTCAAATATATTTTTATTACTTTCTGAGGCATACAACAACGCACTTGATCACGGTGTATTAGGCCTAGATTCAGACATAAAAAAACAAGACGATGGCTTTTTTAAATACTATGAATTAAGAGAGCAAGCACTGAGCAAAATGAAAGAGGCGATGATCATTATTGATATGCGTTATTGCCCAGATACTTTGTGCTTGTACTTTATTATTTGTGACTCGGGTAGGGGATTTTCAAGTGACTCTTCAAAACGTACCGAACTGAACGCAGAGTTTGGTCGCGGCTTATCGTTACTCGAAGAAGTGGCAGAAAAAGTGACGTATAACGCAAGTGGTAACCAAGTCGAACTGTGTTATAAGTTGCTATAGCTCAGAAAAAATTTCCGTGGTATTATCTAAAAAATTTTAGATGTATGGATGGCCAAATGATTTCTTCTTACCTTGATATTGCGCAATTAAACATAGACCCACAATTAATTGCCAAAGAGCTAGAGCAGCTAGAACAGTATATTGCTCAGAGCGCGTTGCCGTCTGTGCGTTGGGAGTATCAAATTCCTGAACTTGGTGAAGGCGGCGCATGTAGTTTGTTTGGTTATTTACAAGATGAGCCATTTAAGCTCACCGAACACGTGAGCGCGACTTCACAAAACGAGCAAAAACTAGCAAATCTGCAAAATATAGTTAATTACATAGCCCAGCAAACACAGGTCGATTGGTATGGTATTTATCAGGCAATTGACACAGCTCAAGGCCCGCAATTATTAAAACTGGCGTATCAAGGCGCGCCAAGCCGCCCACTGTTTCCTCTCACTGATGCTTTTGCAGCAGGCAGTAATAATGTACAAGTTGCGTTATCTAAGCGTGGGCGTGTAATTAACAACGTTGAGAGCTATTTAGCACAAGGAGGCGAGTACTATACGTGCGACCCTAAAGTAAAAGCTGAAACCTGTTTACCTTTGTTTAATGATCAACATGAGTGCGTCGGTATTGTTGATGCGGAGGCATTTAGTAACGACTTTTTTGATAGCCGTACACTGGCTGTATTAATTGCGTGCTGCATTAAAATTCCTCACTTTCTAGTGTAAATATCACTAGCCAAGAAGGTAAGCTTTTATGTTAAGCTTACTACAACAGCCAACCCCTAATTAATGATAAGAGATAGCTAATGTTCTCAGAATTAAAACCATTACCAACAGATCCTATTCTTGGCCTTATGGCAGCCTATAAACAAGATACAAACCCTAACAAAATTGATTTAGGTGTAGGTGTCTATAAAGATGAGCAAGGCAACACACCGGTATTAAAAGCGGTTAAAAAAGCTGAAGCATTTCGTTTAGAAAACGAAACAAGCAAATCTTACATTGGTTTAGCGGGTAACTTAGACTACTGTCAAAAAATGGAAAACCTATTACTAGGTGAGCACCAAGCACTTTTAGCTAACCGCGTACGTACTGCACAAGCACCAGGTGGTACAGGTGCACTTCGCGTTGCGGCTGAGTTTATTAAACGTTGCAATAAAGACGCAACAGTATGGGTAACTACACCAACATGGGCTAACCACATTAGCTTGTTTGAAGCAGCAGGCTTAAACGTTAAAGAGTACCCATACTACGATTACGAAAACAAAGACTTATTGTTTGACGACATGATAAACACCCTCAAGCAAGTACCAAAAGGGGACATTGTGCTACTTCATGCATGTTGTCATAACCCAAGTGGTATGGACTTAAACGAGACACAATGGAACACCGTTGCTCAGCTTGCAAAAGAAGTCGGCTTTACACCACTTATTGATATTGCTTATCAAGGTTTTGGCTCATCACTTGAAGAAGATGCACGTGGGCTTCGCATTTTAGCTGATGCGGTAGAAGAGCTAATTATTTGTTCGTCTTGTTCTAAAAACTTTGGTTTATACCGTGAGCGTATTGGTGCGTGTTCTATTATTGCAAAAGACGCTGCAACCGCAGATATTTCAAACTCTGTGCTATTAAGCGTTGTACGTAGTATTTATTCAATGCCACCGGCGCACGGTGCCGACATTGTAAACACTATTTTAAGCAGCACAGAACTTACACAAATGTGGCACAGTGAGCTTGATGAAATGCGTAATCGTATTAATGGTTTACGTAGCTTAATCAAAGAAAGCTTAGCAGCAAAAGAAATAGAGCAAGACTTTTCGTTTATTGAACGCCAGCATGGTATGTTTTCTTTCTTAGGCATTAATAAAGAGCAAATTGCGCGCCTACAAAAAGAATATGGTATATACATTGTTGGTTCTAGCCGCGTAAACGTAGCCGGTATTAGCGATGCAAACATTGAATACTTTGCAAATGCTGTCGCTGACGTTTGTAAATAAACCGTCTGCTAAATAGTAAAAAACCGCACTAACCAAAGGTTGTGCGGTTTTTTTAATTTATACCCCTCCTCAAAATAGATCACTTAATTATGCGGATTGGTATTAAAATGAGCTTAGCTTTCAATTAAGTCTTCAACACCAACAATCAGCCATGGTGCATCATTTGATGTTGAGCGCTCAAGGTGCCAAATTTCTAAAATTGGCTCTTCTTTTTTATCACCTAAATCACGGTACTTACCTTTAAAGCGAATACTTACTTGCCAAGCGCTCGCTGTTGTATCGGCGCGAACAAGCTCTGCATCTATAAACATAACTTCAGTGTCTACACTTTCAATCGCTTCGCGTTCTGCTTTAAATTCTTGTGCTAACTCTGGGCTTAGGTATTCAGCCATCGTTGCATAATCAGCATTGTTCCATGCTATTTGTAGCGTATGGTAATGGCTACGCGCACCTTGTAAAAAGCCATTTACGTCAAAATTGGGTGGTAAGTTATAAGGCACTTGTTCTGCGTTAGTGCTTTGCTGAGCAAACCTATGATTTATAGGCTGCTCAGATTGAGCGTGTTTAAATGCATTTTGCCCCATATTATTGCCAGCAAGCTGCGGGGGTTGTTTAGCGCGTATAAAGCCCATAACAAGCTTAAATATAATAAATGCAGCTCCAGCTAATAAAATCATTTCCAATAGCTGAAACCCTTCAAAATTATCACCTAACATTGCTGCAATTAACCCACCGGCTAAAAGTCCACCTAGTACACCCGCCATTATGCCTTTTTTATTCGACTTAGCTTTAGTAGCCGGGGCTTGTGTTGTCGTGTCAGCTTTTTGCTTTTGTGCGGTTTGTTGAGTTGTTGGGGTTTTGCCGCGTTTGCTGCTACCAAATTTTTTACGTGCATGTACATCAAAACTGGCAGTACAAAGTAGTGCTAGTAAAGTAAATATAACGATGATGTTCTTCATGAAATTCCTTAATTTAAATCGAGCAGGAATTATAATTTACTTTGTTGTAGAACTTAATAAATTACGCTTAAAATCAACGTGATCGAGTGATAAGTAAACAGTGGTAATTATTTATAGGCACAAAAAAAGCGCTTATTTAAGCGCTTTTAAAATAACAATAAAGTTATAGCCAACGAATAGCATTGGTAACCCGCTCGTTGTACACATTAATTGGCGCGCCGGTATTTGCCACTAAAATAGTATCGGCTTTTTCGCCTCGATTAATATGCCCTGCAAAACGAGAATCATGAAAATCATCTTCGCCAAACCCAAACGACTTATTTTCAGAAGGGACAATAAACACTGTCATTGGGCCAAAGTCTGACTCAAAAATTAAGTGCAAACCTTTTTCTCCTTTGAAATCGCAAAACATTGCATAAGTAATCTTACCAGGCAGCTCTTCTATATGAGCGCCAAGTAGTGCAAGCTTGTCGTTGACGCTTTGTAAACTAATAGCATCGGTTTTTTCAAGGGCGCTAATTTCATGGTAAACATGGGTTAAGGCATGTTCACCTGCTGCGTGGGCAATGTGTTGTTCTGTGCTAAAAAAGAACGCACCAATGGCCACAAAAAAAGACGCGGCTAACGCTAAATGAACACGGTCAAATTTAAACCGAGAGCGTGCATCTACAACGTTACCCCCTGAGGCTTGTTCCTCTTGAATCGCTTTTTCTTTCAACGACGTATTTAAAATAATACGCTCAGCAAGGTTTTCAGGCACGGGCACATCTAACGCATCTTGAATGTGTTTATCAAAGTCTTTCATGTCGTTAATAAAGTTTTGTCGCTCAGAGCTTTCTTTAGCAAACTCTAAAAGCTCCTTTTCTAAATCGTTTGGCTGCGCAATAGTGCGTCGACGAAACTCAAGTTCATCCATTATTTTGATGCCCCTTTAAGTTGTTCATCATCACGGCTTAAAGCCTCTTTAAGTTGGTTTCTGGCACGGTATAAACGGGTCATAACCGTGTTTTTATTTAAATCGAGAATCTCAGCTATTTCTTCACCAGAGCAACCCATAACAACTTGCAGAAGTAAGGGTTCTCTGTATTCGTCAGATAGCAGTGAAATTTGGCGTTGGATAACCGTTTGCTCCATTTCATCATCTAACGAATGGCTGGTTTCATCGACAAGTGTATCGTTTTCTACATCGCTGTAGTCAAATTGCTTGCGCTCAAAGCGACGCGCATTTTCTCTACGCAAAATAGTGAGCAGCCATGGCTTGGCGGCTTTTTGATCCAATAATGAGTCAAGCGAGCGCCAAGCACGTAAAAACGTTTCTTGTACTAAGTCATCTGCAATATGGGGGTCACGGCATAACCAATAAGCAAAGCGATAAAGCTCCTTATTGTATACATGAACCAAGGCTTCATAGCGCTTTTGTTTCTCTGCCATATCAACTAAGACCTGATTATTTGATTTTTTCTTTCCAAGCATAATTACTTTTTTTAGTTAAAATTTATCATTTAATGCATGCAAAGACCTGAACTTATCAATTTTTTAATAAAGGTCTTTTAATACAGCTTGTTGCGACTTTGCGTGTTGAACTTGGTGCTGTTCAATTATGTTAATAATAGCATTAAGATCGAAATCTGCGTTGTTATTAGCATAAAGAGCTGAGCGTAAACGGTTGGTCTGTATTGCCAGCTCATCATTATTGATGTTGTGTATTAACGTGTCTATCGCAGCCACTTTTTTGCCCGTAAGCTTAATCGCTACTTCATTTAGTTCGCTGTAAAATGCATTGAGGTTATTTGATTTGGCAGCATTTTTAAGCGCGTTTAATGAAAGCGGTTGGGCTTTATTTACAGATGCACTGTTATTTTTTTGCTCATTATTAGTAGAACGGCTTAGCCAATAAAAAATTGCAGTGATTATCCAAAAAATATACCCCAGCACGGCAACAATAATTAACCAAAGCGGAATAACACTTTGCGACGTGGCTACTGCTGTATTGTGCTGCTCTGTATTACTTAGATTATTGTCAGGCAAATTTGGCTCACCTGTATTAAGGGGATCGTTTGTAGCAGTGCTTGGGTTTATACCATTGGCGCTTGGTGTTACGGTTATAGTACGTTCAGGTAATTTAGCATAGCTAATACGGTTTATTTTGGTGTTATACCAAGGCAATGTTATTTCAGGTAGGGTGTAGGTACCTGCTTTTTGTGGTAATAACGCAAATGACGCTGTTTGCTGAGATACAACCCGTCCGTTTCTTACGGCATTGTTTGTTTCTACCTCGTCGGGATAACTGCGAATTCCCGTAATGGTTTTCATATCAATTTCAGGCAGTTGCTCTTTAGTAACCCCTAATGCGGTTAAGGTAATAGTGCGTGTAATAGGTGTGCCAACTTCTACTGTATTTTCATCAGGTTGCCACTGCTCATCAATATTAACTAACTCACTGGGCAGCCATGCGCCTTTATAGTTTGCTGGGATAGGTTTTATCTCAAGTTGCTGATCATCCCCTAAAGCCGACACCTCTAATTGGCGGTAGTTTTGTTGTACACGGCCTTGAAATGTAGGGCCTGTAATAGTGTATACACCACTTTTTTGCGGTTGTAGTAAGTATTCTCGGGTGATCACTAAATAACGTTTACCATCTACAAGCTCATAGCTTTCGGTTTGTTTACCTAATTGAGTAAGTTGGGCATCCTCCATGGTGGGTGTACTTAAACTGCCGTCAAGTAGCTCTTTTGCTAGGTAGAGTTTAATCGTATATACGCCAGCTTCTTGAACAAACAACGCGTCACTTGAGAGCGATGTTTTTAAAAAAATATCGTTATTTTTATCAGCATCGGCTGCGCGTTTAGCCACTTTTAATTTTATAGGTTGCGAGCTTAAACCTGCCACGGTAAAGGCTGGAATGGTGTATTCGCCCTCATTACGGGTCATTAACTTTACAGACCACGTTGTTTGCTTATTAATATTGCCATTTATAATGTTGGTGCGCGTACTCAAACTTGTGGGCCCAACGACAAAGTCTTTAAGTAACACCGAGGTGTCGGGTTGCTCGGTTTTTATTGTGTCGTCCACTGAAATGTTAAGCATAAAAAATTCGCCAGCAAGGACTGGGTTTTTATCTACACTTGCCTCTAATTTGGTGGCGGCCCATGATGGCATCGCACTTAATAGCAATAAACAGCAAAATAATCGCATTACCATGATTTTTCTACTCCTGTAGGGCGACGTTGATATTGTCTTTTTTGGGCTTCTAATTGCATTTTATTCCGTAATAAAATTGCCGGATCGTCCGGTACTTTTCTTAATAACTGGTTAAGCTGCTGGGCTTTTTCTTTCTCTTCGTTGGTGAGCTCACGGGCTTGTGCTTGCGCGGCTTGTTGTTGGGCGTTTTGCTTTTTCTCATCTGTTAACGTTTGCTGCTGCGCTGTTTGCGGCTGAGCATTTTCAGCCTGTTCTTCGTTTGTTTGCTCAGGCTGTTTTTGCTCTTGATTAGCTTGTGGCTGAGTTTGTAGGTCTGGCTCATTTTGTTTATCTGATTGTGAACCCGACTCAGCACTTTGTGGGTCTTGCTCAGTGTCAGACTCATCACTTGGCTCACCTTGCTGATCTTGTGATTGTTCGCCTTGGCTTTGCTCTGATTGAGAATCGCTATTTTCACCTTGTTGGCTTTGATCTGATTGCTGATTGTTTTGTTGCTCACTTTGAGCAGATTGTTGCTGATTATCTTGCGAATCACCCTCTTGCTGTTGCTGCTGTTGCTGCTCGAGCAACTGCTCAACCAAAGCTTGGTTATCAGCGGCTTCGCTAAAGTTAGGTTGTAACGTTTGTGCTTGTTTGTAAGCATCTATGGCTTGTTCTAGCTGTCCTGATTTGGCAAGCGCGTTGGCATAGTTATAAAAACCAGTGGCTGATTTATCATTACTAAAGGCTTCTAGTGCGGCATCAAAATTACCTTGTTGGTACAATGCGGCCCCTTTTAAGCTGCTTGAGTCGGCATTGGCGGCCTGTTCAAAATCTTTATTTTTATAAGCATCAAGTGCTTGCTGATCAGTATTTTTTAAAAAAGAGGGGAGCTCTAATGCGCTTGCTTGCTGGGTTGGCAAAACGCTGAGTACCAAAAAGGCCCCTAAAAATGCTGCACTTCTAAATAAATAAAGACCTAAGGGCAGTAAAATAAGTAACCCGTATATACCGGCGTCTATACGCCAAAGGGCATGGCTTTGTTTTTCATCTTTTAATAACTCACTATTGGCACTTGGTGCAAAAGTAGCTATGTCGCTGCTGCTAGGTTGGTAAAGGGCAAACTTTCCACCACTTCGCGTCGCTAGGCTTTTTAAGCGGCTAATATTAATAGTAGGAATGACTATTTGACCGTAGCTGTCTTTTAAAAAGCCGCCTTCAGGTAATTTAATCGGCGCGCCTTGCTCTGTGCCAACGCCATATATATTTAGCCGATAAGAGGAATTACTGGTAAAGCTTGTAATATCACTTTGTTCTTCTTGGTCTATGCCATCGGTAACTAATATTATATCGCCATCAATATAGCCTGCTTGTGTTAAAAGCTCCTTTGCCATATCAAGGCCAGCTAAAACATTCGAGCCTTTATCGGGCATAATGTCAGGGCTTAAACTCGGAATTAAATTGCTAAGCGTAGTGGCATCGTTTGTGAGTGGCGAAATAGTATAGGCACTGCCGGCATAAGCAACTAAAGCCGTGTCGCCTTCTTTAAATAGCTCAATCATATCGAGTGCCTTAAAGCGCGATTGCATTAAACGATTTGGTGCTATATCGGTACTGTACATTGAGTACGACATATCCATTACAATTACACGAGCACTTTTACTTTGAAATACAGGAACCTGTTTTTCTTCAAAGCTAGGGCCTGCACTAAACATAATCGCTAAACAGCAAAATACAGCAACCAACCAGAGTGGTTGGCTGGCTTTAGTGTTTGACTCGTTCATAATAAACGGCGCCAAATGAACCGCTATTAGGTTATCTGCGCTTTGTTTTTTATACTTAATAAAGGCGATAAAAAACAAAGCCAGCGCTGGTATTAAAAGCCACAAAACAGCGGGGCGAATAAATGTAAAGTCCATTAGCTAGGCTCCTTTAATGCACGTAAGGTGCTTAACAGTATTTTTAAACTAATGAGCAAAATAGCAATAAGTAGTGGGTAGTAAAACAATGAGCTTTGCGGGCGAAATGTCTGCTCATCTGCGCTAATTGGCTCTAACTTATCGAGCTCTGCGTAAATTTGCTGAAGTCCAGCTACATCTTTGGCCCTAAAATATAGCCCACCGGTCTGTTCGGCAATATCTTTTAATAGGCTTTCATCTAAGCTGCCGCCACTCATACCGCCCATATTAAAAAGGCTAAAGCCGCGTCGGTTATCAGAGCCAACCCCTATGGTATATACTTTTATTCCTTCTTCGCGGGCAAGGAGTAGGGCGTCTTCAGGTTTTAAATTACCCGCGGTGTTTTGCCCATCGGTTAATAGCACCACAATGCGGTTACTTTTATCTTTATTGGCAAAACGTTTTACCGATAAACCTAGCGCATCGCCAATAGCGGTGGCGCGCCCTACCAAGCCAATTTGAGACTCGCTAAGCATTTTACTTACGGTTTTAACATCGCGAGTTAGCGGCGTTTGTAAAAATGCGGTATCGCCAAATAATATCAGCCCTAGCCTGTCACCTTGACGCTGCTCTATAAAGTCACTCAATACGGCTTTTACCATAGTGAGGCGATCAACATATTGGCCGTTGTAGGCCATGTCTTGTTCGGTCATCGAGCCTGATAAATCGACCGCAAGCATTATATCGCGTCCTTCATTAGGTAATGAAATAGGCTCATCTAACCACGTTGGGTTTGCAGCCGCTGTTACCAGTAATAACCATAAAGCCCATTCAAAAATACTTAACTTACGTGTGCCTTGTTCAAAGCTGTGTGTGGCTAAATTGTGTTGAGCAAAGCTAGGAATGCGAAGGCGCGTTTGTGCGCTACTTGCAGCTGGCTTTAATAATAAAAGTAATAAAGGCAGCGGCAGTAATAAAAATAACCAAGGCCAGCTAAATTCAAACATGTACTGACTCCTTTAACTTAAATTGTTTAATACCTTGGCGAAACTTGTCGGTTAGTTCTTTGTTTGCTTGCTCGGTGTTATAAAGGCTGAGTATTTCCTGCTCGCTAAAGCTTAAACCCGTTAACGCATTAAGCGTATTGCACCAATTAGTGGTTGACTGTGCAGCTAGGCGTTTGTCGTAATACTCAATAACAAGGCGTTTTAAAATAATATGAAGGGTGAGCGGGTTTTGTTCTGTTTTACTTAAATCTATTGCGTAACGTTTTGGCTTTTTAAATTTGTGATTTTTGTAAAACCAAAAAGCAGCTGCACAGATTACTATAAATAGCAGGGCAATAATAACCCACCAAGCAGGAGCGAGTGGCCACCAACTTACTTGGCTTGGTGCTATTATGTCGTGCAGGCCGTCGAGTGGATTGGATTGCATGGTTACTTTCTCACTAATTGCAGTTCAAGCGGGCTGGCTGCATTGAATGATATTAAATTAAGGCCTGATTTAGTTAAGCGGTTAAGGCGAGTACTAAATGCGTGCTCGGCATTTTTTGCAAAGCGTTTTCTAAAATTACTGTCCATTAGTGGAAGGGCAAAGTCTTGATTATTTGCACTTACCGTTACAGTTTGTTTAAACGCAGGGAGCTGATGCTCAAATGGGTCACTTATATGACAGCCTATCAGCTCGCAGTGGCGGCTTAATATTTCTAATTGCTTAAAGCTTGCATCATCAAGGGCATTAAAGTCAGAGACTAAATACACTAAGCTGCCAGGTTTAGCTAAATGATTAAGGCGCTTTAAATTATCACTAAAGTTATTACTTGCTTGTTTGTCTATATTGTTAAGTGCTTGCTGGTGGCTGTCGCATAGGTTATGACACAGGTTTAATACTGCTTTTTCGCGGGCGCTGGGCTTTAGCTCTAAATGCGAGTGCTGGTTAAACACAATGCCGCCAATTCTATCTCCGCGTTGACACGCAGACCATGCAACTAGCGCGCTAATGTGCGCAGCTTGTACCGACTTAAGTAGCAGCTTTGAGCCAAAAAGCATTGAGTTTGAAAAATCAGTAAATACAAACACAGGGCGCTCTTTTTCTTCTTGAAAAAGCTTTGTATGGGTTTCGCCGGTACGCGCCGTTACTCGCCAGTCAATAGAGCGAATGTCATCGCCTTGCTGGTAATGGCGTACTTCGGCAAACTCCATGCCTCGGCCTTTATGAGGCGCAAGGTATTGCCCAGCTAAACTGTTTTTAATTTTAACTTTTGGTGCAAGCTCTAGCAATTGCGCTTTTGCTTTGTAATACATAAGCTCTTTTAGCGCTAAATTTACACCGTGGCTATGGCTTTGCTTTAGCCACGCCTTTGAGTCTAATTGTGTTTGCATAACTTAGGGTACGGCTACAAGTTCAACAATACGGCTTATCACCTGATCTTTAGTAATGCCATCAGCCTGTGCTTCGTAGCTTAAAATAATACGATGGCGCAGTACATTATGTACAACGGCTTGAATGTCATCGGGTGCAACAAAATCACGGCCATGTAACCAAGCGTGGGCACGGGCACATTTATCAAGTGCAATGGTGGCACGGGGGCTTGCGCCAAACTCAATCCAACGGCCAAGTTGCTCATCAAACTTAGCCCCTTCTCGAGTGGCAATAATAAGCTGTACTAAATATTGCTCAAGCGGCTCGGCTAAATACAAACCTAAAATAGCTTGGCGAGCGGCAAATAAGTCGCTTTGGGTAATTTGCTGCATTACCGCTTGGTGTTCATTAAGCGCTTCACCACGGGTTAAGCGCAGTATATCTAGCTCGTGCTCTGCACCTGGGTAATCAATGCTTAAATGTAATAAAAAACGGTCTAATTGTGCCTCTGGCAGCGGGTAAGTCCCTTCTTGCTCCAGCGGGTTTTGGGTAGCCATTACCATAAACAAATCGCTAAGCGGGTAGGTGTTTTTACCTACCGTTACTTGGCGCTCTGCCATGGCTTCTAATAACGCTGATTGTACTTTTGCTGGGGCACGGTTTATTTCATCGGCTAAGATAAGGTTATGAAATAAAGGGCCTTTTTCAAACACAAATTCACTTGTTTGTTGGCGGTAAATATCGGTGCCTGTGACATCTGCAGGTAATAAGTCGGGCGTAAACTGCACGCGTTGAAACGAGCCTTCAATGCCTTTAGCAAGGGCGTTAACAGCACGGGTTTTTGCAAGCCCTGGTGGGCCTTCTACTAATAGGTGCCCATCAGCTAAAATGGCAATAAGGAGTGCTTGAGTAAGCTCTGGCTGGCCAATAATTTGTGTATCTAAGTACGTTTTTAATTGTTTGAATGCGTTAGCTGCCATAATAAATAGACTTCCTCGTCAGCTGGGTTTGTACCTAATTTGTTATAGGTGATTAATACTGACCTAGTTATAAGGTTTATAAGTGAGTAACTCAAGAGTTAGACTGTATTTTTAAAAATAGTTCGTTATTTTTTAACGGTTTTTAGCGTACCACAAATCTTTGTAAAAACGCGTAAAAAAGCCTATTGTGGTAGTCAATATTAAGCACTATGTGTATATCTAGCTTTAGTGCTTTTGTATAAATTTGTGTTTATCTATTGGCTTTAGCACACGGGTTGTTTAGAATCGAGGAAAACAAACAGGTCAGACCTGTCAGCGGGAGAGCATAAATGTCTGAGCAAAATATACTAAAAACACCAAAAGGCGACCGTATTGCCATCGTTAGCGGCTTACGTACTCCTTTTGCAAAACAAGCAACAGCGTTTCACCATGTACCGGCCCTTGATATGGGTAAGTTGGTGGTTAACGAAATGCTTGAACGATTAAATTTCGACAAGTCAGAAATCGATCAACTTGTATTTGGTCAAGTAGTGCAAATGCCAGAAGCACCAAATATTGCGCGTGAAATAGTATTAGGTACGGGTATGCCTGTAGGTGTAGATGCGTATTCTGTATCGCGTGCGTGTGCTACCAGCTTTCAGGCCATTGCCAATGTAGCTGAGTCTATTATGGCAGGCTCTGTAAATGTAGGTATTGCTGGTGGTGCTGACTCATCTTCAGTGCTGCCTATTGGCGTAAGTAAAAAATTGGCAGGTAGCTTAGTTGATTTAAACAAAGCGCGTACCTTAGGCCAGCGCTTAAAAATATTCTCAAAACTGCGTTTAAAAGATTTATTACCAGTACCGCCAGCGGTTGCCGAGTACTCGACGGGTCTTTCTATGGGGCAAACAGCTGAGCAAATGGCTAAAACACACAACATTAGCCGTGAAGATCAAGATGCACTCGCGCATCGCTCGCATTCACTTGCAACCCAGGCATGGGCAGATGGCAAGTTAAAAGATGAAGTTATGACGGCGCACTTGCCGCCATATAAAAGCTTTATTGAAGAAGATAATAACATCCGTAAAAATTCTACCGTTGAAGGCTACGCTAAGCTTAAACCAGTATTTGACCGCCAACATGGCTCGGTTACCGCAGCAAACGCAACACCCTTAACAGATGGTGCAGCTGCCGTACTGATGATGAGCGAAAGCAAAGCAAAAGCACTAGGCTACGAAATTTTAGGTTATGTGCGCAGTTTTGCGTTCTCGGCAATTGGTGTAGAGCAAGATATGCTAATGGGCCCAGCGCATTCAACGCCTATCGCACTTGATAGGGCAGGTATTACGCTTGCTGATTTAGATTTAATTGAAATGCATGAAGCATTTGCAGCACAAGCGCTGGCTAACATGAAAATGTTTGCATCAGATAAGTTTGCGCAAGAAAAACTTGGTCGTAGCAAAGCAATTGGCGAAATTAACATGGATAAGTTTAACGTTAACGGCGGCTCACTGGCATATGGTCACCCATTTGCAGCAACCGGTGCTCGCTTAATTACGCAAAGCTTACACGAGCTTAAACGTCGTGGTGGCGGTTTAGCATTAACAACAGCGTGTGCTGCTGGTGGTTTAGGTGCAGCCTTTGTATTGGAGAGCGCGTAATGACAGATTCAGTATTTAATTTAACGGTAGATGAAAACAAAATTGCCGTAGTAACCATTGATGTGCCGGGTGAAAAAATGAACACTCTGCGCGACTCATTCGCTGATGACTTAAAAGCTTTACTTGAAGAAGCCAAGCAAGAGTCAGTAAAGGGTATGGTATTTATTAGTGGTAAAAGCGATAACTTTATCGCGGGCGCTGATGTAAAAATGCTTGATAGCGTAGAAAAACGTGAAGATGCTTTAGCAATCAGTGAGCTGTGTCATCAAGCCTTTTTTGATATGACAAAGCTACCTTACACAACGGTTAGCGCAATTCATGGTGCGGCGCTTGGTGGTGGTTTAGAGTTTGCTTTAGCGTGTGATTACCGCGTAGGCACGGATAGCGATATTACTAAAGTAGGCCTGCCAGAAGTACAACTTGGTTTATTACCAGGTGGTGGCGGTACGCAGCGTTTAACTAAAATTGTAGGCATTCAAAAAGCGCTAGAGTGGATGCTAACAGGTAAGCAAATTCGTCCTAAGCAAGCTAAAAAAGCGGGCGTATTAGATGATGTAGTACCACAAAGTGTATTGTTAAAAGTTGCTAAAGAATTTGCAGCTAAGAAAAAGCCAGCAGATAAAGAGCCTAAGCTTGATAAAGTAAGCAAATTGCTAGAGTCAAACCCGTTTGGTCGTAACTTTATCTTTAAAAAGGCGAAAGAAAACGTCCTTAAAAAAACTGGCGGACATTATCCTGCACCGCTTGCAATTATTAAGGCTGTGCGTGCAAGTGTAGAGCTTGATAAATTAAAAGCATACAAAACAGAAGCTGAAAGCTTTGCAACACTTGTAATGAGTGACGAGTCTAAAGCGCTGCGTAGTATTTTCTTTGCAACCACGGAAATGAAAAAAGAGTGGCGCAACGATGATGCGCCGGCTATTAGTAAAACAGCTGTTTTAGGTGGTGGCTTAATGGGTGCTGGTATTGCGCATGTAAGCGCAGTAAAAGCCAAAGTACCTGTGCGTATTAAAGATGTTGCAGAACAGGGCATTAGTAATGCCATGAACTACACCTACAAAATTTTAGATAAGCGCCTTAAGCGCCGTATTATGTCTAAAGCTGATATGCAGTTAACCATGAACCGTATTACCGGTACTACTGACTACAGCGGCTTTAAACACATTGATTTAGTAGTGGAAGCTGTATTTGAAGACCTAGCCTTAAAGCAAGGTATGGTTGCTGATATAGAGCAGCAATGTCAAAGCAATACTATTTTTGCTAGTAACACGTCATCACTGCCTATTTCACAAATTGCAGCGCAGGCGCAGCGTCCAGAAAACGTGATTGGTCTGCATTACTTCTCGCCAGTTGAAAAAATGCCACTAGTGGAAATTATTCCACATGAAGGCACGTCACAAGAGACCATAGCACGTGTCGTTAACTTTGCTCGTAAGCAAGGTAAAACGCCCATTGTGGTAAAAGATATGGCTGGTTTTTACGTAAATCGTATTTTAGCGCCTTATGTAAATGAAGCGGCTAATTTAATGCTTGCCGGTGAGCCAATTGAAAAAATAGATGCAGCGCTTGTAGAGTTTGGCTTCCCAGTGGGGCCACTTGCTTTACTTGACGAAGTAGGGATTGATATAGGCTCTAAAATTGCCCCAATTCTTGAAAAAGAATTAGGCGAGCGATTTAAAGCGCCAGATGCATTTTCTCGTATGATTGATTCAAAACGCCTAGGCCGTAAAACGGGTCGTGGTTTTTATGAGTACGATAAAAAGAGCAAAAAAGTTGACGAGTCAGTGTATGAGCTACTAGGTGTGACACCTGCTCCGCGTTTAAATAAAAGCGAGATTGCTAAGCGTTGTGTATCACAAATGCTTAACGAAGCAGTACGTTGTTTAGACGATGGCATTATTGCCAGCCCACGTGATGGCGATATTGGCGCTATATTTGGCATTGGCTTCCCACCGTTTTTAGGTGGACCGTTTAGCTACATGGATAAATTGGGCGCAAGTAAAGTAAGCTCTGAAATGTCTACTTTGGCTAATAGCAATGCGAACTTTGCTCCGTGCGATACGTTAGTAAGTATGGCTGAATCAGGCGCTAAGTTTTATCAAACGCAGCCTGTTACAACTGAGCTAAGCCCAGCACCTGTTGCTGAACAAGCAATAGAGGCAGAGCCTGCTGATGAGCAACCTCAAGAAGAGAGCGTGGACTCACCAAAGCAAGACTCGTAAAACAGCTTGATTAAAAAACCGCATTAGATGCGGTTTTTTTATACCTGCTATTTGTAAATATAGAATACTAGGGCGCAATGATAAGCAATTATTCTTTAGGGCTAACCTCGGTACATACTGTGTTAAAAACGTGCATTTATAAACTTAGATTGCCAGTCTTTATTTAGTTATCGACAGGTTTTTACCCTCAAATAAGGCTTATAATTAAGTGGCTTGCTATAAAGTGTGTTAGCTTAATTTGCAGCTAAGCAGATAAGAGGTAAACCATTATGCAGTTGTTTACAGCACGACTAGCAATGCGCCCACTTCAAAGCAGTGATTGGCCATTATTTTTGCAGTTACATCAAAATTCAACCGTGATCCGTTATTGCTACGATATGCCCAGTGAAGCGTTTGTACGCAGCCGGTTTGAACAACGTTTAAAAAGCTGGGATAGCACTTCTACTCATCCACTTTGCCTTGTCGTATTTGATAAGCGTTCAAATGAGCCCATGGGTGTTACGGGGTTTACGTACGAACTTGAGCAAGCTGAGCTAGGCTATTTGTTTTTACCCGCGTATTTTAATCAAGGCTTTGCCAGTGAGTCACTGCGTGCCGTGATTGAGTGGGCATGGCAACAATGGGGTATTACACAGTTTAAAGCCGTGGTTACAAAGGGGAATATAGGCTCTGAAAAAGTATTACAAAAGTGTGGACTAACGTTAACGGGCATTAATACGCAAGCGCATACTATTAATAATACACGTTATGATGATTTGATATACACATTAAAGTTGTAGCAAATAGGGCTAGCAAGCTAGCCCGTGATGGTGGTTTCTATAGATGTGCTTCAATTGCTTTACGGTCTTTTTCTGGCATATTCTCAACAACTAATTTGAACGAATTATCGATCATTCTTTCAATTTCGCCTTGTGGAATAGAGCCATCTAATATCACCGTATTCCAAAGCCGCTTGTTCATATGATAGCCAGGGATCACCGCAGGAAAAATATCACGCAATTTAAGTGCTTCATCGGGATCGCACTTTAAATTAAGCCACCAAATAGGATCTCCATCATCATTAACGTCTCCATCATTACCTAAGGCAAGGGTGGCAAACATTTTATGATTTACTTTATAAACATCAACCTCTTGAGCAAATGGTTTTGTCACTTGCACCAAGGGCTTCTTTACTAAATACTCATGTACTGTGTTTTGGTCCATGATCCAATCCTTGAAGTCATACTCGGTAGAGATACCATAGCAGTTTTTTTCGCTTTTGATTATAGGTATTTAGTTTTAAATTAAAAATTTGCAAGTCTATATCAAATGCAGCCCCAAATTAACGTATTTTTAGTTGAACAATACCTAGTTCGTGGTATGTTTCTGGCAATCAAAAAAATAATAGGAAAACCCCCATGCCAAGGCGAGTGACGTTAAAAAAGGAACCGCGATTGAGTTTAATAATCGTGTGTTGGTAGTTAAAGATATTGTACGTTCGGTACCACAAGGTCGTGCAGGCGGTAGTTTGTACCGTATGCGTTTATACGATGTCGTAACAGGTGCAAAAGTAGACGAAACCTTCAAAGACAGCGACATGCTAACCCTAGCAGACTTAACTCGCCGCGAAGCAATGCTTTCGTACATTGATGGCGATGAATACGTGTTTATGGATAATGAAGACTACACGCCGTATAACTTAAACAAAGAGGCAATAGCAGAAGAAATTCAATTCGTTAACGAAGAAACGCAAGGCGTACACGTTATTGTGATTGATGGCTCGCCTGTAGGTTTAGATTTGCCATCGAGCGTAGAGTTGGTTGTTGAAGAGACTGACCCTTCAATCAAAGGTGCTTCTGCGAGTGCGCGCTCTAAGCCTGCACGTCTGAGCACGGGTTTAACCATTTCGGTGCCTGAGCATATCTCTACGGGCGACCGTATCCGTATTAATACGGCTGAGCACAAATTTATGGGCCGCGCTGAAAAGTAGCCCAAGCTATATGATAAAGCTGGCGTTATGCCGGCTTTTTTTATGTCAAAATTTTATAAATTAAGTAAACACAACCTATATCAATACTTAATTTATATAAGCTGATAGCTAGAGCCGCTACTTATTCGTCTGATTAAACGGGCCTATTTGCCCTAAAATACGTAGCTTTGCTTTTGAGTTTAATGGAGAAGATGTTTGCTTTTCCGTACACAGGTGTTTGCATACACAATTAAGAAGCCAATCTGTGTATTTGCTCCATGGCATTACCTTATTTGAGCTAAGTGTTTATTAGCACTTATAAGGCTTGGCGTAGAGTTACTTTGTTGCTGTTTCAAAAACGCGGTAAATTCATCTTTTGAAAGCGGTTTAGAATAGAAATAGCCTTGCACCGTTTCACAATTTAGCGTTTTAAGTATGTCAATTTGGCTTGCTTGCTCCACACCTTCAGCAACCACATGTAAATCGAGGTTTTGTGCAATCGTCACAATAGAGTCAACCATATTACGGCCTCGTTCGGTGGTCATGTCATCAATAAATGCTTTGTCTACTTTTAAGGTATTGAGCGGAAATTGTTTTAAGTACGCTAAAGATGAATAACCTGTGCCAAAATCGTCCATGGCTAAATGAATACCACGGGCACTTAGCGAGCGCATAATTGCAATGGCTTCTTGCGGGTCGTCCATTACGGTGCCTTCGGTAATTTCCAGCTCTAAAAAGTAAGAGGGAAGTTCGTTTTTTTGTAAGATCACGTCAATACGGGTTGTTAAATCTGGCAAGCTAAACTGCTTAGCCGACAAGTTAACTGCAACGCGGCCGCTAAATAGCCCATCGTCTAGCCACTGCTTTACATCGCGACACGCTTTGTTTAAAACCACCTCACCAATTTCTATAATTTGCCCGGTTTCTTCTGCAATAGGAATAAAAACGCCGGGGCTAATAACGCCTTTTTTGGGCGTTATAAAGCGCACTAATGCCTCCATTCCGGTGAGTTTACCTGTGCGAATATTCATTTTTGGTTGGTAATACACTTCAAAATGGTTTTCTTTTAGACCAAAGCGCATTAGGTTTTCTATTTGTAAGCGTTTAACCGCTTGGCGGTTCATAGTGTCGTTAAAAAACAGATAACTATTACCTTTCTTTTTAGCGTGATACATAGCGGTATCAGCGTTTTTTAACAGTAGTTCTGGCGTACTGCCATCTTCAGGGAATAACACTATGCCTACGCTAGAGGTAATCGCGAGCTCATGGCCTGCCATTTTAAATGGGGTGGCAATAGCGGCTAAAAACTGTTTTGCCATGCGCGTTATCACATGTATGTCGTTTGTATCTGCCATAACTAGGGCAAATTCATCCCCCCCTAAGCGGTAAAAAACATCATTCTCGCGGGTTAATTTATTTAACCGCATAGCCAATTTTGCTAACAAGCTGTCGCCTAGCTGGTGGCCTAACGAGTCATTTATTTTTTTAAAGTTATCTAAATCAAATACCAAAAGGGCGTGATGGGTGTTTTGTTTTACTAGCTTTTGTAGGTTCGTAAAAAATAAATTTCTATTTGGTAAACTGGTCGTGCGGTCTCTATTTGATAAATTATGTAACTGCGATTGTGCATTTTTACGTTCAGTTAAATCTGAATAAACCACGACATAGTTTGTTATTTGGTGTTGAGCGTTTTTTATCTCATCAATAGAAATTTCTATAGGTAGTAAAACTCGCTCGCTATTGCGCAGTTTTACCTCTTGTTGAATTCGCTCACGCTCTCGTACTATATTTTTAATGTTTTCTATATAGCTTTTATCGTAACCAGGTAAGTTAAAAGGCTTTTTAATGTACTGCTCTCTAACGCCACCAAACAGGGTTAAAAAGCTGGGGTTTATATCAACTAAGTTAAAGTTTTTATCATAGATAGCGAGTGCATCAGTAAGGGATTCAACACACTTAGCAAATAAATTGAGGCGCTCTTGTGTTGATTTTAACACTGAAATATCGCGCACTGTGCCAGTCATCCTCAGTGGGGCTAAGTTAGCATCTTTTTCTATTATTTTTCCGCGGTCTAATACCCAGTGCCAGTGGCCAAAGGTGTCTTTAATGCGGTAAGTGGCTTCAAAAAAAGCAGACTTTTGAGCAAAGTGTTTTTTTAGTAAATGCTCAACTGAAGCAATGTCGTGTGGGTGAATTAAGCTTTTGTTTGGCGGAAAACCCATTAACGTTGTTGAGTCCATCATGTATTTGTCGTTAATGCGAATAACTTCGCCAGTTTTTATATTCCAATCCCAAAGTGTATCACCACTGCCTTCAACAGTGCTTTTTAAGCGTTTTTCCGAGAGGCTATGCTGCAGTCTAGAGCGCTTTAATTTATAAATTACCAATAATAGATACGGCAAAGCCAGCGCGAGGAGGGCGCTGGAAACAGTTAAAACAGTGTGGGTATCTATGTTAAAGGCGTGTTCAAAGGCAACCGCTACGGGTGATAGGCTTAGCAGCAACCAGCAAAAACTACATTTTATTATTGTTATTTTTATCATTTGTTTTATTACTACTAATTAACAAACAATAATTTAAATCATGCCTCCTTTAGAGTCAAAGAGATTGCGAGCAAAGCGGCATTTTTTGCGATTTATTTACTTTTGCGCTACTTAATAACTCATACCTTGGTCTATCGTCTGCAAAAGTAGCCATTGTATAGGCCTTTATTTGCTCAAGGGTAAGCGTATGGAGAGCCTCTAACAGGCGTTTTTGCATATGAAAGTTATGATCTTTATTACCTATTGCAAGCCAAAAGCGCTGTGAACGTAACCGTAGGTTTTTATCTTTTTCAGCAATATGAGTTGCTAACCCTTGTTTATGCTGCTGCCATGCTGTTTCATCTAGGGCGTCTAGGTTGGCAATAAATTGGCTTACAAAATGATTATGTCTGTGCAGCAGGGTTTGAGCTTCAAATTTTGGTGATTGTATATAAAAAGCGATACCGGCTCGGGTGTTAAAAGGGGCGTAACCTGTGCCAACTAAGTACCCTAATTGCTGAGTTGTTCGCAGTTCGTTAAAGTAATCTTGGTTTATTAAATGATTAAGCGCCATTAATTTTACTTTTTCATTTACATCAGAGGTTTGCGCCTGATAATAAATAACCATAGCGTGGTCGCTACAAGGCAGTTCAAGCTGACAGCGGGTTACTTGATCTATTTCACGCAGCGGGCGTGTTAAATCTTCAATAGCAGCGGCACTTTTTAGATGTTCAGCCACTTTTTTATGGAACACTTTTGCATCTGTATGCTGCCAATTACCATGTAAAAAGGACTCAACATGTAAAGCTTTAAAAAAGTCGACTCGAAATTCGTTAAATTGCTGAAAACACGTATTTTTAAGTGCTGTAGCTAATTCATTAGGCTGCGGATTCCATGGCATTATTTTAGCCCCTAACACGCTAAATAGCTCACTTACGGGCTTATTTTGGTTACTGTTTCGCCAGTGTCTTACCAGTTGCTTTTTGTATTCAGCAAAGCGACGGGCGCAAATATCAACATTAAACAGTGCATCAAGTAATTGCTCTACTAACTCTAACTGACTCGTGGATAGCCCCGCTGTGTGAAGCGTAAGCCCGCCTTGATGTGAGGTTAAATGATAACTAAGCCCAGCTAGTTCTGCAGGGTAAAATTGCTCACCGACACTGTCCATAAATAAGTCGCTAAAAAGGCGAGTTAAGGCCATGTGTTTTACATCTTTTACTGCAAAGTGCGAGTCCATTGCTAAATAAAAATGACCTTTTGCCACTCTAAAGGTGTTGTCTTGTTTAAACCAAAAATCAAAACCAGACTCTTTAACTAACAATACAGGCTTTGTTTGTGGTTTTTCGACTTCATATAATACCACTTCTTTTGTTAAATAAGGATTTGCTGAAGGCAGCAGCATGGTGTTTAAGGGTTTATTTATATGTGAAAGCGACTCCAGCCAATGCGGCGAAATTGCCTCAACTTTGTAAGGGGTGTTGTACCACGCGGTTGTGTGCTCTGCCTCAACGCCTGGGTGAATAAGTACCAAGCGCATATTCTGTGGGGTAAGCCATTGCATAGCCATTTCGTGAGCGGCTTTATTAAAACCCTCCATTAAGTAATCGCCTTGCACATAGTTAGCTTCGTCGTAGTGCTGCATATTAATACTCAGATTACTTACCCAATCAATTAAGCGCGATTTTTCTTGGTTATCAAACGCAATTTGTAACAGGTTTTTTTTATCTTGATACAGGCGCGGTAGTTTGTCGGTGTTGTCGTTGATTAGGCAAATATACTCAAACACAATTTCTATTATGTCTTCAAAGTATTCAATGCCTTCATCGGTAAGGGCCATGCTAATGTTAAAATCTTTAAAGTTACTTCCATTTATACCGCCACCGGCAGAAAGGGCGTTAATCCACCCTTGTTCTTTTAAAATAGAGTACAGCGAGCCTGCGCCTTCGTAGCCTAGTAGATGGGCTATAAAACTTACCGTTTTGTGTCGGTAAAAGTCATCAATATTTGGCATAGCAAAACTAACTATAAGCTTTTGCATATGCTTATGCGGTTCTATATGCAGTATTTTGCCTATGTCTTGTGTGCGGTACAAAGGTTCATTGATAGCGGGCTTTACTAGGTCTTTATCCCCTTTGATAGGGCTAAAGTAATGTCGTACCCATTGCGCTAGTGTATCGAGCGGTTCATTCGCGCATATCACTAATGTCATCCACTGTGCTTGATAGTGGTTAGTAAAAAAGTCTCTGAGCTCGTCACTTATACAGCGTTCTCTATCTGCAAGTGTTTGTAAATTGCCAACGGAAAACTTCGCAAAAGGGTGGGCTGGGTTTACGGTTTCTTTATGAGCCTGATAAATGCGCCGACCGTCGTCTTTTATTTTTAATTTAAACTCAGCGTCGATAGCATTACGCTCTTTTTCGGTTTCTGCTGGGTTTAATAATGGGGCTATAAAAAAACGGCTAAACTGTGCAAGTGCACCTTCAAGTGCTTGATTATTAATATCAAAGAAATAACAAGTGTGTTCAGTGCCGGTCCATGCGTTAGTATTGCCGCCAGCTTGTGAAACAAAATTATTAAAGCTTCCAGAATCAGGGTATTGGTCGGTACCTAAAAAAAGCATATGTTCTAAAAAGTGTGCGAGGCCTTGCCTATCAAGGGGATCATCAAAATGGCCAGCGTTTATGGCCATAGAAGCAGCGGCTTTAGTTGAATCTTTATCTTGCACTAATAATACTTTTAGCCCATTGTCGAGTGTAATGGCGCGGTATGCTCTGTTATCATTGCGGCTGATATTCAAATGATGCTCCTGAAACTAAACGTTTACTTGTTAACAACAGATGATAGCTTCAGGACAGCGAAAAATAGCGAAAAGATTTACCTGAATATCATGAGAGAATTATTCTTTGGAATAATAGTTAATATAGCGGACAAATGGGCAAACTGGCTACTGTTTTATATTCATTAATCGGTTGATTATTTATGAAAACAATCTTAATTATGCGCCACGGCGAAGCAACACCGATGCAAGCTAACGACGCAGCAAGAAATCTAACACCGAAAGGCCATGCAGAAGCAGAAAAAATGGGCTTATGGTTACACCAACATTTTTCTGTTGACGCTTTGTTGGTAAGTCCTTACTCGCGGGCACAGCAAACAGCTAAAGAAGTCGAGAAAAACAATGTATTCAAATTTAGTGAAACGTGTAGCGATATTATTCCTGAGGGAAAGCCACAAATAGCAGCTGACTATTTAGAAACACTTATTGCTATGCACCCCCAGTGCAATACCTGGTTAGTGGTCGCCCATATGCCTATTGTTAGCTATATAGTTGATCAACTCACTCCGGGTAATATGCCTATTTTTAACACCGCGGCGGTTGCTGTAATTCAGTATGATGAAACCTCACAGCGCAGTGAATATATTAATATCAACGCGCCTGCCAATATATAGAAAAAAGAGATAACTATGAGTATAGAACGCCTTGAAACGGGTGCGCGCATGAGCCGTATAGTTAAGCATAATGGAACCGTTTATTTATGCGGACAAGTATGCAGTGACGCAGAGCAAAACATAACAGAGCAAACGCAAACAATGCTCAACAAAGTAGAGGCCTTACTTGAGCAGGCGGGGAGTTCTAAAAAGCATATGCTCAGCGCAACTATTTACGTTAAAAGCATGGAATATTTTGCCGATATGAATGCGGTTTGGGATGCATGGGTACCAGAAGGTTATGCACCAGCACGCGCCTGTGTTGAAGCTAAAATGGCGCGCGATGCACTATTAGTAGAAATTTCGGTAGTGGCCGCACTTAAATAAGTGTTGTTATAAAAGTACAGCAAGCCACAACGAAAAGCTTACAACACTAAGCACTGTTGAAAGCACCACTGCACCGGCGAGCGTAACTTGATGCGTATTTAATTGGCTTGCAATTAAATACGCATTAACGCCAACGGGTGAGGCGCTCAGCAATACCAGTACGTTACGAATTTGCGTATCTAATGCAAACACCCATGTAGCTGCTACATACACAGCAGCAGGCAACACCAGTATTTTTAATAGTGAAGAAATAAGCGCTGGCTGCCAATTAGCGGCTACTTTATAAAACACCAAATTAGCACCTAATACAAATAAAGCGCACGCAATAGCAGGGCTTGCAAGTAGCTCTAAGGCGTTGGCTAAATTAGCAAATAATGTAATCCCCGACACATTTAAAAGTAACCCACAGCCAATACTCAACACAATAGGGTTAAGAATCATGTTTTTAGCAAATTTTGTCCACGAGAAATCAGCTGTGTTTCCTTTCGCGCCTATTAAATAAGTTAACGCAAAAAGCAGCGTGCTATGAAATGTGATGATCATAAAGGCGATAGCAATCATGTCTTTGCCAAGTGAAGCAATAACAATGGGTATACCCACTAACACCATATTTGAATAACTTCCAGCAAGACCAAACACACTATGCTGTTGATAATTTCCCGCACTTTCTTGTTTGGTTAAACAGTACCTATCAATAAGTATGCCCAAAGCAAATACCGCTAACACAGGAATATAAAAGCTTAAAAATGCTTGGAGGCTAATACTTTGATGCAAATTTATTTGCGACATATTGAGCATTAAAAAGGCGGGTAAGCTCACATAAAAAGTAAATTTACTTAAGCCGGCAATATGCTGCTGATTAAAAAATTTAAAATAACAACAGGTGTAGCCCAATGCGACAATAAAAATTAATGGAAAAATAATCGAAAAAATTTGCACGTATTCTTCCTCTAATTAGCGTCTAAACTCATCGCTTTGTGGTAAATCAATTAAAATCAACACGGCACCGCGCCCGCCATATTCTAGCGGTGCTTGGTGCATGGCTATTACATCGGGGTGCTGCACCAAGTACTGCGGTACTTTGTGTTTTAAAACACGCTCGCCAATACCATGCACTATGCACGCGCAGTAATAATGCTGTTTTTTGCACTCGTGAATAAGCCCTGCGAGTTCATCTTTTGCACGTTCTTTATTAAGCCCGTGCAGGTCGAGAGTTAAATCGGGCGCAAAGTCGCCGCGTCGCAACTGTTTTGCTAAAAAAGAGTCGTGACCATTTTGCACATAGTTAATGGTGCTATTTGTGTCTATATCGGGGATATATTCGTCAGAAAAGAAAAATTCAGACTCAACCTGCTTTTTTTGCTGGGCAAATTGCTTCGCTTGTGACACTTTAGGTTTTGTATCAAACCTATGGGTATCTTGTTTGAACACCTTAGCGCCTGTAATTGTTTGGCGAAAAAGGTCAATGTCGTCGTTGCTTAGGGACGATTGTGATGAGATGTCTTTTTTCATAAATTTTACCTAAACAAAAAAACGTAAAAACGCAGCGCAAAAGGCGGTACAATATAAAGGTGAGGGGCAATTGTAATTTGCTCAGCACAGTTAGGCAATGCAATCGTTGCAAAGACTCAAAACAGTCAGTTAGCTAAAACAGGTAAAAAATATGAGTGATTTACAAATAGAAGAAGCAACACTTGATGAAGCTGTTGCAGAACTGTCAACGTTACATGACTGGTTACGCTGGACTACAAGCCAATTTGCAAGTAGTGGAATATTTTTTGGACATGGCACAGATAACGCGTGGGATGAAGCCGTTAGCTTATTACTTCCTGCATTAAGTTTACCTATTGATGCCCCCAAAGAGTTAATGCATGCGCGGTTAACAAGTACAGAAAAAAACCGCCTAGCAGGGTTAATCGCAGAGCGTATAAACGACTGCACGCCGGTGCCATATTTAACAAACACTGCTTGGTTTGCGGGCATGCCATTTTATGTCGATGAGCGTGTGCTTATTCCGCGCTCGCCGTTTGCAGAACTTATTGCTAATAAGTTTTCACCGTGGCTTGAGCAGCCGCAAAGCGTTAACCGTATTTTAGATTTATGCACAGGCTCTGCTTGTATTGCCATTGCGCTTGCTCAGGCGTTTGAAACGGCACAAGTAGATGCGGTTGATATATCGTATGAAGCGCTTGAAGTAGCAGATATAAATATAAACGACTATATGCTAAGCGACCGCGTACTGCCTATTCAGTCAGATGTATTTAGTGGTGTGCCAGGGCAAAAGTATGACCTAATAGTAGCCAACCCACCGTATGTTGATGCTGAAGACATGGCTGATTTACCACGTGAGTTTCATCATGAGCCTGAGCTTGGTTTAGCATCTGGCCATGATGGCTTAGACGTTACACGTACTATTTTAGAGCATGCAAGCAATCATCTAACTGATAACGGTTTGTTATTTGTAGAAGTTGGTAACTCTATGGTACATATGGATGCCTTGTATCCGGGCGAACCCTTTGAGTGGGTTGAGTTTGAGCAAGGTGGCTTAGGTGTATTTGTAATAAGCAAAGCGCAGCTTGATACGTATTTTGCTAAATAAATTTTAAGCCGAGCACATGCTCGGCAACTTTTGTAGTCATTAGGAATGAGGAAAGTTAATGGCAGGTAATAGCATAGGGCAGTTGTTTAAAGTGTCCACCTTTGGTGAGAGCCACGGCGTTGCTCTAGGCGGTGTTGTAGATGGTACTCCCGCGGGCCTTGAGATCACAGAGGCCGACTTACAAATTGATTTAGACCGTCGTAAACCTGGGCAAAGCCGTTATACAACGCAGCGCCGAGAAGACGACCAAATAAAAATTCTTTCAGGCGTTTTTGAAGGCAAAACCACAGGCACCAGCATTGGTTTACTTATCGAAAATACCGATCAGCGCTCAAAAGACTACGGTAAAATTAAAGATGTGTTTCGCCCAGGTCATGGCGATTACACTTACTGGCACAAATACGGCCTGCGCGATTATCGCGGCGGTGGCCGCTCTTCTGCGCGTGAAACCGCAATTCGTGTAGCGGCAGGCGCCATTGCTAAAAAATACTTAAAGCAGTTTCATGGTATTGAAGTAAAAGCATGCCTAAGCCAACTAGGGCCAATAAAAGCCGAAAGCTACGACTGGGATGAAGTTGAAAACAACTTATTCTTTTTCCCTGATGCAAGTAAGCTGGAAGCGCTTGATGAGTACATGCGAGACCTTAAAAAGCAAGGTGACTCAGTGGGCGCTAAAGTAAAAGTTGTGGCTAGCAATGTACCAGTAGGATTAGGCGAGCCTGTATTTGATAGGCTAGATGCTGAGATTGCGCATTCACTTATGAGCATTAACGCCGTTAAGGGTGTAGAAATTGGTGATGGCTTTGATGTAGTTGAGCAAAAAGGCTCAGAGCATCGTGATGAGTTAACCCCAGAAGGCTTTACCTCAAACCACGCAGGTGGCGTACTTGCTGGTATTTCTACAGGGCAAGATATTATTGCCTCAATTGCGCTTAAGCCTACATCAAGTATCACTATTCCAGGTAAAAGCATTAATACTGAAAACGAAGCAGTAGAGATGATCACCAAAGGGCGTCACGATCCGTGTGTTGGTATTCGTGCAATTCCTATTGCTGAGGCAATGATGGCCATTACACTAATGGACCATTTGCTGCGCCAGCGCGGGCAAAACCCACATGTTAACCACGAACATGGACCAATTAACGGCTCTGTATAACCGTTAAAACTTTGAATAAGCGCGGAGAACCGCGCTTTTTTGTGCCTGTAATTTGCTTTTAAGCCTTTCAGGGGTTGTTCAAGTTTACGCTATATACTGTTTTAAGGAGGAGAGTAATCATGAACGATAAAAAGCACGATAACACACACCTTGAAACCCAAGCTGCTATAGCAAGGCTAGAGCGTTTTAGTAAGCTAACAGACAGCAGCATTGGTATTCCTTTTACTAAATTTAATATTGGCCTAGAGGCTGTGATTGGTTTAATACCCGTTATAGGGGATGCCGCAGGGCTTATTTTATCAAGCTATGTATTAGTAGAGGCGCAGCGCTTAGGTGTAAGTAAACGCATAAAAACAAAGATGATCATTAACATGCTGATTGATTTTGTAGGCGGTTTAGTTCCATTTTTTGGCGATATATTTGATGCTTTTTTCAAAGCCAACACCCGCAATACCCGTTTATTAAAAAAATATTTAAATGCGCAGCTAGCTAATTGATACTAATAGTCTTTTTACAGGCTTTAAATTTTTTTATTAAGAATAAAAAACAAAGTGTTGTTGGTTGTTTAATCACCTAGTAAGGTAGAGAAGCCTATTCACTTTGGTATATACAAAATGCAATTATTTATCGGTAATAAAAACTATTCTAGCTGGTCATTACGCGCATGGTATTTAATGAGTAAATTTGATGTCCCATTTGACGAAACCCAGCTTGTGCTCGACACCAGTGATTTTTACGACGAACTAAAACAACACTTTCATGTTCAAAAAGTGCCGGCGTTAATTGATGGTGATCTGCAGGTGTGGGACTCGCTCGCAATCTGTGAATATATTAACGATGCTTATTTATCTGGTGCCGCATGGCCAAAATATATTACCCAAAGAGCTAAAGCACGCGCGTTAAGCGCTGAAATGCATTCAGGCTTTATGGCACTTAGAAACGAAATGCCAATGAACATACGAGCAACCCGTAAAGTAGATCTATCAAACGAAGCACTAAAAGACATCGCTCGCATAGATGAGATCTTTGCACTGCAACAAGATGTGTTTCCCAATGCATGGTTTTTTGGTGACTTTAGTATTGCCGATGCGATGTACGCGCCCATTGTATTGCGCTTAAAAACCTATCAAATTACGCTATCAGAACAGGCGCAGCAATATTGTGATTTTGTGATGCGTTGCCCTGTTTTGCAAACATGGATTACTCAGGCGTTAACCGAGACCGATATAGTAGAGTGCGACGAAGCAGGAAAAGACGTTTAACACCCTCACCACTTTTACTTTAAAGGTAAAAGCCCGTACAATTCGTCTCGTTTTTAGTGCGCTAATTTTGCGCTGTAACCGAGATGAATTAATCAGTTTTTATGCATCAAATTGCCGATCTTATATCTATTTTCGATAGTGTTTTTTATCAAAGTCATAATACTCGCTTAGTAAAAGGCGATGATGAGCCTATTTATCTACCTGCCAATAAAACCCATGGGTTTAATCAAATTGTATTTGCACACGGCTTTTACGCCAGCGCTCTGCATGAAATAGCACATTGGTTAGTGGCTGGTAATAAACGCAGAGAGCTTGAAGATTATGGGTATTGGTATTGTCCAGATGGGCGAGATAAACACCAGCAAGCTGAATTCGAAAATGTAGAAATAAAGCCACAAGCCATAGAGTGGCTACTTAGCACCGCTGCGGGCTTTGATTTTAATGTGTCGGTAGATAATTTGAACGGCGAGCAAACTTGTCGGTTTGACTTTCAGGCGCGAGTACACCAGCAAGTATTAATATTATTAGAGCAGGGAGTTAACGCACGCACCCATGCATTATTAAAAGCGTTAAGTGATTTTTATAAAACACCGTGGCCGTTAACCGCTCAGCAATTTAATTGGCATCACCCTCAGGAGTTACAAAATGCAGTTTAAGTTAGGCTTAATTATTAACCCTGTTGCAGGACTTGGTGGCAGCGTTGCTTTAAAAGGGAGCGATGGCGAAAACACGGCTGCAAAGGCAATTGAGCTGGGTGCGCAAGCCAAAGCTAACAGCCGCACACAGGCAGCCCTAGAAGTGCTTGTACCCTATCAAGAGCAGTTAACAATATATACTGTAAATGGCGATATGGGCGAAAAAACAGCACGCGCATTAGGCTTTAATGTTGAAGTAATTTATACCGCTAATACCGTAACAAGCGCCGACGATACAGAGGCCAGCGCTAAATTACTTAAAAATTTAGGTGTTGATTTAGTCCTGTTTGCTGGTGGCGATGGTACTGCGCGTAATATCTGTCATGCCATAGAAGATACTATACCAGTGCTGGGTATACCTGCTGGCTGTAAAATTCACTCTGGCGTCTATGCCATTACCCCTAAAGCAGCTGGGCGAGTAGTAGAAATGCTAGTAAAAGGCGAGCTGGTTACACTTGCCGATGCCGATGTAATGGATATTGACGAAGAGGCGTTTAGGCAAGGCACCGTAAAAGCTAAGCGCTACGGTGAAATGCAAATACCAAGCGAAGTACGTTATGTACAAGCGGTTAAAAATGGCGGTAAAGAAACAGACGAGCTCGTGCTTGCCGATATTGCAGCGCATGTGGTGAGTGAAATGGATGAAGACACTTATTACATCATGGGAAGTGGCTCAACCGTTGAAGCCATAATGCAAGAAATGGGGCTTGAGAACACATTGTTAGGTGTTGATTTAATTAAAAATCAAACCCTAGTTGCGCAAGATTTAACGGCTAAGCAATTACTTGAGTACACGCAAGGGCATGCGACTCAATTGGTTATTACATTAATCGGCGGGCAAGGCCATATTTTTGGCCGCGGTAACCAGCAGCTAAGCCCTGAGCTTATCCGTGCCATCGGCAAAGACAATATCATAGTGGTGGCAACTAAAACCAAATTACACGCGTTGAACGGGCGTCCACTTATTTGTGACACCGGCGATAGCGCTTTAGATGATGAATTAACAGGTTACATTAAAGTAACCACCGGCTATAACGACCATATTATGTATGCTGTCGGTTATGAAAACCAGGAGAAGTAACACAATGAGTTTAGTGAATTATATTGATGCTGCGCAGCAATACTTTGATGATTTAGTAATTAAAGCAACAGATGATGAGCTGTTCGCTGGTGGTTACTTGCGCGGACATTACGACCTTGCAGTAGGCTATGCCCAAGTAGAAGAGCTGACAATTTCTATTGATGAGCTCAACGAAACTGTGGAGCAAAGCTTAGTAAAAGCATACCGCAATGGCGAGCTAAACGAAGAAGATAAAACCTTGGTTGTTAGGCTTTGGGAAGAAGTGAAAGCCCTCGCTTAACGGATGCTTAGTTCACAATTACAAAAAACGCGGCAACGATAATGAAGCCGCGTTTTTTTATGCTTTATTTGTGCCCATAATAGATTAATTAGTTAATTTACTGTTACTCATTAATGGTATATTGTTACTAAAACCTATTTGGGAGCTATAAATGAACAATAATAATCAAGCAGCGGTACCTACAGGGTTAATCGCACGTTTTTTAAATTTTGTGGAGCGGGTTGGTAACAAACTACCCGATCCGGCGATTATTTTCTTATTCGCTATGTTACTTATTTGGTTGTGCTCGTGGTTATTATCTGGCGTAAGTTTTGATGCGTTAGACCCACGTACAGGTCAAGCCATTGTTGTGAATAACCTGCTAGAGGGCGACTCACTCGCCTCGTTTTTATCTTCCATGGTAAAAACCTTTACGGGCTTTGCACCACTGGGCGTGGTACTGGTTGCCATGTTAGGTGTGGGGGTGGCTGAACACTCGGGTTATATCAATACGGGCCTTAAGTTAATGCTTAAAGTGACCCCAAGGCAACTGTTAACCCCTTCAGTGATTTTAGTGGCTATTGTAAGCCATACTGCAACCGATGCAGGCTACGTATTGGTGATCCCACTAGCAGGTGTTATTTTCTTTGCCGCAGGGCGACACCCATTAGCGGGCATTGCAGCAGCGTTTGCAGGTGTGAGCGGTGGATTTGGCGCTAACTTTATTCCATCAGGGATAGACCCATTACTACAAAGCTTTACCCAAAGTGCAGCGCAAATTATTAACCCCGATATGTCGATTAACCCCCTCAATAACTGGGCATTCACTTCTGCTTCGAGTTTATTTATTGTTTTATTAGGCTGGTATATTACTGACAAAATAATTGAGCCACGATTAAAAAACACACCGCTTAATGAAGATACCCAAAATTTACCAGCCTTCGATGAAGCTAAAAGTGATGAAAAACGCGCCTTTTTTATAGCCAGTAGCGTAATGGTTGTAGGGCTTGCTTTACTTGCATTTGTATCCGCTCCTGCCGATTCAGCAATGCGCAGTGCCGATGGCTCACTGACTAATTTTAGATCGCCCCTTATGCAATCTATTGTGCCTTTAATCTTTTTATTATTTTGGATACCTGGTGCCGTGTATGGTTTTACCGTTGGAACCTTTAAAACCTCAAAAGATATGATAGATGCGATGAGCACCGCAATGAGTGGCATGGCTTATTACATTGTAATGGCGTTCTTTTGTGCGTTATTCATTGCGGCGTTTTCTAAGTCTAACTTAGGTGCGTTAATGGCCATTGAAGGAGCGCAGCTTTTAAAGGCAATGGAGTTGCCAAGCGCTGTAACTGTTGTGGGTATTATATTTTTGACCGGTTTTGTAAATTTGTTCGTTGGCTCCAGCTCAGCAAAGTGGGCGTTACTTGGGCCTATTTTTGTGCCCATGTTAATGCAACTAGGTATATCACCCGATTTAACCCAAGCGGCTTACAGAATCGGAGACTCTAGCTCAAACATTATTACCCCACTTATGCCGTATTTCCCATTGGTTGTGGTTTACTGCCAAAAGTACGTAAAAGATACCGGTATAGGCACGCTTATCGCACTTATGCTCCCCTACTCAATCGCGTTTATGATTGGCTGGAGTATTTTCTTGCTAGGGTATTGGGCACTCGGTATTCCGTTAGGGTTAGATGCGAGTTACGTTTATCCAACGTTACCTTAATTTAAAACTTAATTTATGAACCTCACTCACTTGAGTGAGGTTTTTAATATAAAAATTCAGTAATGTAAAAAGTAGTGTTAATTACCTTTCTAATTCTCTCACTATATAGCCAAATAAACTCGCCTCACCAACAATATACACGTAATCGTTTTTGTTATTCATTATTGTAGGCTTATCGTCGTACCATCTAAAGTCGTGCGTTTTGTTAGTAGTAGGGTCTTTAAAGTATAAGCGAGTACAACTATCTTCATAATCAGACCCACACTCTTGTACATCAGTGAGGATATATTCCTTATACCAATAGTCGCCTTGCGTGTAGTAAGCCCATAACTCAATGGGGGCAGAGAGTAAAAAATAGAAAGTTGCATAGATTAACAAAGGGAGTATTGGGTAGGTGAAGATTAATGATAACTTCATTTTTGTATCTGAAAAGCTACCTTTAAGATGCTCCCTGTATTTACTGCAACGTCTATATTTTTTGATTACAAGTACATGGAGATAGATAAATAATGCCCCGCAAAAAATAGGAAGCGCTATATAAAAAATAGCCTCATAAATTTTATTTTCAATAAATGGTGGATCGGTAAAATCCATTAGTATAAGCGTGGCAATATTCAGAATTGGGAAGCCAATTATTGCTGCAAAGAGCAAGTTGTCATAATATTTTTTCAATGTAAATTCATCCGTGAATTATAGTTTTTTCTTAGTTTACAGAACTTTTATTTTTTACTAAAGCAGTGGCTTTAAAACAAAAAAACCTTGGCACTTTCGTGACAAGGTTTTTTATAACATAAGCTATAACGCTTAGTTAGATGTGAAGCTCACTGGACGACGTTCTTTACGAGGACCACCACGCTTATCACCGCGTTGGTTGTCTTTGTTAAAGTTGCGCTTTCTGTCGCCACTTGGACGCTCAGCGCGCTCACCACGTGGCTCAGCTGGGCCTTGATCTTTTGTTAGTGTCATACCCATTGGGCGTTTACAAATAAACACTTTTTGGAAGTGATCAAGTACATCTTTAGGCATGTTTTGCGGCAATTGTACCGTACTGTGACTGTCGTGTAGACGAATGTCACCAATAAACTTGCTTGAGATGTCCGCTTCGTTAGCAATCGCGCCTACAATGTTTTTAACCTGTACACCGTGCTCACGACCCACTTCGATACGGTAAGTATCCATAGGGCCTGCATCGCGGCTGTTACGCTCGCGAGGTTTACGCTCAGGACGGTCACCACGGCGACCACGATCGCCACGCTCGTTACGTGAATTACGCTCGTTACGAGGTTGAACCTTCACTTCTTCAACTTTAATTGGTGACTGTTGCTGTGCTAAACACAGTAACGCACCTGCTAAGTCTTCTAAAGATAAGTCTAGTTTTTGCGCCATGCTAGCAGCTACTTCATTGAAGAACGTAATGTCTTTGTTTTCAAGAGCAAGCGTAAGCTTTTCTTTTAACGCATTAATACGCTTTTCTTCAACTACTTTAGCTGTAGGTAGTTCAACTTGTGCAATTTCAGATTTAGTATGGCGAATAATATTTTTAAGCAAGTAACGTTCGTTATGCTTAACAAATAAAATCGCTTTACCAGTACGCCCAGCACGACCTGTACGGCCAATACGGTGAACGTAAGCTTCTGAGTCTTGCGGAATATCGTAGTTGATAACTAAGCTTAAACGGTCAACATCAAGACCACGCGCTGCTACATCTGTTGCAATAACGATGTTGATCATTCCGCTTTTTAAACGGTCAACCGTGCGCTCACGTGCTTGCTGGTTCATGTCACCATTAAGTGGAGCTGCAGAGAAACCTTCGCGCTCTAATAACTCAGCAAGTTGCACTGTGTCGTTACGTGTACGTACAAAAACAATAGCGCCTTCGTATTGCTCTGCTTCTAAGAAACGAACAATGGCTTTGTTTTTATGTACGTGAGCATTCCAAAACACTTGCTCAACAGATGATGTCGTTGAGTTTCTAGCAGAAATATGAACCTGTTCAGGGTTATTCATATATTTACTGCTGATGTTTTGAATTTGCTTAGGCATGGTTGCTGAGAAAAGACATGTTTGCTTTTCACGTGGCGTTTTTTCCATGATGCTTTCTACATCATCGATAAAGCCCATACGTAACATTTCATCGGCTTCATCAAGTACTAGTGCTTGTAAAGCATCAAACTTGATAGTGCCACGGTTAATGTGATCGATTAATCGACCTGGAGTAGCAACAATAATTTGTGCGCCACGACGAAGTGCGCTTAATTGAATGCTGTAGCTTTGGCCACCGTATAGTGCTAATACTTCTACACCACGAGTACCTTTTGCATATTGTTCAAATGCCTCAGCAACTTGGATCGCAAGCTCACGGGTTGGTGTGAGTACAAGGATCTGTGGCTGTTTCACAGACGGGTCAATATTGTTTAGTAACGGCAGTGCAAATGCTGCTGTTTTACCTGTACCCGTTTGTGCTAGTCCCAGTACGTCCTTTCTTTCTAGCAATAACGGTATACATTGAGCTTGGATTTCAGATGGTGTCTTGTAACCCAACTCTTCAACTGCCTTTAAAATTGCAGGAGAAAGATTTAGAGATTCAAACGTGACTGGTTCTGACATTAATACGCCTCAACGAATTTAAAGAGGCGCGCATTGTATAGGAAATACGAGGCAATTGCTTGTATAAATTACAACTAATTTGTATGTGATTGATGTTGGTCGAAATTTAACCAGTTTAAGTTTTTGATTTTTTAAACTGGTTAACAAGCTATATACATAGGGTTATTTGTATAGCCCTAGGTTTTCTTTAGCGTAGGCTTCAAATTCAGTAAATCCACCAATGTGTGTTTGATCTACAAAAATTTGCGGCACAGTTGGACAGGGTTTACCTGCAGACTTTTCTAAATCAGCTTTGCTAATACCTTCTTTGATGATATCGATATAACGAAATTTAAAATCATCACGCTCATTAGATAGTTGCTCGGCTACGTCTTTAGCACGTACACAAAAAGGGCAGCCCTCGCGGCCAAAAATTACAGTAAGCATAATACTCTCCTCAATAAATTTAGGTTCATATTAAACGATTAATAAATAATTTAAAGCGCAAAAAATCGATTGGTAAGTTCCGTTTTTATGTAAAGTCGCTTAATTTTTCATTTGCCATGCATTTTGAATTGCAATTTGCAAAAAACTCGATTGCCTTTAAGTTAAGTAGTTTTTAAACCTAATAAATTCATCGTATTAGTAATGGCAAGCAGGTGGCATATAAATTGATATTTAAGTGCATAGCCAACCTGTTAGGAATGATGATGAGTAATAACAGCCATGTACTAGAAATTATCCAAGGGGTAATTGCACGCTTTTGCAAAACAAATAACACCAATGTGCCAATTACTCTCATCAACAAATTACAGTGTAATTATATTTGTTTACAGATTGCCCCTGAGCAGATGATTATACAATGTGAGGCGTTTATTTTGCCTTCGTTAAAAGCCGCTAAAAGCAATTTTGTGCTAACAGTAGAGGCTAATTTACAGGGGGTTAATTTAAATTACTGGGTAGACTCTAACCCTGAAATGCACACCATTGACATTCATGGTTTGCTAGCAACCCGTGAGCCAATATTATCTGTCGATACAGGTAAGGAGTGGGTCAATGCATCAAGTAGTAACCCAGATTTACACCAAAGCATTCACTACTTAGCTAATTCAAGTGCACAAAACTTTGGTTTAAAACTCGCCGAGGGCAGCAACGATAATGTTTTAAATATCGAAGATGCACGTCACTTATCTGCAGAAGCGCTCGCTAACCACCTTTTAAATAATGACGAGTCACAAAGCATAAAAATTTGTGCATTTGATGCGCTCAGTGAGTTACAAGACCAACAGGTTATGTCACAGCCGGTATTAGCGTGGCCTTTTTTTGATACTGATTTAGTGCACGCGATAAATAACCTTAATACTCACAATAAATTATCAGTCCTGGTTGCTGATGATAGCTTGCCAAGTCAAGTTGCTACCAAAGTTATGCTTGAAATGCTCGGGTGCGCCGTGACGTGCGCAGAAAATGGCTCAAGTGCCTTACTCATTGCCCAGCAAGAACCTTTCGATTTACTGCTGTTAGATGAGCGTATGCCGGGAATGTTTGGCAGTGATGTAGCCCAGCAACTCATTAAGCAAAATACCCCAAACGACAATACACCAAAAGTCATTTTAACGGGCATTACTGAAGAGCAGCAAATTGCGCAGCTTTTTGAAAAAGGGGCGACTCACTATCTTCAAAAACCAGTTACAAAAGCGGTATTAGAAGAGTTTATAAAGCCTTGGCAAGCTGCCTAAAACTCTACTTAGGAGAACGCTATGAACGATTTATCAAAAACAGCTTTGCTACTTATAGGCTTTCAAAACGACTATTTTTCACCTGATGGCATTTTATATCAAGTTGTTGAAGAGTCATCGCGGGTAACCGGTGTGGTAAATAACACCTTAGCGCTGTTAGACAAATACATAGACAAATTCGCTTTAGTGCTTAGTACACCCATTCACTTTACACAAGATTACAGCGAGCTTAAAAACCCCATTGGTATTTTAAAAGTCATTGCCGAAGTCGGTGCTTTTAAAGCAAACTCGTACGGGGCGCAAGGCATTAAAGAGTTCGATAAATATGGCGAACGTATTGTGCAAATTCCAGGTAAACGAGGGCTCAATGCCTTTACTCATACAGAGCTTGCGAATGTACTCAATAACAACGGAATAACCGATATTGTTTTGGCTGGCACGGTGACCTCTATTTGTATTGATTCGACTGCACGTTCAGCTGTGGAGCTAGGTTTTAACGTGACGGTGCTTAATGACTGCACATCAAGTAGAACGCCATTTGAGCAAACATTTTACTGTGAAGACGTTTTTCCACTCTATGCCAAGGTGTGCAGCCATGCCGAGTTAGTAAATGAATGAGGCGAAAATGGAAGAAAAAGATGAGCTACAAGTACAAGTCCACTATGCGTTAATTGAGCAACTTTCAGCAAACACTCGCAGGCAAACTAAACTACTTGCTTTGCTTGATGAGTGTGTATTTGAATGCGATAAGCATTTAGTTTTTAGTTACGTCAACGAAGCGTGGCTCAATAAGCTAGGGTTTACACCGGCCATGCTTATAGGTAAAAAAATTACCTCTTTATTAGAAATTAATGACAGATTAAAGCTGTCGGCATATATTGAGTCTATTTTTGATGAGTCATTTAGCGCAAGCATAGAGCTGCAGGTTAAAAACAATGATGGGCTAAGTAATTGGTTCGAAATGCGCATAGCGTGTGACGATAACGGCGGTTTTATTGGCTCTTTACATGATATACAACGCCACAAAGATTACCAATACCTGCTCACCGAGCAACAAGTGTATGCCAAGCGACTCTCTTTAGTGGCAAGCCATACTAATAATTTAGTCATAATTACCGATCGTTTCGGTAAAATAGAGTGGGTTAATAAAAGCTTTGAAATACTGACCAGCTATAAATGTGAGGAAGTCATCGGGCTTAGCCCCGGTAAGCTATTGCAAGGACCAAAAACCAGCTCAGAATCACGCCAATTAATGGCTAAAGCGATAAAAAATGCCGAGCCATTTCAAATTGAAACAGTCAATTATGATAAGTATCAAAACGAATACTGGGTGGCTATTGATGCCACTCCGGTAAAAGACGACGATGGAAGAGTTAAGCATTTTATAGCCATAGAAACGAACATTACCCAGCGTGTAAAAGCTGAACAAGCAATGGCCGAAATAGAATATAACTACCATTCTGTGGTCGATAATATTCCTGATATTGTATTGCGGTTAGACGCGCAGGGCTGTTTATTGTTTATGAATAAAGCGTGGCAAGATTTCTTTCAAACTGACATGAATAAACACCTTGGTTTGCCCATTGCTAATTTTATAATGTGTGAGGATGTTGAAAAGTTAAATACGGCTCTCGCCAGCTATACAGATGGCAGCCGAGAAGTAAAGCGCTTGGATATTAGATTCACTAACGCACTAAACGAGCCAAACTGGGTTGAAATGACCCTTACACCAATTACTTCATTTAACGGTACACACTTAACGTCTATAGCCGCTACCGTTGTGGATATTCAAGAGCGTGTGATAGCTGAACAAATACTCTTAGAAGCTAAGCATCAGGCAGAGTCGTTGGCGGAGTCTAAAAGTCGGTTTATGGCAAATATTAGTCATGAAATACGTACACCTTTAAATGCGGTGATTGGGTGTGCTGATATTTTGCATGACACAGGGCTTACGACTGAGCAAAAACGTTACACTCAGATGATTAAAACAAGCTCAGATGCGTTATTAAGCATATTAGACGATGTATTGACATACTCGCGTTTTGAAGCACAAGCAATTTCAATTGATAATCAGCCATTTAGTCTCGACACTTGTTTAGAAGAAGCTATTGATATAGTGAGCGAAAGCGCTGTACAAAAAGGGCTTGAGCTCATTTTTGATCTGCACCCTGATGTTCCGGTTCAAGTGATTGGCGATCATGGTCGTATAAGGCAAATAGCTATAAACTTACTCTCGAATGCTATTAAGTTTACCCAAAAAGGGGCACTCATCGTCACTGCCCAGTGTGCCGAATTTAAAAACAATAAATTTACGTTGCAGCTTAGCTTCAAAGACACTGGTATAGGAATTGCTCAAAACAAACTCGACAGTATGTTTAAGCCCTTTATTCAATCTGATAATTCTATTACACGAGAATATGGCGGTAGTGGTTTAGGGTTAGCCATATGTAAGCAAATATGTGATGCTGCAGGGGGTGATATTACTGTCAATTCCCAGTTTGGTGTAGGGAGTGAGTTTATTGTTACTTACCCGTTACTCATAGACACAAGCGGGCAAGTGCAAAGGGAAGGGTTTTCTGCTAGAGCGAAAAAACCTAATGTTTGTGTGTTCAGTAAAAACTCCCCCCTAAACACAGCGATAGAGCATATGCTTACCCGCCATTCTATTGATTACTCACGTGTTCAAAGCCTATCGAAGTTAAGCTCTATTGCAACACCTGACGCTATTGTTACAACTAACAAGCGTGATTTAGAAGCAGCGCAACAATTTTTAAAAAATCACCCGCGTTTAAATGAGCCGTGCCTATTACTTATAGATTTATTAGGTAAGAGCCAAAAGGAAGAGGCACCAAGCGATGGCATGCTTAGACTAAATGGCCCCTTTAAACCTTCTCACCTCCCTAGAGCAATTGTTGCACTTGAGGAAGCGCTTTTTCACCTTAATATTATTTTTACTAATAAAAAAGAAATTTCGAAAAATACAAACACAATAAAGGCTCAACCATTTAAAGGTACACATGTACTTGTTGTTGAAGACAATAAAAATAATCAAATAGTCATTCAGCAATTTTTAGAGCAGCAAGGGTGTTTAGTAAAAATAGCTAGCAACGGACTAGAGGCAGTTGAAAAAGTTAAAACTCAAACAATAGATCTAATATTTATGGACATACAAATGCCAATTTTAGACGGTATTTCTGCGACTAAAAAAATCAGAGAATTATCTATCGTTACACCTATTATAGCGCTAACAGCGAATGCTATTCATGGCGATAAAGAGCGTTTTATTAAGGCAGGGATGAATGACTATTTAGCAAAACCAATAATTAGCAGAAAACTTAATCTGCTTTTGAATCAATACTTACCAAAACTTGATGACGTTAAACACTCTAAGCTAGAGCGTATCAATGAAATTTGGTCATTATTAAAGTAAAAAGTAACACCGTTGTATTACAGCTTAAATGAAAGCTAAATATGACCTAATAAGGCCTTACATCGATATTTAAAGTTAATGATTTTTTGAAGGTAGAAGACGTGTTTTAAAATGTACTATGAATTAATTTTTTTATTTTACTAAACCTTAAGCTGTTAACTAAACGACTAATTGGTACCTTAATACTAGTTTCTTTTGATTATAAAACTAATCTATACCTGCCCCTTTTGAATTATTTTTAAATTGGTTTGCATTTTGCAAATCAAAATGAAATTGAATTTCATAATGCAATTGGTTACTCAGCGAGTTTTTATCTTCTTCTATTAAACATATTATTTTAATTATTGATTTAAAAAGACTTAAATTTTTTATCCTCATTTAATTTAATGTGGCATGGCTTTCGCTACATAGACATCAAGTAAAGCGAAATAATCGCAGTTACAAATTTATTATATCGTCATATGATTTTAAGGTGTCTATTATGCAAACTAATACTAAAGTTAAACAGCAACCAAAAAAAATGTCTTTTGTTCTTACTCCTGAGTTAATGGTGCTGTCTATTATTATTGTTGCAGCGGTTATTGTGGGTGCAACGGCACTGAGAGGCACAGTTACTATTGAGCCTGTTAACGAAGGCAATACTGAGATGTTTACGAATAAATTTAGTAATAGTGAGTTAGACAATGCCACTATTGAAAGTGCTTCATTAAATTACGCCCAAAACATCAATAAGCAAGCTGAGCAATCAGGCTCGCAAGGTTTAAACAATTAAACAATACTTCCCCTTTAGTATTTTTTGGCTGACTCTAAGTAATTAGGTCAGCCTTTTTATTTTATGCTGATCTATAAACGCAAAACGACATTTTTTACGTGTTTTTCCTCAACTTGCGTGTCAGTGTGATTTGCAAAATGCAAATATCCCTCCAGATGATTTCAAGCTAAATAGATAAATTTAACCCATTGAAAGTATAGACTTTATTTATTCTTTTATACGTATTTTTGGTCTGTATATTGCTAATGTATAACAAGTTTATGTTTTGCCTTTATTTGTGGAGAAATTTATGAATGCGTTTAAAAGCTTAGAGCCTACCAATACGGTCAACATTGCACGCTGGCACGAACTAGAGCAAATTATGACGCATGCTATGAAAAACCATTGCTTTAATATGGTTTATCAGCCTCTTGTGTCTTTAACTAGTGGTCAACTAGTTGGCTTTGAGTCTTTAGTACGTTGCGAATCTTCACGCTATGGTGCGGTTGGCCCCGACGAATTTATACCGCATGTGGAGCAATCAGGCATGATTTTAGATTTGGGGGATTGGATTTTCAAGCAAACACTGAGTGACTTAAGCGAAATGAGAAAGATAGGTATGGACGATATAACTATTTCACTAAACATTTCACCTATACAAATTATTGAAGGGAATGTGTTCTCTAAAGTAATGACTTTACTCGATAAATATCAGATAGATCCAGCGGCCATAAAAGTAGAATTAACAGAAACAGCGTTAATCAAAAGTCCTCAACGTATAGCCAAAACATTTGAGCATTTTCACAAAGAAGGGGTGAAAATTTGGCTAGACGATTTTGGTACGGGCTATGCTTCGCTGGGGCTTTTACGGCAGTTTAATATTGATGGGCTAAAAATAGACCGTAGTTTTATAAGCGGTATTACAACTAACAATGAGGACTTTACGTTGTGCAGCGCAATTATCGCTATGGCGCAAAGGTTAGGCCTTGAAACCATTGCTGAGGGAATTGAACATCGTGAGCAATTACAGATATTAGAGCAGCTAGGGTGTGATGTCGCGCAGGGTTACTTACTCGGCAGGCCAAGTAGTTTAGCTAATAATACGGCGACTTGGGTAAAAATGTAACTTAACTGAATGTTTCAATTTGCAAAATGCGAAAAACGACTTACTCTAAAAGTATAAACCTAGTGAAGCATTACATTACAATAATAAATAAAGGCCTGATATGCCAATACCAGAAGAACATATAGACAACACCATTACTCAAGCACATGTGCTAGCGCAATTAGAGCAAGATGTTGGCTCACTCACTTTAGTAAGGCTGGTAAATTTATTTATTACTGAATTAGAGGAAATGCGACTTCGACTTAAACAAGCTATTGATGAGCAAGATGAAGATAATATTAAAGATATAATGCACGTACTTAAAAATTCTGCCGCGCTTTACGGTGCTTTAACACTGGCAGCCCTAGCTAGCCAGTTACATGATTACCCACCAGTTACCATTGAAGAAAATATCCATGCTGCCCAAATCGTTCAACATAATCTAGAAAAAACCCATGCTGCATATCAAGTTATTGCACAAAATATTACTTAAAAGGTTCTGCTATGAACGATCCTCAAGAAAAAGCACTGATTTATATTGTTGAAGATAGCATTGCAAGTGGGGCTCTATACGCGAGTCAACTAGAGCAGGCTGGCCATGAATGCCGGCACTTTACCGATGGTTATTCAGCCTTGGTTGCTATAAAAGACACGATGCCCGACGTTATTGTGCAGGACGTTTGTTTACCCGATATTAGTGGCTTAGAGGTGCTTCAGTTTGTAAAAAAACAGGAAAAGCCAGCGAATGTCGTGATGATCACCTCAAATAGCTCTATTGATGTAGCTGTTGAGGCAATGCGCTTAGGAGGCTTTGATTTTTTAGAGAAACCGTTTTCAGGGCAGCGCTTAGTAAGCGCAGTTGATAGTGCGCTTTCACAGAAAACCACTCCTGCTGTTAAAGTTCAAAAACAAAAAGCACCAAGCACGTCAGCATTTATTGGTGAGTCACTCGCAATGCAAACAGTGTTTAGGCTTTTAGATAGTGCAGCACGAAGTAAAGCATGTGTTTTTATTACTGGTGAAAGTGGTACAGGGAAGGAGGTGTGCGCGCAAACGTTACACGCCACGAGTCCAAGAAATGAAGGGCCGTTTATAGCCATTAACTGTGCTGCTATTCCTGGAGAGCTATTTGAATCCGAGTTTTTTGGTCATGTAAAAGGGGCTTTTAGCGGCGCGTTAAGTGATAGAAAAGGCGCTGTAGAAGTGGCAAATGGTGGCACTTTATTTTTAGATGAGTTGTGTGAAATGGAGCTTAATTTGCAAGCTAAACTATTACGTTTTTTGCAAACAGGCGCGTTTAATCGAGTAGGCAGTAGCGAGGTTTTACACAGTAATGTTAGGCTAGTGTGCGCAACAAATAGAAGTCCCGTAGTTGAAGTTGCTGAAGGGCGTTTTAGGGAAGATTTATACTACAGACTTAATGTTATTCCTGTAAAATTACCACCGCTGCGTGAGCGAGCTGGCGATATTATGTTGCTTGCAAAGCATATTTTAAAACAAAAAAGTGAAAGTAACGCTAAGTTGTTCCATCGTTTTTCAAAAGAAGTTGAAAATCTTTTTTGCAACTACGATTGGCCCGGTAATATTCGTGAGCTGCAAAATGTTATAGAAAATATAGTTGTTATTAATGATGGTGAAATTGTTGAGCTAGATATGCTACCAAGCTCATTCGGTGTTAATTCTGCTATTCCAAGCAAAAATACTAGCCCATCTCAATCTTCAGAGCCATTACAAACTAACTCACTTATGGGCGTGCACGACATAGAGCCCCTTTGGCAGGTTGAAAAAAGAGCAATAGAGTCGGCAATAGCGGTATGCGATGATAACATACCACTTGCTGCGGCCTATTTGGGTGTAAGCGCCTCGACTATTTACAGAAAAATAAAAGGCTGGAGTTAGCTTCACGCTTCTTCCTTACACCTGCTTGGGGTTTATACTGTACTAATTGCTGCTTAAAAAAAGCAAGGTGCCTGTTTTATCTAACATTTTATTATTCTGCTCATAGCTTATAATTCTCTTAATCACATTAAACAAGGCTGCTTAATAAAAGCGAATCGCCTGCCATTTTGTTTTCAGTTACATTTTCTTGGTTGAAATAAAAAAAGACACCCTAAGCTCTATTACTACACCCTAAGTTTAATAGTAAAAGGAGATCACAATGAGTAACGTTAATTTACAGCCAGCAAGTGTAATGCAGCCTTTAGTGGTATGTGATTTAGATAACAACAACGTGAATTTAGTTGACCGCGTAAGCGACAAACCTTGGAAAATGATAGTGGTGTACAGAGGACAGCATTGCCCTAAATGTACCGAGCAACTCAACGAGCTTGCAACCATGCATGACGAGTTTGCCAACGCAGGGGTAGAAGTTGTAGCAGTAAGTGGCGATGGCGAAGCGCAGCTTAAAAAGCATCTTGAAAAAATAGACGTAAATTTCCCTCTTTATTACAATTTGACCATGGAGCAAATGACAGATTTAGGCTTATACATTAGCGAGCCGCGTAGTGATGCTGAAACAGATCACCCCTTTGCTGAGCCTTGCATTATTGTTTTAAACGAAGATAACCAAGTGCAAATGCTTGATAAATCAAATAGTCCATTTGTTCGCCCAAGCCTTAAGCAGTTACTAAGCGGTATTAAATTTTCACGCGAAAACGACTACCCAATTCGCGGTACTTTTATTAAGTAACATGTACTGAGTAATTTGTTGAATAGACGATGAGGGCACATTTTTGTGCCTTTTTCATTTTTTTTCACTTTTTTTAATAAAATTACTTGAAAACTATTTTACTGCCCATAAATAGTTTAGTGAGGACGCCTGATGGGTCCCAAAAAATACAGAAGTTATTGAAATTTATATTATTAATTTAATTGTGTTGTACTTGTTCAAACGAAAAGTAACAACATTATATCGCTTAAATATGAGGATATTATTATGCGTACAGTAGATTTATCACCACTTTATCGTTCATTCATCGGCTTCGATCATTTAGCATCTTTAATGGATGCGGCAGCGCGTACAGACAAGCAGCCTAGCTTTCCCCCTTACAACATTGAAGCGCTCGATAAAGACAAATACAGAATCACTATGGCCGTTGCTGGCTTTAGTGAAAATGAACTGACCATTGAGTCAGAGAACAACACTTTAAAAGTTGCAGGCACTAAACCAAATAAAGATGAAAATGCAGAACGCAAGTTTATTCATCAAGGTATAGCAGAGCGTAACTTTGAGCGTAAGTTTCAACTAGGGGATCATGTAAAGGTACTTGGTGCCGATTTAGCTAACGGTCTGCTCAGCATTGACCTAGAGCGCGAAATTCCGGAAGCACTTAAACCTCGCAAAATTGAAATTGGCGCTAGCAACCTAATTGAAGGTAAGTAATCGCTAGTTTATATTTTTTTGATTGTAGCCGCCTAAGCTTAGGCGGCTTTTTTTTTATAACTCATTTATATGCGTTAGATAATAATTCGCTTGGTCTAAGGTCTGTTGTTGGAGCTCAGGCGCTTGTTTATCCCAGTTTCTATATACCATGCCGATGCGTGGATTTTTTTCAAGTAGTGCGCGGTGTTTGTCCATAAATTGCCAATATAAGCTATTGTAAGGGCACGCCTTATCACCTACTTTTTGTTTAACATCGTAGTGACAGTTTTTGCAGTAATCACTCATTTTATTAATGTAATTACCACTGGCTGCATAGGGTTTAGTGGCAATAATACCCTCATCTGCAAATTGGCTCATACCACGGGTGTTAGGCATTTCAACCCATTCGATGGCATCAATATAAACCCCTAAATACCACTGGTCGACCTCATTAGGGTCAATGCCTGTTAATAAGCAAAAGTTCCCAATGATCATTAACCGTTGAATATGATGAGCGTAGGCGGTGTCTAAGCTCTGTGTTAAAGCATGACTTAAACAATTCATTTTTAAATCACCATCCCAAAAGTAATTCGGTAACAACTGCTTTGCCTGTAATTGATTTTTTTGTGCATAGTCGGGCATGTTTACCCAATATATACAGCGGACGTACTCACGCCAACCTAGGATCTGCCTAACAAAGCCCTCGACTTGAGAAATCGAAATTGTATCAGGGTGAGCATTATACTCGTCAATTACACGTTTAATAACGTACAGCGGGTGGATTAGTTTTGCATTCAAAGCAAACGATAAACGGCTATGGTACAAGCTTGCGTTATTGGCGACTTGATCGGTCATTGCATCTTGAAACTGGCCAAAGCTTTTTAATAGGTGGGTGCAAAAATACTCTAAACAGGTTTTTGCTTGGTTGCGTGTAAGCGGCCACGGGAGCTGCTTTGGGTTTATTTGACCAAAGTAATTTACGTTATGTTTTTTAAGTCTGCTAATGATAGTGCTAACATCGTTATCAAATACTTTTGGCGGGGGAATAGCGTTTAAATCTGCTTTTTTAAACTTATTTCTGTTTTTACTATCAAAGTTCCATTGTCCTCCTTGTGGGCTACTCCCATCCATAAGAATATTGTATTGTTTGCGCATAGCACGGTAAAAGTGCTCCATAGTCACATGTTTGTTTTTTTCAAATCGTTCGTTAATACGTTCAAATGGCAGCAAAAAATGTTCAGTGTCATAGGCTTTAACGGTAAAAGGTGATTCTTTCTTAAACTTGCTCAGCTGTGCTTTGAGCCTGTATTCATCAGGGTATTGATAATGTATTTCACTGCATTGGTACTGTTTAGCTATTCGCGCAATCAAGTCGGGTAAGGTTTTGTCTTGGTGGGTATCATCAAGGGTAAGGTGAAGTGTGCTGTAATTAGCGCTTTGTAAAGCCGTAGCAAAACGCTCCATCGCATAAAAAAAAGCACATAACTTTTGCACATGGTGCTTAACATAGCAGGTTTCTTGATTTAACTCGGCGATTAAATAAAGCGTATCAGGGCTTTTTTCTTTAAACCACGAATGTGAAGCATTGAGTTGATCACCTAATATTAGGCGCAAAACCTTAAAACGAGACATAAACCACCTAAATTTAGTTGTACGTAAAAATCGACAACATAGATCTAGAAAGTCTGCTCATAACCAAAAAATCAGTGAGTCTTTTAAACCTTATTTGCGCGAAGTTGAGATATTTTTTGTTCTAGCGAAATAACATTTGTTTTATTAAACAATGTTGTATTAGCAAAGCTTTCAAAATAACGAAGCGCTTTTTGCCAAGCAACTTGCGTTTGTGCTGTAAAAAAACGTCCTAGGTGCTCGCTTAGTGTGTGGTAAAAGGCGTCACAAAGTAGTGATATTTCCCTTGGCGTCACATTCCTCTTTTTTAAATATTGCAAGTGAAAGGCTAAAAAGGGGGCAACAGATGATGGGTTATTCAAATGCCTAACTATGCGTTCTAAGACGCAATACAGTATATAACTTTTTTCGTTAAAGTAGGCCGCACTTGGGTATTGCATTGTTATATTTGACTCTTCAAGCTTAGCATGAAAGCGTGCTGTAAACGCATGAAAGTTTGGCTTAACTATATGCAAACTTTTAATTAACTGTGGCTGATAAGTATTCATTAGCAATCTCATTAAATTTTGTAATTTTTATTTTTATCCACATCGGAGAGCTTTTAGTATAGTGCGTCGCTCACATATCGCACGTAATCTAAACATAAAAAGCATAAATTTGTATCATTTTTATGAATTTTAGACATTTTATTTATGAATATACGGCTTTTTACGTAGATGTTAGTGACGTTACAATTACCATTTTAATATCTGCATAATCATAATACATACTAGCGAAGCTTAAAATGGGGGGTCACTGATTTTATCAAACTTATTAGTTATTATGGTTGCTAATTACCCCGTATATCCTTATAATAGCCGCCATTGTTTAGCGGTTGATTAACCACTAACAGCGATATTGAATTTTAGGTTTGATATCTATTGGCGCGGGATGGAGCAGCCTGGTAGCTCGTCGGGCTCATAACCCGAAGGTCGTCGGTTCAAATCCGGCTCCCGCAACCAATTTTTATAGTTAGGTATAACCTTACTAATTCTGTATCGCGCATTCTAAGTAATGCGCGTTTTGCGTTTAAGCTAATGTAGTTTAATTAGGTCAGTAAAATGACCCGCAGCCAAGCTTGGCCAAAGGCCACACAGTTTTATGCTTTATTGGTGTGACGCCCCGCTTGGTTCGGGGCGTTGTTGTATCTGCACCATTGATTTTTTGTCTTGTCATTAAATCAAAACTTAAACTCAGTATTTTAGGGCTATAAGCCCTTTTTTTGTTTGTATGGAGGATTTTCGTGACAAAACTTGAGCAAGATTTATTAACCATGCTAACGCCTGCAGTAGAAATGTTAGGCTTTGAATTACATGGTCTTGAGTTTGTACAAGCAGGCCGCCATTCTACCTTAAGGGTTTACATTGACCATGAGGATGGGATATCTGTTGATAACTGTGCGGATGCGAGTCGCCAAATTAGTGCGATTTTAGACGTCGAAGACCCAATTACAAACGAATATGATTTGGAAGTATCGTCTCCTGGTGTTGATCGTCCATTATTCAAACAAGATCACTACGAGAAGGCGCAAGGAGAGGAAGTACGCGTGCGTACTAAGCTTCCACAAGATGGTCGCCGTAATTTTAAAGGCGACTTAGTAGCAGTTAGCAGTGATATGATCACACTTAAAAGCGATGGCGAAGAGCACTTAATCATGCTTAGCAATATCGAACGTGCGAACATCATCGCAAAGTTTTAATTCGAGTGCGAAGGAATAGGGCAAGCGAGGCATTACCCATGGCAAAAGAGATATTATTAGTTGCTGAAGCCGTTTCCAATGAGAAAGCGGTTCCAAAAGAAAAGATTTTTGAAGCGTTAGAGTTCGCTCTAGCAACAGCGACAAAGAAAAAACACGATGGCGAAATTGAAGTGCGCGTATCTATCGACCGCAAAACTGGCGATTACGATACATTTCGTCGTTGGAAGATTGCAGAAATTCAAGAAGATGGTTCATTAGAAAATCCTTACAGCGAAATCACATTAGAAGCAGCTCAAGTTGAAGAACCTGACTTGCAACTGGGTGATTATGTTGAAGAACAGATTGAATCTATTAAATTCGACCGCATAACTACACAAATGGCAAAGCAAGTTATCGTACAAAAAGTACGTGAAGCTGAGCGCGCTTTAGTTGTAGAAGCGTATAAAGATCAAGAAGGCGAGCTAGTAACAGGTGTCGTTAAAAAAGCAACACGTGATGCAATTGTACTTGATTTAGGTAACAACGCCGAAGCGGTTATTTACCGTGACGATATGCTGCCACGTGAAAACTTCCGTCCAGGAGATCGTATCCGTGGTCTTCTATACGAAGTTAAACCTGAAGCACGCGGCGCACAGCTATTTGTAACGCGTTCAAAACCAGAAATGCTGATGGAATTATTCCGCATTGAGGTGCCAGAGATTGGCGAAGAAATGATTGAGCTTCGTGCTGCAGCACGCGATCCGGGTTCACGCGCTAAAATTGCCGTTAAATCAAATGACAAGCGTATTGACCCAGTTGGTGCGTGTGTTGGTATGCGTGGTGCCCGTGTTCAAGCTGTATCATCAGAACTTGGTGGCGAGCGTGTTGATATCGTACTTTACGATGACAACCCGGCACAATTTGTAATTAATGCAATGGCACCAGCAGAAGTGGCTTCAATCGTAATGGATGAAGACACTCACTCAATGGATATTGCAGTAGAAGCCGATAACTTAGCACAAGCAATTGGTCGTAATGGTCAAAATGTTCGTTTAGCTAGCCAATTAACTGGTTGGGAACTAAACGTAATGACGGTTGATGACATGCGCGCTAAAAATGAAGCCGAGTCAGATAAGTTAATCAACTTATTTACTGAAAATTTAGATATTGATGATGAATTTGCATCATTACTTATTAACGAAGGTTTCTCAACACTTGAAGAAGTAGCCTATGTGCCTGCTTCAGAGTTTTTAGAAATCGACGGCTTAGATGAAGAAACAGTTGATGTGCTGCGTTCACGCGCTAAAGATGCATTAACAACAAAAGCACTTAAAACGGAAGAAAGCTTAGAAGGTGTAGAACCGGCTGAAGACCTACTTGCGCTTGAGGGTTTAGAACGCCATCTAGCATTTGTTATGGCAAGTAAAGGTGTAGTAACACTTGAAGACTTAGCTGAGCAAGGTATTGATGAATTAGTAGATATTACAGAGCTTTCACCTGAAAAAGCAGGTGAGCTAATTATGGCTGCACGTAATATTTGTTGGTTCGCAGACGAGTAATTTATTAACGGAGGTATTACACACTATGGCAGAAGTAAATGTTGAAAAACTAGCCGGCGATATAGGTACAACTGTTGATAAATTGCTTCAGCAATTTTCACAAGCGGGTATCACTAAAAAAGCGGGTGATAATGTAACTGAGGCTGAAAAAGCACAGCTACTAGATCACTTAAGCAAATCGCACGGTGGTACTGGTTCAGAAGGCCCAGCACGCATGACTTTACAGCGTAAGAGCAAAAGCACATTAAGTGTTACGGGCTCTACAGGTAAAGCAAAGGCTGTTCAAGTTGAAGTTCGCAAAACACGTACTTACGTGAAAAAAAGCGCAATTGAGCAAGAACAAGAGCAGCAGCGTCTAGCCGCTGAAGAAAAAGCGCGTATCGAAGAGCAGCAAAAAGCTGCACAAGAAGCCGCAGAATTAAAAGCGAAACAAGAGGCAGAACGTAAAGCAAAAGAAGAAGCTGATCGTAAAGCCAAAGAAGAAGCTAAGCGCAAAGCAGAAGCAGAGCGTAAGGCTAAACAACAGCAGATGACCCCAGAGCAAAGTGCTAAGTCTGAGAAAGATCGCATCGAAGCTGAGCGTCTGCAGAAAGAAGCAGAAGAGGCCGCATTGAAGAAAGCTGAAGAAGAAGCGAAACGTCAAGCAGAAGAGGCAAGAAAGCTAGCTGAAGAGAATGAAGCTCGCTGGAAGAAAGAGGAAGAAGAACGTAAGAAACGCGAAGAAACAGCGGATCACCATCTTACGACTTCTACTTACGCACGTGAGGCAGAAGATGTTGCCGATGCACGTGATGAGCAAGGCGCACGCCGTGCTAAGAAAAAGAAAAAAGCCCCAGCAAAAGATAAATTTGCAGGTGGTAAAGGCCGTAAAGGTAAGCTAAAAGCACCTACATCGCTACAACACGGTTTCCAAAAACCAACAGCAGATGTTAAAAACGAAGTGCGTATTAGCGAAACAATTACAGTTGCAGAGCTTGCATCACGCATGGCTGTTAAAGGCGCTGAAGTTGTTAAAACAATGATGAAAATGGGTGACATGGTTACCATTAACCAGGTAATTGACCAAGAAACAGCACAACTTGTTGCTGAAGAAATGGGCCACAAAGTTATCATTGTTAAAGAAAACGAATTAGAGCAAACAGTACTAAATGACCGCCATGAAGATGGTAAGTCTGAGCCGCGTGCACCAGTAGTAACTGTAATGGGTCACGTTGACCATGGTAAAACATCAACGCTTGATTACATTCGTTCTGCTAAAGTTGCATCAGGCGAAGCCGGTGGTATTACACAGCACATTGGTGCATACCACGTTGAAACTAACGGCAACATGATCACTTTCTTAGATACACCAGGTCACGCCGCGTTTACATCAATGCGTGCACGTGGTGCTAAAGCAACAGATATTGTAATCCTAGTGGTTGCAGCAGACGATGGTGTAATGCCACAGACTAAAGAAGCGGTACAGCATGCTCGCGCAGCTGGCGTTCCTTTAATCATCGCTGTAAACAAAATGGATAAAGAAGGCGCAGACCCAGATCGCGTTAAAAACGAACTAGCTCAGCTAGACGTTATTCCTGAAGATTGGGGCGGTGATACGCAGTACGTTCATATCTCAGCTAAAACAGGCTTAGGTATTGATGACTTACTAGAAGCTGTTCTTATGCAATCTGAGCTTTTAGAGCTTCGCGCTCCATCAGAAGGCATGGCAGCAGGTGTTGTAATTGAATCTCGTCTTGATAAAGGACGCGGCCCAGTTGCTTCTATCTTAGTTCAATCCGGTACTCTTAACCAAGGCGATATCGTACTGTGTGGCCTTGAATACGGCCGTGTTCGTGCAATGAAAGACGAAAACGGTAAAGACATTAAATCAGCGGGTCCTTCTATTCCTGTAGAGATTCTAGGTCTATCAGGTATTCCGGCAGCAGGTGATGAAGCGACTGTTGTTAAAGATGAGCGTAAAGCGCGTGAAGTTGCTTTATACCGTCAAGGTAAATTCCGCGACGTTAAACTTGCTCGTCAGCAAAAAGCGAAGCTTGAAAACATGTTTACTAACATGGCTGAAGGCGATGTATCTGAAGTTAACGTGGTACTTAAAGCAGACGTTCAAGGTTCAATCGAAGCGATTTCAGACTCACTAACTAAGCTTTCTACTGATGAAGTAAAAGTGAAGATTGTTGGTTCTGGCGTAGGTGGTATCACTGAAACTGATGCAACACTTGCTGCTGCATCTAACGCAATCGTAGTTGGCTTCAACGTGCGTGCTGACGCATCTGCACGTAAAGTGATTGATACTGAAAACTTAGACTTACGTTACTACAGTGTTATCTACAGCTTAATTGAAGAAGTTAAGCAAGCCATGTCGGGTATGCTTGCGCCTGAGTTTAAGCAAGAGATTATCGGTCTTGCTGAAGTGCGTGACGTATTTAAGTCTCCAAAAATTGGCGCAATTGCTGGTTGTATGGTGACTGAAGGTACTATTAAACGCAGCGCACCAATTCGTGTATTACGTGATAACGTGGTTATTTACGAAGGTGAGCTTGAGTCACTACGTCGCTTTAAAGATGACGTTCAAGAAGTACGTAACGGCATGGAATGTGGTATCGGTGTCAAGAACTACAATGACGTGCGCGTTGGTGACCAAATCGAAGTATTTGAGACAGTTGAAGTACAACGTACACTTTAATTGCTCGTAAGCTAAGATTGTAAATGGGGGCTTTGCCCCCATTTCTGTATCCATTATTCAATTAACTTATTATTTTAATTCAGTAAGTTATGATTTTAGGAAAACAATCATGAGAGAATTTTCTCGCACTGATCGTGTTGCTCAGCAAATTCAAAAAGAAATTGCTGTTATTTTACAACGCGAAATTAAAGATCCGCGCTTAGGCATGGTGACAGTGTCTGCGGTAGAAGTATCGCGCGATTTATCTTACGCAAAAGTTTTTATTACGGTGTTTAATACCGAAGATGAGAACAAAGCAAAAGAAAGCGCAAAAATACTTAACGAAGCAACGGGCTATATTCGCTCGTTACTGGGTAAGCGTATTCGTGCTCGTATAATGCCTGAGCTTAAGTTTGTAGTAGATAACTCACTAATGGAAGGGATGCGTATCTCTAACTTAGTGGACTCGGTTATACGCGAAGATAACGCTAAACATGTTGATGATGAAACTGATAGCGAAGAAGGCACTAAAGACTAATGGCTAGACGCAGTAAAGGCCGTCCGATTGATGGTATTTTGTTGTTAAACAAACCTCAAGGCATTTCGTCGAACAAAGCCCTACAGCAAGCTAAAGGTATTTATTTTGCTCAAAAAGCAGGTCATACCGGTGCGCTAGATCCACTGGCCACTGGCATGCTGCCTATTTGCTTTGGTGAAGCGACTAAATTTACCCAATTTTTGCTCGATACAGATAAAACCTATGTGGTAAGAGCAAAACTAGGGGAGCGAACAACTACCTCTGATTCAGATGGCGAAGTGGTGGAAACCCGCGATGTAAACGTCACCACGGAACAGTTAGCTGCAGAAATTGAAAAGTTTTTAGGCGAGTCAGATCAGTATCCATCAATGTACTCGGCACTTAAATATGAAGGTAAACCTTTATATAAATACGCGCGTGAGGGCATTGAAGTACCGCGAAAATGTCGAAAAATAAACGTGTTTAGTTTGTCGCTTGATGAGTTTGATGAAACAAACAATGAAGTGCAAATGACTGCGCATGTATCTAAGGGTACATACATCCGTACCATTGTAGATGATTTAGGCGAAAACCTAGGCTGTGGCGCACATGTTATTATGTTGCATCGCTCGGCGGTTGGCCATTATCCTAAAGACAAAATGGTCTCGCTTGAGCACCTTGAAACTCTATTAGCGAAGGCTAAAGAAGAGGCGGTTGCCCCTTCTACATACCTTGATGAACTGCTATTGCCAATGGATAGTGCGCTGGTTGATTTACCCGTTGTAGAAATTAGTAAAGAGCAGGGTGTTGCGTTCAGCCATGGCCAAGCCGTAGTACTAGGCACAGATTTACCCGAAGGGGCCATTAAGGTCTTAGCTGATGGTATGTTTATTGGGACCGGTGAGCGCAACCCTGATGGGCATTTAAAATCAAAGCGCGGCTTATCTAATCAGCAACCTGAGTAAACTTTCACTTGTAGTTATCCTCATAGTTGGTAGAATACGCCCGCTCAATCGTTTTGGCTGAATTAGTGATCGGCTAAAGCACCTATTAAATTTAACTTTTGGAGTTATTATGTCACTAAGCAATCAAGAAAAAATCGATATCATTGCTAAATTTGCACGTGCTGAAGGCGACACTGGTTCACCTGAAGTACAAGTAGCTTTACTTACTTTTGATATCAACAAGCTTCAAGGTCACTTTGCTGACCACAAGCATGACTTCCACTCACGTCGTGGTCTGCTTCGTAAAGTAAGTACTCGCCGTAAATTGCTTGATTACCTTAAAGGTAAAGATATCTCGCGTTATACTGCATTAATCCAAGAACTTGGCCTACGTCGCTAAGAACTAGATTACGAGAAAAGGAGCTTTATAGCTCCTTTTTTTGTGCCTAAATTTTTAACCTACCAATACACCTTCTTAAAATATAAGTAAAAATCAATAAATGATTAGGCAAAAGCGATTGTGTTTTATCATTGGGTAGGCTCGCAATTTTAGGTCGCTTTGGTATATACTATGCGCGTAGATAAATAGGTTATCTGCAGTCATTAAAAATTTTGCCAATTGTAGTACTTAATTGATTTCCAACTGAATACAATTATGTACTGTAATTGGCCCTTTTAATGACACTTATTATTGAAATATAAAAACATTTAAGGAATATTTTAAGTGCAAGCAATTATTAAAGAATTTCAACTAGGCCAACACACAGTTACCCTAGAAACAGGTGCAATCGCACGTCAAGCTGACGGTGCAGTATTAGCAAGTATTGGCGATACATCAGTATTAGTTACTGTAGTTGGTAAGCGTGAAGCTCAACCTGGTCAAGACTTTTTCCCATTAACAGTTAACTACCAAGAGCGTATGTACGCTGCTGGTCGTATCCCAGGTGGTTTCTTAAAGCGTGAAGGCCGCCCTAACGATGGCGAAACACTTATTGCACGTCTTATTGACCGTCCAATTCGTCCACTTTTCCCAAATGGTTTCGTAAACGAAGTACAAGTTATTGCAACCGTTGTATCTGTAAACCCTGAAATCCAACCAGATATGGTTGCGATGATTGGTACATCAGCAGCACTTGCTATCTCTGGTATCCCTTTTAACGGCCCAATTGGTGCATCACGCGTCGGTTACATCAACGGTGAATACGTACTTAACCCGACATTAAAAGAGCTTGAAGAAAGCCAACTAGATTTAGTTGTTGCAGGTACTGATAACGCAGTACTAATGGTTGAATCTGAAGCAGATGTACTTGCTGAAGATGTAATGCTAGGTGCGGTTGTATACGGCCATGAGCAATCTCAAGCTATCATCAATGCAATAAACGAATTTAAAGCAGAAGCAGGTAAACCTACATGGGATTGGACTGCACCTGAGAAAAACGTATCGCTTGAAGAAAAAGTAGCTGAACTTGCTTCTGAAAAAGTAGGTGAAGCTTACCGTATTACTGATAAAGTAGCGCGTAAAGAAGCATTAACTGCAGCAAAAGACGCTGTAATTGAAGCGCTTACAAGCGAGCTTGCTGAAGATGAAACGCTTGATAAGCAAGAAGTAGGTAAAGTATTCGGTTCACTTGAGAAGAAAATTGTACGTGGCCGCATCACTGCAGGTGAAAAACGTATCGATGGTCGTGAACCAGACATGATCCGTGCACTAGACGTAATGACGGGTGTATTACCACGTACTCACGGTTCTGCAATCTTTACTCGTGGCGAAACACAAGCGCTTGTTACTGCTACACTGGGTACAGAACGTGATTCGCAGTTAATCGATGATTTAACGGGTACTCATAAAAACCACTTTATGCTTAACTACAACTTCCCTCCATTCTGTGTAGGTGAAACTGGTTTTGTAGGCTCTCCTAAGCGCCGTGAAATTGGTCACGGTAACCTAGCTAAGCGTGGTATTCAAGCTGTAATGCCTACACTTACTGAGTTCCCTTACTCAATTCGTGTTGTATCTGAAATCACTGAATCTAACGGTTCGTCTTCAATGGCATCTGTTTGTGGTACGTCACTAGCACTTATGAACGCGGGTGTACCAATTAAAGCATCTGTAGCGGGTATCGCGATGGGTCTAGTGAAAGAAGATGAGAAGTTTGTTGTTCTTTCAGATATCTTAGGTGATGAAGATCACTTAGGTGACATGGACTTTAAAGTTGCAGGTACTACTAACGGTATCACTGCACTACAAATGGATATCAAGATTGAAGGCATCACACAAGAAATCATGCAAATTGCGCTTAAACAAGCAAAAGCGGCACGTTTACATATTTTAGGTGTAATGGATGAAGCGATTTCTGCTCCTTCTGAAGAATTATCAATGTTTGCTCCTCGCATCTACACTATGCAAATTCCTGCTAAGAAGATTGCTGAAGTAATTGGTAAAGGTGGCGCTACAATTCGTCAACTTACCGAAGAGACAGGCACAACAATTGAAATTGAAGATGACGGTACAATAAAGATTGCTGCAACAGACGGTGAAAGCGCGCAAAACGCAATTACACGTATTGAGCAATTAACAGCAGAACTAGAAGTAGGTACTATCTACACTGGTAAAGTGGTACGTATTGTTGACTTTGGTGCGTTTGTAAACATTCTTCCTGGTAAAGATGGCCTAGTGCACATTTCTCAAATCAGCACAGAGCGTGTTAACAACGTAACTGACCACTTAAGTGAAGGTCAAGAAGTTAAAGTTAAAGTATTAGAAGTAGACCGCCAAGGCCGTGTACGTCTAAGCATTAAAGAAGCAATGGAATCAGCAGCTCCTGCAGCTGATGAGTCAAAAGACGCATAATTGCTAAACTTTAACCCGTTTAATATACGCGGGATAATAAAAAAGGGGCTGTTTAGCCCCTTTTTTTATGCTTTAATGAAACCTTATTAGACAAGGTCTGTCTTATTTTTATTGCGATATATCTTGGTATTAAGGATTTTAATGATACTCAAACATTTAGCTTTGGCATCTTTTGCTATTTTGTCTTTAAGCGCTTGCCAAACCACGACTGAATCAAAACCTACGCCGATTGTTAATGTGCCTTTTACTGCACCCCTTGCATCCGACTTTAGAAGCGAAATTGCGATTGCACGTTACTCTGAGCTATTAAATAGAGCCGATTTAAGTACCGAGCAACAAGCTAAGCTTTATTATGACCGTGGGGTATTATTTGATAGCCTAGGAATGACCACGTTATCGCGCATTGATTTTAACCGCGCTATAAAACTAAAGCCTGATTTAGCTGAGGTGTATAACTTTTTAGGTATTCAGCATACTTTAATGCAGCAATACGAAAAAGCGTATGAGTTTTTTGACTCAGCCTTGGAGCTTAATGAAGAGCATGAATACGCTTATTTAAACCGTGGTATTGCACTGTATTATGGTGAAAGAGCAAACTTGGCGCAAAGTGACTTTGATGAGTTTTTAGCGCGATCACCAAACGATCCTTACCGAGTGCTATGGCTTTACCTTGCACAGTCGCAAGAGGATAAACAACAAGCATTAGCCGCTCTTAAAACAAATGCCGCAGCACTTGATGAATCGCAGTGGGCGTATCAGTTAATTTCGCTTTATACTGGCGATATGAGTGAGCATACGTTTTTATCGGGTATTAGCGAAGGTGTTAAATCTGAGCAAGAATACGCACAGCGTTTGTGCGAGGCGTATTTTTATTTAGCCAAAATGCACCAAGCAGCGGGCGAGCAGTACTTAGCTGCGGATTACTTTAGATTGGCATTATCCACTAATGTGCATGAGTTTATTGAATATAAATATGCGCGTTTAGAGCTTGAGCTTATGGCTGGTGCAGACGCTAGTTAAATACCTGTGTTATTTAAGTGGTTTGCTATTTAGCCTGCTTATTGCGGGCTCTAGCAACCATTTAAGCAGTATTGGTTTTTGGCATGTACTTAATACGAAGGCTGATCCGCTGCAAAGCTATTGGCAATTCCCTCGCTACTTTTCAAATAATATCGCGCATCTTCCCAGATTAACCTTGGGCTTTTTAGCACGTGAAAACATCCCATCAGCCCAATACAATTATTCTTTAAAGCTGATAAAAACAAATAAAAACGAGCAAGCTAAGTTATTTTGGCTACAAAGTATAACTTACATTACCCACGCCCAGCGACAGGATTTAGCTAATCTTCTCTTGGCACGAGCACGCTGGGACGATTTACTATTATTAAAGCAGCAAGAATTATTGCCCAAAGGGGATGCGTATAACCACTTAGCACTTCATACTTCAAATCATTACAAACGCATCCCAAACGCTTTTTTAAATGATCTTGGGTTCACGGCTTTAAATACCTTACCGGCTAGTAATAGCTCCTGTATCTACAATGTCGTTATGATAGGCGTTCATCGCGAAGGACTTTATAAATTACAAAGCTTCACTAAACAATTTAATAAAGTACCCGAACCGCAAAAAGGGGTGTTTTGCTTTAGCAAACCGGTTTACGCCGCTGGCGCATTGGAGTGTAAAAACACACTTTCTATGGCCAACTGTAAATGGAAAAATAAAGCTTTGAGAGGCAAGGTTGCAAAACAGTTTGACTACAGTGTGATAATGAGTAAAAACGGTACGGCTAATGTTATGGGCAAACAAATGCAGCTAAGTACCAGCGCTAACTATCATGTTTTTTTACATGAGCTTATGCATTTTAGCGGTTTTGAAGATGAATATACGCTCCCGCAGAGCAAACAAAAGTGGCTATGTTTAAAGCAAGGTTATGTTGCGCCTAATTTATATATTTCACAGGGCGAGCCGCCTCCCACAGGTTGGCACCAAAGTGAGAGCTGCCAGCAAGGGGGCGTAGCATATAAGCCCAGTAAGGATTGGTCTATTATGCAGTATCAACAACTAGGTTTATCAAAGAGGTACAGGGCGTTGTGGCAGAAACAAATACAACAACAAGAAACCTTAACCCTTGATTAAAATTAAATCGAATAGGCTTGCTATCTATAGACAAAATGGCTGTTTATAAGTATAACTGTACGTATTAATGTCGTTTAAAAACAGACAGTAAAAGCATCTTTTCGTGATGTATAAAACGTAAGGATAAACTTATGATTATAAAAGGCCCTACATTATGACTTTGCTCTGGATACCTTTGTTATCCTTAATTGGCAGTGTTATTTCTTCATGCACCGGCAAACTATCCCGTACGCAAGCTGCAGCTGTGACTGTGCTTGCGCCTTTAACAGCTTTAGGTATTACGCTATACCACACTCCCGCTATTTTAGCAGGTGAAACAATTCGTTATGCTGTAACGTGGATCCCCGCACTTGGGCTGGATTTATCATTTCGTCTTGATGGCTTGAGCCTACTGTTTATGTTTATGATTTTGGGCATAGGCATACTGGTCATTACCTACGCACGTTACTATCTGAGTAAAAACGACTCCTTAGCTAAGCTGTATAGTTACTTATTGTTGTTCATGACGGCCATGCTAGGCATTGTTATGTCTAACAATGTTATTCAACTTTGGCTGTTTTGGGAATTAACCAGCATTAGCTCATTTTTATTAATTAGCTATTGGTGGCATAAAACAGAAGCGCGAAAGGGCGCGCGTATGGCACTAGCTGTTACCGGTGCCGGTGGTTTAGCATTGCTGGCAGGTTTAATGTTAGTGGCCGATATTGTTGGTAGTTACGACCTGGATGTAATTTTAGCTAGCAAGGCAATTGTGCAATCTCATGACTTATACGAAACTGCACTTGTATTAGTTTTGCTAGGTGCATTTACTAAATCGGCACAGTTTCCATTTCATTTTTGGCTTCCTCACGCTATGGCAGCCCCAACTCCAGTAAGCGCGTATTTGCATTCTGCGACGATGGTAAAAGCAGGTATATTTTTATTAGCGCGTTTTCATCCTGTGCTTTCAGGCACAGATACATGGTTTTTACTGGTGGGTTTGACTGGTTTAGCAACGCTTTTGTTTGGTGCTTATATCGCGTTGTTCAAACACGATTTAAAGGGCCTGTTAGCATACTCAACCATTAGCCATTTAGGTTTAATTACGTTGTTACTGGGCCTTGATACTGAGCTCTCTACTGTAGCGGCAATATTCCATATTATTAATCATGCCACTTTTAAAGCCTCATTATTTATGGCGACGGGTATAATCGATCACGAAACGGGTACGCGTGATATGCGTAAGCTTAACGGTATGTGGCGGTATTTACCTTACACGGCAACACTCGCAATGGTCGCAGCAGCCTCAATGGCGGGTGTGCCATTGCTCAACGGTTTTTTATCTAAAGAAATGTTTTTTGCCGAAACCTTACATCAACAAGTGCTGGGCTCTATGTCGTGGTTAATCCCGGTTTTAGCGACCATTGCAGGAGCGCTCTCTGTGGCGTACTCCTCACGCTTTATCCATGATGTATTTTTTAACGGCGACCCCATAGATTTACCACGCCAACCACATGAAGCTCCACGTTATATGCGATTGCCAATTGAAGTGCTGGTTGTGCTGTGTGTGCTTGTAGGTATGTTTCCACACTTCTCTGTTGATGGAATTTTACATGCCGCATCATTGGCTGTCCTTGGTCAACAAGTTCCAGAGTACGAACTGGCTATTTGGCATGGCTTTAACCTTCCTTTATTGATGAGTGCCATGGCTGTGGTGGGCGGTTTATTTATTTATATTAACCGCAAATACTTATTTCAATTTCAAGCCTCGTTACCACCCCTTAATGCTAAAAAAACGTTTGAGGTAATTGTCCTTAAGGCTATTAATTGGTCTCAAAACAGAGTAAGTAGCATCGAAAACGGCTCATTGCAGCGCTACATTTTTGTAATGCTGGCGGTGGTGCTATTGTGTGCGGGGTGGCCATTGTTTGAGATGCAACAGTTAGCCGGCAGTATGGCGAGTATCCCTGTCGATGTGCACAATGCTATTGGCGCTGGGTTATTAATTATTGGCGCATTGGCTACGGTTATTTGGCATCGTTCTCGTGTAGTTGCTTTATTAATGATTTCTATTGTGGGGCTTATGGTGTCAGTTGCGTTCACTCGTTTTTCTGCCCCTGATTTAGCGCTTACGCAACTCACCGTTGAAGTAGCCACCGTAATTTTACTAATGCTAGCATTGTTTTTCCTACCTCAGCATACACCTAAAGAGTCTAGTTCACTTAGGGTATTACGAGATTTAGGCATTGCATCAACATTAGGTGTAGTTGTTGCAAGTATTTGCTATGCACTTCTTACACGACCGCTTGAATCAATATCTGATTTCTTTATCGCTAATGCTAAAACAGGCGGTGGCGGTACGAATGTAGTAAACGTTATTTTGGTCGATTTTAGGGGCTTTGATACCTTGGGTGAGATCACGGTGTTAGGTATTGCAGCATTGGGAATATTTAAAGTGCTGTCGCGTATTCCTCTATTTATGCCTGCAAGTGATGGTGAAGGGCGACCTTGGGCGCGCGAACGCCACCCTATACTACTTGCCAGTATTTCGCATAGTTTATTACCGCTTGCATTATTAGTATCGGCTTATATTTTCCTACGAGGTCATAACTTACCTGGCGGTGGCTTTATTGCAGGTTTAGTAACGTCGATTGCCTTTATATTGCAGTACATGGCTCATGGGTCAGCTTGGATAAGTGAGCGCTTTGCAGTTAACTATCGCAAAATCATCGCTTCGGGTATTGGTATTGCCTTGTTTACTGGTGTAGGCAGCTGGTTCTTCGATAGGCCATTTTTAACAACGTGGTTTGATTATTTTGATATTCCATTTATTGGCAAAACAGAGCTTGCAAGTGCGATTGTGTTTGATTTGGGCGTATACTTAACAGTAGTTGGAGCTACATTAATGATATTAGCAAGCCTTGGCAACATGACAGCAGATACCCAGAAAAAAGAGGTAAATATTTAATGGAGCTATTGTACGCATCTTGCGTTGGAGTGTTAGTGAGTTGTGGTGTTTACTTACTACTTAGGGCGCGTACGTTCCCAGTGGTGCTTGGACTTACTATGATTTCATATGCAGTGAATTTATTTTTATTTTCTGCAGGTCGTTTAACCATAAATAAAGCAGTCGTGCTTGGAACAGGCACTGATTATGCAGACCCGTTGCCTCAAGCTTTAGTGCTAACCGCCATTGTAATCGGTTTTGCTATGACTGCATTTGTGGTTATTTTAGCAATACGTGGTAGAGCCGATTTGGGTAGCGATCATGTTGATGGGCAAATAATAAAAAGCACGGCCGATAGCAAGGAGCAAAAATGATTCAACATTTAAGCTCTTTGCCTATTCTGTTACCTATGCTGGCAGCAGTCATATTGCTTTTGCCGCCATGTGGTAAAAGCTTACGAATTCGTCGTATTGCCTCATCAGTCATGGCGGTGGCCACGTTTATCGCCAGTGCAATGCTGCTAATCCATGTGTATAACAGTGGTATCAATGTATACGCAATTGGTAATTGGTCAGCGCCTTTTGGCATAGTACTTGTTGCCGATATGCTTTCTACTTTATTGGTTGCACTTACATCCTTTTTAGGAATGGGAGTCATTTTATATGGCTGTGCAGGTGATGATGCTAAAGGTAATTTCTTTCATCCTTTAGTACACTTTTTAATATTAGGTGTAAATGGCGCATTTTTAACAGGCGATCTGTTTAATGTATTTGTATTTTTTGAAGTACTCCTTATTGCCTCATACTCATTACTTATGCACGCAGGTGATAAGCAAAATACGCGCGCCGCACTTCAATATGTAATATTAAACTTAGTTGGCTCGAGCGTATTTTTAATTGGGTTGGGTATTTTATACGGCGTACTGGGTACATTAAACATTGCCGATATGGCTCAAAAAGTATCGCTGCTAACAGGGGACGATGTTTACTTAGCCAAAGCGGGTGGCTTGCTATTGTTAGTTGTATTTGCTTTAAAAGGTGCGCTATTACCTTTGCATTTGTGGTTACCTAATACCTATGCAAGTGCAAAACCTGTCGTTGCTGCGTTGTTTGCGATTATGACCAAAGTAGGCGTATACGCTATGTTGCGCGTTTATACCGTTATATTTGGTGAACAAGCCGGCGAGCTTGAGCATATGGCGCAAACTTGGTTATGGGGCTTAGCTATTGCCACCATAGTGGTTGGTGGAATTGGTGTAATGGCAGCACAAGATTTACGCAAGTTAACGGCAAATCTAGTAGTTGTATCAGTGGGCACGTTAGTTGCTCTAATTGCCTTGCAAAACGTCACAGCAACAGCTGCACTGCTTTATTATTTAGTACATTCTACTCTAGTCAGTGCTGCACTGTTTTTATTAGCTGATTTAATTGCCACACAAAGAGGGAAAGTAGGGGATAGACTTGTTGCTGGCCGCGCTGTAAGTCAACCCTATTTGTTAGGGGCGTGCTTTGTAATTGCTGTATTAACCGTTGTAGGAATGCCACCTCTATCGGGGTTTGTTGGAAAAGTTTGGATCCTCAAAACAACCTTGAATAGCGAGCAAGCCTTACTATTTTGGCCTGTTTATTTAATTACTAGTTTTGTTTTATTAGTTGCACTTTCGCGTGCTGGCACTAGTTTGTTTTGGGAGCGAAAAGCAAAGAAAGGCGAAAGTACTGATGGCGTTAATGCCCACCCATTACAAATTTTAATAATTGTCGGGTTATTGGCATGTTCCCCATTGTTAGTTATTTTTGGTGGTCCTATCAGCGATTATATGCTCAGTGCTGCTACGCAACTGCATGACATTAATGGTGGTATTAATGCCGTAATGGGAGGAGGGAAGTAATGAGATTACAAGCCCGTTATCGTTGGTTGCCAACGCCGTTTCGTAGTTTCTTTTTATTTGTAATCTGGTTGCTACTCAATAATAGTGTATCGCCAGGGCACTTGGTATTAGCAACGTTTTTAGCGATATTTATACCCTTATTGAGTTTTTCATTACGTGACCCACAACCACTAATACTAAAACCTGGGTTGGCTTTAAAACAATTACTTATCGTTCTTTACGATATAGTAGTGGCTAATTTACAGGTGGCCTTGTTAATAGTGGGTCCGGCTAAAAAATTACGCCCTGCTTTTGTAAAAGTCCCTATAGATTTGAGCCATGATATGCCGATTACGATTCTTGCCAGTTGTGTATCACTCACACCGGGTACAGTAAGTGCCGAAGTGTACCCTATCCCAGAATCGCTTAACGAAGGTGAAACGCCCACACAGCGTTATTTACTTATACATGTACTCGATTTAAAAGACGAAGAGGCACTTATCAAACAAATTAAACAACGCTACGAAGCTCCCCTAAAGGAGATTTTTCAATGCTAGATACTGTATTACTCATTGTTTTTTCTATGATTGGCTTATCGCTATTACTAAATTTATGGCGACTTATTATAGGCCCATCGGTCCCAGACCGTATTTTGGCGCTGGATACTATGTATATAAACGTCATTGCATTAATTATTTTATACGGTATTAGCATGGGCACAGGCCTGTATTTTGAAGCCGCATTGCTAATAGCTATGCTTGGTTTTATTAGTACAGTTGCTGTGTGTAAGTATTTACTGCGTGGCGACATAATTGAATAGGATTTTAAAATGATAAGCGAATGGGTTGTATCCATACTGTTATTGTTTGGTGGGCTGTTTATTTTAATTGGTTCATTAGGCTTGATTAAATTGCCTGACTTTTACATGCGATTGCATGGACCAACTAAAGCAACAACCTTAGGCATGGCAAGTATACTTATTGCAGCAATGGTGTTTTTTGCGAATTCAGGGCACGGCTTTAGTGTCAAAGAGATATTGATTACCGTGTTTTTATTAATTACCGCCCCGATTAGTGGGTATATGTTAATAAAATCAGCAATTCATCATAAGCTTAAAGCTAAAGAAGGTACAAAAGGGCTCGATAACGTAGAAGACGATTAGCCCTAGGACATTCATAAAAAGGCCAAATAAACATGTTTTATTTGGCCTTTTTAGTATGGGCATGCGCATTTACGAACTATTTTTTACTCATTAGCTTTAAGTGATTTGCTCTGAGGTTGGAAAAGCGCATTGATAACTAGGCAAAAACTCTCTATTTAGTTGTTCTAAAAAGATTTTTTAATCTATGCAGCAACACGTTTCGCCCCGAAAATGATTAAGTATTATTGCGGATTGATATAAATCATGTGAGTATGGTCTTACTTTTTATGTTTAAGGATATGACAATGGCTAAGGCACTATTACTTTCGTTACTTATATTTTCTGGCAGCGTATTGGCTGACGAGGCCACTAAGCAGCAAAAAATAGATGAGCTGATAAACGTGATGAACATGGATGCTATGGTTGACTCAATGTACGGGCAAGTTGAGGGCATGATGAAAAACATGTCTGCGCAAATGGGTGTTAAGCCCTCTGAGCAAGCTATTTTTGATAAATACTATGCAGATATGACCAATGTACTTAAAACCGAAATGAGCTGGAAAAAAATGCAGCCGATGATGGTTAACGTATACGACAAACATTTTAACGAGCAAGAAATTGCCGACATGCTGGCGTTTTATAAAACTGAAACAGGGCAAAAAATTCTTCAAAAAATGCCTGTAGTAATGCAAGAGTCAATGCAAATGTCGCAAAGCTTAGTACAAGGTGCGATGCCAAAAATTCAGGAAATAGCCGGTGAGCTAAGTGAAGAGCTAAAAGTCTCTCGCCAACAAGAAAATTAATCTCTTTGCACTGCCTCTTTTTAAGCGCGCTCATTAGCGCGCTTTTATTTTATCAGCTCCAGTAATTTTTTAATTATATTTTAATGTGGCCCCTCTATTGACCTGTGTGTCACACATAGGTTTACAATTGAGCTCTAAAATCTAAGGGGGCTAAATTATGTATGTTAAGCAATTAGCGACGTTAATGGGTGTAACGCCTGATACAGTTCGTCACTACACACGGATAGGTCTTTTAACGCCCGCACGGAGCCAAAGTAACGGCTATCAACAATATACAAAAGCAGACCGCCAACGTTTAAAGTTTATTATAAGCGCCCGAAAGCTCGGGTTTTCCCTTAAAGATATACAGCATATCATTGGAGAGTCAGAACAAGGGCATTGCCCATGCCCACTTACACGGCAAATTATTGCAAAGCGTTTAGAAGAAACCGAAGCCTTGTTTCAAGAAACCCTTAAATTACGAGTGCGTATGCAGGCGGCGTTAAAGCAGTGGGAAACATCGGCAGACGGTGCTGTTGTAAGTGATGTGTGTAGCTTAATAGAGACGTTTGTTGACCCTCTTGCAGAGCAAGAAAAAAGCGGAGATGTGCAATGAGTAGCAATAAAACAACAGAGCAAAACTTTATTATTGAAGGGGCTAATTGTGGCAGTTGCGTAGCCAAAATAGAAAAAGCCCTTAATAGTGTGCAAGGCGCAAACAATGTAGAAATGAACTTTGCAGATCGCACGGTACGCGTAGAGGGCAGCGCGCAGCAAAGCACATTAATTAGCGCCGTTGAAAATATAGGTTATGGCGCAAAACCTATGGATAACACATCAGAGCAAGATGCGCTTGATGAAAAAGCCAAGTCAGACGAGGCACATTACAAAAAGCTAATGCGCAACATGATGCTGGCTTTAGGTGTGGGCGTGCCGCTTATGATTTATGGGCTTATTTTTGATATGAGCGTGACAACCACTAACCAGCGCATAGCTTGGGGTGTGGTCGGTATTATCACGTTTGTCGTTATGGCTGTAGCAGGTAAGCAGTTTTATAAAGGCGCGTGGCAGTCATTTAAAAATCATGGTGCTAACATGGATACACTTATTGCCCTCGGAACGGGCACTGCGTGGTTATATTCAATGTGTGTTGTACTTGCGCCTAGCTTACTACCTGAGGTTGCAAGGCACGTTTATTTTGAAGCTTCTTCAATGATAATTGGGTTAATTAGTTTAGGCTTGGCTTTTGAAGTGAAAGCGCGTGGACGTACTTCGCAGGCTATTAAGCGTTTAATTGGCTTACAAGCAAAAACAGCCCGTGTAATACGCGACGGCAAAGAGCAAGATATAGACATTAGTGATGTGCAAAAGGGCGACCATGTACGGGTACGCCCAGGCGAAAAAATCCCGGTAGATGGTGATGTGCTCGAAGGTAGCAGCAGATTAGATGAATCTATGCTCACGGGTGAGCCTATGCCTGTGAGTAAACAAACCGGCGACAAAGTAGTTGCTGGCAGCATTAATAAAAGCGGCACATTATTATTTGAAGCCACACATATAGGCCAAGAAACAACCCTTGCCAATATTATAAATATGGTAAAACGTGCGCAAAACTCTAAGCCTTCAATAGGGCGATTAGCCGATGTTATTTCAGGCATATTTGTGCCCACAGTAATGATAATTGCGATATTAGCAGCCCTTGCATGGCTAAATTTTGGTCCAGCCCCTTCAATTGCTTATGCGGTGGTAGCGTTAACCACCGTGCTGATTATTGCATGCCCGTGTGCGCTGGGTTTAGCAACGCCTATGTCGGTAATGGTGGGAATAGGTAAAGCCGCCGAGTTTGGCATATTAATTCGCAATGGCGAGTCACTGCAAACTACCTCCAAAATTACTACCATGATTTTAGATAAAACCGGCACCATCACCCAAGGTGCACCCCAGGTAACAGATGTTGTAACGTTTAATAACGCAGATGAAAATAACGTAATGCAATTAGTTGCAAGCCTCGAAAGTAGCTCTGAGCACCCTCTGGCAGAGGCTATTATGCAGCACGCTAAAAAACAAAACGTCACCTTGAGTAAAGCGACTGACTTTGATGCGATTACCGGTAAAGGTGTAAGTGGAGTGGTGAATGGGCAAACATTGTTATTTGGCAATAAAGCGCTTATGGATAAATACAAGATTGCTGTTGATGAGGCCTTTGAGCAAGCACATACCTTTGCAAATGATGCAAAAACCCCGATGTACTTTGCCTGTAATAATCAACTAATGGCCTTAATCGCGGTGGCGGATCCGCTAAAAGAAGACTCAGTACAGGCAATTAAGCGCCTGCAAAATAAAGATATTCATCTAGTAATGCTCACTGGCGATAACAAGGCGACTGCACACGCTGTGGCTAAAAAAGTAGGTATTGATGATTTTATCGCAGAAGTGTTGCCAGAGGATAAAGTAAATGAAGTTACTAAACGCCAGCAGCAAGGCGAAATTGTAGGTATGACGGGAGATGGGATCAATGATGCCCCCGCGCTTGCTAAAGCAGATGTCGGTTTTGCAATTGGCACAGGTACAGATGTAGCCATAGAAAGCGCCGATATTACCTTAATGCGTGGCTCACTGCATGGTCTTGCCGATGCTATTGCCATTAGCAGCGCAACAATTAAAAACATTAAACAAAACTTGTTTGGTGCCTTTATTTATAACGTTGCGGGCATTCCTATTGCTGCCGGTGTGTTGTATCCCTTTATTGGTGTGCTGCTAAATCCTGTAGTGGCGGGCGCAGCTATGGCGCTTTCATCACTGACAGTAGTCACCAATGCTAATCGCTTGCGTTTTTATAAACCTAATAAGCGCTGAGGAGTCGATAATGTTAATCATAAATTTACTGGGTGCAGTATTAATTGTGGCCATTATTTATTGGTTTTGGCTTTATAAGCCAAAGCAAATACACAGTAATGACAATACGCAAACCATAATAGTAGATAACGGCGTTTATCAACCAAGCCATATAAAGGTGGCTGCCAATAAAAAAGTAACACTTACATTTGATAGAAAAGACAGTGCACCGTGCACCGAAACGGTGGTGTTTCCGCAGCTTGATGTAAGTGAAAGCCTTGCAATGGGAGAGAATAAAATCACTTTGCCTGCACTCAAAGCAGGTGAGTATGACTTTCAATGCCAAATGAAAATGTATAAAGGTAAGTTAATCGCTGCCTAACCACTAAGTTGCTGAAGTAACATTAATACGGCCTAACTTTTTGTTGAGCTAAACAACGGGTTATGTCGTATTACTGTTATTTAAAGAAAATTAGATTATTTAATGAATAACTTAAACCCTAAAAAATTACTAAACAGTAAGTGGACTGCTACCCCAGCTATTAATAAAGAAAAACACTTTATAATTGTAGAAGTAGAATACGATGAAGAAGGTAATGTAATTGAATGTATTACCGAGTCGGTGTTTTCTAAAAATCAGTACCCAATACGCTGGCGAGATTTAAAAGACACTCAAAAATGGCGTCAAGGGTGGAAGTAGTTAAATTGTTTTTATACTTTAAAAAAACGCCAATTTGTTATCCCCAAATAAATGCTATGCGCATCCTTTTTTTGATCCCTGTTTTTTACTAAATTCGCCATTTGGCAACAAATGCCTGTTTTTTACAGGCTTGCCGTGCTTTTAGAAAATAAACACCAATACTTTGCAAATATTATTATATTTCAATTGCTTATAATTTAGGTTTTATAGTGTTTAATTGTTTTAATTAAGCTGTTCAGCTCTAGTTTATTCTTAAACTTCCCCACATTATGTTTTTAGTTAGCCTTTAGCTCATGTGTGGCTTTTTTATAAATTATAAATTATTGATTTTAAAGGTTTATAGTAATTGGCTCATCTAGTTGTTGCTAAAAAGCAACAAAATACCTCTCGAAACTTCATCTATACATGCACTTTTCATGTAACTCATTGTTTATCAATTAAAAATAAAAGATGGCACTGAAGTTGTAATAACTAAGCTGTATTAAGCAAAACGTGGGTAACGTTAATTGGTTACACCACCAACCCTATGAAGGATTTCATTATGAAAAAGGCACAATCAACATTGGTATTAATGGCTTTAGCCTCTTCATCAGCGGCTTTTGCAGTAACTGATTTTGACACACTCGATAAAGATGGCAGTGGCACATTAAGTCCGTTAGAAGCATCTGCTGATGCTGAATTAATGAGTCAGTTTACAAAACTTGATACTGACAAAAACAACGAGCTATCTAAGAGTGAGTTCGACAAAGCATAAGTGAGTGCTTTGAGTAGTTAACGCCCAGTGGCACGTTAATTCTGAGTTGCCAAAGACAACCTAAGTAGGCAAGGGAGCTTACCATAAAGAATAACAAGGACAGTGTAATACACAGGGCATTTTATTATAAACGCATAGCGAAGGAATCGTTATTTAAAAGCGATACCCAACTTTGCTTGCAATAGCGCTGGTATTTTCTGGCACATTTGCAAAGTTTGATACCAACACAAACGGTAAACTTTTTTAAGCAAAGGTTTTACAAGCGCAGACGGTTAATGCGCTGTGGTGTAAGCATAGTTCTGAGTTGCCAAAGACAACCTAAATAGGCAAGGGAGCCTATTAAAAAGAATAACAAGGAAGTGAATTGTAACCACCTCAGCGCAAATTTATACAGGTAATGCATATTATTGAAGGATTACATTATGACTAAGCTCAAAACAACATTTGTACTTATCACCTTGGTGTCATCATCGGTGGTATTGGCAAATACAGAGTTTAAAACACCTATGCAAGGCGAAGGTGATTTAGCAAACCAAAGTGATCATTCAGCAGAACAAATAATGCAGCAATTAAATATGCAAAGCCGAAATGGCGTTACCGAAAATGACTTTTTTGAATATTAACAATTACCTCTTAATGGATCTTCGAAAAGGATTTCTCACCCTTAATCTGGGTATTATGCCTAAGGAACGATTATGAAAACAGTAAATAAAACGCTAGCACTTGTTGCTCTTTTATCATCTTCAGCAGCCTTTGCTGCGGTAGATTTTAACTCTTTTGATGCCGACAGCGATGGCGTTATTAGCAAATCAGAAGCACAGGCTAATGCTCAGTTAATTGAGCTATTTGATAAGTTAGATACAGATGGAAATGGTGAGCTTTCTCAGCAAGAGTTTTCAAAGGTACAATAAAATTAGGCGCATACGTAGGTTTACGCACTAACCAAACGTTTAAAGATCATACTCACCAAGCAGCTAAGTATTTAATACTTAGCTGCTTTTTTGTGCGCCGAATAAAATATAAATGCCGTTTTATCACCAAAAGGGTGCAATTTCAATTATGTTAATTAATAAGCTATTGATTTTAAATAATATATTTAAGTGGTTTTAAACTTGCTTAGTTAACGCTAGAGCAACTGAGTGAGTAAACAATTATGGCGCGAATGAGTTATATAAGTAGCGTTGAGCGCTACCATGAGTATGAGCAAGTAATACACAGCTTGCTTGACTCTATTTTAATGAGTATTGAAGATGGGCTTAACAAAAATCGAGATACGCGTTTTTTAGTAAAGCAATATCCCTTTTTAGAGCTGCAATATTGTTTAAACGAATCTGGGCTTCAGCAAGGCAATAATGTGTGCTTTAAGCGTGCCTATAAAAAATTAGCCGAGCAAGGTAATCAGCAAGATTTAAGTGAGCGCCCTTACTTTTTACAATCTAAACAAACCGACTCGGTGTTCTTTACCGATCCGTATATTTCTATCGCAACTAATCATTTATGTATTTCGGCTATTAAAGAGCTGAAAAAGCCAATTAACCAGCAGCATTATTTAGTGCTAGACGTATGCTTAACCCAGTTAATTGAGTTTGTAATGGGAGACAGCGCGCGTGCTGGTATTTCGCCTTATTTTAAAGCGGGTTATGGGGTGATTGTGGCGTGTTTATTTACTTTGGTACTCTTTTTACTGAGCATCGTATTTAACGATATATATGCATTATTAACCCACTTTGACTCAGCCTCTGATCCCCTTGAGCCCTTTAGCATTATTATATATATTACTTTAGCGTTGGCCGTGTTTGATTTAGGAAAAACCATTCTCGAAGAAGAGATTTTAATGCATAAGGATATATTTAGGCACTCATCTACACGGCGCACAATTACTCGGTTTATATCTACCGTGCTAATTGCAATATCTATTGAGGCGCTATTAACCATGTTTAAAGCGGCGCTCGGGCAAGCTGAATACTTATTACCGGCCATTGCGATGATGCTTGCGGTGGTAGGGCTTTTAATCGCATTGGCTATTTATGTGTATTTAGGTGCTAAAGCCGAAACCTTACTAATGCGGGCGCGCTCAAAATTAAAATCCTCCAAGTAGGAGGATTTTAATACGATGGGTATAATTGCTATTTAGCTTTAAACATTGCTTACTAATGCGCCTTATCTTGCTCGCGCTTTGTTTTAAAGTCTGAGTCACTCGTCCATGTAGGCCAATCGCCATTGTTGGCAAGTTTTGTGGCTATATCAACAATAAGCTCTATGTCTTGTTTCACACCACCTAATGACCATTGCGGCGAGTAATCGTCGGCTTCTTTATGGTATTTTTGCGCAATGTAATCAGGGTCGGTATCGCCAAGGCTCATAAACAATAAACTCGGCACACCTTGCTTAGCTAAAGAAAAATGATCCGATCTAAAAAACAAACCGTTTTGCGGGCGAGGGTCCATTTTAACAACACGACCTTGTGCTTTTGCGGCTTTTGCTAGGTAGCTCTCTAGGGTGGATAAATCTTTACCGTATTGCAAAATGTAATCAGTGCCATCTAACACGTTCATCCCGTCAATATTTAATAGAGCAACCATTTGTTTAGTGGGCACAACACCACCGGTTGCAAACTCTTGTGAGCCAATGAGGCCAGTTTCCTCAGCGGTAAAATTAGCAAATAAAATAGAGCGCTTAAACGGTGTTTGCTGGTGGATTTGATTCATAATGCGGGCAATTTCAAGTGTTGCCGCTGTGCCAGAAGCATTATCTACTGCGCCGTTATAAATTTTAGGGCCACTGTCGGTTTGTTTGGTACCAAAATGATCCCAATGCGCACCTATTACCACGTACTCATTAGGGGCGTCGCTTCCCGTAATTTGCGCAACCACGTTATGTGATTTGGCATGCGATACTTCATTTTTAAATGAAAGGTTGGCTGTTAAATTAAGCGCTGTGGCTTTAAAGTCATCACTTAAAGCCTTTTGTTTTAAATTTTCATAGTTAAGCTGTGCGGCATTAAAAATTTGCTCTGTAGTATTAAGTGTTAGCCAACCCATAACAGGGAGCTTAGAGGCGTTTAGGTTATTGTCCATTAGGGTGTATTTAGTCCCCGTGTTTGAACTTTCAACCACACCCCAAGGGTAAGCAGCAGGGGCCGTTTCGTGCACAATAAATACCGCTTTGGCACCTTGGCGTGCGGCTTCTTCGTATTTGTAAGTCCAGCGGCCGTAGTAGGTCATAGCATTACCTGCAAATAACGCATCGTTTTGTGTAGCAAAGCCTGGGTCGTTTACCAATACAATAACGGTTTTACCTTCAACATTAATGTTTTCGTAATCGTTCCAGTTGTATTCGGGGGCATTAATACCGTAGCCCACAAATACAATGTCAGAGTTTCGTACATCAATTAGTGGCTGTAATTGCTCTGTGCGGGCGGTAAAATCGTTACCTGCTTTAAACTTTAAGTCGCCTACCTGTAATTGCATGTTTTGATTAGCCGTGACCATGGCCATTTTTACTGGCTGTAAATACTTGCCATTATAGGCCCCAGTTAAACCCATTGCTTCGTATTGCTCGCTCAAGTAACCCACTGTTTTTACTTCACCATGGGTAAGTGGACCACGACCTTGAAAGTCATCAGAGGCGAGCGTTTTTATATGCTGTTTAACGTTATTTAGGCTAACGTCTGGGGTATTTTCTAAAGAAGAATGCTCGCTTGCAGGTTCAGAGCAACCAAAGAGAGCGACTAGCAGGCTTAGGCTAGCGCTTTTTAAAAGAGATGATGCCATAGTTTTCTGAATAGTTTTTAAAATTGGCTTTTAATATAAAGGATGCATTAATTTGAGTCGAATATTTATCACTTTGCCTGTTCTATTTTTGAAAAATTGAAAATATTTGGTATGGGGTGTATAAATAATCAACAACAATAAATGGAGCACACACAATGAACCAATCTAAAAAAAGCGGATACCTGTTTATAGGCAGCGGTGTAGCATTTTTTGCAGCAGCTTTGCTCGCACAGCAAGCGATGTTTTTTGCTTTAGCTGCATCCTTTGTAGTGTTAGGTACAATTAGTATAAAAAAAGCGGCACCCTAGGCGATTAATGTTTTAAAGCGTCGCGCTAATATTAATCTGTCCTATAGCGTACCTTAAAACGTAAAAAACCAGCAAATAGCTGGTTTTAATCATATATAGCAAGTAGCTAATTATTCATCTGCGTATTTTACGCGAATTTTGCTTTTATCAACGCTTGTTTGATTAAGAGCTTTAATAGCGCCTCTACTTTCTATGTCATTTGGCATTTCTACAAAGGCAAAGCCTTTTGATAAACCAGTCTCTTTATCAAGCACCAAGTTACAGGTAGTTACTTTACCGTGTGCTGCAAACAACGTGCGAAGGTCTTGCTCTGTGGTAGCGCGAGACAAATTACGAACTAATAATTTCATATATAACCTAAATAAGGGGTTCGCTGTGGATTATCTCAAGTAACTTGCCTTTAACCTAATTTTATTTAGCCTTTTATTTAATTTGGGAGAAAAGAGCAAATATTTACAATGCATAAAAAATATACTAAATTAAAAATAAGTTTAAATTAAGAGGGACGATTATGATAAAAGTACTAGTTTGTATTTCTGCTTTATTGTTAACAGCTTGTAATTCCACCACAAGTTCAAATAATGATACTATTGTTTTGCTAAACGCTGATAAAACAAATGCTATTAGTTATCATAAAACATATAAAGAGTGTCAATCTGCAAAAATTTTGCAAGACATTAGAAGTAAAGCTGAATGGGCTCGCAACTCTGTTGCAAATAGGTCATCACATGTTAGTGGTTTTAAATTAGCTACTTGTGAAGGTTAACTTATAAAAGCCGGTAGATAATCGGCTTTTTCATTTTGTACCTTCCTTGTCCAATAAAGCCACCCTTCCAAGTATACTGCTAAAATCAAGTTATCTCCTTATTAAGTTAAAACCGATTTCGTTATTCCGGTAATAAAGATCTAGTTATTAAAACAAATAATTGGTAAGTTATATTTTACTTTATTTACTTACCATTAACTTGGGTTGGTTGTTTATGTCGAAATTTGGCTTGCGTGTTTTAACTATTTCTTCTGTTTGTTCTTTGGGTATTTTAGCTGTAGGGTGCGGTAGCTCAGGATCAAAAAGTGAGCCTGTGAATGCATCGGTAGTCGCACAAAGCGCTGCAGTAATTAGTGGTGAAATGGCTGTAAGTATTGAAAACACTCGTGATATTGCAATAACAGGAGCGTTATCTATAACCGATGCACAAGCCAGCGAAGCAGTATTTAAAGCACAAAGTAATACCACGACAGTTTATGGTTTATTTAACTTAGCTGAGGATGGGAATTGGTCATATATGCTTAATAGCGACCATGCCGCTGTGATTGCACTAAACGAAAATGAAACCTTACTTGATGAAATAACCGTCGCATCGGCAGATGGCACCGAAGCGAAAGTGTCTATCACCATTATAGGCACTGCACGGGGTGATGATTTTACAGTAACGCAAGAAACAACCCTCAATGCCGATGGCGAAAATACAGGGGTAACTGCTTATACACTAATAGAAAATGTGTTTGGAGAAGGGTCAATAGAATCACCTGATATGTACAGCGGAAATCATCAAGATGTTGTGCATATTATTGAAGATACTGACTCAATAGTAGGTAACCACTTTGTATTTTTAGCGCATCGCGATGAAGACCAAGATAAAGACAAAGGCGCAACCGACCGCCAGCGCAACGAAATTAAATCATATGACAAATCACCCGCAGAAACACTAGCGTTTAAAGACGAAACAGTACAGTACTATTGGAAGTTTAAAGTCTCTAGCGAACTTGAGCTAAGTAGTAAATTCAGTCATTTTTTTCAAATAAAAGCTCGCAATGACAGCAACGATAATACCAATGGCAACGACGACCAGCCTATTATTACGCTCTCTGGGGCACAAAAAAACAGTACAGGTGATCAGTTGCAAGTACGTTATAGCGCAGGCTTTGACGAAAACGGTAACAGCACGGGGCTTGATAAAAACTTGATCGAAACTGACTGGTCACTTATTACTGATGAATGGGTAGCAGTATTCGTACAAGCCACTTTTAGTGAAGCGGGGCAATTTGAAATGACCCTAAGGCGCTTAAGTGACAACGAAGAGCTATTTAGCATTAGCGAGCAAAACATAGATATGTGGCGTGGCTTTAGCGATGATGACTTTGCCCGTCCTAAATGGGGTATCTATCGTTCAATAGTCGAAACCGATAGCCTTCGCGCTGATGAAGAACAAGTACGGTTTGCTGATTTTGTGATTAAAAAAGGCGTTTTAGCGCAGTGATTTGCAGTGATTTATAATTTAGTATGAAAAAAGCCCTTAGCAAATTAATTGCTAAGGGCTTTTTTAATGCGTTTTAAAAAGTAATTATTTTACTTCTTTACCTGCAGCTTGTTGGTCAGCGTGATAGCTGGAACGAACAAATGGGCCAGAGGCTGCATGCGTAAAGCCAATTTCATCAGCGTATTCTTTTAATGCGTCAAATTCCGCTGGTGGCACGTAGCGTTTAACTGGCAAGTGATGCTTAGAAGGTTGTAAGTATTGGCCAACGGTAAGCATATCTACGTTATGCGCACGTAAGTCGCGCAGTACTTCTTCAATTTCGCTAATTTCTTCACCTAAACCAACCATTAAGCCAGATTTGGTTTTAACTTCTGGATGCGCTTCTTTAAAGCGACGAAGTAACTCTAATGACCATTTATAATCGGCACCTGGGCGCGCAAGTTTGTATAAACGCGGCGCTGTTTCTAGGTTGTGGTTAAACACATCAGGTGGTGTCTCAATTAAAATCTCCAGTGCACGGTCCATACGGCCACGGAAATCAGGTACTAAAATTTCAATGGTAATGGTTGGGTTGTGCTTACGAATTTCGCGAATACAATCGGCAAAGTGCTGTGCGCCGCCATCACGTAAATCATCACGGTCAACCGAGGTAATAACCACGTAGCTAAGCTTCATGTCTTTAATTGTTAGTGCAAGCTTTTCAGGCTCTGCTGCATCAGGTTTTAATGGACGACCATGGGCAACATCACAAAATGGGCAACGACGAGTACAAATAGCCCCTAAAATCATAAAGGTAGCAGTACCGTGGTTAAAACACTCAGAAAGGTTAGGGCACGAGGCCTCTTCACATACAGAGTGCAAGCCGTGCTTACGCATTGCTTGTTTAATACCATCAATACGCTCTGTTGATTTTGGTAAGCGGATTTTAAGCCACTCTGGCTTGCGCAACATTTCAGTTTTTTCTGTTGGTAAAACTTTAACGGGGATCAACGCCATTTTTTCTGCGTCGCGTAGTTTTACACCTGGTTCCATTTTGACTGGTTTATTCATTCGTTTTCAAACCCTTCAGTATGCTTAACCTGTGTTGCATTAAGCTTCTTTATCATGTGTTTTACTAGCCCTTCACCTGCTTGTGCTAAGTTTTGAGGACCGTTTAATTCTTTCGTTTGCACCATGTTCATGCCGGCATAACCGCATGGGTTGATGCGTAAAAACGGGCTTAAGTCCATGTTAACATTTAATGCTAATCCATGAAACGAGCAACCACGACGAACACGTAATCCTAACGATGCAATTTTACTGTCGTTTACGTACACACCGGGTGCATCGGCTTTTGCATAGGCTTTAATATTATACTCGCTAAGGGTATCAATAATGCACTCTTCAAGCCACGTAACAAGCTCACGCACGCCAATTTTTAAGCGGCGCAAATTAAATAATACGTACATCATTTGTTGGCCAGGGCCGTGGTAAGTAACTTGCCCGCCACGGTCTACCTTAATGACTTCTATATCACCGGGGGCAAGTAAATGCTCATCTTTACCTGCTTGGCCTTGTGTAAATACACTCTCGTGCTCTACAAGCCAAATTTCATCTGGCGAGCTGTCATCACGGGTGTCGGTATAGGCTTGCATTTTTTGCCAAATTGGCATGTAACGCTGGCGGCCTAGTTGGCGTACGATTAACGTATTTTCGTTCACGATAAGTCTCAACTATGGCTTAAAGCATGTGGCGTACGTCATCAATGCTGCTGATCACGTTGTAAATTTCTTCTATATGCTTACCGCTGGTAACCGTAGCCACTAAGGTAACAGATTCATAATTGCCTTTACTGCTTGGCTTTACTTTTGGTGCGTAGTCACCAGGGGCAATAGGTTGTAATTTTGCTAAAATTTGCTCCGTTAAGTTTACGTTTGCTAAACCCATAACTTTAAACGTGAACGGACATGGGTACTCAAGGTACTCATCAAATTTAGTATTTTTAACAGGTTGAACCACGACGGTGACTCCTCATACAAAAGTGTGGACTCTATGCAAAGCACGAAGCTTAATACAGATAGGCAATTAGCAGTGTTGCATATATGGGGCGCATTCTAGCATTTTTCAAGCAAAAAAAAACGCCTCATAACAGAGGCGCTTTGTTTAACAACCCAACGATTGTCGGGTTATTTTTACGTTTACATAATTTGTAAACGTAAGTAGTCGTAAATTTTGCTAAAGAAGCTGCCTTCTTCCACTTCTTCAAGTGTAACCAGTGGGTATTGTGCAATGTCTTCACCCTCTAGTTGTAAGAATAAGGTACCTACTTTAGTGCCTTTAGCTAGTGGTGCTTCAAGCGTATTATCTAGCTCAAAGTTAGCTTTAAGGTTTTTATGTTGACCACGTGGGATAGTAATTGGTGTATCTTCTAAAATACCTAACGATACATTTTCTTTATTACCCATCCAAATACGTTGTTCTGCAAAGCTGTCGCCGGCTTTGTAAGGTGTAATTGTTTCAAAAAAGCGAAATCCGTAGTTAAGTAACTTTTTGCTTTCTACTTTACGTGCGCGTTCGCTTGATGTGCCCATAACTACCGCAATTAAGCGCATGTCGTTTTTAGTCGCAGACGTTACTAAGCTGTATCCAGCTTCGGATGTATGACCCGTTTTAATGCCATCAACATCTAGGCTTTCATCCCATAACAAAGAGTTGCGGTTATATTGCTTAATGCCGTTATACGTAAACGATTTTTGCTTATAAAGTGCGTATTCATCAGGTACATCACGTATAAGTGCAGCGCCGAGCGTTGCCATATCACGTGGGGTAGTGTAATGCTCATCTGTATCTAGGCCGTGGCTATTAATAAAGTGGCTGTTGCTCATGCCTAATTTAGCAGCATGGGCATTCATTAAATCAGCAAATGCGCTTTCGCTTCCTGCAATGTGCTCGGCCATGGCTACACACGCATCATTACCTGATTGAATAATAATACCGTGGTTAAGCTCATCAACACTTATTTGCTTGCCGACTTCAATAAACATTTTTGACGATTCAGGAAAGTTTTTAGCCCAGGCTTTTTCGCTCACTGTAACCATATCGGTTGGCGCAATGTTACCGGCGTTAATTTCAGTACCAATTACATAACTGGTCATCATTTTAGTTAAGCTTGCTGGGGCTAGCTTTGTATCAGCTTCGCCTTCAGCAATAACTTTACCGGTTGTAAAGTCTACTAAAAAATAACCTTTTGCATTAATTTGAGGTGGTGCCGGAATAATTTGGGCGCTGGCTGAAAATACGGCGGCTGTGCAAACTAAGCCGCATACACCTTTGAGGATTTTATGTTTAATTGATTTCATCATACTCATTAATGGTTAAAGTTAAAAATTCGCGTTATGTCCATCTTATACCCAAACTAGCCCAAGATGCGAGCATCGTTGGTATTAAAAATTACTTAGGCAAGGCATTGATTGTCAATAATAGTCACTCCATTGTTTAAATCAATAACCTAGTCTTAAACGTTTTTAAACCAACACTAAGCACGTTTTACTAGCACCTACTCTCTGTAATGTTTTTTTAAAAGGGCCAACCATTTAAAAAGTAACACCTAGATTTAAGCCCCTGCGCAACGCTTAATTTGCACCTTGGGATGGTTTAGTTATTAGTCTTACTGAGTGTAAAGCAAGAACGCGTTTTGAAATTGGTTTTGTTTTAATTTTTTTAATACGTCTTGTGCATGCTGGGCATCTTTAATCGGGCCCAAATGCAAACGATATATGTTGTCTGCTTTTACTATATTAGTAGGCACTTGATATTGCAGGCGTAATGTAGAAGCTAATGCTTCTATATTGCTAAGCGTACTACCCGCAGCTACCTGTATATATGTTTTACGTGCAGGAATGCTGTCGAGCGTAATCGCCTCTAGCTTAACCTTGGCTGTACCGTGAGTGTGATAGCCTAATTTATAAGCAGCAGCGTACGAAAGATCTATTATTCTGTCATCATGAAACGGGCCACGGTCGTTTACACGTACAATCACCGATTTATTGTTGGCAATATTAGTAACGCGTACAAAGCTTGGCAGGGGTAAGGTTTTATGCGCAGCGCTCATGGCAAACATATCGTAAATTTCACCGTTTGAGGTGTGGTAACCATGAAACTTACGGCCGTACCACGAAGCGATCCCTTCTTCTGTATACCCTTTTTCATCAAGCATTGGCGTATAACGCTTGCCTAATACCTCGTAGGGGCGACTTGCACTGGCACTTTTTTTAACATCCACCACAACGGCATCTTGCATTTCAAGTGCGGTTGGCGCGCGAAGTGGTGCGGCATCGTGCTCCATATGATAACGACTATTAGAGCCGCTACTACATGCGCTTAATATAAATATTAAGGCTGAAATAAATAACAGCTGGGTAGGCTTATTCATTATTTTAAAAGCATCCTTTTATCTGTCGCAATTGACATAATAATGCCAAATCCGGCCATTAACGTCACCATAGAGGTGCCGCCATAACTAATAAGGGGTAAAGGTACACCTACAACAGGCAACAACCCCGATACCATGCCTATATTTACAAAAATATATACAAAAAAGGTGAGGGTTAGGGCGCCGGCCAATAATTTGCCAAACGCATCTTGCGCGTTTACCGCAATGTATAAACCTCGACCAATAATAAATAAGTACAGGCTCAATAAAACACACACACCAAATAAGCCAAACTCTTCACTTAATACCGAAAAAATAAAGTCGGTATGGCGCTCTGGTAAAAATTCGAGTTGTGATTGCGTGCCTTGAAGCCAACCTTTACCTTCTATGCCGCCAGAGCCGATAGCTATTTTAGATTGAATAATATGATACCCCGAGCCAAGCGGATCGCTCTCTGGATCTAAAAACGTTAATACCCGCTGCTTTTGGTAGTCGTGCATACCGTAGTGCCAAAATGGCCATGCAGCCAGTGCGACAACCGAGCTTAAAAAGCCAATTAAACGCCAGCTTAAACCGGATAAAAACAACACAAATATTCCTGAGCTGGCAATTAAAATTGAGGTGCCTAAGTCGGGCTGTTCTTTGATTAATAAGGTAGGCATCATCACTATGACAAAGCCAATAATTAGGTGTAACGGGCGAGGGGGGAGTTGATTTCGGCCAATATACCAAGCCACCATCATAGGGACAGCCAGTTTCATGAGCTCTGAGGGCTGAAAACGAGTAATGCCTAAATTTAACCAACGCTGAGCACCTTTTGAGCTCACGCCAAATAGCAATACGCCGACCAACATGAGTAACCCAACACAATAAAGGGGGATCACTAAGCGTTTAAGTGTCGCGGGAGAGAACTGAGCAAGCACTATCATGCCTATAATAGCGCCACCCATACGGGTAATATGGCGGATCATCATGGCTGAATCTTGGCCGCTTGCGCTATATACGATAGTAATACTGCCAGCCATCATGAGTAATAAAGCAATCAGTAACGGTAAGTCTAGATGCATGCGCATCCATATAGAGCGCTTGTTATGAAGTACGGTCATTGCGCGGTATTCCTAGCAAGTTCTATTGGGTTAGCTGCAAAATAATAATCCATTAGCTCACGTGCAATTGGGGCACCCACCGAGCTGCCGCCACCGGTGTTTTCAACTACAATCGAAACCACAATTTTAGGGTCGTCATACGGAGCAAAACCAATATAAATCGCGTTATCGCGTTGGCGTTCTTTTAATGACTTGGCATCGTAACGCTCACCTTGGGCAATACTCACTACTTGCGCGGTACCTGTTTTACCCGCCGGATCATAATTAGCGCCTTTAAATGCACGGTGCGCAGTCCCTGTTACTTTTTTCACGGTATTGTGCATCGCATCGAGCGCAATACGCCAGTTATCTGGGTTATTAAGTACCACTGGCGGCTTTTCTTCGTTATTAATTTGCGTCACTTGGTCTTCTTTTTTAGCCACTTGCGCTAAATGCGGCGGGTGGTTTATGCCTTTATTAACCAATATATTAGTCGCGTTAGCTATTTGAATGGGGGTGGCTGTCCAGTAGCCTTGCCCAATCCCTACGGAAATCGTGTCGCCACGCCACCACGACTCTTTAAAGCGGCCTTCTTTCCACTCTTTTGAGGGCAATATGGCCGTGGTTTCTTCGTGTATGTCTATTCCGGATAAGTCACCAAAGCCAAAGCGGGCCATAAAATTACTAATTTTTGTAATGCCTAAGCGGTATGCTGCATCGTAAAAGTAAGTGTCGCACGACTCTTCAATCGCTTTGTAAACATCTACGTGGCCATGGCCCCAGCGTTTCCAATCGCGCCATTTATGTTCAACATTGGGTATTTGAAAAAAACCAGGGTCCCACACTGAAGTACTTTCACTGACAATGTTTTCTTCAAGTGCCAGTATGGCCATATGGGGTTTTACTGTGGAAGCCGGTGCATAGCGCCCTTGAGTGGCACGGTTAATAAGGGGGCGGTCGGGGTTTAGCAGTGCTTTATAATCTTTACTGCTAATACCGTGCACAAATAAATTAGGGTCGTAACTTGGGTTTGAATAAAGTGCCAATACGCCGCCATCTTTGGCATCCATTACTACAACCGCGCCGCGCATATCTTTAAGCGCATGTTGGGCTATTTGTTGTAAACCGATATCTAAGGTAAGTACTAAATCGCTGCCAGGCTGCGGGGGGGTCATACTTAATGTACGAATAACACGGCCGCGGTTATTTACTTCAACGCGTTGAGAGCCTACTTGGCCATGCAAAAGCTGCTCATAATACTTTTCTATACCAAGCTTTCCAATATCATGTGTAGCACGGTAATTTGTGGCTTGGTCTTCTTGTTCTAGTTTATTAAGTTCTTTGCGGTTTAATTTTGCCACGTAGCCTAGTGCATGGGTGAGTGTATCGCCATACGGGTAAAAGCGAGCAAGGCGGGCTTCAATACTAAAACCTGGAAATTTATGCTGGTTAACCGCAAACTTGGCCACTTCAGTTTCATCTAAGCGGGCTTTTAGTACTTGCGACTTAAAGCGGCGTGTATGCTTTATATCATCGATAAAGTCTTTTTTTTGCTGCTCGGTAATCGTAATTATTTTGCTAACTTGCTCGAGTGACTCAGCTAAATCGTCGACGTCTTCAGGAATAACCTCAAGGTTATAAACGGGTTTGTTTTCAGCAAGCAGTACACCGTTGCGGTCGTATATAAGGCCACGGTTCGGCGCAATAGGAATGACTTTAATACGGTTATCGTTAGAGCGGGTTTGATAGTCGGTGTGTTCTTTTACCTGAATGGTATAGAGGTTAGAGAGCAAAATTGCCACTAAGCCTAAAACAAAAATAAAACCCACAAATGCGCGCCGTGCAAATAGGTTTGCCTCAGCGGAATGGTCGCGTATTGTGGGTCTTTGCTTAATCATAACAAGGCGTTACTCGCGATGATAAGGATGGTTGTTATTTAAGCTCCAGCCTCGGTATAGGCTTTCGGCAACAATAATACGCACTAAAGGGTGCGGCAACGTTAGGTTAGATAACGACCATTTTTGCTCAGAGGCGGCAATGCACTCAGGGGCTAACCCTTCAGGGCCACCAATAAGCAAACTAACGTCGCGGCCATCGAGCTGCCATTTTTCCATATTTTTAGCAAGCTGGTGAGTATCAAGTGGTTTACCTGTTACTTCTAGAGTAACAATACGATTACCTTTTGGAATAGCGGCTAAGGTTTTTTCACCTTCGGTATGTAAAATGCGTTTAATATCGGCATTTTTACCGCGTTTACCGGCCGGAATTTCTATTAACTCAAGCGCCATATCTTTAGGAAAACGGCGTTGGTACTCTGCAAATCCGGTTTCCACCCACGCTGGCATTTTTGTGCCAACGGCAATCATTTGTATTTTCACGTAATACTTCCAAGCTCAATTAAAAAAGAGTGGCGCTTAGCCCCACAGTTTTTCTAGATCGTAATAGCTACGTGCGTGATCTTGCATCACGTGTACAACTACATCACCTAAATCTACCAGTACCCATTCGCCTTCGTCTTGACCTTCGTAACCTAAAGGTTCTTCGCCAGCGTGGCGAGCTTCTTTTGCTACGTTATCAGCAATTGATTGCACATGACGCTTAGAAGTACCCGAACACACAACCATGTAATCGGTAATGTCTGAGCTGTCACGTACGTCAAGTTGTACCACGTCGCGTGCTTTCATATCGTCAATTTTGTCTAGTGCAAAGGCAAGTAGTTGTTTCGAATCCAAGGTATTGTCTCAATTTTAAATTTAATAGCGTGCATTTTAACATGCTAGGGGGTTTTAATCATCACTTTGATAAAGCTGGTGTTGCTTAATGTAGTGACTGACAGGTTCGGGTAATAGTTCATTATTTTTATTGGATTTTTTTAATTGCTCTCGAATAGTGCTTGAGGCGGCATCAAGGGTTTCACCCGGTAAAAAATAAAGCTTACCAAAGTTGTGTGTGGCAAGTTGCTGTGGCGCTTCAGTGTGGGCATTGCTGATATAGCTTTTAAGCGCTTTATTTGGGTTACACGTTTGCCCCGGGCGTTGGTATACAACAATATGGCAAAGCTGTGTAATGGCCTGCCATTCGTACCATTTGTCGAGGTTATTAAACGAGTCCATGCCCATTAAAAAAAGAATGGGCGTATCTGGGTGCTCTGCTCTTAGTTCTTGTAAACTCAACAATGAATACGAGGGCCCACTACGATTAAGCTCTCTTAAATCAAGTGCAAAATGAGGGTAAGGGGCTATAGCGGCATTGAGCATGTTAATACGGTGCGCTGTAGTTATACCCGGCGCAGCTTTGTGCGCGGGTAGAGCACAGGGCATAAAATATAACGTAGATAAGTTAAATGTATTTACACACTGCGAGGCCATATTGAGGTGGCCTAAATGCACAGGGTCGAAGGTGCCGCCAAAAATTGCAATCATGTTAAAAATCTTTAGTTAAGTGCGTGGCAAGGCATTGGAATATCAAGCGGCTGGCAAAACTTAATACAAATATGGGCAAGCGCTTGGTAAGGCGCAATTAAGTTACCTTGTTTGTAGCTTGAATCAAACAGTGCAAGCTCACTGCTTATTTGCTCAAGGGTATTAATATTTAAGCGGTTAATCGCATTTTGCACTGGGCCTTGCTGGTTTTTCCAAATACCATTTTTTTTAAATAACTGTGCGATAGGCTCGCCACTTAAAAGCCCTTGCTGAATAGTAAGCAAACTGGTGAGCTCTTTATTTATAGCCCACAAAATACTCACCACTTCGGTGTTGTCGCTGGCCAGTTTATTAAGTACTTTAATTGCTTGCTTGGCGTGACCATTTAATAGGGCATCGCTTAAGTCAAAAATATCAAACTTGGCTTGATTTAATAGCCCTTGCATCACTAGTTGCTGGGTTATTAAGGCATTACCATGCAGTAGCGAGAGCTTTTCGAGCTCCTGAAAGCACGCTAACAAATTGCCTTCGGTGGCGTTAATTAAGCTCAGTTTTGCTTCGTTTTGCATATTCAGAGAAAGGCGCGCTACTTGGTCATCTAACCAGCGTTTTAAATGGTTTCCTGCAAGCGGGTAGCACGGTACAAATACACCGTGTTTATCGAGCGCTTTAAACCAAGCGCCACGTTGTACGTCTTGGCTGGCTTTAGCCCCTTTTACAATTAAAATGGTGTCGGGATTGATTAAATCGACTATTTTTTTAAAGGCATTACTACCTGGGGTGCCAGGTTTTTGTTGGTTTAAATCAAGCTCAATAATAGTGCGCGCACTAAACAAAGACATGCTTTGATATTGAGCTATAATTTCTTGCCAATCAAACCCTTGCATTAGGGTAAATTTTATTACCTCATCAAAGCCTTGGGCTTTTGCCGTGTTGCGTATTTGCTGCACACATTGCGCTTCTTGAAACGGTTCTTCACCAAACACTAAATAAAAAGGTTTTAAACCTTTATTTAATTCACTCGGTAACTGATTAGCATAACAGCGCATTATAGTTGCGACAGCTCTCTAACAATACGACGACTGGCTTGCTGACGAATTTCGCTAATAAGCAGCTCAAGCTCTTTTGCTTTTGCAAGCGCATGATCGGGGTCGTCTTGGTAGTTACGATAAAGCTCAAAGCGTTTTTCAATGGCTTTCTCGCCCGGGCGTTTAACAACATAGCTAACCCCGTAGGCAAGCTCGTATTCAGCCACCTGACCATTTTGAAACAACGATAAGGTTTGGCGCTCAATGCTTTCTTTGCGTAAGTACAGCTGGGCAACATTTTTAGCCGAAGGCGTCAGTTCTACGTTACTGGCTTTAAGCTCTTTTTCAAGGTTTAAAAATAACGATGATTTTTCATCATCACCTTTAAGTGTAAGCGTTTTAAGGTTATCAGGCAGGCTAGAGGCTTTCTTTAAATGAAAGCCACAGCTAGATAACACAAAACACATTAGCACTAAGGCTAATGTGTTTTTAAGGGTGTTAAAGCTAACCATTTAGTTAGCTACCACATTAAGTAGTTTACCCGGTACGTAAATAATTTTACGAATGGTTGCACCATCAGTAAATTTAGTTACGTTAGACTCAGCAAACGCAAGTGCCTCTACCTGCTCTTGTGTGGCATCGGCGGCTACAGTTAGCTTAGCGCGTAGTTTGCCATTTACTTGTACGATGATTAATTTTTCATCTTCAACAAGGGCAGACTCATCAACTTTAGGCCATGCTGCATCTAAAATGTCGCCCTCTTTACCAAGATCTTGCCATAACTGGTGTGATAAATGCGGTGTAATTGGCGCAAGCATAATAAGTAGGGCTTCTAAAGCTTCGTTAGCAATGGCAACATCTTGCGTATCGTTTAACGGCGCTTTTAATAACTTATTTGAGAGCTCCATAATGGCAGCAATTGCAGTGTTAAACGTTTGACGACGCTCAATATCATCGCTCACTTTTGCAATGGCTTTATGTAGCTCACGACGCAGTACTTTTTGTGGGTTACTAAGCGCTGATTTATCAAGAGCTTGGTAGCCAACTGTTTTCACATCTACTGCGTATTTCCAAATACGTTTTAAGAAGCGGTGCGCGCCTTCTACGCCTGAGTCTGACCATTCAAGCGTTTGCTCTGGTGGTGCGGTAAACATCATAAATAAACGCACAGTATCTGCACCGTATTGAGCAATTACTTCTTGTGGGTCTATACCGTTGTTTTTAGACTTAGACATTTTGCTCATGCCCGATGAGAACACAGGTTCACCATCTTCTTTGTGCCATGCTTTCGTTACGCGGCCTTTTTCGTCAGTTTCGGTATTTACATCGCTTGGCGAAATCCATACGTCACCGCCTTTTTCATCTTTACGGTAGAACGTTTCGGCAAGTACCATGCCCTGACAAAGTAAGCGATCGAATGGCTCGTCTGAATTTACTAAACCAAAGTCACGTAATAACTTATGGAAAAAACGTGAGTACAATAAATGTAAAATAGCGTGCTCAATACCACCTATGTATTGGTTTACTGGTAGCCAGTAGTTAGCTGCTGCTGGGTCTAGCATGCCTTCGTCATGACGTGGGCTACAGTAACGTGCATAGTACCAAGACGACTCCATAAAGGTATCAAAGGTATCTGTTTCGTGTGTTGCAGGTACGCCATTTACCGTTGCTTTTGCCCATTCTGGGTCTGCTTTAATTGGCGAAGTAACGCCATTCATTACTACATCTTCTGGTAAACGTACTGGCAGCATTTCTTCGGTGGCGGCTAATTCGTTGCCGTCTTCATCGCTCAGCATTGGGATTGGTGAGCCCCAGTAACGCTGGCGGCTAACACCCCAGTCGCGTAAGCGGAAGTTAACTTTACGCTTGCCAACACCTAGTACTTCCAGCACACTGGCAATCGCGTTAAATGCACCTTCAAAATCAAGGCCATCAAATTCGCCAGAATTAACTAACACGCCTTTTTCAGTGAATGCTTCTTCTTTTAAATTTACTTCAAGCTCTGAGCCTTCAACCGGTGCAATTACTTGTTTTATGTCTAGGCCGTATGCTGTGGCAAATTCATAGTCGCGTTGGTCGTGTGCAGGTACTGCCATAACCGCGCCTGAGCCGTAATGCATTAATACAAAGTTAGCAACCCAAATTGGTACTTGCTCGCCCGTTAATGGGTGAGTCGCGTAAAAGCCGGTTGCAATGCCTTTTTTCTCCATTGTGGCCATGTCTGCTTCGGCAACTTTGGTGTTTTTGCATTCTTCAACAAACATTGCAATTGCATCGCTGTTTTTAGCGGCTTCTTGTGCAATAGGGTGGCCACCGGCAACGGCTAGGTAAGTTACACCCATAAAGGTATCTGGGCGCGTAGTGTATACGCTAAACTTTTCGTTGTTGTCGGTACGTGTAAACTCAATGTCTAACCCTTCAGAGCGACCAATCCAGTTGCGCTGCATGGTTTTAACTTGCTCAGGCCAGTCTTCTAGCTTGTCTAAATCGTCTAAAAGCTCTTGTGCGTAGTCGGTAATTTTAATAAACCACTGTGGAATTTCTTTTTGCTCAACCACTGCACCAGAGCGCCAACCACGGCCATCTATTACTTGTTCGTTAGCAAGTACAGTTTGATCAACCGGATCCCAGTTAACCGTCGACATTTTTTTATACACTAGGCCTTTTTCGTAAAGCTTAGTGAAAAACCATTGTTCCCACTTGTAATACTCTGGGTGACAGGTTGCAATTTCACGATCCCAGTCGTAACCAAAGCCTAGTTGCTTAAGTTGGTTACGCATGTAATTAATGTTTTCGTATGTCCACTTAGCTGGCGCTGTTTTGTTTTTGATAGCGGCGTTTTCTGCAGGTAAACCAAACGCATCCCAACCCATTGGTTGCATTACGTTTTTGCCTTGCAGGCGCTGGAAACGAGAAACAACATCACCAATGGTGTAATTACGCACATGACCCATATGCAGTCGGCCACTTGGGTACGGGAACATAGAAAGACAGTAATACTTTTCTTTGCTCTCATCTTCGGTGACTTTAAATACCTGGTTTTCTTCCCAGTAACTTTGGACTTTTGACTCTATGTCTTGCGGGTTATATTGCTCTTGCATCTATGATTCCAGACTTCTTGCAAACTAATAAAAAATTGCCGATAGGATACCCCAAATAAAAGCCTAATCACAGCGTATAAGCACGGTTTTGTTAAAATCACACTTTCAGTGCAGGTTAACCTATACTTATCTATGTTAAAGGCCAACACGCCCTTGATTTTGATGGAGTATAAAATGGCAGATTATAAAACATGGCTTAACGAGCTCACCACGTGGTTAAAAGATGTAAAAGATCACGAAGTAAAAGATGCAATGACCCGATTTGTTGAATCTGAGCAAGCACTTAAAAACCTAGGAAAAGAAAAATACGGACTCTATAAAAGTTATTTGCAGCGTGACATAGAACACGTTCAAGAAAACGAATCGCACTATAATTCGCTTGCATGGCAAGAGCTTAAAGAGTCGCTATGGTATGAACTTTCGCACATAGAAGACAAAACCCAGCTTGAATGGCAGTCTCTTAGCCAAGATTTTAAGCACAATGGGGTGTACCACGCTGGCGAATGGATAGCCATGGGCACATTAGTATGTAAGAATTGCACCCATAGTTTTGATATTTATCACGCTACACAAATTACACCGTGCATTGAATGTGATGGTATTTATTTTAGCCGTAAGGCATTACAACCCTAAATATATGTATTAAGTGGCTTGTAGGCCACTTAATACGCCCAAAGCCAGCGAGTATGTTGGTACAAAAAGAAGTTAGAATGACGAAAAAACTGCTGCCATTATCTGTTTCACAGCTCGCTCCGAGCATTTCTACTAATCACGTTAGCACGTGTATGAGCAATCCATACCCAGAGCAACTTACCTTTATAGGGCAACAACGTGCCCAAAGTGCCCTCGACTTTTCATTAGGAATGGATTTACCCGGTTATAATGTGTATGTAATGGGTGAGGCCGCCCATGGCCGATTTACACTCGTAAAAGACAAACTTAAACAACACGCAAAAGATCGCCCCACACCTAACGAGTGGTTGTATGTTAATAACTACGACGACCACCGCGAGCCGATTGCGCTATTTATGCAAGCGGGGCAAAGTAAGCAATTAAGTGACGACATAGACTCATTTTTAGATGAAGTACTCGACACCTTTCCGGCAGCTTTTGATAACCCAGCTTATCAACGCAAAAAAAAGTCAATCGAGAGCGAGTTTAACGATGCTTACGACAGCGCTATCACCGCAGTAGAAGAAATGGCGCTTGAGCAAAGCGTAGCGCTAATAGAAGAGAAAAACGCCGTAGGTTTTGCACCTTTAGTTGATGGTAGGCAGTTAAGCGATAACGAATTTGCCGCTCTAGATGAAGCGCTCCGCGATGAGTTTTTTGAAAAAATAGAAAAACTAGAAGATGCCTTAATTGAAGCGCTAATTGAGCTGCCACGCTGGAAACGCGAATCAAAAGAAAAACAGCGTAACCTTAAAAAAGCCACAGCCGAGCAAGCAACTAAGCCGCTATTAAAAGATTTAGAGCATAAATACGCTGCACATATTGGTGTTCTGCGCTACTTAAAAGACATTCGCGTAGAAATAATTGACGCAGTACTTGAATGGCTAGACGACGAAGATGAAAGCGAAGAAAGCAAAGAAGACTTTGATCGTAAAGGCATGCTTACCGACTTTTTTGCGCCTAACATTTTAGTTGAATTTAAAGAAGACGATGCCGCACCTGTGGTGTATGAGCCAAACCCAACCTTTGGCAATATATTTGGCAAAATTGAGTATTCAACATCGCAAGGCTCGCTTATAACTAGTTACCGCTCTATACAGCCTGGTGCATTGCACCGTGCAAATGGCGGCTACTTAATTATGGATGCCGAAAAAGTGATGGCCAACCCGCAAGTGTGGGATGGATTAAAGCTTTCGCTTAAAACTCACCAAATTAAAAACGACCTACCATATCAAGACAGTTCCGTAGGCAGCAGTTTTACGCTGCGCCCGCAATTAATTCCTCTTGATGTAAAAATTATTTTATTAGGCTCGCGCGATTTGTATTACACCATAGGTGAGTACGATGAAGAATTTGCAGAGCTGTTTAGAGTACTTGCCGACTTTGATTACTATTTACCTAGTAGCGATAAACTTCAGTACCAATTTATTACTAAAGTGAGTGAGTACTGCCAGCAAACGTTAAAGTGCACAACCACAGAGGCCGCCATGGTGCGGTTACTTAAATTTAGCTACCGCCAAGCAGAGCACCATAATAAATTATCGGCGCGTTTTGCCGATGTACTTGAATTGGTGGCTGAGGCCAGCTTTTACGCCAAGCAAGATAAGCAAACACTGATTGATGCGCATCATATTGATGAAGCCATTGAAGGTAAGCAGTACCGCACCGGCCAAATAAGCGAAAACATGCTAAGCGATATAAAAGAAGGCCACACGCTTATTGCCACACAAGGCCAAGCCATTGGTAAAGTTAACGGCTTAACAGTGCTGCACATTGGCGATACGTCGTTTGGTACACCCGCGCGTATTACCGCCACCGTATACGCTGGCGCCGATGGTGTAATAGATGTAGAACGCGAAGCCGAGCTAGGTAAAGCAATTCACTCAAAAGGTGTAATGCTACTTACCGGTTATTTAGGTAACAAATACGCCCAGCACTTTAGCTTAACGTTAAGCGCTAATATAGCTATAGAGCAAAGTTACGGTTATATAGATGGCGATAGCGCTTCATTGGCTGAGTTATGTGCGCTTATTTCGGCTATTACCAGTTTGCCTATTAGCCAGTCTATTGCTCTTACAGGCTCCATTAACCAACATGGTGATGTGCAAGCCATTGGAGGTGTAAACGAAAAAATAGAAGGCTTTTTTAAGCTGTGTAAAATGCGCGGCTTAACAGGCGAACAGGGCGTTATTATTCCTAAATCAAACCAAGTTAACTTAGTACTTGATGATGAAATACTTGAAGCGGTTGAGCGTGGTAAATTTAATATTTACGCAGTAGAAACGGTAGACCAAGCACTTAACTTATTAATGGATATTGAGGCAGGCGATATTATTGACGGGCAATACCCAGAGGGTTCTGTTAATGGTATTGCTTTAGCACGCTTAAAAGACATAGCCGACATAGTTAATGGCGATAGCGAAGAAGATAAAGAAGCCGATGAAGATGAGGACAAACACTAAATGATCAATATAATTTTAGCGGTGATCATCGCTATATTTTGTTTTTTAATTTTTCAAAATAGTAAAAAAGCAAAGCAACAAGCTGGCATTAACGCGCAAATTGAAGCCGACTACCTTGTCGCTAACGCAAAATTAGAGGGCGTAATAGAAACCGCTTCAGGCCTACAGTACAAAGTGCTGCACAAAGGTGAAAGCGAAAATACACCTAACCCTACTAGTAAAGTAAACGTGCATTACCATGGCACGTTAATAGATGGCACCGTATTTGACAGCTCAGTAGAGCGTAAAACGCCAATAAGCTTTGGTTTAAATCAGGTTATTAAAGGCTGGACCGAAGGCTTACAACTTATGAGCCCAGGCGATAAATACATATTTTATGTACCGCATCAGTTAGCCTACGGTGAAAAGCGAGTGGGCAGTATTCCACCTGCATCACTGCTGATTTTTGAAGTAGAGCTTTTGGCTATTGAGTCTTAATTCAGGCGCTGAGTGTTATAAATTTTATAAAACCCGCTAACTTATCAGCGGGTTTTTTATTACGTGTATTTTAAGTTATTTAATATTAATACTTATTCGCTTAATTAAGTATTATTGTTCATTGGTATCACTTTAATTATTTGGCCACCGTTGCCATAGAAAGCTTATTAAGTACCACAGCTATTTTGTTAAGTGTTTCTTCGCAGCCTTTTATATTATGACGTTCTTGCAAATAAGTGGGGCTATTATAGGCAAGCCAAACTTGGCCATTATTATCTTGAGATATATGAACTTTTTGCGGTAAATCTATCGCCACACTTTGCTGGCACTGCATCAGCGGTGTACCTACCTTTGGGTTACCAAAAATAATCACTTCACTTGGCGCCAATTCCATATCAACATTTTGAGCATTTTTTTGATGGTCTACCCGTGCAAAAATGGTTATCCCTTTGCTATTGGCTATTTTTTCAAAACGGTTAGCCGTTTCCTTTACAGAATAATTACTTTGAAAATGCACTAAGCTGTCATTGGCACTCACCACGCATGTGGGTAATAGTAAAATAATACCTAAAACTAGTCGGTTTAACATAGTTTGCTCCTCATAAAAACGGCTTATAAAGCGTATGAAAAATACACACTATCTGAGTTCTTTATTTGGTTCAACACTGCGCAAAGGGGGTTTGTGTAAAACATCAGCACACACATTTTTAAGTACCTACTTTAGTTGCGATTAATTCGAAAAATAAGGATGAATATGAAATTATTTGCATTGCACATGGTAATGATAGTCGTTATCATTCGCGGCGTTTTATACACCTCTTTCCAGGATCAATATGTTTAACCAAAAATACTTGGCGCTGAGTATTGCTGCGTCTTTTTCTGCTTTTTCTAATGTGGCATTTGCCGAGCAAAATAACGAAATTGAAACAATAGAAGTAACAGGGCGCGCTCAGCAGTTCTACCTTGAAACCGAAAGTAAAATTGGGACTAAAACGGATTTAGATCTTATTAAATTACCGCAATCTGCGCAGGTATTAACCGAGCAACTTATTATTGACCAAGCCGCGCGCGATATCACCGATTTATACCGCTCAATAGCTGGGGTAAGCGAGTACAGTTATTCGGGTGTTACTTTTCGTGGTTTTAGAGATGATGCCAATGTATTTTACGATGGCGTACGTGGTGACCCGTACTCGGGCTTTGGTGTACCGCAATTATTTAATGTAGCGCGTGTAGAAGTATTAAAAGGCCCAGCCTCTGCGTTATATGGTGGCGGTGAGCCTGGCGGTATGATCAACTACGTAACTAAAAAGCCAAGTTATACGCATAGTAAAGAGCTAAAACTAACGCTTGGCAATTACAACACACACGGCGCATCACTCGATATGACCGGCGGTTTAACCGACACCATGGCATACAGAGTAGGTGGTTATTACGAAGAGCAAGACAGCTTTCGTAATAATGCAGATTCAAAAAACAGTGAGTTTACCGGTGGTTTATTATTTGATTTAACCGATTCAACCACGCTCACCACCACTGTTGATTACATCAAACAAGACTTAGGCGGTAACCGTTTACGTGGTGTACCGGTAGATGACAACGGCAACTTTTTGGTTGACCCTAGTTACAACGCAAATGAAGCATTTGATTACCAAGACATGGAAGCGTTAGTGCTGCAAGCTGAGCTAAAGCATTACTTTAATGCTGATTTTTCTGTAAGTAGCACACTGCGTTACATGGATAACGAACGCGACCAAGCCTACCATGAGTCGCAAAGCTGGGTAGATGTAAACGGCGATGGTGAAGCAAACATTGATGACGAAACCATTAAACGCGAATACCGTAAGCAATACCGCGCCAACGAAGAAACAAGCTTAACCACCGACTTTGTTTACAGCTTTGAGCAAGACCAATTAACACACCAAGTATTATTTGGCGGCGACTACCACATAGTTGATACCGAGTACGATTACTTACGCGCCCGCTATGAAGCAGACGGCGTGGCTAATTTAAACATATTTGACTTAAATTACGGCGAAACCGACCCAAGTACTTATAACCTTACCGACATGAACCGCGATGGTGTTGAAACCGACCGTTTTGGCGTATACGTACAAGATGTTGTAAGCATTAACGATCAGTGGACCGTGATTGCCGGCCTGCGTTACGATTACTTTAAAGAGCTAAATAAAGAAACTGGTTACAGTTACTCTGATAACGATGTAACGCCGCGAGTGGCTGTTACATACCAACCCGTTGAAAATACATCGGTATACATAAATTACTCAGAAAGCTTTAACCCCGCATCGTCGGGCGACCAAGAAGATGTAGAAGGCGAGGGTGACTTAACCCCAGAGACCGGTAAACAAACCGAAATTGGTATGAAAAACCAATGGCTTAATGGCAAAATTATGAGCACTTTTGCTATTTACCAAATTAATAAAGAAAACGTAGTAATGAGTAACCCAGACGACACGGGGGCGGGCGATGGCATTGCAGCGCTTTTAAATATTGGTGAAGTAGAAAGCCGTGGGTTTGAAACAACGCTGGTGGGCGATTTAACCGAGTACTGGACACTCACCGCAAACTACGCCTACAACGATACACTAGTTGTTGAAGGTGTAACGGGCGATACCATTTCAAGCACCTACGGTGACGGTACTCGCTTTGCTAATGCGCCGCGTCACCAAGCTGGTTTATGGTCGCGCTTTGCGCTTGATAGTATCGACTCGTCTATAGCATTTGGTGCTAATTACGTAAGCGAGCAAATAAGCCAAGATGGCCAAAAAGTAAAACCCTTTACCGTATTTGATATGAGCTGGACTACTCGCTTTGACGATGTGTTATTAAGCGTAAATCTTAATAATATTTTTGATAAAGAATACGCTGTAAGTGGCTTTAGTGAGCGTAACGGCCACTTCCCAGGCAGCCCACGTGAAATAGTAGGCCAAGTAACCTATAAATTTTAAAGCAATTTAAGCGCGAGCTTATCTCGCGCTTATTTTTTTTCGCTATTAAAATTAGCCGCTTCTTGCACTGTGTTAATAGCTGTAATAGGGAAGGGGATCACAATACCTTCTTGGTCGAAAGATCTGATCACCGCAAGGGCATTTAGTTCCATTTCTTATGTGCAGCTCAGGTTAATTAAATTTTGAATGATACCTATTGTGTTAAGTTTTTAGGCTATTTAGCACGCTAGAATGATTAAATATTAAAGTCGATTACATAGACTCAAGTGTTTTACCTCGGGTTTCTGTAATGTATTTAGCCACAAAAAATATGCTAATAAGTGCCGATAACGCATAAAAGCCGTACGCACCTGCAAGGCCAATGTTAGCCAGCATAATAGGAAAGGTCATGGTAATGGCAAAGTTAGCAATCCACTGTGCGCTTGCTGCAACAGCAAGCGCTGCGCCGCGAATACGGTTATTAAACATCTCACCTAATAACACCCACACAACAGGGCCCCAGCTTAAGCCAAAAAATACCACAAATAAGTTAGCCATTATAAGCGCAAACGTACCCATGTTATCGCTAAGTGCAAGCTTGCCTGCTTCATCGAGGCCTGCGCTGCCAAATATATAAGTAAGCGCACTTAAGCTTATAAACATACCCACACTGCCTACTAATAGCAGTGGTTTACGGCCAATTTTGTCAACTAGGGCAATAGCAATAAAGGTCGATACAATATTAGTAGTACCCGCTAATACATTTATAAATAGCGATTGCGACTCGTCAAACCCAGCGGCTTGCCAAAGCTCAGAGCCGTAATAAAACACCACATTAATACCTACAAATTGCTGAAACACACTCAGCGCAACACCCGCCCATACAATCGGGTGCACTTTTTTACTGCCATCAATAAATAAATCGCGAATACTCGGCTTTTTATCGCTTTGCAAAGAGCTTTTAACATCACTTATTTGCGAATCAAGGTTGTCGTTCGAAATTTTACTAAATACTGTTTTTGCATCGTCCAATTTACCTTGCGCCACTAAATAACGAGGCGACTCAGGAATAAACAACACACCCACTAAAAACAGTATTGCAGGCACCAGCTCAGCCCAAAACATCCAGCGCCAAGCGGCTATATCAAGCATTAAAATATTTTGCGCACTACCAGCTGCATCAGCAATTAAATAGTTACTTAAAAACGCAGCAAATAAACCCAATACAATAGCAAGCTGTTGTAATGTGGCTAGACGACCACGAAGCGCGGGTGGTGCAACCTCTGCAATATAAGCTGGCGCCAATACCGATGCCGCACCAATACCTAACCCACCAAATAAGCGGTAAAAAATAAACTCGGCCGAGCTTTCGCTAATGCCCGAACCAAACGCGCTAATGGCGAAAATAATTGCGGTGATGATCATAATTGCACGGCGGCCAAACTTATCAGCCAGCGGCCCCGCTGCAAGTGCCCCCACGGCGCACCCTAATAATACCGAGGCTACATTGAACCCCGTAGCCACACTGCTTGAATTAAATGCATTACCGAGCGCCGACACCGTGCCGTTAATAACGCCCGAGTCAAAACCAAATAAAAAGCCACCAATAGCAGCCACGGCAGAGATAAAAATTACGTAAAAAAGAGAGGTGCTTTCAGCTGTGTTGGCTGAGTGGGAAGGCGGTGTGTGCGTTGTCATTATGTGCCCTGAAAGTTAAATTGAATATAAAGGAGCATAATATCGTAAAGTGCTATGGCTGAATATGCTTGTGCGGGTATAAAGGGGTTGGCGAATATAAATTAAGCCGTTTTTAAGGTTTTAATTTAAGGGCTTTAATTTAAAGGTATTAATTTAAAAACTTTAGATTCAATACTTTGAAGTTAAGTAGCGCCTTTTAAATAACACAGGCTGAATTTTAATAAACAATGTACTTTGTATGGATAGTGCCTCTTGAAACAATATCAATGCTCTGTTCATTTAAGTATGTTTTTGCAATTACATAAATTAATTGGAGGTTAGGTAATTGTTTACATGCGGTTATTTGGTGGTTAAAGTGAATGCATTGAATATAGGGACATTATCAGTTTATAAAAAGACAAATGTCGTAGACAAAGTTATTCCACGGGCACTCTAAATCCCCAACTGTGAGCACCTCATGAAAAAAAATAAACAAGTAAAAGCAGATGAGTATTATCAAGTTGGGCCTTTAAAGATGGCTAGATTTGGCGATAAAACCATTTATCAGTCTAATTTTTATGAAAATCAATTTGTAGATTTGCAGAAGAAATTAGCTAGTGATTTTGATGATATTGTAATTCAGATTGATAAATTGGTGGATAAAATATCTTTAATGGTTAGTGAGCTTCCCGCGGAGCCAATTTTACAGCGTGCTTGGACTGAAATGGCAATGCTACATATTGGGGTAAAGTCAGAAATTGAAACCAATTCAGAGAACGTTCTATCGGTAAGAATGCTTGACTACTTACAGAGCATTATTGTATCAGTTTTACCAAATTCAACATTAAAACCGGAAGTATCTGAAAGTGATTGGATTGAACTAAACAATGCTGTTAAAGAACTATTTAATCTAATTAATTGTAAATACCATATATGCCATACAGCAAAAAGAAAATTATTAAACCCTGATATAGATATGGATGAAGAAGAATTCTATTTCAAAACGCAAATGTATTGGTGCAATGTTCGTGGTGAACGATATCATCAATTTCAAGAAGCTCATTTATCAGACCTTTTGCTAACCCACTCAGGTGTAATTGAAGAACATTTTGGAATAAGTACCAAACAGTTAATTTCTGAATTAATGAAAATACAAGATTCATTAATGTATGGCATGGGAAATGCCATGAAAGACATGCAGTTGTTTCAAAAAGAAGTTATGGCATGTGCAGAAGATAGAATTATGCAAGGAGAAAAATTTGATGAGGGAGAAGATGTTGGCGAATTCCTTCGGTTAGTTATCGATGAAAATAACTGGGGTAGCCGCAATGAAGAAATATGCGGTCGGTTATTAGGGCTTGATTTATTTGATGTGGCTAAAGTAACTAATATCCCTGAAAAATTGCTTTCTTCACTATCTTTCGGTCGAGGTGAGGATACAGAGTTTTTTGCTGAAGGTGAATATCGAGGTTGGCCATTAAGAATTTGGCCTGTATTTAAAAGGCCTTTTGTTAAGTTAAATAGTAAATATTATTGCTTCGATTTAAATAGCCTTTTTGACAATTTCTATAGGGTTATGCAAAGAGTTATATTTTCTCATGCTCCTCTTTACAAGGCTGACTGGAATGAGAAACAAAAGAACATTTCTGAAGAACTTCCATTTAAATACTTAAATAAACTTATTCCAGGTTCTCAAGAATATCGCTCTGTTTATTATCGCTCAGGTGTTGGTAAAAAAGGAAGGATGGAATGGTGTGAAGCTGATGGCTTGGTTAGCTATGATGACCATTTATTTGTTATTGAAGTAAAAGCGGGAGCTTTTACATATACTTCGCCAGCAAATGATCTTCCTGCTTATGTTAAATCAATAAAAGGATTAGTCCTGAACCCATCTATGCAGGCACAACGTTTTGTTGATTATTTATTGAGTGAATCGTCAGTTTCGATCTTTGATGAAAATCATAGGGAAATTGGTGTTCTTTCCCATTCTGACTATAGAAAAATAACAATTTTGCCTGTCACACTTGATAGTTTTACTGAAATAGCAGCTCAGATACAGCACTTAAAGTCTATCGGTATTGAAATGGGTAAAACCCCTACATGGTCTATATCTGTTGATGACCTAAGGGTATATTCGGACGTTTTTACTAACCCACTTATATTCATACATTTCTTAGAGCAGAGAATGAATTCATTTCTTTCTGAAGTGATCCAAAGTGATGATGAACTTGATCATTTAGGGATGTACCTAAAGCATAATAATTATGTTTCTTATGCAAATAGTATTAAAGATACACCTGAAACAAGGGTTAATTTCCACGGTTATAGATTAGATATAGATAATTATTTTGCTGATAAGCTTAATAACCCCGAGTTGGCTTCTCCACTTATCCAAAAAATGCCTGTGCGTTTAATGGAAATAATAAAAGTATTATCCACCAATCAACAAAAAGGTAGAACTCGTATTTCGAGCTATTTACTAGATTGCGCTGAAGAGTGTAGAAAAACAATTATTGATAATATCGATTTAGTGTTAGTGAAACAAAAAGAAACTCAACGTCCATTTCCTCTTTCACTATATGGCGATGTCAAGTTAACAGTATTTTGCTGGCAAGAGTCATGTTTCCCTAGAAATGAAACGTTTGTTTTGGAGCACTCTCGCTCGGCTATGCTAGCTGTAAATGATGCTACTAGATTGGTAATCGAATTATTTTATTCTAATGAATCAATACTCGAAAAGGTAGAATGGAGTGATATCTCGATAGATGAAATACCAAGTTTGGAACTAGATAGATTAAATGAGTTAGCGAATAATTTAAAAAAGTCGAGAAATCAGAAAGCAGGTAAACTAGGACGTAATGATCCATGCAGTTGTGGTAGTGGAAAAAAATATAAAAAGTGCTGTATTGATTTGAATCTCTCGTGATATCAACCCGTATAAGAAAGGTTTTCAAGTTGAACAAATTACAGTTGGCTTTTTGTTCGTGCCTCACTTATTTTAGCCCACAGCAATTTGCCGCTTAAAACGGCGTTAAAAGGAGATACGATGGCAAAGGTTAAGAGTTTTTTTCTTTTAACATTACTACTTTTATCCGCATGTTCTTATGTAACAAATGAAACTGAAGTTGAGCGTAGGTATAAAAATGCAGGCTCATTAATGGGAACAGCCTTGGCCTGCGAGGACAATTTGCAAATTATCAACTCGTCAAAAGCACTGGAAATGTACATTTCAAAGCAAGAGCTAGCTAAGTATTACACGAAAGAAAAGCTAGACTACTTCTTAGCTGTGCATGACAGAGTTGCGATGGAAACATGGCAACATTTAGATGAAATTAAGGCAAAAATAGGTAAGCCACATAAAGTCTGCCAAAGCCCTAGCTTTAAAAATAATACTACAAAAAGTTTATATCGTTGTATTCATATGGGTGAAGCGACGGTGTGCCTGTAGTGTTGGTAACATAACAAGTGGTTAATCCCATCAACTGCTAATCTATAACTAGCATAAAAATATTATTAACACTATTCATAGTGCTAAATCCTACCCAATCACTGCCTTACACCCCAAAGCTCTCAAAGTACTCATTTTGCAATTCTATAGTGAGTGCTTTAGGGTTAATACCTTGTACTAAGCTGTACACTTCTTCCTTTGTATAACCTGCCGATTTTAAAATAAGTGCAGTGAACCCTGTGCTGTCATATGGATATTGCCCATTTTCTTATACATTAAAAGTTGAATATATCTCCTGAAAGCTGGCTAAAACTAAACAACCAATTAACACGCGTAATATATAGCGCAGTTTAGCGTATTCAATTAAAGTGGTTACTTAGTTTTTTGAGTATTAATTTTTTTGGAGGCTAGATGGATGCTAGAGCTTGTTGCTACTAAGGACTTAAAGGCTGCCGCACACTTAACATTTAACAATATGAAACCCTATTACGAAATGTTTGCGGTAGATTGGGATGTAGAAGACGTTTATCAAGCTACCAAAAACCTTAAAAATTTTGATATTTTGTGTAAGGGTGAACACATAGGTGTTGTACGCTTATCGTTTGAAGAAGGGCGATGCCAGCTTCGCGACATTCAAATTGCAGCTACTTATCAAAACAAAGGTTATGGTGCTCATGTTATTGCTAAAGTGGTTGATGTGGCTCGTCAACAAAGTGTCAAATTCATAGATCTCAAAGTATTTCAGCGTAGCCCTGCATTTAAGTTATATAGCCGCATCGGATTTGCAGTCGATAGAAAAGACGATCGTTTTTACTACATGAGTTTTCAAGTCTAATAGCAACTGTATTACCAATCCTTAAAACAGCTCACTTAATTAAGCGGATTGGTATCAAAGAGGCGCAAAGCACTTAGCTTTCGCGATTCTTTAGCTAACTTTAGTAAAGTGCGACTACCTTATGCAGGCATTAGTTTTAAGGAGAGTGAGGTGTACTTAATTGCCGTCATCGACAATTTGCTATGTGGTCTGCTCAAAAATTTAAAAGTACATTTAGGCCTGCAGGTTTTGGCTCATTCCTATTTGGTGTTTTTTTGGTTTACATAATTACGATTAGTTACCGTTAATAAGTGGCTAAGCTTATAAAGGGTAACTAAGAATGAGCGTTAACATATTCCCCAGTTTCTCCCTCATACCTCAAAGTTATTAAAGTACTCTTTTTGCAGCTCTATAGTCAGTGCTTTAGGGCGAATACTTTGTACTAAGCTATATACCTCTTCTTTTGTGTAACCTGCCGAATTTAAAATAAGTGCAGCCATCAACCCTGTGCGGCCAGTGCCGCCTTTACAATGTATGGCAATGGTTTGTTTTTGCTGTATGGCTTGAAGTATGTCGGTTTTGTGGGTGTTCCAGCTTGATGTAAAAGGCTGTTTGGGTGCTTCGTCGTCATTTATAGGTAAATGAAACCAGGTTATATCGTGCTTTTTGCACTCACTATTAATGCTTTCTACGTTGTTTTTTTCAAGCTCCTTTTGCGGCATAAGCGATAGCAGCATGTGAGTGTCAGCGGCTTTTAATGTGGCAATTGAATCCGCTAGGTTTTGTGTTTTTGTACCAGGGCAAGGCGTAAAAATAATATTTGCGCCGTTATTGAGTGATAAAACATCGTACGGGTGCGCGCTCATGGTAAGTCCTTTATTTTTAATGAATTTACTTTTATACGATCACTATAGCGTGTTTTAGTTGCAAGTTTAAGATTGAATAATAAGCACAAATGCTAGATACTGTTTTTATATACAGTTGTGGCGATGTTATGAAAAAAGAATTACCAGCAAAATACTATTTAGCGCATTTTAGAGAGCTTATTGAGTTTGTAACAAGTAAATGTATGCATTTACTTGAGCCCAAACACAGCCAATTTATTAGTAAAATTAACCAGCTTGATGAGCAAAGCCAATGCATGTTGGCACGTGTGTATTCGCGCAAGCCTTATTTAGTGCAGGCGCAATCGCTCAATTATGAAGAAATAACCTCGCCGCATCAGGCTATTTATACGCTAAAAACAGCGGGTATTTTATATGAGCCAAACGCGCAGCATTACAAGCTACTTATAGCGCATTTAACTAAGCCCATGCTGGTGGAGTTGCTCAGTAATTACAGTGAGCAAGTAAGCTTTAAAAAAAGCGCAGCTAAAGGGGAGTTGGTCACTATTGCGTGCCAATTTTTTAGTGGGCGCGCAGATGATTTAGCCTCTTTATATAGCCAGTATGTCATTAATAACCGAGAAGATTATTACGAGTATTTTGAGTTTTTATTTGCAGGGCGCTTAAGTAGTGGCGATGTAAATCATCAAAACCGCTTTGTTATGCGCGATTTAGGGTTAACCGCTACCCGCGAAGGGCACAGCGAGAGCTTGTCGCGCTTTAATACACTCGCTGAGGCGCAATCTAATTATGTTTTAAACCGTTACCGTTTAGCGTTTAAAAACATTGGCAAAACAGCCGGTAATACAAAAGCTGAAACCTTGGATGATAAAACACCTTACACCGAGCTTGCGCATTTAGTTTTAGCGCAACCGGCGAACGGTGCACAAGCGCACGATATTAAAAACAAGCTGCTGGTTAGGCTGTATAAACAACTTAAAAATACCAATAGCGAACTTGCCTTTAGCCTACTAGAAGACTGCACCGATTACGCCGAAGCCCAAGAGATTCAAATAAGAGAGCAATACCGTTTAGGTAATAAAGAGTGGGTAAAAGCGCAGCTAGAGCAAATAATAGAAAATCCGCTCACCGACGACCTACTGTACTTTGCGGACGACTTTTTAATGCGTAAGTTTAATAAACAAACGCGTTCGCGCTTAAGCACTATGCTAGCCGACACCCAATGTGTACTTGAAATTGACGAAATTTACCGAGGGGATGTAGAGCAAGGCGTAAATGAGCATTACACCGCAAAAGGGTTAACGGTTTTTAATACCGAAAACACCTTATGGCAAAGCTTATTTGGTTTAGTATTTTGGCACGAGTTATTTATAGAGTCGCCATACCCGCCGTGTAATGAATTTGATATTTACCCGCAAGTTTTGCAGCTTGGTAATTTTTATGAAGCACAAAGCACGCAAATTAACGCACGTTTAAAAAGCTTTAGCACTAATCAGGCGCTGCTTAATTTGGTATGTAAGCATGCCGCGCAATACTTTGAGCAGCCCAATGGGTTATTTAGATGGCGCAGCAATTTATTAGAGCCACTAGAGGCGCTTATTTTAAACAGCCCGCTTGAGGCGTTAATTGCGCACTTAACGGCCATGAGCAAACATTATTTACAGTTAAAAGACGGCTACCCCGATTTAATGGTTATTAATAATGGCCAAGTACATTTTGAAGAGGTAAAAGCCCCAGGCGATAAACTTAGGCGTAACCAACTTACCACTATTGATAATTTAAAAAATGTAGGTTTTACAGTACATATTGCTGCAGTTAAGTGGTTTGTAGACCCAAACCGTATTTACAGTGTGGTTGATATAGAAACCACGGGCGGCTTAAAAGGCGGTAACCGCATTACCGAAATTGGCATTGTTAAAGTGCAGCACGGTAAAGTAATAGATACCTGGACGACACTTATTAATCCGCAGCGCCATATCCCAAGCTTTATTACTAAACTAACCGGCATAAGCGATGGCATGGTTTACAACGCGCCTGTATTTGCCGATATAGCACAGCCACTACTAGATAAACTCGCAGGCAGTATTTTTGTAGCCCATAACGTAAACTTTGATTACGGTTTTATAAAAAAAGAATGCGAGGTTGCAGGGCACTTTTTTAAAATGCCAAAAATGTGCACCGTGGTTGAATCGCGCAAAGCGTTTAAAGGGCTAAAGTCGTATTCGCTAGGTAACCTTAGCGCGCATTTTAATTTAAATTTAACCAGCCATCACCGCGCATTGGCCGATGCTACCGCCACTGCCGAGCTGTTATTGCTGATCCAAAACAGCGAAACGCACACGCAGTAAACGAGTAACTTATATTTAAGAATATGAAAATTAAGTAATTAATTAACGTTACTACAAATTTTTATTTGTTTTTGGAATAAAGGGTTTTTGTAAATCGTCTTCTTTATGTCAATCCGACAAACTAGAGGACAAAACAATGACTAAATTAAATAAAATTGTAAGCGTAATGATGTTAAGCGGTGTGTGTACTTTTACAGGTGCAGTGCACGCCGCTGATATTGAACTATCTCAGTCAACGTCGGCGCAGCAACAAACAGCTACATCTATTTCGTTTTCACAAAACGGTTTAACAGCCAGTGGTAGCAATAACACAAACGTATCTAACGATACACAAGTAACGGCTGATGACTCGCAAAATACAGATTCAACGGCTAATAATTCACAAACTCCAGCGCAAGAAAGCAGCGAGGCTGTAGAGCCTGCAAATTCATTAGTTGCATCTGCCGGCTCATCTTTAAATAACTCATTGAACGCATCGGCTTCGTCTTTAAATGCCACAAGCAATACCACAGTTAATACAGCGCTTGATACAACAGCGCAGTTAACCTCATCGGCGGGTAACTTAACAGCCGCTGCGAGCCAGTCATCATTACTTTCTGTTACCTCTGAACAAGCTGCACAGGAAGGCACTACCGATACATCAACAGGTGCCTCTTTAGTTTCAAATATGAGTAGCGCTAGCGATTCAGTAACACAAGCTGATGCAACAAATGCGCTTAATGCGGGTGAGCTTACAAACCAGTTAGCAATTACTAATACGGCTGCAAACTCAGTGAGTTCTGCACTGCAAGTGGGTGATGCAATTAATACCAGTAATGAAGTAGTAAGCAGTGTTCAGCAATCTCTAATTGCCAGTGTGCAAGACAGTACGGTTAGCAGTTTACAAAGCACGGTACAGCAAAGTGTTAGTGGGCAGGTGAGTGCGGCGGTCACAGATCAAATTAGTAACGATGTAGCACTTAGCACCGCAAGTGAAGTAGTAACCAACATTACTAACGATTTAGACCTAGGTCTTTAATACGCCCTAAGTGTGTTTGCACAAATGCCGAATAGGGAAACCTATTCGGCCTGTTGGAGAATAAATATGAAAGCAGTTATAACCGCCACATTGTGTGTTTTTAGTGCCCAAGCGGTGCTTGCACAAACTAACCACGTTAAAACACCTGAGCAAACTAAACCTTTTAAAAGCAGCCTCGAGGTAAATGCAGATGCAGAAGTTGGGGTATTAAGTAACTCGGCGCTCTCTGTCCAGGAACTTGACGATATTTCGTCGCAAAGCGACAGCGGCATAAAAACCGCAGCCGGTGTTAATGCAAAATGGCAATTAACCAAAGGCGCTAAATTAACATCAAGCTATAAGTTTGAACAACAAGACTACGATGAGTTTGATCAATACGATTTAGGCCTGCATCAATATGGTTTAGATGGCAGCTACAGCTTTAATAACCATGAGGTAGGGGGTCGTTACGATGGTGCAAAAGCAAATGTAGATGGCGAACCATTTTTACATTTTAATCAAGCCAGTGTTTATTATGGTCATTTTTTAAACCCGTATACGTATTTGCGTATGAGCATAAAAACCAAAGCTAAACGTTTTACTACTGCAAAAGCACGTAATGCCGACGGTGTAGGCGGCGATGTAGCGCTTTATCATTTTATAAATAATGGTCAAACCATGCTAATGGCAGCGCTAAGTGCCGATAAAGAAAACGCCGACGACAACCAATACGACTTTAACGGCTACGGTTTTACTACTAAAGTTACGCACAAATTTACGGCCTTTAATATGGCTAACAAAGTGGGGGCAGGCTGGCGTTATCAAAATAAAGATTACGATGAGCAAACTACGGATGATTTCTTTGAGCAAATACCGTCGCGAGATGAGCATCGAAATGTAGTTAATGCGTTTTATAACCTAGCTGTGTTTGAGCACGTAACACTCATAGCTGAGGCTGAATATGGCGATTATCAATCAAAGCTTAGTAGTAATACCTATACGCAGTCGGTTTTATCGGCGTCAGTTAAAGTGCACTTTTAGGTGGGTAAATGGCACCATAACCAAAGGTGGTGTCTTTGCCTTGCTCGCCTAAATCGACGGCCAGCGATGTAAGCTCGTTAAGTGCTTTGGTTTTATTATTACCATGCTTTAACAATAAACAACTTAATGCCGCGCTTACATGCGGCGCCGCCATTGACGTACCCGACTCCCTACCAAATTTTCCATTGCCTTGGCTTGTAACAACATTTACACCAAGGGCTGCAAAGTCTATGTAATCACCTTTATTTGACCACCTATAAATTTGGTTATTTGCATCAATAGCACTTACCGCTATCACGCTTTTATATGCACCTGGGTATAATGGCTGCGACGCCGGCCCTTGGTTACCTGCAGCAGCTACAATTAACACGTTTTGTTTTATTGCAGCAGTAATACTTGCTTCTAAAACTGCGTTATTTGGCCCTGTTAGGCTCATATTTATTACGGGTATTTTATTACTAACTAGCCAGTTAAGTGCTTCTACTATGGCAAATAATGTAGCCCCTTGTGCATAGTCAGATTGCCTATAAAACACCTCGGCACTGTAAAGCTTGGCACTGCCTAAAAGCGGGCTAAGTTTTGCGCCTTTACCTGTAATTAGCCCTGCAATGGCGGTGCCGTGTAAATTTGGCGAGCTTAATCCTTGTGGTAAAAAGCTTTGCGTAGTGATATTTGCGCCTTTAAATGCACTGTGTTTGGTATTAATGGCGCTGTCGATCATGCCAATTTTTACGCTTTGTATGCAGTAGGACGCAATAGGCTTATTTTGCGTTACTTTTAAGGTAGGCTCGCCTGTTTGCGCTTGGTAAATGTGGTTTCGGTCAAGTATTACAGACTTATCTAGGTTAAGTGCTTTTAATAACTCACTTTTAGAATTAAGACCTTGGGGTGCGTTAAAGCGCACTAAGCTCATATTAAGTGCGTTGTAATTTTTTACCGACACAATAGTTACATTTTGCTGCTTTAGGGCATTAAGTTGTTGGCTATTTGCCATTAATAACCATTGTCGCTCTATTGCTCTAAAGCCGTTTTCAAGCTCTACCTCAACAAATGCAGTGTTTTGGCTATTTATATTAATGTTAAGCACATTAGGTAAGCTGCTAATAGGCTCACTTATCTGCGCTTTTAGTTCATCAATCGAAACTTGTGGTACAGGCACTGGAAGCGGCAGGTGCTGTGCTCGCTCTATAGTTTGCTCAATACGCTGCTCTATAGGGTTTAACTGCCCAAGCACCTGATCAACTTTTACTATATTAGCTGAGCTCGTTGCGCTAAATACGCAAAGCGAAGTGGCTATTATGTGTTTAACGCGTGTGTTTTTAATATTCATAGTGGGTTACTTCTATTAAATTTATCATGCTGCTTAGTTAACGTTTAACACATAGAAATATTTCATTATTCAAATTATTTTGATTATTTGGGAATAAATGTTTTTTTGAATCGTCTTCTTTATAAAAGGGGTAAAAATCAATGAACGAAACTCTAAAAACCTTATTGCCCATGCTTAGGCGCTTTGCCTATTCGCTAACGGGTAGTAAAGCAGATGCAGACGATGTAGTGCAAATAACAATTGAAAAACTATTAGTAAAAGGTATTCCGGATGACGTTGAGCCTGCTAAATGGGCGTTTAAAATTTGCCGTAATGTGTGGATAGACGAGTACCGCTCACGCAAAGTAAGGCAAAATACGGCTCAGGCCGATATATTACCAGAGCCAATTACAAGTAATGAGCACCAAACACTCGAAAATAAACAAATGCTTAAAAATGTAAATACAGCACTTGGGCAATTACCCGAAGAGCAACGGGCCATTGTATCGCTGGTGGCAGTGCAGGGCATGGCCTATAAAGAAGTCGCACAAACGCTCGATATACCTATAGGCAGTGTAATGAGTAAATTATCGCGCGCACGCAGTACACTTTATAATTTAATAAAACCCGACTTTAAAAAGGAGCAAGTATGAACATTAACGACGAAACACTTAGCGCCTTTTTAGACTCAGAACTCAGCGAGCACGAAATGGAGCAAGTGCGCAAAGTCCTTGAAACCGATGATGAACTAGTAATGCGACTTGCAGAGCTAAGCGAAGTAGACATGCTCGTGAAAGAGCACGCTTCAAGTATTGATGACGCCCCCCTTAGTGACTCATTAGCTAAAACGGTTGCAAAGCTTGATACAGCAACAACAAAAAACACGTTAAATAGCAATGTAGTAACGTTAACGCCTTGGCAAAAGGTTAAGCAATCGGCTAATAAAAGCTTAGCAATAGCTGCAAGCGTTGCCGTGGTATTTGGGATAGCAATGACGAGTTACTTACAACCCAATGAGTCGCAAAATTTAGTAGCCAGTAACATAGCTTCAGCCCTTAATACACAGCTAAGTAGTGGTAAATATGAGCAAAGTGATGGCTCAGTATTTAGCGCGCAGCTTAGTTTTAAAAATCAGCAAGGTGAGCTTTGTAGGCAGTATGCACTAAGCTCAAACAATACAACGCAAACAAGCATTGCTTGTAAAACACAAAGCGGTTGGCAAATTAAAGCGCAAACAGTCGCGCAGCAAAGTAATAACGGCGCGCAATATCAAACAGCGTCTAACAACAATGAGTTAGATGCTGTTATAGACAGCATGATCAGCGGCGCACCACTAGATAGAGCGCAAGAGCAGCAAGCAATTAGTGTAAAGTGGCAGTTAAACCAATAATAGTTTTTATAAAACGAGGTGAATGATGAAAACATCTATTTTAATTATCAGTATTTTACTTATGGCGGGTTGCGCATCAAAACCCGACTACCGCCCAGCTAATAATGGCTCACAAGGTTATAGCGAGCAAAAAATTAGTGACGATCAATACCGCGTCGAGTTTAAAAGTGTATCAAACAACGTAGCCGATGCCGGTGACTATGCATTATTGCGCGCGGCTGAGCTTACCCAAGCACAAGGCTACGACTGGTTTGTTGTAACAAATAAAGAAACCTTTGTTGAGTCTAAATCGCAAGCGCCCGCATCATCTATTAGTGCATCACACAGTCAGCAATATGAGCGAAACTGTGGTTTTTTAACCTGCGAAACACGTGTACGTCCGAGCAATAGCGTAGGAGTACAAGTGAGCAATAATGATAAACGCAAAGAAGTACACACCCTGATTGACATTAAAATGGGCAAAGGCATTAAACCCAGCGATAACAGCTATAGCGCTCAAGACTTAATTGAAAATTTAAGCAAAAAGGCTCAAAAGTAAGCGTTTGGTAAAAGTTCTTGATATAAGCACTTAGCTTGTTTTAGCTAAGTGCTTTTTTCGTGGTAAAAAACCAGTAACCAGCATAGTGCCCATAATAACAAATAATGCGCCGAGTAACGTATTTGGCCCTATTTGCTCATCTAAAATTACATGCCCCCAAAAAATGCCAAATAACGGAATTAAAAACGTGACCGTTAAAGCTGAAGTTGGGCCTATATCGTCAATAAGTTTAAAAAATAAAATATAAGCAAGTGCGGTACACACCACGCCAAGGGCTAACACGCCAAGCATAACGTCGGTACTAGGTACTTCGCGAATAGGCATAAAAAGTATAAGGGGTAGTACTATAAAACTGGCTGCCCACATAGAGCCGTGTGCGTTATCGAACGGTGCAAGCTTAGGGGCATTTTTTGTATAATGTGATGCAATGGCATAACACAGAGAGGCGCTTAGCGCTGCTGCAATCGCAATAAGTGAATGAGTATTTAATACAAGATGATTTTGCCCAACTAAAATTGCCACGCCTATTAAACCAAGCATCAAACCTAAAACCATACTTTTAGTCGGTTTGATTTTACTCCAAATAATACCTACCACTGCGCCCCAAATAGGGGTTGTTGAATTTAAAATCGATAAAGTAGAGGCGCTAATAGTTTGCGCTGCGTATGCAAAAAGTAAAAAGGGAAGGGCAGAATTAAGCGCACCAATTATAAAAAAGTGCTTGGTGTGCTTAGTAAACGCCAAGTGGCGTTTTAAATACAGCGCCACTATAAAAAGGGTGAGTGCGGCAAAGCCGACTCTAAATTCTATTAACACCGCTGGGCCTAGGCTATTTGCCGCCATTCGCATAAATAAAAATGAGGCGCCCCAAATTGCAGCCAGAAAAAATAACCGAAGTAAACTTGCTAAGCTCATGATAGTATTTTAATTATACAAATTAATTTATAGAGTAACAGGCTTGGCAATAACTGTAAGCCAGATTCGGTACTCGCATATAAAAATAATAAAAAAGGAATAGTCATGAGCCGGTATTTACTGATCACAGCAATAATGGGAGTGGGTTTATTAAGTGGTTGTGGGTCTACGCCTGTTAATTTATACGATGACACCACCATGAAAAAACATGAGTACAACGGCATAAAAGCATATAAAAAAGGAGATTTTAAACAAGCTTTTATGTACCTAAAAGACCCTGCTGCGCTTGGTTATAAAAGTGCGCAATACACATTGTCGTTTATGTTTTTAAAAGGGCAGTACTTAACACAATCCACTAACATGGGGATGGGGTGGCTAGGGGTTGCAAAAGAGGCTGGAGTTGAAAGTTGGCAGGCGCAATACAATACGTTTTATAACGCGGCTACTTCGGCGCAACAGCAACAAATAGACGAAACCGTTGCGTTGTACATAAGCCAGTATGGTAGTAAAGCACAAAAAATGACGTGCCGTCGCTCGACTACCCCAAAACGCACGTTTGGCGAAATTAAAATAGACTGTAACAAACACGAGGGCACTGTGACTAAATACGATGTGCAAACAAAAGAGTAATGCTAAGCTGTAGCTTGTTTTTGCTCAAAGTCACTTTTTACAATTTCGAGTGCTTTTAATACATCCTCTGGAGCAACCTCGTGCTGCTCCAGCAGCATAATTAAATCCACCGCAAGTTTTACATGTGTAGGGGCGTTATCAAGTGGGCTGGTCATTTAAGTCTTTCTTTTTTGAAATTTGAGTAATGGCTACATCAATAGCGGTTTGTACGCGCTCTTCCATGTGAATACGTTCACTTTGCGGTAAATAAAATGCCATATCTACATCGTAGCGAATATAGCGAGGGGGAAGTTGATTGAGCACCGTACAACAAAAATCGGCCATTACATCTTCACTGTAAACTTTATCTAGTTTACGTTTAATGATCTCTTCAACCACAATTTTTTCGTAAAAGTTATGTATGTCGTCGTGCAGTCGCATCGTGCTAGCGCCTTTTATGGGGTCCGTTTATTTGAGTGTATACTAAGCACTAAAATAAATCGATAGCCGCTTTAAATAGTTGTTTATGCACATTTATTAACGACTCTACGTTGCGTTGATAGCCCCCACCAAGCGCGCACATAACAGGTAAATTGTTCTCTTTACAAAAATTGAGTATAAAGTGATCGCGCTTGTAAACACCTCCAAGGGATACATTAAATAGACCAAGCTCGTCTTTTTTGTAAATATCAGCCCCTGCGTTATATAAAATAATATCGGGGTTATGAATACGCACGCAAAATTCGAGAGCTTGTTGTACCGTTGTTAAGTATTCGGTGTCTGAGGTGTTGGCAGGCAGAGCGAAGTCGTAATCGGATTGCTGCTTTAAGCGCGGAAAATTTTGCTCACAATGAATAGAGCAAGTAATAATAGCGTTATTATGTTGCGTAATTTGAGCCGTGCCATCGCCTTGGTGTACATCACAATCAAATATTAATACGGTATCGACTTGGTTTGTGTTGATTAAATGCGCGCCAGCCACAGCTAAATCGTTAAAAATACAAAAGCCACTGCCGTAATCACTATATGCATGATGATAGCCTCCACTTAAATTAGCGCAAAAGCCATGTTTTAGTGCGTATTCGCTGCCTTGAATACTTGCCCCAACTGAAAGCAGCGTACGCTCTACTAATTCGCGTGAATACGGGAAACCCATTTTTTTAATTGCTTTATTACTGAGCGTGGCGTTTAAAAAATCATTTATGTAGTCTTGGCTATGGCACAGTGCGAGCTGCTCGGGCGTTGCTTTGGTTGGTGTATTAAACTGTGTAGTACCAAAGCCTAAGCGTTCTATTTCTGCTTTTAGCATTTGGTATTTTTGAATAGGAAAACGGTGGCGCTCAGGAAGCGTTAAAGCACTGTAGAGCGGGTGGTAAAAAAGCGGCATTAGCGTAATTGTTGTTTTTCGACTTGTTGAATTTTATCTTCGGTGGCCGAAATTGCTTTACGGCAACGCCCTAAACGCGCATGCGTGGTTAAAATTTCCATATTAAGCTTTTGTGCTTGCGCTGGGGTAGCCTTTTCCATTTGTAGTTTGCGCTCTTCAATCATTAACACTAAGCGTCGTTCAAACTCATGGTTTTGTTTAAGCTCGTCGTATAGCTCGTGCGATGATTGCATAATTTTTTTTACGGCTTGCTTATAAACTGTATTTTTTGGCCTAGGTTTGTACTGGCTTTTGTTTTCTTTTGCCCAAATAGGAGTCGATTTAATAACATTAAATACAGCGTGTACTTGATTACCTATACGCTCAAGTGCATAAGCATAAGCATGGCGGTGTTCACTGGGTGGTAAGCTGGTAATTTCGTCTTCAATTTCTGTTACGTAGTCAGTTAAGTTCATGCTTTTAGTACTAAATACGCCGCGGTCAAATAAACTAGGCTGCGCCTGCATATAGCGGTTTTTAGAAAACAACTTTGCGCTATCAAATTGCTCAGCTTGTTGTTTAAGCGTAGCAACTTGTTGGCGTAATTTATCTAACGCGTGTGTTTGCATTTACAAATAAGCCTCGTAAATCAGTTTTAATGCTAGCAGTATAACCATAGTGTTAAAAACAGGGCGAATAAACTTACCGCCAAAGCGAATGGCTGAGTGAGCGCCAATCCAAGCACCTAACATTATAAAAAAGCCCATGATTAGGCCTAATAAAAAGTTTACATGACCAAGTGCCACAAAGGTAATAAGCGATATAAAATTAGATACAAAGTTCATTGAACGGGCTAATCCACAGTTAAGCAGCAAGCTCATTTTATAAAATAAACTATTAGATGCGGTCCAAAAAGTACCAGCGCCTGGGCCTGCTACACCATCAAAAAAACCTAACGCTAAACCCTGCAACCACTGCTTTAGTTTAAGTATTGGGGTTACTCTTGGTAAATCATCCCCTTGTGTGGTGCTTAAGCTACCAAACAAGCTATAACAGGCCACCATAATAATAATAATAGGCAAAAGCTTATTTAAAAATTCAATACTTAAATGATCAACTATTAACGTACCAATCACAGCGCCTATGGCGGTAGCAAAAATGGAGTTTGCCCAAAACGTAGGACTAAATAGATTTTTTTTATAATACGTGTAGCTGGCCGTTAATGAGCCAAAGCTTGCCGCAAGTTTGTTTGTGCCTAGCGTTACATGCGGTGGCAAGCCTGCGGTGAGTAGTGCGGGTACGGTAAGTAACCCACCGCCGCCGGCAATTGCATCAATAAAGCCAGCAGCAAGGGCCGCGGCACATAAAACTGCCAGTGTTGTGGGATCTAGTGCAAGTTCAAACATTAATAATCTATTTGTCTTTTAAAAGGTGGTAAGGTGTCGAGCATGGCTTTGCCGTAGCGCTTGGTAACTAAGCGTCTATCGAGAATGGTTATACGGCCTTCATCGCTCTCTTTTCGCAGCAGTCTACCACAGCTTTGTACCAATTTCTTTGCTGCATCGGGCACGGTGATAGACAAAAACGGGTTACCGCCTTTACTTTGTACAAATTCGGCTTGGGCTTCTTCTATTGGTGATGTAGGTACGGCAAATGGTATTTTTGTAATTATTAGGTTTTCTAAATATTTACCAGGCAAATCAAGCCCTTCTGAGAGGCTTTGCGTACCAAACAAAATACTACCTTTACCACTATCAATATTTTGAGTGTGCTTTTTCAATAATGCCTCTCGCGACATTTCGCCCTGCACTAATAAGTTAAAACCTTTTGTTCTAAGAAACTTAGCCACATGGTCCATTTGCCAATACGATGCAAACAACACTAAATTAGCTTTTTTTGTGTTTAAGTACTCAGGCAAGGTTTGCGCTATATGATCGCTAAAGGCTTTGTCGGTTGGCTCAATTTTACTTACCGGAATACGCAAGGTTGCTTGTTTAGGGTAATCAAAAGGAGAGGGGACCTTAATAAACTTAACACCTTCTTCTTTTGCTAAGCCACTTTCATAAGCAAAATGATCAAACGAACCGAGAGCACTTAAAGTAGCAGAACACAAAACTGCACCGGCGCATTCATTCCATAGTTTGTCTTTTAAGTAGTAGCCAACTTCGATAGGACAATCACTTAATAGGTGATCGTGATGGTTTTTATATTCTAAACGCTTTATCCACCTAGCGTGGGGTGTGCCTTCGCCTTTATTTGCATAGCTATACCACAGCTTATTTAATTGCTCTAAGCGGTTTATGTAGTGTCCGCTTTCGGCCAAAACAGGGTCGGCAACGTAGGGTTTTATATCGCCATCGCTTACATCTTGCGTGAGGGTATCGTGCATTTTATTTAAACAACGCAGTGCATCTAGGGTGGCATCACTTATATCTTTAGCTTTGTTGTGCAATGATTTTGGTATTTCGCCATGCTCAAAACGGTATGTGTCGTCTTTTGAATATTCAAAGTCGGCATTATCAAGAATATCACGCACTACTTTTAAGTCTTTATTAGCATCGTTAATGCTATCGCATAGCTTAAAGTTTTGCCCAATGGCTTTTTGCCCCACTAGTACCTTAGACATTTTGCCGCTAAATTTGGTGAGCTTATCGAGCCAATCAATAGTGCCTTTAATAGTGGCCGCTGCCGATGAAAAGTCGCGGGTAATATGCGCAAGGTGGTGCGCTTCATCTATTACATAAATAGTATTATCGGGCTCGGGTAAAATTTTACCACCCCCTAAATCCAAATCAGCGAGTAATAACGAATGATTAATTACAAGTACATCCATTTGCATAAGCTGATTACGAGCAAGCTGAAATGGACAAGTTTGGTGGGCTTTCATTTGGCGTTGGCATGCGTGTTTATCGCAGGCGATTAAGTTCCATACCCTATCGGGGATGGTGTCGGCCCAGCTATCTCTGTCACCTTGCCATTGTTTATTTACATATGCATCGTAAAGACCTTTTAAGCACTTTGTTTCCATATCACTTAGTGGCGAGGTAAGTGTGGGCATAAACTCCATTTGCGTTTGGCTATCGCCATTAACTGCGTTATGTAGTTTATGGGCACATATATAGCGCTGCCTGCCTTTTACTAGGTCAAACTTAAAGTCGAGCCCAGAATGCTTTTTAAAAAAAGGCAGCTCTTTTGCTATTAATTGCTCTTGCAGTGCCACGGTAGCCGAAGAAATAACTAGCTTCTTTTTTTGTGCAAGGGCAAGCGGTAGTGCGCCTAAACAATAGGCAAGTGATTTACCTGTACCTGTGCCTGCTTCAATTACACAAATGCGCTGCTTTTTATGGTATTCGCCAGCCAGTGTTTTTGCTATTTCGGCAACTAGGTAGTTTTGGCTACTACGCGGGCGGTAATCAATGAGGTTATTAGCCACATGCTGGTGTACTTGCCTAATGGTTTTTTTTAGTTGGTCAGAAAGCATGGGGAGATAAACCTAAAATATGTATATAATTACAGTGTAGGAATTTTAGAGTTATAACCGTGTAACTACAAGCAACGATGAAATTAATTTAGTAAATTAATGCGGCGATTTTTTAAGTTTATAAATTACTCCCTATTGTGGTCTGTTTATATTTTGAGATTGAACAATTATCAACCCTTAATGTTTATAGGCCCTAAAGTAGAAAAACAAAATATAAGTAAGGTTTATTGATAGTGTATTTAACTTCTGGCTTTGTACTTTCTGCACAAGCGCACGATAGCGCTCAGGGTTTACAATATGAAATTTGGTTTGCTACCGATAATGGACCTATAAAAACAATTTCTGAGAATGAAACCGCGCTATTTTTTATAAAAAAGTCAGATGAAAAAGCAGCTCAAGCTATTTTATCTGCCGAATCACTGAACTTTTTAATCAAACCTCTTTCACTTAAAAACTTTCAGCAGCAAGTAATGTGTGGCTGTTACTTTTACTCGCTCAAACACTTTTATAGTGCGAGCAAAGCGTTAAAAAGTCGCGGTATTACACTTTATGAAGATGATATAAGGCCCATTGAGCGCTATTTAATGGAACGCTTTATTAAAGGTGGAGCGTGGGTTACGGGTAAACGAGTAGATCATGCGCATTACATTGAAATTTTAGATGCTAAATTAAAAGCTAACGCAGACTATACACCTACACTTTCTAAGTTATCACTTGATATAGAGTGTAATGAAAGTGGAGTGCTGTTTTCTGTTGGCTTAGTAGGCTGTGGTTTAGACTGCGTGATTATGATTGGCGAACCTGAGTATCATGATCCAAACATTGGTTATACTATTATATGGTGCGAAGACGAGGTTGTTCTATTGCATCAGCTTGTAACACTTATTAAGCAATGCGACCCAGATATTATTATTGGGTGGAATGTTATTGAGTTTGATTTTGCAGTTATTTATGAGCGCTCTGTGGCACTTGGAGTAAAACTATTACTAGGAAGAGGAAACCTTCCTTTATATGTTCGAAAAGGGCATTTTACACGGGTGTCTATTCCTGGGCGCTGCGTAATAGATGGCATTGATACCTTAAAAAATGCCACTTATAGCTTCGAGACCTTCTCACTTGCCAATGTTTCAAAAGAGATTTTAGGTGAATCTAAATTAATCGAGTCCAGTAACGGCTTACAAGAGATTATTCGTCAATTTAATGAAGATAAGCTCGCGCTCGCTAACTACAACCGCCAAGACTGCATACTTGTTAATAAAATTTTCGATAAGCTAAAGCTTCTCGATTTTGCAGTTATTCGCACACAGCTAACCGGCCTTGAGCTCGAAAAGCGTGGCGGCTCAGTGGCGGCTTTTGTAAACATGTATTTGCCTTTACTACATAGAAGCGGTTATGTAGCCCCCAATATGGGCGATCATGGGCTGACTTTTGAAAGTCCAGGTGGTTATGTTATGGAGTCGGTACCGGGGCTGTATAAAAATGTCATCGTGCTTGATTTTAAAAGCCTGTACCCCAGTATTATGCAAACCTTTCATATAGACCCGCTTGGCCTGATAGAAGGGATTGAAAACCCTGAAAATAGTATTGAAGGTTTTAATAGCGCACAGTTTTCTCGAGAGCAGCACCACTTACCCAAGCTTATAAAAAGCCTAGCACTCCAGCGTCAACGAGCTAAAGATAATCACGATTTAATGCTATCCCAAGCCATTAAAATAATAATGAACAGCTTATATGGTGTATTAGGATCACAAGGCTGTCGTTTTTATGACCCTAGACTCTCAAGTTCTATTACTTTACGTGGCCATGAAATAATGCAGCAAACTAAAAAGTGGATTGAAGAGCAAGGTTATAGTGTTATTTACGGCGATACCGATTCGACCTTTGTAAAATTAACGGATGATTTAAGTGTTGAAGTGTGTAATAAAATAGGTAAACAGTTAGCTAAACACATAAACACGTTGTGGCAGCAACACATACACGCTAAATATAATTTAACTAGCCATTTAGAAATAGAGTTTGAATCGCTTTACAGCCCGTTCTTTTTACCCACCATAAGAGGTAAAAGTGTGGGGTCTAAAAAGCGCTATGTAGGTCAGTTGATAAAGCCGGAAGAATCAAAATTGGTTTTTAAAGGCTTAGAAACCGTAAGAAGTGACTGGACTAAACTGGCTCAACAGTTCCAATTTGACTTATTTACCCTCCTTTTTAATCAACCTGAGCAAATTAGTGACCTTGTAAACGATTACATTAGTAAACTTTTACGTGGCGAATTTGATCATTTGCTGGTTTTTAAAAAACGTTTAGGTCAAAACTTAACCGATTATCAAAAAAATATCCCACCCCATGTACAAGCAGTAAAAAAGTTTCAGAAACAAAATAGTGAATTTACGCCAAAAAGAGGTGAATTTGTTACATTCGTTTACACAACCCACGGTGTTGAGCTGTATCAGGGGCTGCATAGCTATGACTACCCATTGTATATAGATAAACAGATTGTACCTTTATTAGAAATGGTTGCACAGTTTGTTAACGTTAACGTAAACAATTTTGAGCTAAAACAGTTCGAATTGTTCTAACTTGTACCCATTAATGCATTTTTTGATTACATAATCCACGTTTTAGCTCTATTTTTGTACAGTAATTCTTCATTTAAGCTAAAAACCAATAAAAACCCCTTTTTTAATTAATATTTGGTTAACAGTAGTTGGCTTTTAGATATTTTTTGTTTAGTATTTGGTTTAGTCGCTGTTAACAAACTGTGACAACAAAAAATAATTAAATAATAGTCGCTTCTAACAAGTGGTGACCCAGGGAGAATCAAATGTTAAATAATAAAGTTTCAAAGGCAGTTCGCTTAGCGATTGCATTTGGTGCAGTATCAACAGCTGCATTTTCGTCAAGTTCATTTGCTGCAGAAGAAGAGTCTGCAGAGAAAGTAGAACGCATCCAAGTAACTGGTTCACGTATCAAACGTACAGATTTAGAGGGTGCTTCTCCAGTAGTATCTATTACTTCTGCTGATATTAAACTAGAAGGTGACTACACAGTTGCAGATGCGCTACGTTCTAGTTCATTAAACTCATTCGGTTCGTTTTCAGAGCGTTCTGGTAGCTCAGCTCAATCACAGGCAACTATCAACTTACGTGGTGCTGGCTCACGTCGTACTTTAGTACTTTTAAATGGTCGTCGTTTCCCTGGTTCACCAACATTAGGTGGTGCTTCTGCTAACCTTAATGCTATTCCAATGGCTGCTGTTGAACGTATCGATATCATGACTGAAGGTGCATCTTCTATTTATGGTTCTGATGCAATGGCGGGTGTTGTTAACGTAATTTTAAAAGAAAACTTTGAAGGCCTAACGTTTAACATCGGTGCAGGTCACCGTGACCAAGACGAAGGTACTACTTCTACAGAGTTTTCTGTAACAGGTGGTGTATCTAGCGATAAAGGTAACATTACATTCTCTTTTGACCACCAATCTCGTAAAGGCATTTCAGATGCTGACCGTGACTACACTAAAGCGCAAATTGGTGATTTAGACGGTGATGGCGACATTGAGGCTTACACTGCAGATACTGTAGGTTGGTCTTACTACGGCGCTACTGTACTTTCACCTGATTTTGCTACAGCATCAGCTTCACTTTTATGTGACGATTTAATCTCTGAATACGGTGAAGATACTTTCCGTCGCGTTGATGCAAACGAAAGCTGGGGTCCAGGCTCTGAGTACTGTATGTATGCGTTCGCTAACGTATCTTACAACACAGCTTCAATCGACCGTAACACATTATATGTTAGTGCTAACTACGAGCTAACAGACGACATTGAGTTCTTTGCTCAAACAATGTTTGTACAAAACTCTTCATTTGGTCGTTACGCTCCACCGGCTGCACCATGGGAAAACATGTCAGCTGATAACCCACACAACCCATACGGTGAAGACGGTGCATATGGTTTATTCCGTTGGGTAGGTATAGGTACACGTGATGGTAACGTAGACGATTACAACCAAGATTTAACAGCTGGTTTACGTGGTGATTTAGATTGGAACAACGCTTCTTGGGAAGTTTACTACCACCACAACAAAGCAGATAACAAATCTGTGGGTGAGTACTACCTTTCTTACAGCGGTTTAGCATACAACGAAGCTAACGATATCGATTTAGGCTCTGATGAAGGCATTGCCAACATGAAATCGACTACGTTACAAAGCTCTGCTTCTACTTTTGACCAATACTTTGCTGGTTTAGGTTTTGACTTATTTGAACTACCAGGGGGTGCTGTTGCTCACTACGTAGGTGTTGAGTACTTTGAACAAACTTACGAAGATATTTACGATGGTCAATCTGAAGCTGGCCTAATCGGTGGCTCTGCTGGTAACTCTTCAATGGGTGACCGTGATGTTACTGCTATCTTCTTCGAATCAGTACTACCAGTTTCTGATACAGTAGAAGTAAACTTAAAAGCTCGTTACGATGATTACTCTGACTTCGGTGATAACCTTGCTCCTGCAGTATCTGCTCGTTGGCAGGTTGCTGATAACGTAGTGATTCGTGGTTCTTACTCTGAGTCTTTCCGCGCGCCAGGCCTAGATTTACTTAACGCAGCACGTACATTCTCAGCTGAATCTGCAATCGATTACTCTGCAGGCTCTACTACATCACGTCAGTACGATACGTACTACACAGCAAACTCAGAGCTTGAAGCGGAAGAGTCAGATTACATCAACTTAGGTGTGGCGTGGGATGTAAACGACAACTTAAGCTTTAAGTTAGATTACTTCCAACTTTCTATTGATAACGTTATACAGTCAAAATCTCTACAGGGCTTATTATCTGATGAGGCAGCTGGCCTAATCACTGCAGTAAGTGCTGATACAGATACGTCTAACGAAACTTTCTACCTTAAGCGTTCTGCTTCAGGTACGCTACTTGAAGCGGGTACTTCTTACTTTAACGGTGCTGGTTTCGAAATTGAAGGTTTTGACTTCACTATTAATGCAAACGTAGAGACTGATTTTGGTGATTTCCGCTTTAACAATGTTAACAGTGTAACTCTTTCATACGATTCTGAAGTGGGTGGTGTTGTACAAGACACTGCTGGTTGGTCTGGCCAACCTGATCTTAAGTCAGTAGCAACAATTTCTTGGTCACTTGATGATCACACAGTATCTTGGAACTCTACTTACACAGCAAGTACGTCTGAAACTGAAGTTGATGAAGATGGTGATGGTTTCTACGAGCAATCAGGTGACTTAGACAGCTGGTTAATCCATAACTTAACTTACAGCTACAATGCAGGTGTTTACGGCGCTGTAACATTTACAGTAAGTAACTTAACTGATGAAGACCCAGTTCTTTCTTCAGCTGGTACATGGGATAACCAAGACCTTTACAACAACTTTGGTCGTGATTACCGTCTAAACTACTCAATTAGCTTCTAATATTAATTAGAAACAGGTTGATATATAGGGCTGAATTTATTCAGCCCTTTTTTTATGGGGATTTTATATGGAAAATTATTGGAGTGAGTATTGGTCTCAAGGGTATTTAACTTCATTTGGGCAGGATATTAAAAAAAACTATACAGGCAAGCTCAAGCAGAGCTGGACAGGTTTTGCTAGCGAGCTTAGTCCACAGTGTAAGATATTAGACATAGGGACTGGCAATGGCGCACTGATAAAGCTCATACACGATAGTAGTAAAGATCAGTTGAATTTTATTGGTATCGATAAAGCAACAGTGGCAAAGAGTGTTACAGGCGTGCCTGAGTCGCGTATTTTATCAAGTGTAAGTGCAGAGACCTTACCTTTTGAAAATAATGAATTTGATGCGATAGTGGCTCAATTTGCAATTGAATACAGTGAACTATCAAAAAGCATTCCTGAATTATTTAGAGTATTAAAACCGGGTGGGTTTTATCAAATTGTTTGCCATGAAATAGACTCAGATATAGTTAAACCAAATGTGCTTATACTGGAGTCTGCTGTTCGCGTACGTAGCGACTTGTTAACCCCCTTAAAGCAGCTAATTGATGAGTTAACAAAAGGTGATAATGCTCAGGTCAATAACTTGATAAAAACAATAAATAACCTTATCCAGCTTGAAAGGGAAGTACATCCACACGCAGTTAATGGAACACGGTATCCTGACTTTTTTCAGTTTATTTTGAATAATAGAAAAATAGATTTAGAACGCGCCTATCAATTATTTACTCAAGAGCTTGAGGGGCTGACCTTTAGGCTAAATGACTTAAAGCAAGCGGCGTTAAATTCACAGAAAATTAGCCAGTTGTTATTAGGCAATAAAATATCTAAAGAGGCTTTAGTTGACGCTAATAATGAATATATCGGAACGCTTTACAAGGGACGCAAATAGCTAGCCTCATCACTAAAATGCGTTCTGTGCATTAATAACCTAGCAGCTTTGATGGTATTTCATAGGCCGTATGAGCTGCATAGCCCACTCCTTCTAGCTTTGTGGCGACTTGTTAAACAACATTTTCACTCACATTGTCATTTATAAATTTTAAATTATCTTGTTAATACCTTTAAAAATGTTAATAAATAAATGTGTTTTAGACTTTATACCTAAAAATACATCGTTCCGATTTTTGGTATATTTAAGTTTAATTGTTTGTCCCTTTTATTGAAATAAACTCTAGTTAATTATATTTAAAGTGATGTGAATTATTGGTTTTTAATGTGTTGACTATGTTTATATGTTGGTAATAACATTTACAAAAGAAGCGATGCTTTCACTTCTTATGCTATTCATTTAATAGCTAAAATAATAAATATATAAATAAAATTCTTTCAGGGAGAATCACATGTTAAATAATAAAGTTTCAAAGGCAGTGCGCTTAGCGATTGCTTTTGGTGCAGCATCTGCAGCTGCGTTTTCAGCAAATACATTTGCTGCTGAAGAAGGGGTTGAAAAAGTAGAACGTATTCAAGTTACTGGTTCACGTATTAAGCGTACTGACGTAGAAACACCAGTACCTGTGACTATCATTGGCAGAACAGATATAGAGCAAATGGGGGCATTAAACGTAGCTGACGTTTTAAACCAATCACCTGTTGCTATAGCCGGCGCAGACCAATCTAACTCTTCATTCAGTACTTCTGGCGTAGGTTTAAATACAACCTCATTAAGAAACTTAGGTGAAGCGCGCACTTTAGTATTGGTTAACGGCCGTCGTTTTGTATCTGGTCGTTCACCTTCAAGTGGTTATGCCGTTGATTTAAATGCCATCCCAGCCTCAATGATTGAGCGAATCGAAATATTAAAAAGCGCTTCATCTGCCATCTATGGTACAGATGCTGTAGCTGGTGTAGTAAATATTATCACTCGTGATAACGTAGAGGGTGTTGAAGTTAACGCTCAAACTGGTATTTCCGACGAAGGTGATCGTGAGAAGTACTCTCTAAATCTAACCGCTGGTAATAGTTGGGATTCAGGTAATGTAACCGTTGCTATTGGTTATGATGATGACAAAGGTCTAAAACCTTCTGACCGTGCGTTTTCTGAGTTTGATGAAGCGATACTACTTGATGAAAACGGTAACGAGTATGTAGGGAAGGTATTCTCTTCGTATACTCCTCAGGGGCGTGTCGGCTCGTATAATGCTGACGGTACTCCTTACACTGGGCTTGAAGGTGGCGATGCATTTAACAGAGCTGATTATCGTCAATTAGTTACCCCACTTGAAAGAAAGTATGCTGCGTTAAACATCAAGCAAGAAATTAATGATGATGTGGAATTCTTTGCTGAGATGAACTGGAACTCATCTAAAACTTATAACTCGACTATTGAGCCAACGCCATTTTCTACTAATGATGTATTCTTACCAGAACGTGGTGGAGAAGGTGGGATAAAGCTTAGTAATCCTATGGTTCCGGAGTTACTTCGTGAAAATCTTCTTAATGACGGTTATGGCTTAGATGATAACATTCCCGAGCTAGTTCGCCGTATGGTTGAGTTTGGTGCTCGTTCTACTGATTTAGAGCGTGATACTGTTCGAATTGCGACAGGCATAGATTGGATGATCAATGATGACTGGTCATTAAATACTTATGTATCTTGGGGTAAAACTGATCAACGTCAAGACAGTGGTGGCCAAGTTAACATTGAAAGAGCAGCACAAGCTTTTGATGTAGTACAAAACGATGATGGTTCACTTCAATGTGCAAATGATCTAGCTGTTTTACAAGGTTGTGTGCCATTAAATTTATTTGGTGAGGGCTCTGTTTCAGCAGAAGCTGTTGATTATGTTAAAGTACCTGCCAAAATTGCTGGCCAAACTGAGCAATTTATAGTTTCTGCTTCTTTAGTTGGTGAATTACCAGTTGAACTAGCAGGCGGAAGAATTGGTGTAGCTATGGGGGCAGAGCACCGTTTAGAAAGTGGTTTCTTCAACCCAGGTGATCTAGCTCAAACTGGTGCGTCAAGTACTAACCGCTCATTACCAACTGATGGCAGTTACTACTCTAACGATTACTATGTAGAAACAATATTACCTATTTTAGATAATCTTGAGCTTGATTTAGCTGCTCGCTATTCAGATCATGAAATTGTTGGTGGTCAAACAACATGGAATGCGGGTATTCAATACTCACCAATTGATACATTGAAATTTAGAGCTTCAGCAGCAACAGCTATACGTACACCAAACATTGCAGATTTATTTGGTGGCCGAGGTGAGACCTTTGCTACAGTAACAGATCCGTGTAGTGGTGTGACTGCTTCAGATACTGGTAATGTAGCTCAAAACTGTTTATCAATTCCTGAGATTGCTGCTCGTGTTGCCGCAAATGGCTCGTTTGAATTAACACAAACAGAGGCACAAAGCACTGGTGGTTTTATTGGTGGTAATGAAGATGTTCAAGAAGAAACTGCAGATACATACAGCTTAGGTGTTGTGTGGCAAGCAACTGAAGAGTTTGCTTTAACAGTAGATTACTATGATATCTCTGTGGAAGATGCTATTTCAACGACAAGCCGTACTACAGTACTAAACCGTTGTTTTGATGTAAGTGCTGCTGACTTTGATCCAACTTGTGGTGGGAATTCTTTACGTGACCAAAATGGTGCTTTAGTTGAAGTAAACTCAGGAACAAGTAACGAAAACAATATCGAAACTGCTGGTCTTGACATTGAGTTAGCGTACAAGATTGATACTGAGCATGGTGAATTTGGTGCAAATCTGATTTGGAATCATCTAATCAAATATGATGAAACAGGTATCGAGAGTGGTGAAACAGTTGAATATGCTGGCCAAGTATTCACTCCAGATAACAGAGCAAATCTTAACTTAAGCTACGGCTTAGAAGATTTAAATCTTTCGTGGCGTATGCGTTACTGGGATCGTTCAAAAGATAGTGTTGATGGAGGTAACTTCAACTACACAGACTTTACTCCTTTAGAGAAATATAACGAATTCCCATCAGTTGTTTATCACGATATTTCAGCAGGCTATAGCTTCTCTGATAGTACAAATGTGACATTAACAGTGCGTAACTTATTTGATAAGCAACCACCAGTTGCTAACCAAAGTTCTTCTAGTGGTGGTACAGGTATTAATACAGTTTCTGAAGCATATGATGTAACTGGTAGATACTTACAATTAAGTTTAACTACTAAGTTTTAATTAGTTATTAAATGTCAAAGCCGTGATTTTAATCGCGGCTTTTTTTTAAACTTTAAAAAAATAGCTAATACTTTCTTCTCGTAGCCTATTTTCTATTTTAGGCTTATACTAAAAAGGAATTAAAATCTAACCCTATAATTTAGCGAGATATAAATGAAAGAAGTTCGATCTTTTATTAAAACAGCATCATTAACTGAGCTAGAAAAAGCACAACAATTAATCACTGATGCGATTGCAAAATATACTGAGCAGCTACAAGCTAAACAGGAAGTGTTGGATCTTTTAAAAGAAAAAGGACTTACGTTAGAAGATTTACAAGATGGTACTGCAGATAAGCGAACTAAAGTAAAAGCTAAGTATCGCATTGAAGTAGATGGCGAGGTGGTTGAATGGACCGGTCGTGGACGTCGTCCTAAAGCGTTTGAAGGTGTTGATTTACAAAAGCACCTAGCTTAATAAAATAACAGAGAAGCTACGGCTTCTCTTTTTTTATGATGTATAACTTAATAACTAAACCTTAGGCTTACGCTTTGCAAGTCAGGTTTAATTGGCGAAAACTTACCTTAAACTCCCCGCAGTCGCTTAGTATTTGTTAAACTGCATTTCTGGTTATTCTATTTACTATTTTCATGAGCTATAAATTAAGGCCGTATCAGCAAGAGGCCGTAGAGCGCACCGTTTTACATTTTAGAAAAACAAATGACCCTGCCGTAATTGTACTGCCTACCGGTGCCGGTAAAAGCCTTGTTATTGCAGAGCTTGCGCGAATAGCTAAACAAAAAATACTGGTGCTTGCACATGTTAAAGAGCTTGTAGAGCAAAACGCACAAAAATATAAAAGCTTTGGTTTAAAAGCGAGTATATTTTCAGCAGGGTTAAAAGAAAAATCACTTAGCCACCAAGTTACCTTTGCCAGTGTTCAATCTTTATCGCGTAATTTAAATAAATTAAATGAGCATTATTCTTTGCTTATTATTGATGAGTGCCACAGAGTAAATGGTGATAAAAAAAGCCAATACGGAAAGGTTATAAATACGCTCAAACAATATAACCCTCAGTTAAAAGTATTGGGTTTAACGGCCACACCTTATAGATTAGGAATGGGGTGGATATACCATCATCATTACCATGGTTTTGTAAAAGGTAATAAAGAAAGCCCATTTAAAAACTGTATATTTGAATTACCGCTCAGGTATATGATCAAACATAACTACTTAACGCCGCCAAATGAAGTGGACGCGGCAATTAGTCATTATGACTTTTCGTCTTTGGCTACTAATGCGTTTGGGCAATATACGACTGATGATATGAATGCGCTTTTAAAAAACAGTGAGCGCGCAACGCAAGCTATACTAAAGCAGGTAATACAATACAGCGAAACCCGCCAAGGCGTAATGATATTTGCGGCAACGGTGATGCACGCGCAAGAAATTTTAACTTATTTACCCGCAGAGCAAAGTGCCCTTATAACTGGTGATACCCCAAATGCTGAACGCGATAAATTAATAAATCAATTTAAACAAAAAAACATCAAATACCTCGTTAATATTTCTGTTTTAACTACCGGATTTGATGCGCCGCATGTCGATTTTATCGCTATTTTACGCCCTACCGAATCGGTTAGCCTATACCAGCAAATTGTTGGCCGTGGACTTAGGCTAAATGAAGGAAAAACAGACTGCTTAGTTATAGATTACGCAGGCAACGGCTTTGATTTATTTCACCCTGAAGTGGGTGATAAAAAAGGTGATAGCGATAATGAACCCGTTCAAGTGCTTTGCCCTGGGTGTGGGTTTGCAAATATTTTTTGGGGAAAAACCGATTCAGCAGGCAAAGTCATTGAGCATTTTGGTAGGCGCTGCCAAGGTTTATTAGAAGATGACGAAGGCCATAAAGAGCAATGCGATTATCGGTTTAGGTTTAAAGAGTGTGACCAATGTGGCGCTCAAAACGATATTGCTGCGCGTAAATGCCATGATTGCGGCGCTGTAATGGCCGACCCCGATGACAAGCTACGCAACGCACTTAACTTAAAGGATGCGTTAGTACTACGCTGCAGCGGGTTATCAGTGGTAAAACTGAAAGATGATTTAATTAAAATAACCTACTTTGATGAAGATGGCGCAAGTTGCGATGAGGTATATAACCTTGCCAGTAAAGGTGGGCAATATATTTTTAATAAACAGTTTGGAAAACGCCTAGGGCAGGGGCAAGCGCCAGTCGAATTTAAAAATGCTGAGCAGGTTATTAAGGCACAGTTTGATTTAGTGCACCCTGACTTTGTTATCGCGCGTAAAAGTAAAAAGTATGGCTGGAAGGTATCTGATAAATTATTTGATTACACAGGCAGCTTTAGAAAAGCGAATCAGTTAAGCGGCTAGGCTTAACTGATCCTTATCAAGCGGCGTCTTCGTCCATTAAACCCCAGCCATCGCCATAGCCATTGTAGCTATTAGCAATGCTTTCAAGGTATTGCTCTGCTTGGCCAAGTAATGTGTGCTCTGGCACCATTTGTACATGAGTAATTACTTCCCACACGCCTGTGTCTTTGCATTTTTCAACGTTAGTGCTTTGTACTAATGCATCAGAGACTATTTCTTTAGCAAACTTTTCAGCGTCAGCTTGTTGTTCAAATAAAATGAAAAAATCGATTTGGTGCATTTTGCTTAAATCAACGCCAGCAGCGGCTATTTCGGCTAAAAGTTGGCCGTTATCATCATCAGGGAATTGCATTAAAAACTCATTTAAAATTAATTTTGTATTCGTAGTGGCTATTGTAACCAAAATATTGCTTTAAAGCGTATTAATTTTAACGTTAAAAACGAGCAAAATTTGGTGCAAGATTACGATTAAGTTAATGTGTTGCTCATTATGGCTATGTTAGTATGCAACTCATCCAAGGTTAAATTTAAAGAATAAAAAGTAAGGATATTTACTTGTTCAAACAGTTATTACGTTTTGTGTTTTTTTTCGTTTTTTTCATAAGCTCTCAAGTCAGCGCTGAGCAAAGGGTAATTGAAGATTACGAGATTAAAGGGATCAGTGGCGAGTTAGAAAGTAACGTTGAGCTATATTTAAAGCAACTAGTTGGTGAAAAGCCTACAAGAACCTTGCGTCGCTACGCCAAAAAGCAAGTACAAAGCAGTATTAAAGCGCTGGGGTATTACAATCCAACGATAGACATTGAGTTTGATAAAGACGATAAAGAGCTTATCGTCCAAATAGAACGCGGACCTGCCACTCGCATTGAAGCAATTAATATAACGCTCAATGGTGAGGGGAAAAGCGACTCGCAATTACAAAATGTTATTAAAAACTTAAATTTAACCCAAGGCGATGTGCTTAATCATGGCAAGTACGACTCAGCCCATAAAAAAATAGAGTCGATGTTATTAGAACTAGGCTATTTCGATGCTAAATGGCCAGTTCGAAAGCTTGCTGTATCAGTGCAAAAAAACAGTGCCGTTATCACATTCAGTATAGACACCGGCGTGCGCTACGCCTATGGCAATATTATTATCGCAAAAGACACACCCGCAGAAAAATACATTCGCTCACTTGCACCTTTTATCCAAGGTCAAGCCTATAAAGCCACACAGATTGCTGATTATAACCTTGAACTTTCAAGCACGCCGTATTTTTCAAGCGTGCGTATTTATGCCGATATACCAGCAAGAGCCAACGGGCAAGTACCGATTAATATTGACGTGCTGCACAAACCCGCTAATAGCTACGAAGTGGGTGGCGGCTTCAATACCGAACTGGGTCCAAAAGTGCGTTTTAAATGGAGTAAACCGTGGATAACCGATGACGGGCATTATCTCGAAAGCAATTTAAATGTAGCTGAGAAACAACAAGATATTTCTATGGCGTACACCATTCCAGTCGATGACCCGAACGACGATTTATGGCGGTTTTCAGTAGGTTACAAATTAGAAGATGAACTTGCCGATGATATTTACAGTGAAATACTGACCGGACAATTACAGCGCCAATGGTTAACTGAAGATAAATGGGTACGCACGGCATTTTTACGCCGCGACCAAGAAACATATCGCATTGGTGATGAACCTGAAGAAAGCACCGAAATGCTAATGCCAGGTATTAGCTATGCCCGTAAAAAAACAAAAGGGGGCACAACGCCTTATTGGGGGGAGCAGTGGTTAATTTCGGCAGAGTTTGGTTTAGACGATGTACTTTCAACTACAAACTTGGTGCGGGTGCAATTGCAGCATGCGTGGCTACGAACTTATTTAGATAAACACTTAGTTTTTTTAAAAGCAAACGTTGGCGCAATGCTGGTCGATAATATTGAAAACGTACCTTATTCGTTGCGTTTTTATGCCGGTGGTGACCAAAGTGTACGTGGTTTTGCTTATCAGTCTATTTCTCCTGAAGATGAAGACGGTGACTTAATTGGTGGTAAATACTTACTAACTAGTACGATTGAGTACAACTACCAGTTTGCGCAAAACTGGCGCGCAGCCATATTTGTAGATGGTGGTACCGCCACAAATGACTTTTCGGATGACTTTGAAGTGGGCGCAGGCTTTGGCTTTCGTTATTTAACGCCCATAGGCCCCGTAAAAGTAGATCATGCATGGGGGCTGACTAAAGAAAGTAAAAGCACACGTTTAAGTATTACCATAGGGCCAGAAATTTAATGTCAGTATTTAAAAAAATATCCGCCGCTGTCATCGGCATTTTAATCACGCTTGCCGTTATTATATTTTGTTTGTTATTTACTGCGCCCGGTAATCAATTTATTGCTTATAGTGCAAACAAAATGGTAGACGGCTTACATATTGAGATTAAAAAAGGGCGCTTTTTATATAACAACCCGTTTAATGTGAGCTTTAAAAACCAAAGTACAGATTTTAAAGCCCAGCAGCTTAAAATAGATTTATTTTGGTGGCAGTGCGATGGCTTATGTATTGAAAATGTAAGTGCGCGGTCAGTCAAGCTTGCTCTTGGCAATCCGCCCGAAGCTACACAAGAGAGCGCCTCAGAGCCATTAGCTAAAATTACGTTTCCCTTTAATATTGCAGTAAAAAATATAGCAATAAACGAATTTGTATTAAATCATTCCAGTGCTGATGTAACCGTAAATAACTTTACCCTTGCAGCGAAAGCCGAAGATGCAACCTTAGCGGTAAAAAGCCTGACTATTAGCGATGTACTGGTAAAGCTTAAAGAGCAACCCACCTCATCCAAACAGGCAACGGTTCAGCAAAGCCAGGCGCTAACAGCGCTACCCGCGTTACCAGATATAGAATTTACATCGCCCCTTAATTTACGGGTAGAGCAGTTTGACGTAAAAAACGTGGGTATTGAACAAGGTGAGCAAACACATACAATTGAAAACATAGCGCTTGCACTAAATGTAGAAGATGAAAAAGTTAACTTACAAACCCTTAGCGCGCAGTATCAACAATGGCAATTAAATACGCAGTTGAGCAGTGAACTTACCGGGAACTTGCCGATAAAGGGTGAAATAGCCTTAAATAGCGACTTACATCAAGCTAATCTGGCATTAAGTGGCGATCTATCTGATTTAAATATAAAGTTAAATACAACCGGCCAATACCCATTGAATTTAACGGCAACGGCTAATTTAAAACAAAAAAATTATCCATTTGAACTTACCGGTAAAGTTGAGCAGTGGCTGATTGACGCGCAAAGTAATGAGCTAAAAGTAAGTCATGTTGATTTATCAGCCTCGGGTAATGCAGATGATTATACGCTAAGTTTAAAAGCGGATAGCCAGCTAGGTGCCTATCCAGCTGTTGTATTAAATACGCAATTAAACGGCTCGCTTAGCCAAGCACAGCTAAGCACTTTAAGCCTAAAAGCAAACGACAGTAGTGCAATATTCAATGGCAACGTTAATTGGCAAAAGGGCATACAGGCCGAATTTTCTGGTTCGTTAAATAGTTTAAAAGCACAGTATTTAACAGATACCGTTACAAGTGATATTTCTGGTCAGCTAGAGGGGCGCTTTAATAGCGAAGGGCAAAACTGGCAATTGCAAATGGATAATACGCAGCTTACAGGAACACTTAACCAAACACCGCTTGAATTTGCCTCAAACTTTACACTTAATAATACGCTTAAAGCCAACATAGATAGCCTGTATTTGAGTAGCGGGCCTAATAAGTTAACCTTGAGCGGGCAAGTAGACGACACCTGGCAGGTTGACGGGAAAGTAACACTCACAGGAAGTGAGCAAACAAACCTGCCATTTGTAGCAAATGGTAAGGCCGATTTAAAAATCAGAGGCCAGCGTTTAACCCCTGCCGTTGATTTATCGTTATTACTCGACAACTTTATCTATAACGATATAAACGTTAACAAACTCGCCCTCAAAGGAAAGCTCGATACCGCCGCAGACTGGCAAACTGATGTGAGCTTAAACGTAGGCTCAGCAAAGGTTGCTGATGAGATCATTAATCGCGTTGAGCTAACAGCCTCTGGCGATAAAACCGATCACCAAATTGTTGTCGCTATAGATGCAGAGCAAGGGGCTGCTGAGCTTGAAGTAGCCGGTAAGCTAAATAATGACGTGTGGAATGGCTCGCTCAGTAACATAACGCTAAGTGATAAAAAGCTTAGTTTTAGTAATAGTAAAAAAATTGCAGTGATGTTTAATACTCAAACCAGCGACTTTGATGTGAGTGCGCATTGTTGGCGCTCAAACAAAAGTGAGCTATGCATTAACACTCTTGCGCAAACCAAAAACTTGGGCCAATTTAATGCCAGCTTGAGCAATTTAGCACTTGAAGAGCTAAAACATTTTTTACCAGATAACATGCGTACGCGAGGCGATATAAGCGGCGACTTTGCTGCAAATTGGAGCGAGGGCGCTTTAAAAACACTACGGGCTAATTTAAATTCGCACGAACTTGTTGCGGTTCTTACCTCAGAGGAAGACCGGTTTAGGTTGCCTATAGAAACGCTAAAAATCAGTGCCTATACTGACTCTCAAACAGGTAAACTAGAAGCAGATTTAGACTCAAGTGTGCTGGGTAAAATAACCACCCAAATTAATATTGATGATATTCAAAATCAGCAAACATTAAACGGTAACATCGATATAGACAAAATTTTGCTATCAGACTTACATCCATTTTTAGAGACCCTTGAGCAATTAAAAGGGGATGTAACCGGTAATGTGGCACTTGCTGGCACATTACAAGACCCACTATTAAAAGGTGAGCTAAATGTTAGTGATATCAATTTAGAAGGTGAGCAGTTACCTATAGTATTGCAAAAATCTAATATAAACATTTTATTTGATAAAACTACCGCCACAATTAAAGGTAATTTAAACGACAGCCAAGGTGGTAAAATAAACTTAACTGGCGATGTAGATTGGCAAAGCGCACAGCCTGAGGTAAACGTAAGCGTTAATGGCGAGCAGTTTTTTGTGCGTGCACAGCAAGGCGTGACGTTTAAAGTATCTCCTGATTTAACCATTGGACTGGCAAATAATGCATTAAAGCTGTCGGGCGAAGTGATTGTACCTTATGGCAGAGTAATGATTGAAGAGCTGCCAGAGGGCGCCGTTCAAGTGAGCGACGATGAGATTATTGTTGATCAGCAAACGGAAAAATCAGAAAACGTGCCATTTGACTACGATGTAAATTTAAAAGTCATTGTTAAAAACGATGTGAAAATAGAATCGTTTGGCCTTGAGTCTAAAATAGCGGGAGATTTGGCCATCAAAATGAGCCAAGGGGCCCCTATAATTGCCACCGGCGAGCTCAATTTAATCGATGGAACGTATTTAGCTTTTGGCCAAGATTTAATTATTAGTACTGGGCAAATAGGGTTCAGTGGCTCGATTGAGCAACCATTTTTAAATATTAAAGCCATACGTAATCCAGACACAACAGCAAACGGTGTTGTGGCAGGTGTTACGCTTACTGGTAACGTTGAGCAACCTACCTTAAAAGTGTTTTCTGAGCCGGCAATGGACCAAGCACAAGCGCTTGCTTATTTACTCAATGGGCAGCCGTTAGGCGAGGGTGACAGTTCAAGCGACGCCATGCTTACTCAGTTATTGCTCTCACAAGGGGTGAGCCGCAGTGAAGGCGTTGTATCTAAAGTTGGCGAAACCATTGGTTTATCTGATGTAAGCTTAAGCTCAACGGGTTCTGGCGATAACACTAAACTTGAAATATCTGGCTATGTAGCGCCTAGCTTACAAGTTAAATACAGCGTAGGGGTGTTTGACTCGCTCAGCGAGGTCGCTATTCGTTATCAGCTGCTTTCGCAATTTTATGTAGAGATCACCAGTGGTTTAAATCAAAATGTTGATTTACTCTATAAGTTTGATTGGGATTAAATAGAATTATATGAAAGGATTATATTTAGCAGCACTAATAACAGGATTAACTGGCTGTGCCCAACACACAGAGCAATACGCGAGTACTCAACAAACCCCAACACGTAGCGCAAGCGAGGTAATAAAGCAGGCTAAAGCGCACGAATGGCGAAATGTAGACAAGCAAAATATTTTAAAAATTACGCTACCTACAGGGGCGGCTTATGTTGAGCTTAACCCGCAGCTTGCAGCTAAACATACTGCGCACATAAAACAACTTGCACGAGAAGGTTTTTACAAAAATACCCGTGTTTATCGTTTTGTTGAAGGGTTTGTAGCACAAGGTGGCGACAGCTCAGGCAACAAACCAATTAAAACGGCTAATAAAACGGTGCCAGCGGAGTTTTACCATACCACTACACAGCCGCTTAAAATTACAGAGCTGCAAGGTGATGGGTACGCGCCTGTAACGGGGTTTTTAAACGGTTTTGCCGTCGCACAAAATGCTACTAATACAAAAACTTGGCAGGTACATTGCCACGGCGTGTTTGCCATGGCGCGTGGCAATGAGATAAACAGTGCAAGCACGGAATTTTTTGTCACCATTGGGCAAGGTCCGCGCTACCTTGATAATAATATTACTGTGTTTGGAAGAGTGCTTGAAGGTATGCAGCACTTTAATCGTTTACAGCGTAAGCCTGTTCCTAATACGCCATTTAACCCAATTACAAACATTGAGGTGTTAGCTGATATTAAAAGTGATAAAAGCACCTTTAGTGTTATGAACACAGACTCACAATCATTTAGAGAATTGATTGAGGCGCGAAAAAATCGTACCGAACCTTGGTTTGTGCACGCCCATAACTATGTTGATGTGTGCGCAATGCCTATTCCGACTAAGCGCATTAATTAGCATATAATGTGTATAAAAAAAGGAGCTTAGGCTCCTTTTTTTATAGTGATATTTAAGTCGATTGGTATTACTGGCGATTAATTTTTACCGCAAACGGCGTATCGTTATAGTGCGTTGAACGATACGGATTTATATCTAGTCCACCACGGCGTGTATAACGCGCATAGACTTCAAGCTCTTTAATATTTAGCTGCGTGGTTAAATCACTATAAATACGCTCTACACATTGCTCATGGAACTCATTGTGCGTTCTAAATGAAATTAAATAGCGCAAGAGTGCCTCATGGCATATTTGCTCACCAGTGTAGCGAATAATTATACTGGCCCAATCAGGCTGCGAGGTAATTAAGCAGTTAGATTTAAGTAAATGGCTGTGCAGGGTCTCAGTTACTTGGGTGTCACTTTTTGATTTAAGTGAGTAGGCGTCAATATCGTAGTTATCTATTTCAATATCTAAATCGTCAATACATTGCCCAGGTAATTGCGTGCAAGGTAAGCAGTTATAGTCATCAGGTGCGTATAAAGTTACTGCTACATCGCTATTTACCGCATTTGATAAGTCTTCAATTAAATGCTGTCTTACTACCTCAATACTTTCAAAGCGGGTTTGATTAAAGCTATTTAAGTAAAGTTTAAACGACTTAGATTCAATAATATGGCTGCTTTGGCACGCAAAAGTAAATAAAGCCACGGCAACCTGTGGTTTACCTTTAGCGTTTAACCACGAAAGCTCATAACCTGTCCAAATATCTTGGCCTTTAAAGGGCAACTCGGCTTCGTCAATATTTAAAGCATCACGATTTAACTTGCGGGCAATAGGAAAAAGTAAGCTAGGCGAATATACATCTACGTATTCAGTAGACTGCCCTAACACACTACCTTTGAGATCTGGAGAATTGCTGTAATCTGTCATGTTTGCTCTTAAATAGTTACAATAGATGGATTATATCTAATTTAAATGAGTTTCGCAGTATGTCTGTTGCAATGCAAATGGCCCAACTTCACGCACAATTTTGTGAAAAAACCGTTAAAAACACCGCTAAATACCCGCTTATGGCACACGATGAGCAATGGCCTAGCCCGTGTGAATTTGGCGAAGTAGACGCCCAAGGCAATATTCAATGGAAAAGTGCTTTGCAATCTCCCATAGGTTCGTTATCAGATTTAGCTAACGCACTTGAGCTGAGCTTCCCTGCAGGGTTTGATGAGTTTTATGGGCACATGTATGGCGGCAGTATTTTAGCCAGCATCGATGGCCACCGTGTTGAGTTATTACAAGCGTGGAATAAAGATGATTTTGACCTGCTGCAACAAAATATTACTGGCCATGTCTTAATGAAACGAAAGTTAAAGCAGCCAGAAACCCTATTCATTGGTTTAACTGAGCAAGATGACCTACTGGTTACCGTGCAGGTAAATACCGGTGAGGTATGTTTAGAGTACGTGGGTAAAAAGCCGCATCATGTACTTGCACCCAATATAGAATCATTTTTAAAAGCGTTAACAGTGTAAAAAGTAGGTGCCAGCTTAACTCACTACTGGCACCTATTAGTTTGTTACTGAAAATCCCACGAAATATTAGATACCAACCCGCATGGCTCACATCTAAAGTCAAATAACCCAAACCACGGTTCTGGCAGTTTCCACTCACTATTGCAGCTAGGGCATTTACGCTCAAGCTCTGAGGCTTTATCGACACCACCTACACGGTATAAATAATAATAAACCGGTTTTTGAGTTAAAAAGCGGATACGTTTAGCAATGTCTTTACCGCGGCGATATAAGTCACTTTTTGTGCTTGATATTTCTTCAAGCGCGGGAAATTCGCACCGCGTAGCGCCATTAATTTGTATTTGAATCTCTTAATGTTGGATACTAGTTTCTCAATATAGCTTCAATATTAATTGCAAGGCTATGATTTTTTATAATAAAAAAGGCTAATTTTTTAGCTTTTGTTTGTATTTCTGTGTCAGTCTAAAAAAACTGAAACTTAAGTTGCCTTTTAATTTCAGTCTAAAAAAAGCAAACTATTATTTCAAACAAGAATTAATATGCGGCGTGTTCGTTTAATAGTATTTCTCTATTTCGCTCTTCACTTCATCATATATGTTGACTTCATTATTGATTATATAAAACACTTTACCGTGTGAGTTTCCATAATCAGTTTTCATCGAGTTAAAGTTATTCTTCCAAATACCCTCAGTTTCACCATAAACATTTGAGCAATGTGTTATTAATTGATCAAAATACACAGTGTTATTTGTTGATTTTAAATCTAAAAAACCTTTTATTAGTTGATAGTTCTTTTGCCAAGGCTTTTGAGACCATATCTTTATTCTGTTCATTTTGTTAAAACTTTTAGAGCGAGTTACAGTATGATTCTCTATGTCAGAACTCTCATTTCTTGGAATGATACAAGCCTCACGATTATCCTTTTCAGAATGATCTATACTAAAAAGTATATTGAATAATTCTCTTACGGAATTAATAGACTGGAATTGTCCTTTATTGATTATTTTAATATTTGGTCGTTCATTCTTAATACCATCCTTATTGCCTTTTGTATGCCGTGCAGTCTTTAAATTTTCAATACCAGGTAAAGGTTCACCTGCAACGTCACCATAAAATAAAAAATTCTTAAATTCTAAAGTGTTTTCGTCAAAAATAATCCAAATAACACAACCTGAAGGTTTATCGGCTAGTTTCATGTGTATGTTTTGCTTTGAAGTAGAAGATGTGATGAAGGAGGCTTTTAACTGAATATGTCTAACAACACCATAACACTCACCAATAACATCATACCCTGAGTTATCTACTTCTGGTTTTGCGATCTCAAGGCTACACTCGTGTTCAAGCCAAGACAGCTTAAGCAATTCGCTTATAAACAAATGTTCAATTAGCTTTTCTCTGTAAGATGAATGTTCGTTATGTTGGTTCATTTGCTTATTCTTTAATGTTTTTGCTTACGTTCAGTTATATCAATAGAGTAAATATGAGCTATGGATTTAGCTGTCCTGATTTTTGGTATAGGGCAAACCGTTTTTGAGCTAGAGCCTTATAAAACTCATATTTATTAAATAGATTTACAATTTCCTCTATGAGAATTGACTCTTTTAATAATTCAGTTTGAATGTATTAATTAAGAAATAGGGGACTAGAGCTATATCCCGAACTGTATCTTTATAAGGTGTTCTTAGTATAGCTAAATCAGCCATGAAATCATTGAAAGAAAACAACTCTCCTTTCCGCCACCTTTCGAAATGAACTTCCTAAGTTTTACTAGACCAGTTTTTAACTCAGAATAATATGCTTTTAAGTTTTTCATCTGGTGACTGAACGGGTTTAGATTTATCTGTTAACTGGCTCCGTCAGTGATATAACGTTTTGGTACAAATACCTAATCGTTGAGCGACTTATTCAATTAAATATCCACGCTCAGTAATTTGTTTAAAAGTACCCAATTTAAGTTTTAGGGTATGACGCTTGCCTTCATTCATAAAATACCTCTTATTAGAAGTTATAATGTAACTCATTTGGTGTAGTAAACTATGGTAAGTCCATTACTCAAAATACTAGAAGTCTCTGATTTCTAGTATTTCTTGTTTAAACCGCCCGTATACACCTAATTCTCTTTCGTAATTGTTACTTAAATCACACTGTATTGAAGGTTTGTTCAACTCTTGCGTTATTTCTGGAGGCCACATTAAGGCTTTTGAACAATCAAGATCGATATCAGATGTGAGGAAACTATCCTTAATATCATTTTCTGCTTCAGATATAGGATTATCATCACCTTCTAAGTCAACAGAATTGGTCGTGGTTTCTACTTTTACAATTGGAACTGTACCAGGGATATCTTGAGCTAAATTCTTTGCAAACTCCATCAACATAGCTTCCGCAGGCATAAACATGATTGCCTCTTGGTTTGCTTTATCCGTAATTCTCAATATACGACCTAAGATTTGTCGAAAATATAATTCTGTAGTCACATTTGTCAGCAGGCAACATACTTGCAGGCGAGGGATATTGGTGCCTTCAGAAATCATTCCTACACTGATCACCCATTTATCATTACCTTTTCTGAATTGTCTGATAGTTTCGCTTGGTTTGTCTTCATCACTTGTGACCACAAGCGCATCTTCATCTAATACTTTTCGTAAAATATCATGGATTTTCCAAGCATGGCTAATGCTTGAAGCAACAATTAAACCTGCTGACACACGATTAACGATTCTTAATCGGTCTAGTTGAGAGTTAGCTTTTATAAGCATCTGCTCGACAACAATTTCATTTTGAACAACTTTAGAATAAGGAAGACCGGACTCCATTAATAGACTTGCAAACGACTTAAAATGCTGTGTTTCATCATTTTCTGTAAGCGTAATATTATCGTTATCAATAGCGATGAATTGTGGTACTCGGCAAACTTTGTCATGTATAGCTTCTTTTAAACCGTAAACATAATCACATTTAATCTTTCGGGTTGCATCACAGTATTGAGAAAGTGCAACAGGAGAAGCATCAGAGCGCCAAGGTGTGCCAGTAAGGGCAATGGTATATTCAGCGCCATACTTTATTTTTTCAATTATTGGTTTTCCCCATGAGTTAGCGTTATCGATATTTGTTCCGGCACAATGGTGTATCTCATCAAAGATAACAAAAACCCTATGTGACTTAAAAAGATCCCAAAATGACTCATCTAAATATTGCATTCCTTGATATGTTTTTGAGTTACCTTTTGATCCGATAAGGCCATCGAAGCGAGCTTTAATAGTTTGTTCCAAACTTTGACTAAAATCGTATGCGACAATTCTCGAAGGAGCAAAACAAAAGACTAAATCAATCATGTTTTGCTCAAATAATTGTTTAGCCAGCTCTGATCCCATTATGGTTTTACCTGCACCAGGTGTCGCAAGTGCTAAAAAATTTTTTATTCCTTCAGAGTAATATTTAAGTGCTTTTTCAACACATTCACTCTGCCACTTTCTTAATTTCATTAAGGTTTACTCATTGGATTAATAGGTTTTCAATTGCTTTTATTTTGCCAAGTAAAGCTGAATTTTGTTCACGGGCTTGATTGTACTTACTTTGAAGTTGTTCATTTAATTCTGGGTGAACTTTTGAGAGCTGTTGATACTCTTCTAGTTCTCCAAAATTAATTAACAGTTCTTTTTTGTAACGGTTTAATCTGCGTAACAAGGGAGCTTCTACTTTTTCTGAACGATGAAGAAGATCCGACTTTTCAGTCATTGAACTTTTCGGCTCAGATAGAATTTTACCTGCGTTAAATAACGCTGTTTTCTTGTAGCTTACAGCACCAGTTTTATTGGATTTAATTTTCTTTAACCAATTTCTTCTTACTAGTTTTATCAATTCCGTATAACAGAACCTTCTGGCTTCAATAGGGCATAAACTCTTATCTTCTTGCAATACGAGAAATGCGGCTCTTAGCTCTAATGCTGAAAAGTTATCAAAATTCTTAGCAGAGATAATTTGAGCGATAAGAAAGTTTAACTTCATATGAACCCTCTAAGGATAGTTGCATGGTGTGCTTATAATCCGTGGGATTATAGTCCGTGATAATATAATCCGCAATATGGGAAGATCAGTCTTTTCGTTTGGAGTAAACCGGATGGATGATCGAAACCAAATTTTCAGTACAAAATTACGAACAATAAGAACAAGTAAGAAGATTTCTCAAGATAAGTTAGCCGTCGTAACAAAAATTGATAGAAGTTATGTTGGCCGCATCGACAGGGGCGAGGTAAATATCACATTAGATATCCTTTATAAGCTTTCTATAGCACTAGAATGCGAGCCATCTGACTTCCTACCGACATTAAATCAATTAAAAGATACAGAGGAGGAGAGTTGAACGTGAGGGAATACTAGTTGTTGGTGATGCGTGTATGTTACTGATTCGAATTAGAATGGATGAACTTCTTCACAAGCCAAATAGCGGTACAGTTGATTTCAGGGATAATACTCCAGATAAAAGACTTAATATTGCAATCGACAATTGGAAGAACCAGGATATTCAGTAGTGGTACTGTCATTATTGTTTTAAAGAATAATTACTGAATACAAATTATTATGTTTAACTCGAACTTGCGCTAGGATACACATCACACTCTCATCGCAAGTGTTAAGCTGTAGTAGCTCATATCTAATCTTACAGTTTCGGTGAATAAGTTTGAACATCATCAGGCAGGTGGCTATGAACAGTGAGAAGCAAGCGATCGGATAAACTCGTTTTTGGACAAAGATGTGTTGAACGTGCTCACCTTAGACACAACTCCGGACAAAATGAGTTAGAACCGAAAAGTTTATTTTTGGAGAAGGCCAAACTATGAAGCATTAGTTAGTAGTATTATTTGTATTAGTTCAGACAAGATCTGACACTTCAATTTGAAAAATTGAGAGTTACCCGTTTTGATTAAGGTGTCTAATCTTTGAATCAAAACAAACAAAAAGGTAACTCTCATGTTGCATACTAACAATCCAATCATTAAACACAAAACGGGTTTGCTTAATCTTGCTGAAGAATTAGGTAATGTTTCAAAAGCCTATAAAGTTATGGGTGTTTCGCGGGATACATTTTATCGATATCAAGAACTCGTTGAAGACGGTGGACTTGATGCGTTAATTGATAAAAGTCGTAGAGCGCTAAACTTAAAAAATAGAGTTGATGAAGCAACTGAACAAGCAGTCATTAAATACGCTGTCGATTATCCAGCTCACGGCCAACACAGAACGAGTAATGAACTCAGAAAACAATGCGTATTCGTTTCTGGCAGCGGTGTTCGTTCAATATGGCTACGTCATGACTTAGAGAACTTCAAAAAGCGTCTCAAGGCACTAGAAAATAAAGTGGCTAAAGAAGGTATCATTCTCACCGATGCCCAAGTGACTGCACTTGAAAAGAAAAAACATGATGACGAAGCGTGTGGTGAAATTGAAACGGCTCACCCAGGTTACCTAGGCTCTCAAGATACATTTTACGTGGGTAATCTCAAAGGCGTTGGCCGTATCTATCAACAGACCTTCGTTGATACCTACAGCAAAGTAGCGTTCGCTAAGCTCGACACCACGAAAACGCCAATTACTGCGGCTGATATACTCAACGACAAAGTATTGCCGTACTTCGAACAGTACGAGCTTCCAATGCTACGTATTCTGACCGATAGAGGCACTGAATATTGTGGCAAAGTCGAACATCATGATTACCAGTTATATCTCGCTATTAATGATATCGATCATACAAAAACCAAAGCTATGTCACCGCAAACAAATGGTATCTGCGAACGCTTCCACAAAACGATACTCAATGAATTCTATCAAGTTACATTCCGTAAAAAGCTATATAGCTCATTAGAGGAATTGCAAAAGGATCTGGACGAATGGATGATTTATTACAATAATGACCGAACTCATCAAGGAAAAATGTGTTGTTGCAGAACGCCATTGGAAACATTATTAGATGGGAAATCGATTTGGGCTGAGAAGAATTTAGCTCAAATCTAAACTGACAGTCACCGATTGAAAAACGGGTAACTGTCAGATCAAGTTTGAGCTAGTACATATTATTATCCCCTCGTTACGTTCATTTTAACTTCTAACTGTTGAAGTAGCCCTTCTTCTTGTCTCTTCATTTCGTCGATAACTAAGTAACTAATTCTTTTTGAATGAGAATTAGGGATATCTAAAACAAACTGAGGGTATTTAACAAGTAATAATTCAGCAACGCCTCTCGATAAACCGATTTTAATTAACTTAATTGTTTCATCATCGGTCGTACCATATTTAACTTTTTTATAGAAACTTGAATTAATCTTATTAAGATCATTCAAAATTTCTATAAATTTCAATAACTCATGTTCGAGAAAGTCTTCTTCTTCCTTGATTCGTACAATCGCTAGATTAATTTTTTCAGCTCTAGTTTTGCCACCTATTTGAGTATAGTGAGTTTTATGTCCACCAGAACGTTTAACTTCATCCCCCCACTTACCAACGTAAATTTGAAAATTAGGTATTCGTTGAATCAAATCATCCCAATAATTCATGAATAAGCGAATCATTAATTTAAATGGTTTTTTATCTATTTTCCAATCCAACAGCATAGCATAAAAGGTTTTTGCTTCTTGATTTTCAAGTCGAGGTAAAGGTGAATCAACTTCAGTTTCTTCAATAAAACACACAAAACAATTATAAACAACATCCATTAATTGATTAGTGTTTGTTATAGATTCATCTTCTATGTTTTCTATTGTTTGATGTATTTCTAGCTCTTTATCAAAAACTTCAATTTCACTAACACTATTTGCTATAAGCAAATTGCCGACCTCTGTTTTCGTGTATTGGTATTGATAATCATTAACAACCCCTTTCTCCAAGTTTTCCAACCTAGTGATAGCGTCTGTGTATTCTTTTTTATTACCATCTACAATATCAACAGCTTCTAACAGCACATTTTCTGGTTTGTCTTTAAGTTCTTTTCTTACATTAACTCTATTTTTTAAAAATTTCTGAAAATTAGCGTTTGCAGCCGAATATTTATCAGTTCCAATTATGTGAATCTCAGGTGTTAGCTTTTTGATATTGTTATAATCAGATTCATTAAATATTTCTGAAAAGCGATTTACTCTACCAACTAAGTTTTTAAAATGAGCAGCAGTTAAATTTCCAATTCCCTTTTTTGTACACATTAAAAACAGTCGCTCTATAGGCATATTAATCCCTTCAAGCAAGGTTGAGCTAGAAACTAAATACTTTAACTCTGCACATTCCCTAAAGAGGTGCTCAACATAATTTCTAACTGGCTCAGTCATGGAACCATGATGATATACAACCCCTCTTTTGAGACCTTCCACGATAAGATATTCAGGCGCAAACCCCTCTGATAACTCATCTATTGCTGAATTAATCTGCTCATTTTGAATAATTGGTAAAGATCTAATCATTTCTTTAACAAAAGATTCAATACTAGTGGGTTTATTGAAATAAATGATATTTTTATTTACAGATTTCTGGAACAAATACTCAAAATGGTCTTTGGCATTGGCATTGTTTTCTATAAAACTATTGGTAAATTGATCGTAGAACGAAAGCTCCTTCTTCTCGCACCTAAAGTCAGCTATAAAATAGAACTCTGATTTTACATATTCATCTATTGAAAACTTTAAATTTGAAGGAGGTGTAAACTTTAGCTTTATATTTTCAATTTCATTTATAAATGGAGTCAAATACTTAACAGCGGTATTACTATTTCGAAATTGTAAAATAGTTATGACTGATGCTAATAATCGACTTCTACTATCTTTATTAAGTAAGTTATGGGCTTCATCAACAAAAACTGTGTCGAAAGCTAAATCTCTATATTGGGAAAGTAGTCTAGATAATCGCTCTTGTGTTAACAGAAAAACCTTAGCATTTGGATTTTCTTCATACATCTCAGGGTGAGTAACTATAAAATCGACACCTTCAATATCTGTATCAAATATTCTTTTTTTAGTTTGAGCAAGTAGTGACTTTGAGGGGACAAGTATACAAGTTTTTGTATTTGCGTTACTTATCTCATTTATAATTAAGTCAGACTTACCATAGGATGTAGGAGCAACCACATACAACGATTCATTCTTATTTACTTTCACAAAGTCACCTAAAGCATACTGTTGCTCCGTTCTATACAACCCGTTAGTTTCAAATGAATCAATAAAACTTAAACTAAACTCATTCACAAAACTAGATCTTGCGATAGTTGTGGGGTTGTCAATAAGTTGACCAATCATTCTAGCTACAGGAATTAGTCCATTGTTTAACGAAAAATCATACAAAGGGATATAGTCCCCTGTATTTAATGAATACTTTAGAACAATTCGATAGGCCAATCGTTTTAGCGAGACCTCATCTTGATTAGTCAGTACAATAGCTATAGAAAGTAATTTCAAATAATCACTTGGCTCTATTTGTTCATTCAACAATAAAGAATTATATAGCTCATTAAAAGAGGTGTTTAGTAATCTTAATAACGTCAATTGTTTTGGGTTATTTCCTTCAACCATCTAATTCTTCCTCAAATAAAAAGTGAGCTACTTTCTCATATGTACTTTTTTGAATAGATAGGGTGAAAACCCTATTAAAAATGGCTTCTTCTTTTATTTTTGAGCATGTTTCTATAACAGCATCGGATCTAAAAGGGTTATTGACATCAGAATACAAAATAGAAACTAATATCACATTATTGTCTTGCGAATTCGCCTTCTCGTCAGCCGCAGCAACTAGCTCATCATCGAGAATTTTTATGATTACATCCTTGTAATCTCGGCAATCAAGAATTGAGTTGTTTGTCGAGTTAATAGCATTTTGCCAAAAGGTCATTTCGCTTTCATTTAACCTTCGGTTTAAATCGCTTTTAGCTGTTTTTAAAAAGCTACTTGTTGAATTATCTGGACATCCTGTTTGATTTAATGCGCCTGATTTTACCTCTGTTATCCAAACATCTTTCCCACTTGCTTCTGCTAGAATCAAGTCAAATCCTTTCCTTTGACTTTTTTCTTCCATGTTAAAAAATGGGGAGACAACTTCTAAGTTTTCGAATAATTCAAATATTACGACATGAGTAAGAAGCTCCCCAATCATTCCTTTCTTAATATTATCAGTTTTAGGGGTGTATCGGCCCCGAAACGCTTTCAATGTTCTTTGATATGTTTGACCGTTAAGGCCTCTCTCAGCTAAAGCAGTACCGTAGCAAATATTCTGTAAATGATTTCTAATGCAATTTTTAATTTCATGGGTTAATAATTGGACATGACAAGTCAGGTAATCGGCTCCTGAATTAATTATTAGTCCTTCAATAGTTTTCAATTCCGCTTCCTCGCTTATCCTCAGGGTAAGTTATTGAAGTTATAAACTTAACCATTTTATAACTTCTAATCTGAACTAATAAAAATCAGCGGTCAAGTATTAGATATATTTACAATCGTAATGGGGCAGAAGCGAGTTATGCATGAATGACTGAAATTGGCATTTATACGACTGTAAGATTTGATTAAGGCTAAAAATCAAACCTGACAGATAAAGTTTAAACTTAATCACATAAGGAGTTACTAGCTTAATCACTACATCTATTTCTGAGCACAACATTATTTATAAATGTTTTCTCAGTCACACTTTCTTCAAGTGCGTATTTATTTTTAATATGCTTCCACTTTTCGATGTATTTACAATGATACGACTTATTTAGAGGCATCCATTCTTGGGGAGGCTTCCCTCCTTTAGATTGATTTGCATTATCCTCTACAGCGAGTAGGTTTTCAAAGTCGTTAGCAAACTCTCTTCTTTGCTCACGCGTCCAGTATTTACCACCCATTTCATGGGCATGGGATAAGGGGACTATGTGGTCAATATCTATATCTGATGCTTTATAGAAAGTATGAGCTGTGTATGGGTCTATCCACTCTCCCCAAGAAACGTTACACGGCTTATTTCTTTTAAATTTAACTGGTGATTTAGAATCTCTAATGAGTATTTCAGCTCTCGCATCTTGGCAGTCATTATCAGCATCAACCCAGTGCGGCCAATCTTTTCTATTATAAACAAGCGAACTAACGGCAAGGCCCTTTGGAACAGATTTAACTATATTTGATTCACTTGATGTTGGCTGACTTTTACGCCTGTGGCAGTGATACTCGTTTCGTTTTTTATCACTATGGCACCCCTCTGAATTTGTACGACCACTGTGGGCTGATACACTATAAGGGGCTATTAAGGTAAGTAATAATATAAGCTTTTTCATTTGAATTCCTTGTGTCTATTTTTAAACTAGCTTCACTGTAGCTTAATTCACTTAGTTGCATTTAATTATAGGGATGTCTGTCCAGCGAGTCGTGTAGTGTGGTGATAAGAAAGCCCGCTTCATATTCCACGATTGTGTAAGCTTTTCACTGCCTATTGATAAAGTCCCCACACCATAGCGTTTATTTATCACGTCTAAACATTCCATCATTTTAGGTTTATCCTCACTAACAGAGAACATATCGGCTTGTTGAAATGATTCACTTTCTAACTCTATCGCTCCAATACCGCAGCGATAAAAGCGCGTATTAGGTTTATATATTTCATCAATGACAGAAGATACAGCTTTAGCCATAACGCTGCTATCCGATGTTGGCACTGGAAATTCATATAAAAGTGACTTTTTATAATGCTCATCTTCGTGTGGTGAACAGGCAGCAAATATCACTATACGCTTTGTTAATGATTGTTGTCTTCTGAGTTTTCGTCCAACAATGGCGGCATGTGTAACTAAAGCCGATTTTAGTGTGGTCAAATCAGTAACTCTTTCACCAAAACTTCTTGTGGAGTAAATTTCTTTTTTATCTTGCTTTACTTCATCCCAGCTTAAACACGCAATACCATTTAATTCGCTGACAGTTCGCTCCACAACAACACTGAACATACGCCTCATTGCTTTAGGATTTTGGCAAGCTAGGTCCCATGCAGTCTTAATCTCCATCAACTTAAGTTTTTTTCCTAAACGAGAGCCGATACCCCAAACATCAGTTACATCCATTCGCATTAGTATTTCTTTACGGGATTTTTCATCATTAATAACGGCCACACCGTTGTACCCTGATAGTTTTTTTGCGGCATGGTTGGCCGCTTTTGCTAGCGTAGGTGTTGTGCCAAAGCCTGCACCAACAGGTAAACCTGTTTCTCGCCACACCGCTCGGCGAATTATATGTCCGTAGTCAGCCCAATCATCAATGATTTGCGAGAACCCTGTAAATCGTAAAAATGACTCATCGATACTATATACATAATGGTCATCACAAAATCGGTTTATAACTGTCATCATCCTTTCGCTTAAATCAGCATAAAGCTCATAATTGGAAGATCGAACCACGACATGGTGCTGTTCTAAATAGTTTTTAATTTTGAAATAAGGCTGAAATTTTGGGATGTTTAGCTTTCTTGCTATAGGACATATGGCGCAAATACATCCATCATTATTTGTAAGAACCACTACAGGTTTAAAGCGAATAGATGGGTCAAATACCTTCTCCGCACTAGCGTAAAAAGCGACAGCATCTACGAGGGCAAACATCGACTTAGCTCTATTTTATTTTTGTGTAAACGGATACTAGTAGTGACTACACCCTCTAATTTAAAGTCATCCTCTGGTGAGATATAAACAGATTTGTAGCTTTTGGATGCTGAAATTAGCAAGCGGTTTGTTTTATCTATTATCTTACACACAAAAGAACCATTATAACTCGCAACGATTACATCCCCTGAGCTTACACCTTCAGCCCTATCAACAACGAGTAAGTCCCCATCGAATATCCCCACATCTTGCATTGATTGACCTGAAGCTAACCCAATGAATGTAGCGTTAGGATGTTTAATAATTAGCTCGTCTATAGATATACCTAGCTCCTTGTATTCTGCTGCCGGAGACTCAAAGCCAGTAATACCTGCATCGATATAAATTGGAATAACAAACATACACACCTCGATACTGTTTATTTGTACAGTATAATTCAGGTTCTGAAGCTTACCAAGAAATTTTAAATAATAATGCCCAGCCTTAATTAACTATTAAGCTCCTCTGGGCTTCTTATCGTTTGATGAATAAGTTATTGCCAATACAATTAAAAATTACTATACCTCGTTTTTATTCGAGTACAAAAATGTGCAATTTTCTCTTTTTCTTGAATATGGGAGGAAAGTCATTAAAACTGGATTTAAGAACACGTAGTGCGAGGGTATTTTAATGTCTGCTTTAAGCTGTGAGTTAATCTATCTAAACACTTTAGATCTTTAAAGTATTTGCGTTAACGAGAAATGAGTTAGACTGGAAAAGCAGCTTTGGCACAAATCGGTTACTCATTGTAAGGTTTGATTCAATTCTAGAAATCAAATTTGGCAGATCAAGTTATGACTTATTCAGTCAAGCATCATTTTTTTATTCTGGTAGACTTTGTCGTTTTAAATCTTTCTTTAAACTGTGGGTTATTAATATATGTTCGTTGTTGATTTGATTTTTGACTGCTACCAAGATACTTCTTTAGCAGATGCAGAACATGCGATTATTCAACTAGTGAATGCATTTCGATTTAATGGTCAGATTATCGGGGATGAGTTTCCAACAGTTTTGAATGAAGGGTATTTTGTTACTCGTGTTATGTGTCCAGAAAAAGATTCTCTTCACCCTTTGAATCATAGCCCATTTGTGAAGCACAGCCTTGATAAACTCACAGAAGTTGGACTCCTTCATCCAAAAGTAAAAGTAATTGGGCAAGATATACACTCTAATGGTTCAGATGAATGTAAAGAGCCAAGCAGCTATATCATTTATACGACTTATGTACACACATGTAGCCCGATCTATTGCGGTGATGACTTTCTTCCAGTCCCGTTATACAAGTTACCTGCAATCTCAAATGGTGACTATAAGGCATTGATAAAATGGAAAGAAGATTGGCAATCTTGCGATCAGATCCAGATCAATGCAGCTACTAGGTGTGAGTTTGCAGCTATTAAAGAGCTTGCCGATGTTGATAGTGATTTGTACAGAAGAGGGCAGTCTCTAAGGAAGAGAATAGCCTACTTAACTGGCAAGCCTGTGTATTATTATCTATATCGAGTTGGTGGTCAAAGTAAAGAATCAGAGCTTGAGCGCAAATGTCCAAGTTGTGATGGTGACTGGCTACTAGACGAAGCGTGGTTTGGATTATTTGACTTTAAATGTGACACTTGTGGAATAGTTTCAAATATTTCGTGGGATCATCAGTAAACTGAGACTTTTAGGAAAGTTCAATTTAGCGATCAAGAGAAATTTAGCTAATGTGATAATTGGAAACATATCTCTTAATAGCGGGCTTTCAATTAAGCTTTCCTTTATATTCTTGTTTAATTCATCTAGTAAGAGTTGTCTACTAACTAACTCAAACTAGATAAGAGAAGAGGCGGTGACGCCTTTAAAGCCCTTTCTCTAGATGTATTCAATACGACTTTCATACCATGTCTTTGCTAGTAAAATTAATAGCGACCTTTCTAATTTGGCATTTCAAATTAAGGCTTAATCGAAAATTTAATCATCTTTTTTGTTTTTTGAAATATGAACAATTTCGGCTAATTGGTGTGCGGCCCTCATTCTAGCTTGCCTTTCACTTGTCGGAATAGCTTCCCAAAGTGCAGCTAGCATGTTGTTAACTTCAGTAAGGTCTTTTTCAATTACAGTGTCTTTATTGCTAACTTCAGCTAAAAGGCATTTATTTTGTTTTGTCAGAGTTTTGTTTTTCTCTTTGAGAGAATGATTTTTTTCGACTAGTTTAATGTATTCTGGGTGTGAACTTATATCACCGAGGGGGTTTGCCGTAGCAGTAACTATCGCATCGATCTCTCTTTCAATATGCTTATAATATTTTCGAATTAATCCATTTCCTTTTCCGGCTTCAATTTCAACATTTTGTTTATTAAGCTTAACCGTTTTACCTGCTTTTGTTTTTTCAATAAGCTCTGGGCTAGTAAGTTTACCATCACGAATATTTTGTATAGCAACACGTAATTTTTGTTCAGTTTGTTTATAGCTTTTATCTCTAGAGTTCATTAGCTTATGCTCCTTGTTACTATTACCATATCCAGAATTTTCTTATTGAATTGGTAAGGTTCATAATCAAAATTTAGGTCTGACATAATTTTTTCTGAAGCTTTAATTTGTGTAAAAAGTCTTGCAGCAGTTGATGGGCTGAGATCATTCAACTCCTCTAGTAAAGAAAGGTGTCGCATGGCTTCAAATCTGGTTGATTCAGCAAAAACAACGTCTTCTATATAGTCATAATCACAATCAACACATTCAGTGAGGTCAATGTTAACTCTCATAGAGCACTGTTTATTTGTGCAATACATGCCTGGGGCGATAGCATGTATATGTTCTTTTTCAGCGCTTAACTGTTTGTACCAAAAGTCAGGGTTCAATAGTGACTTATTACCACCTTCTTCAAAATAGTTTTTTCCTAACTTTGCAATTTCAAGGGTTTTTTGCTTCCCCTTACCGCCAGCGATACGCTCACGGTTAGCTATTTTATTGAATATACGAGCAAAAATTTTAGCTTTTGATTGTAAGCGCTGATCTTGAATTTCTGAGTAAAACTTTAGAAATGAACTCGCATTCCTTGCATACCACCGAGTCATGTGAAGCGATACATGGCTAAATTGTTGTTTTAAAGCTGGGAATGAACACAACTCAAAGCCGACCAAGTAGTAAGCAAGGCTTCTTCGACACATGTGTGTTGTAATTTGAAATCTCTCTTTAATTTTAAACTGATGTTTTTTTTCTGATTTGTCTAGGTACTCGACGTCTGTTTTATCTAGTTTTAGATTTATTCTTCCAGTGGCATTTAGTGCATTAAAGTTATTGTTTAATAGATAGTCTAATGTTTTTAAATTAAGTGTTTCAGGTACTAATCTGTCTAATGAATAAAATAGCTTTGTACTAGACTTTGCTCTCTTTCTTTGTGGATTCATTAATGCACTTAATACTTTGAAAGATTTGTAACCGACTTCAGTTGTGACATAAACATCATCTTTGGTCTGACTGTTACCAGTGATTTTACTCTGTCTTGTTGTTAGCAAATAAATTGTTTCTTCCTGAAAGGGGTTATAAGCTTCGGAAGCTTTGTGTTCTGGTTTTATTGGCGATTTATTTAGTGGTTCGTCCTTTGGAGCTTTAGTTTTTTGTGCGCCATGCATATGGTGCATTGAGTGAAGTTCATTAACCCGCATTCCAGATAAAAATAGACACAGCCAACTAGCTGATATAATTAATTCTTTTCTAAATTCTTTGAATTGAGTAAAGTTAACTGTTTCACCGTTAAGGGTTTGAAATAAAGTTTTCTTCACTCTTTTTGTCGGCATAGTTAATGACACTTGGTTCTTTTTAAATAACTCAATCCACAGTTTATTCTTTTCAAAATCTACTAGCTCGATACCATTTTCTTTCAAATCATGTAAAAAACCCTTTGCTGATTTAGTGGCTTTTTCTCTTTTTGACAGTTTTACAAGCCCATGCCGCAACTTATAGATCCTGTCAGCTTGCTGTTCATCTATAAATTTCTGAAATTTTTCTGCTTGAGTCTTTAAAGTGTGTAATTCAAAGTAGGCTTGTTTAATTAGAGTCGAGTATTGATTTAATATCTCGGTATAAATACGTAGGGGGATAACTGGATATTGTTTTGCTTCTTCAATTGCAACCTTTAAGTCTTTTTGTGAAATAGTGTTATAAAAAGACATATCAAAGTGTAGATGTTGAGCGCTTTTGATCAGGGCATTCAATCCTGACAAGCTATCCTTCTTACTAAATTTGTATCCTAAACTGTTGACTTCAAAAAGAGAGTCTTCTGTAAGTTGCGAAAAACTACTCATATTGTTACTCATAAGAAATGGAATCAGTTTTCTTAGAGAACGAATATGACTCCCGATATTATTGAACGTTACTTTGTCTTTACAGAAGTAGACTTGGGCTAAAGCAAAGCACTTTATCTCATTTATTAAGTTTTCATGTACTTCAGAGTGTATGTGTGTGACATTTCCCGTGTCATTATTAAAAACTAAATTGCTAACTGACTTTGCTTGGAGTTTAGAATCAAGAAACTTCCATGTGTTTTCTTTGAAAAAAATTGTTATGTTTTGATCTTGATAAACAATTAGCTCCTTTAATTTTTTCCAGTTTCCTTCAGCCAGTGCTGGTAAAATTGTCTTGTAAATATATGTAGTATCAAAAGTAGTAATATGCTCATAATTTCTGACATTTTTGGGGCTATTAGAAGTGATATTATCGATCATACTTTGTAGCTCCTATCGCAAAGTTCAGAATCAAGTGCTCGTCAGAAAATAATGGGTAAATTCCATTTTTTAGTCTCTTGTCTAAAGCTTTGTTAAATGTGTTTGACGGTATTTGCTCTAAGAGAAGCTCAAAGCGTTCTATTTTCATTAAAACGCGACTGTTAACGGTTGGTAGAAGCGATAAGCTGCTTCTTAAAGCTTCGATAAAGCTGATTAGCTTATAAATAGAGTGTGGATCATCAACAAGCTTTGCTGAACTACAGAAGATGCACAAGTCTAGCTGGTAGCAAGTGATGTCTTCATTCTGATGTATAATTGAGTTATTTAACGCAAATTTTCTCGCAGCGTAATGATAGTCTTTTTCCCCATCAATTTCTGGTTTGCCATTACAATGAATCCCATTCGGGTTTGTTGGTGTTTTTAATTCTTTATATTCATCGTAAGCTAACACTTCAATTTTATTTGTGACTTTTACTCTTTGTTTAGACTCTTCTAATGAGTTACCTTTTGCAATATTTTCAATTGTTTGTATGCCTTGGGAGACCATTTTCTTATTTTGAATGGGGTGCCCGTTGATATAGCTTTTTTCAAGCGTTGCTTTTTCATTTTGAAGTATTGATCGAGCTGAACGACCTCGATCTGCCTCACTATACTCTTGATCGCTTGTTGTTAACCTGAGCTTTGATGATGATAAAACTAAGAAGAAGTTGCCTGAGCTGACCCCAAGTCTAGTGACAAGGTTTGGACTGATTATCGACTCGATACTTTGCCATTGATAAGTTTTATCACGCTTGCCGAGAGGAAGTAAAAAAGCAGGCTTATTTTTTCTTTTTGGGTTAGTTTGCTGATACTGAGACGGCAGCCTATTATAGGTTTGCGCGTAGCTTTCTAAGCTTAATAAAAACTTCTTAAACTTTCTTTCAGTTATGAAAGAGCCTGCTTTACCATCTAAATAACTGAAAGAAACATTAATTTTATTAGGGTTATCTTCATTTGCCAGGATTGTCAGAGGCATAATAATGTTGCGAAGCGGTAAATTAGTCATACAAGACAAAGCTGCAAAAGCAAGTTCGATGCTTCTACGTTTAATGCTATTAGCGTGAAGTTCTCTTTGTATTTTGCTGATAATCAGTGAGTTTTTCCCACTTGTTTTAGTAACGATTTCAGTGCATACAGAGTGGTTCTGCACTTGTTTAAACCTGTGAATAAAGTGTTCAGCAAGATAACTTCTTTGATCAGAAAGCAAGCATAAGTTTTGAGAAATTACATTGCTAGCGTATGAGATGTGAAGGGGGACCTCTTCTCCATTAGAGTTAATACTAAAAAACACTTTTCCGTATTCGGAACTTGAATAGAGCTTAGAAACTTCTTCTAATTTATTTATAAAATCCATCCCACTCTCAATAGCGAATTTGTCACTTTTATGAATCGGTGTTTTAATGAATCCAGCTTCATTATCTGGCTCTTCGCCTAAAGTGCCTTTTAACTCAGGGTGAGTTGTAGCAGATGGATCTTCTCTAAAGAGCGCTTCTATAGATTTATACGATCTTCCTTTGTATGCTTTGATCCAGCAGTTACTTGAAGTCTTATCTCTGTAGTTTTCAACGAAAACGGGGTGGTGCAATTCTAATACTGGCGTTTTGTTAAACGCTGTGAAATAGCAAAAGAGTAGATATCCCGCTGTCATGCATTGATGCAATGGGGAACATGGCCCAAATCTCCCTTTGTTTTGTCCAACAGTCACATAAACCTTTTGATTATTTTGTTTATCGACAACAACTTTTAATTGTTCAGGTGGAAGTTCATTACCTGACTTGTGGTAGTGAATTAATTGGGTCGCTAGCGAACCGAAGTAAAAGCTTAAACGGCGTATCATCACTGATAACTCATTATGAGTATATGCTGTTGTGCCAGACTGATTTTTTAATTTAAACACTGTTAATGAGCTTTGAAGCGGTAATATATTAAAATTCAAAGCAACTAAGATTTGATCAATTACGCTCTTGTAACTCGCAGCAGTACGTTCTTTTAAGCCGATTTCCTCATCGTTTTTATACTCAAAGTAATCCTTTTTTCTTGACTCATATAGTGCTACAAGTCTCCATAACTCTCCTCCACTGCCAAGGTATGATAGGTAACCAACTTCAGAAAACGGTGAAATATTTAAATTATCGCAATAACAAATGTACGGACGAAAAACTACATAAAACTGGTAAATTGAATCATCAGAGTATTCATCTTTTCTTTTTCTATGTAAAAATTTATAAAATAACTTTACTTCGGCTTGCCTATTGTAGGTAGGATATCCAAGCTTTTGATTACATTTATAGTAACTTAACTCGCCGATATTTAATTTTTTTTCACTATGGCTTTTTAACGTTAAAGAGAATGGCAAATCTCTTTTTGTTCCTAAGCTTTCTATTTTATTTTTTGTATCATCATGAACTGTTTCAAGTTCAATATCACAAATTGGACTTTTAGCCATAGCTCACCTCTGCACATTTCTTATAAAGGAGTTTTTGCTGGCTGAGAAGTCTTTCCAATTCTGCTCATCTTGCATATAGTCCACATACTTTTGAGTGTCAGTCGTGCTTTCATGACCCATAATTTCAGCCAGCTCATCAATTAATATTTCGAATAAAGTTCCTCTTTTGCTGTGTTGCTCAAATAGCCAGTTTGTCGCAAAGGTTGCTCGCATATCATGGGCTGTGTAGTACCAGTCTATGTTTTCTATACGTATATTATTTCTGACCGTTTCGAAATGCTTTTGAAGTGTGTTAGTGGAGTAGGGTAGGCCATCTTGTAGTTTTACAAATAAACAATTGTGTCTGAACTGTGCTTTTTTAATAGCACCAGCACGCTCTACTGAGAATAGATACGCACGCAATTTACACATCAAATCTTCACTGATAACGATGGTGCGCTCTTTATTAAATTTAGTTAGGCAGCCGTTCAAGTTTTCACTAATTGTCACTTTATAGTTGTCGCTGTGCTTGTGATTCTTGACTACTTCAGAAGCCGGAAAAGTCACAAACTCTTCAAGTCTCAAGCCTGTCTCGGTTGCAAGTTCAAGCATTAAGTTTTTAATATTTTCTTCGTTAAAATAGCTGCCTCTAGCTGTTTGAATATATTCGTAAAAAACCTGTTTATCTTCTTCAAGCATGGGTTTGAGAGAGTGAGAAGAAGACGGAGATTGAACTTTACCAAAAGGCGCTGTTAGCCCTGTAGTTTCAACAACAATGCTTCTATCCTTTGAATTAAGGTTAGCGAGTATATTTCCACGACTTCTTGATTTTCCTTCTATAGTTTTTATATTAAATTCGAAAGGTTTAAATGACTCAGAAAGTCGTAAAACTCTTTGATGATCCAACTTAACATAAAACTTAATTATCTTAAGTAGGTAGGTAGCGCATGTACTTGCACTAAAGCGACCTTGGGTTTCATTGACCTTCAGTTCAGGGTTGTAGCTCTCTTTTTTAACATTTTTTAGTAGAAAATCTCTGAACTGATAAACAACTCCTTTTTCTATTTCTGCATTGCAATCGTAAATTGTTTTTCGACACTTGTGTAACCATCTGTAAAACATTAATAAAGCTTGGATATGTGTCATTAGAGTGCTTTCATCTTTGTGTAGAGCGACTAAAGAACGTATATACAAAAGAACAGGGAATACTAAATTACCTTTTGGGCAGCATAGGTAAGGGGCGCGGATCAAATAGGGTTTTTGTCGTTGCTTAATTTTACACTCAAATATTTCACCTGTTGTTTGCTCTATTGTTTGAAAGTCAATGTGCTGGCTACCCTGGATGAATTCGATTTTCGGATTTATCTCAGTAGTGAGCCAAACGTAACAATAGTCACCGTTTGCATAGCTTGGTGATATAAGTCGTTTTTTTCTAGACATGTCTCAATTCCTCTTTATGAATTTTGCCCATCAAGCTTCACTTTTTGATATATAACCTTGTGTGTGATGCATTAGAGTGCCCCATGCAGTGACCCAGGTGTGTTCGCAAATATTCATGCTTAGACTCGAAATGTTGTCTTGTAGTATTTTGGCGTGAGCGATTTGTATCATCTTTACAATTTTTGACGTCTAGCATGTCAAAATGCGTTTGAAACAACTTGATGGCTTGATAGAGCTTGCGGGAAATAGGAATGAAAAACTGATTGGTAGTAGAACTAAATTTTGACTTATAAACTAGCACTTGAATAATTTCGTTATCATATCTCATGCGTTTGATTTGCACGCTACCCAAGTTCTGGCAGTTATGCCCTGTCTCGAAAATAATCGCCATTGTTAGACGCGCTGATGCTTCTTTGAGAGACATATCTGTAGAGATAATGTGTCGATGAAATATTTCTTTAATTAGTTTATCCATTTTTCTTAACCTAATTTTTTTGGCTAAAAAAATAGATAGAGGATAATGGGTTTGTTGTCAATAATTTCTTTTTTATCAGTCTCTTAGGTTTTTTCTTTGGTGAGGGTAACAATCTTGTTAGTGTAATTTATAGCTGCTTTTTACTATTTATCAATTTTGAATGAGTAGAACACATTTTTAAAATGTTTTAGGCATTTTAAAAAGTTCTTAATGAAGTCTTTTAACACACTGAAAGTTATAACATTAAAATGGTTATTCAGATTTAGTTTGATATTTTAAAAATTCATTGTATTCACGACTCTGAAGAGGAAAACTTCAGCAGAAGCTAACAATGAAAAAGCTTAAAAAAAAGTCATATTACAATTCACTCATTATGTTATGTTCTCGGATGTTGAAGAGTAAGTACCTAATTTTATTTAATATCTTAGTGACTATTATATGTGTTGTGAGTGCTAACTGGTCAAAACACCTCTAGACTCATTGCTTACATAATTTGAAGAAAAATATTTTTACTAAATTAGCTTTTGGGTTGGAAAGGCTATTTATTTAGACCCTTAGTTTCCTTTAACTCGCCCACGAAATCATCTTTCAATTTCAGCAAACGCGTTATTTCAAGAACACTCTAATTAGTCTTTTATTAAGCTGTATACGTAATTCAGTAACTAAACATCAAAAGAACATTACGTGTTAATCAAAGTTTGAAACTGCTTTAAGAGTTGTTTGCTACTTTTCATGCAACTAATCGCATAATTGATGAAAATCATATGAAAATTGAATAACTTGAGGCACAATCAATGTATACAAAAGTCAGTCGGCAGGGAGCAGGGCGTCTTTTATCTTAAACCATGCTCTATTTGCTAAAAAAAATTGTAATTTATCGCTTTATAACGGCATGTAAATTATCATTTTTTTAGCCATTATCTTTCTATCCTGCCAACACACGCATTAATACTTTGTGCTCACCAGCACTGGTAAATAGGGTTTGTTATGAAAAATGAAGCACAAAACTTCTTAAACGAATTAGAGAAAAAGCTTTGGACGGCAGCTGATAAGCTTCGTTCTACACTCGATGCCGCACAATACAAACATACTGTATTGGGTTTAGTTTTCCTTAAATATGTGTCTGATGCGTTTGACATTCGCCGTGAAGAATTAAAAAAGCAATTTGCCGATGTGGATAATGAATACTTCATTGACCCGACTGACTTTGATGCTGGTACTGAAGACCCAGAGTATATTGAAGAATTAAACGCAGAGCTTGAAGTCCGTGACTTCTACACTGAGAAAAACGTGTTCTGGGTGCCTAAAGAAGCGCGTTGGTCATATTTACAAGACAACAATAAGGTTGTGATCGGCGGTGAGCTTGAAACCGAAACGGGTAAAAAACTGCGTAGTGTTGGTCAGCTGATTGATAACGCCCTTGAAGCGATTGAAAAAGACAATAGCAAACTAAAAGGTGTGCTAAACAAACAATACACCACACTAAAAATTGACCAAAGCAAACTTGCAGAGCTTATCGACCTAATAGCGACTGTGCCATTCAACCATTCCACCATGAACTCAAAAGATATTCTGGGACATGTATACGAATACTTTTTAGGTCAATTCGCGTTAGCCGAGGGTAAAAAAGGCGGTCAATATTACACGCCTAAATCGATTGTAAGCTTGATTGTTGAAATGCTAGAGCCGTTTAAAGGGCGTGTTTACGATCCTGCTATGGGTAGTGGTGGTTTCTTTGTGCAATCAGAGAAGTTCATCACCGAGCATGGTGGTAAAATTGGTGACGTATCTATATACGGTCAAGAATACAACCACACTACTTGGCAGTTAGCCGCGATGAACATGGTCATTCGTGGTATTGACTTTGACTTTGGTAAAGAGCCTGCCAGCACTTATACCCATAACCAGCACCCAGACCTGCGCGCTGATTACATCATGGCTAATCCGCCTTTTAATATGAAAGAGTGGGATGCAGGGGTAAGCGATAATGATCCGCGCTGGCAATATGGGACACCACCAAGTGGTAATGCCAACTTTGCATGGCTGCAACATATGTTGTATCACTTGGCACCGAATGGCTCATTAGGCTTGTTACTTGCTAATGGTTCGATGTCCTCGAACACAAATAACGAAGGCGCTATCCGTAAAGCCCTTATTGAAAACGATTTAGTCGAATGTATGGTGGCGTTACCAGGCCAGCTATTCACCAATACGCAAATCCCAGCTTGTATTTGGTTTTTAGCCAAGAATAAAGGCGAGCGCACCACCGACTATGGTCGTAAGCTTCGTAAACGCAAAGGTGAAGTGTTGTTTATCGACGCTCGCAATTTAGGTTATATGAAAGACCGTGTACTGCGCGACTTTAAACTTGAAGACATCAAACAAGTCACAGATGCTTTCCATAACTGGCAAACAGGTGAAAACTATGAAGATGAGGCTGGTTACTGTAAATCTGTAGAACTGACTGATATCGAAAAACATGATTTTATACTTACACCAGGCCGTTACGTAGGAGCAGCAGAAATCGATGATGACGGTGAACCGTTTTCTGACAAAATGGCGCGATTAACATCTAAACTTAAAACTCAATTTGAGCAAAGTGCAGAGCTTGAACAGCATCTCAAGGATAATCTAAAGGGGTTGGGTTATGAGCTTTAACACCCCTAAACATTGGAAATGGCAGACATTTGAATCGTTATTGAGCGAGCCGTTAAGAAATGGAATTTATAAAAAGAAAGAGTTTCACGGCTCTGGAGCGAAAATAGTTAATATGGGTGAACTTTTTAAGTATCCACGGCTAAAGGAAGGCGTGGATATGAAAAGAGTAGAATTGACTGAAAAAGAGCTTATCAAGGCGACTCTTAAGCAAGGCGATCTCATTTTCGCTAGACGCTCGCTAACAGCAGAAGGAGCAGGAAAGTGCTCGATAATTCTTGCAATTGATGAGCCTACAACATTTGAATCTTCAATTATTCGAGCGAGATTAAACTCCCAAGTAGCAGTACCAGAATTTTATTATTACCTGTTTAATTCTCCATTTGGTAAATGGTTACTGGGAACAATTTTGAGGCAAGTTGCTGTATCAGGAATCACTGGATCTGATTTAGCCAGGTTAAATGTTCCCGTTCCTCCAATAGAAGAACAACAAGAGATAATTAAGTGTTTTGGAAATATTGACGATAAAATTGAAACCAACTGCCACATAAACCAAAGCCTAGAGAACATTGCACAAGCGATTTTCAAAAGCTGGTTTGCTGATTTTGAACCTGTTAAAGCCAAAATTGCAGCTCGCGAAGCTATAATTGCTGAGTATCAAGAACAATCAGGCAAAGCCCCATCTCCACAGGAAGTAGCAGAAGTGGAAACGCAAGCTGCCATTGTCGCCATTGCAGGTGCTGGCGATATTATCCCAACCGAAAAACTCCATACCCTAGCAGACCTATTCCCTAACCAACTTGTTGAAAGTGAGTTAGGTCAAATACCAGAGGGTTGGGAACTTAAAAAAGTAGAAGAAATTGTCACGCGACTAAAGCCCAAACAAAGGTTCACCAAAAAACAAGTCGAACCACATGGAAATGTTCCTGTTTATGAGCAAGGTGCGGGAATACTTTTAGGTTACCAAAATGGAGAAGCTGGTTTTAAAGCTACCCCAGAGTCTCCAATTTTTATTTTTGGAGACCATACATGCGTGACTCATTTGTCATGTGAGCCATTCGATATTTCGTCAAATGTTATCCCATTGAAAGGTTGTGATTTTCCAACCATCTGGGTCTTTCAAGCTATAAAAGATCTGCAAAAGTTTCAAGAATATAGAAGGCATTGGTCTGAGTTTATTATTAAACAGGTTTTTACGCCATCTTTTGAATTAGCAGAGTTCTATTCAGATTTAGCTACAACTTTAGCTAAACAGAAAGAAGCTAACGTGGCTGAAAATAGCACCTTAATTCAGATAAGAGATGTCATATTGCCTCAATTATTATCTGGTAATTTAAAACTTTAAAGGGATTGTTAATTAAATGGAAGAATACGATTTCTCAAAAGTCCCGCTCTGGGATGGAACAGAAAACAGCTTTGAGATTATCGCTGATAAGGTGAATGGAAGAATTCCAACAACCAAGCTAGAGCATTGGGAACATTTTACAGCGCTATTAGAATCACCTTTTTTCAACCGACCTAGAACTCAAGTTGTTTACAGAGGGCACAGGCGCTTCGATTGGAGTCTTATGCCAACTCTAGCAAGGGTAGCAAGCAATGGCATAATTAATGAAGATTTAGCGACTAACCAGTTAGATATTTTTAAAAAAGCAGTAAGAGGGAGACTGTCTGATAATCAATTAGTTTTGGATGGAGAAGAAGATGAACTTTGGTCTGTAGGGCAACACCACGGTTTACTGACTCCTTTATTGGATTGGACATTTTCTCCGTTTGTGGCGTTGTTCTTCGCTTTTTCTAAGGAAGACTCTGAAGACGAGCAAGATAATCCATACAGAGCAATATATGTGCTCAATAAAACTTTTATAGCCGATGATAGCTTGTGTCCTGATATTCGCCTGATTGAACCTAAAAAGGATGATCATGGTCGTTTGGTAAATCAAGCTGGACTATTTACTTACTCCCCTTATGACTCAACTATTGAGGCAAAATTAGCAGATACTCTTTCTGATGAAAAATTTGAAGATGATGAGCTTCGAAATGCCGATGAAAATGAACAATCTAGAATAATTGCTAAATATATATGTAAAATTTACATCAAAAATGAGGATAGAGAAGGGTGCCTAAGGCATCTCAGGCGAATGAATGTTCATCACGCAAGTTTATTTCCCGATCTTATTGGCGCGTCAGAGCACTGTAATTTATTAATAGCAGAAGACCAAAGGCAGGCAGAAATTGATAGAGCTGGTTCTGAAGCAGCTAAACTAAAAGAAAGTAGCGAAACATTGGAGGTTTCTCAAACAAAGCCTTCAAATATAATTTATGATCTTGATAGAAATGAGGTAGATCTCTTTGTATCGATTCTTACATCTGTTTCTGATAAACCTATTGAAGCAGGAAGAATACAGGTCGTCTCTGAAAAACTAGCTAGCTCATTTATCGAGTTGAAGTCGGTTGATTGGCATAAGCGCGAAACAATATTGTCCCAAATGCGCTCAAAAGCGAGAGTAATACTAAGAAAGTTTGGAGTCTCATCTTCAATTAGAGACTCAGTGATTGATCAAATAATAAGTATAATTGTTCAAAGAGAACATACTCGTTCTCAAGACGAACTTTCACCAAATGAAACTTCTCCAAAAGAACGGAGCATGGAAGTAGAAGCAATTTAGGGAATTAACTTTATGGATAGCTTACTTGTCAATCTACGTAAATACCGACCTCGTGATAATACAGATCCGCTAGAAAACTTTGTCACAGAAGCCTTTGCTTGGTTGCTTAGAAGCAGCGAAGAAGTAAGAAAAGTGATATTTACTAGAATTAATCAGGCTCTGCAATTACCTTGTGAATTACCTCAAGACGAGTGTGTTGTTTCGAGCCAAGAGAACTTTAACGGTAAGTTTCCTGATTTGGTGGTGAATTGGCCTGGTTGTACTTGGGTGTTTGAGCACAAGGTGTGGTCACATTTACATAGTAATCAATTAAAGAGTTATCGAGATTATATAGAGTCACATAGTGATGACTATCGCTTAATTTTAATTACGGCTAAAACTTATCAGCACGCTCAGAACCCCGACGCCGCTTTATGTTGGCAAGACATTTATCATTGTTTACACAAGCTTGAGCAAAATAACAACGACGAACAGTTAAGCTGGGCACTCAATGATTTTTTAACCTTACTTAAGACTGAAGGGTTAGGGCCGAGCACGCCAATTAATCGTTTTGCAATGAGTCATTACCTTGAAGCGATTAAGTTTGATAGCCAAGTAGATTCGGTTTTTAAACAAGCTGAACAGTTGCAATGGCCGCTGTTAGACCTTGATATTAAACCTTTATTCAAACGGCAAAAAACAGAAAGTCGTGTCGGGTTGGAGTTTAGCCCAGAGTTTGGTGAGTATGGCAGGTGTTGGTTACCGAGTATTTTTTGTGGTGTTTTGCTCGATGGTGGTGATCACGGCGTAACTGAGTTTATCAAGGATGAACTTAACTTATGTTTTGTTTTCGACTTTAACAAGTTAGGACAGACTTATATTAGTGGTTCAGATACCTATCAAGATTTTAAATCAGACTTGTCAGAACTGGTGAAAGAGAAGTTTTGCCAATGGCAGTTTATTGATACCGCTTTAGAGCCAAAGGCCAAATATAATCGCTGGCATCCTATTTTTCTTCTTACGCCTATGTTACCTATTTTTAAGGATATGCATACGCATCAAGAGCAAGTTGATACAGTGCACACGCTATTTTCTGAAATACAAACACAGCTACTTTCGCTTAGCTCGTTTAGAAATCTTCTAACCGAGTTAGCTTTGCTTAAGGAAAAGATATGATAACGGAAGATCAATTAGAACAAATCACTATAGATTGGTTTAAAGAAACAGGCTACCAGTATGCGAATGGTTACGATATTGCACCTGACTCTGCTACACCAGAGCGTGAAGACTTTCGACAAGTTATTTTAAAAGCGAGACTCTTAAGTCAGCTTGAAATGATTAACCCGCACGTTCCGCTCGATGCGTTAGAGCAAGCAATAGCTTTAGTCATTCATCCCGAAACGCCAATTTTAATAAAGAATAACAAAGAGTTTCATCAATACCTGTTAGAGGGTATTAAAGTTGAATATAAAGAAAATGGTGAAGATAAAGCGGACTATGTTCGCCTAATCGATTTTAGTGATGTTGCGAAAAACCAATTTTTGGTGGTGAATCAATTTACAATTACAGGTACAAAAGGCAGCCGCCGTCCAGATATTGTTGTTTTCATAAATGGGTTACCCCTTGCTGTATTAGAGCTTAAAAACCCCGCAGATAACAGTGCTGATATTTGGCACGCATTCAATCAATTAGAAACGTATAAAAACGAAGTTTCTGATTTATTTATATTCAATGAAGCGCTAGTTATCAGCGATGGCGTTGAGGCACGAGTTGGTTCACTAACAGCGAGTAAAGAGCGTTTTTTACCTTGGCGTACCGTTGACAATGAAAACGATAAACCAATTTTAGAATTTCGATTAGAGACATTAGTACGTGGATTTTTCAAACCTGAGTTGTTTTTAGATTACATTCGCCATTTTATTCTCTTTGAAGAATCAGGTGGTGCTTTGATCAAAAAGATTGCGGGCTATCATCAATTTCATGCAGTGAGAGCTGCGGTAGAAGCTACCGTTGTGGCAACAATGCAGCCAAGCGAATTGGCAATGGTTGCAGAAGCTAATGCTGACTATGCCTCTAAAGTGACGCCAGGTTCTGGTAAAGCTGGGGTGGTTTGGCACACGCAAGGGTCGGGCAAGTCTATCTCAATGGTGTGTTATGCGGGTAAGTTAATGGCGCAGCCACAAATGAATAACCCCACCATAGTTGTTGTAACTGACCGAAATGATTTGGATGGTCAGCTCTATAATACCTTCGGTATGGCCGCAGACACGTTAAAGCAAACTCCAGTGCAAGCTGAAGACAGAGACTCACTGCGTGAGATTTTAAGTGCAAAGCAATCTGGCGGTATTATTTTTACAACTGTTCAGAAGTTTGCCTTATTAAAAGATGAAACAGCGCACCCTGTACTCAGTGAACGTAGCAATATTGTTGTAGTGAGTGATGAAGCTCATCGCAGTCAATACGGTGATAAGGCTCGCCTTGTTGATATAAAAGATGAAAATGGCTTGGTAATTGGCAATAAATATGTGTACGGCTATTCAAAATATATGCGTGATGCTATGCCAAATGCCTCTTTTATTGGTTTTACGGGTACGCCAATTTCAGCAGAAGACAAAGACACACGCGCTGTGTTTGGTGACTATGTATCGATTTATGATATTCAGGATGCCGTTGAAGATGGGGCAACTGTGCCTATTTACTACGAGTCACGCCTTGCCAAGCTTGATATTCGTCAAGATGAAATAGAGCTTCTAAATGAAGAAGTCGATGAAGTCATAGAAGATGAAGAAGATGTAGCTGCTCGTGAAAGCACAAAGTCAAAGTGGGCTGCACTTGAAAAGCTGGTCGGTGCCGAGCCGAGAATAGCAAAAGTCGCTACTGACTTAATACAACATTTTGAAACTCGTACATCTAACTTTCCTGGTAAGGCTATGATTGTGTGTATGAGCCGAGACATTTGTGTTCATATATACAATGCTTTAGTTGCTTTAAAACCAGAGTGGCATGACGATGATCCTGCTAAAGGCGCCATTAAAGTTGTTATGACAGGATCTGCGTCTGATAAAGCATTATTACAACCTCATATTCATAATAAAGAAACAAAGAAACTTTTCGAGAAACGCTATAAGGATGTAACCGATCCGCTTGAAATAGTAATAGTGCGCGATATGTGGTTAACCGGATTTGATGCGCCAAACTGCCACACCATGTACGTTGATAAGCCAATGAAAGGGCACAACTTAATGCAGGCTATCGCCCGTGTTAACCGTGTATTCAAAGATAAGCCAGGTGGTTTAGTTGTAGATTATATTGGTATTGCTAACGAACTGAAAAGTGCACTTAAAACTTATACAGAATCCAAAGGCCGAGGAAAGCCGACTCATGACAATCATGAAGCATTTTCTATTCTTGTAGAAAAAGTAGAAGTTATTCGTGCACTATTTGATGGTTTTGATTATTCAAGTTTTGAAGATAACGCATTAAAATTGCTACCTGGTGCGATGAATCATATTTTGAGCTTACCAAACCCAGGAAGTGGCAAGCTTGACGGTAAAAAGCGGTTCTTTGATGTGATGGCTGCTTTAACAAAAGCCTATACGCTGTGTAGTACGTTGGATGAAACATCTGAGTATAAGAAGGAAGTAGCGTTTTATAGTGCGGTTAAGGCGAGTCTTAGTAAGTATACAGGAACAGACAAGCGAAGAACTGACGAAGAAAAACACTCAGCAATGAAGCAGATTATTGATAATGCGATAGTTGCAGACGGGGTTGTTGATGTTTTTGAGCAAGCTGGTTTAGATAAGCCTAATGTTGGCTTACTTTCTGATGAGTTCTTAGACGACGTTCGAAATATGAAAGAACGAAATCTTGCAGTTGAATTGCTTGAAAAACTGCTCAAGGATGAAGTTAAAGCACGCATGAAAAATGATGTTGTGTCTGAAAAAGCTTACTCAGATCGCATATTAGAAACACTCAGGAAATACCATAACCGTGCCATTGAAACAGCTCAAGTAATCGAAGAGCTAATAAAAATGGCTAAGGATATGGAAGAAGATCTTGCTGAAGCTGAAAAGCTAGGCATGAATGCTGATGAGATTGCGTTTTATCGTGCACTAATCCAAAACGAAGCCGCAGTAAGGGAATTGGGAGACAATAATCTTAGAGAACTCGCCAAAGAGATAACCACGAAGCTTCGTAAATCGACTACAGTTGATTGGCAAAAACGAGATAGTGTTCGAGCTAGACTCAGAAACTTGGTAAGAAGGGCGCTTAGACGTTTCAAGTACCCACCAGATCGTTCAGATGAAGCAATCGAGTTATGTTTGAAGCAAGCTGAAGTTTTAAGCGAAAGTTGGACTACCGCAGCATGATTCAACATAATTATGTTAAGCAACTTTTACTTAAGTAGGTAGAATCCTGCTTAATATTAAAGGGTTTTTATCTTACCCATATAAAAACTATTTAATTTACAGCTAGTTGCAAACCCTGATTTAGAAAAGTTATAAATCGGTAGAACGATGCAGATAACATAAGCTTGATAATTTGTAGAGAGAACCCCAAGTGAGAGTATTGAGCACTTAGAAGGTTTCATAATAGTGTTTATTTTCACTATTAGTGACAAATTTCTTACACAATAGTGGAAAAAAGCACTATTAAAGATTACCTAAACTTAGCATTTTCTGCTTCTAGCAGATCGGCATACTTTTCAAAATACTGAAGTATATAACGATAAAAATTAAAGTTGACTGAGGTAAATATAGAAGGGTAAATTTACAAGTAACTATGGGTCTAAATTCTGAAAAATAGCTTTCTACATTCAATGTCTAAGTAATGATCCAGCATTATCGCAGGCTTGCCAATCTTCTTGCCATTTTATGAGTGTTTTATAGTCCCCATTTGCAATAGCGGGGATAGTAAACAATGGCACAGGTAAAAAGTCATCACCACAATACAGTGGGCTACAGGTATGCACATAGGTTGTGTATAAAATATAGCTTGAAGGCGATTTACAGGTATCGGCACCGTTTGAGTGAATGTCTTGGCCAATCACTTTTATTTTAGGGGCAAGCAAACCAGCACTGTGTAGCTTCTCAATACTGTGTTTTACAAAAGGGCTATTATTTAATGGGTGCATGGCGTCTTCGGTTGGGCACATTACCCGGGTAATAAAATAGCCATCTTTTAATACAGTTGGGAATTCTTCCCCCATAATTTGGCCATTAAAACGCAGTGCATTAACTAACCGGTTAATGGCTTGCTCGGCGTGTTCTAGGGTAGTGTCTTGGTAGCAGTCAAACGTTAAATCAACAACGAACATTTATAGTCTCAAATTATTTTTGCTCTAACAGGGCTAGCAACCTATCGAGTTTTTTCTCAATGCGATCGAGTTGAGATGTTTTAGGCTCAACGATGCTCTGCTCAGGGTTTTTCATTAAATTATGAATTGAATCAGGATTATTTTTATATTGGCTTACTGCAGCAATAATAACCGGCATAGGCACAGGTTGTGCTAAACGGCTTTTAGTTAGGGCAACAGTAGGGGTTTTGCCTTCATCAAGAAGGACTTTAATTGCATCAAATACAACTGCATTCATTAGATTTGTAACTCTTTAATATATATGCGCAGCAAGTGTTTGTTGCGCGGGTGCTATAGTAGCAACAATACCAAGGCGCATAAAGCCTTGGTATAAGTAGAGGGGGGGATTACTTACCTTCTTGGCGAAGCCTTACATCAAGTTCATCAATTACTTCGCTCCACGCGCCATCTTCTGCTAGCGATTCTGCTAAAAAATGCTGCTGTGCTTCATCCCAAAAAGGAGCGTGTTGTAAAAGCGTTGTGTCTTCTAGTGAGTGAGAAGCAATAAAATCGTCAATCTGTTGCTCTGAGCTAGGTAAACCCAATTGTGCAAACAACGTTTTCATATCATGTTTTGTCGTATCCATATTATTACTCCATCTGATTAAATTAAACCAAGCTTAGAGCCAGACTATAGGCTTTGCTAGTTAAACTCTCGCTGAATTGACGGTATTTTTGCTTTAGGTATATAGTTAACGTGTAGTATAGATAAACATTTTCGCCATACAATTACCAACCATCTTACATGTGGTAAACAACTGGCAACGTTGAGGGTAGAAAAGCAAAAAGGATACACAATGACAGTCACCTCTAATGAGCACACATTAAGCGTACAATACCTCGCCCCTGAAGATATAAGCACGGCAGGGAGTTTAATCTATCAGGCCTATCATGATGATCCGCTACTGCAAAATTTATTAGGTTATGATCAACATAATATGGCTGCCTACGAGAAAAAATTACGCTCAGTGATACGCGAAGAACTCAGTGCTTTTTGGCAAGAAAAGCTGCCATTAATAGGCTTGTACCGCGATGATAAATTAAAGGCGGTCGCGTGTGTATTTGAGTCAAGCAGCCAATTACAACCAGAGCGTTATTGGCATTGGCGCTTAAAGTTAATGCTCAGTGCAGGGTATTTGCAAACCAACCAACTAATAGAAAAAGAGCAAACAATACGCACTGCGCTTAATGAGATTGGCGATTACTACTATTTAGCGTTTATTGCGGTAGACCCGCACGTGCAAGGCCACGGCCTTGGGCGTTTCCTGTTACGAGGCTTGGATGATTTAGCAACTAAAAACACAGGAGCCAAAGGGCTTGCCGTTTTTGTTACACGCCAAGAGCATAATACGTTTTTTAAATCAGAAGGATTTAGCACCTATAAAGCACTTGCCTTTAATAAAGTATCTGGAGAGCTTCTTTTTAAACCATATGCAAAGTAAGTCTGTAAGCGATAAGCGCCATTACGGACATATGCCCGTGAGATATATCTTACATTGACGTGCGCATTATCAGTTACGGTCGTTCACAAATGCAGCTTTAATAGGGTAAGGTTCTGTTTTGTATGGGGTTTCATATTTTTTCATATATATTACGAAAAATTAATTTTGTTTACCTAGTAGGATGAAACCCAAACTCGCGTAGTATTTAACGTGTCAAGACGACATAGCTTAATGACTAAGCTACTGCCAAGGATACGGAATAGGCAACATAGCAGATGCCAGCAGGAAGCATAAAGGACAAATTAAAAAGGACGCAAGGACGAACGAGGAAGTGCATGAAGCGCTTAGTAGTTGGAACTACTTAAGGATATTTACGGATGAGGCTACAGGAAGTAGCAGGAGCGTTAGTTTACGCAGGATGGCCAAGGCGGCAAGTGGAAAATGCAGGATGCATTTAAAGTGGCAGGAGCTACTTAAAAGGATGACCAAGGATGATGCTACAGTAAGTAGCCAAGCGTTAGTTTACGCGGGTTAGTCAGGATGGTTATGGATTTTGCAGGATGCAATGTTGAGGGTAAATAGGGTTGTTTACTCGTTCAGGGGATGATAATACGGATTTTGGGTCAAGGATAACAAGCAGGATGCTGTAAGAGTGAGGCGTAACTTTTGTTACGCCTTAGTTTTATGTATTAACTTATTTTAGTGGTTTCACTTTAACCCCACTGGTTTAACGATTAGCGTTAAATTTTGTGTGGGGGCACAACAACACTTTTTAGCATTTCATTTTCCATAATTAAAATACCTTGATAGGCATTTTCGCCATCACTTGAAAACTCAAACATAAATTCGCTTTTGATCCCCGGTTTGCCATTTTTTAAAACGCCAAAGCGGCGCTTTGTGCACGCTACGCTCATTAACTGAACCTGTAATTGTTCAGCTTGGCGCGCAGCATGACTGTTAGCAGCTTCTGCTACTTTTCGGTTTAGCCAAAATAAGTATATTACAGCGCCAATAGCGATAAACGTCCACAAAGTAGCCATTAAGAGAACAACCTTCCAATTGCGCGAGCGAGCGTTTCGCTGCGATTTTCTTTACGTAATAAGCCTAATAAGTGTGGGCGTATAGTGGGTATTGCAACTAAATCAGCAAATATACTGGGAAATAGCTCGGCAATTTGCTGGTGGTGCGCACAATTATCCATAAAAATATGTAAGCGCTCAGGCTCTTCTAGTTGAGCAAAACAACGCCCTGCAATTGTTAAAAGTACATCTGAATCAGTACTAAGAGATGAGCTTAATGCAGCATCTACTAGTTGTATACACAGCCCTTGCGCTTGGCCTTTTGAAAGTGAGCGCAGTGCGGCAGTCAGTGCAATAGTATCGTTATTTTCAATGGCTGTGTGGCCATAGGCCACTAAAAGCTCACTGAGTGATGGCGGTATTTCTACATGTTCAAGCATAGCGCTCAGAGGCTGTAATACTTCAAGTGGTAAATGCGGCCAAGCATTTTGCAAGTTTGCTAAGTTGTTGTCGTGATTTAGGCGCAGTGCAAAATCCGCAATACCTTGTAGCGCAACGCTTTGCCAATCATCAAAACCTAAATCACCACTAAAGTACAGCTGCGTATGCTCGTAATATTTAGAGGCTGGCTGCTTTAACAATACTTTAAGTTGGGCGTTAAAAGCCGCTAATTTATTTGCATTAGGGGTAAAAACATAAGGGTTATTATCTAGCTTACCATCGGCTTGCTCGCCGGTAATTTCGCTGCCTAGGGCCTCAATAACCATATTAGCGAAATGATCGCGGCTCGCGCTCACTAATTTACTTTGCTCATCAAGTGGAAATTTTAAAAACCACACATAAGGTTCTTTACTTGCTTTGCTATCCCAAAATTGAATAGCCAGCCATGCATGCCCTGCAAGCGGATAAGGATAAGGAACTTGCGCTTGCTCGATAGCTAAAAACTGTTTTTTATCAAGCTTAGTAATATGCCTGCCAATATCAAAAGCACGCCATTGTGTACCGGCGCCATCTAAAAGTTGGCCAAGTGTCGCTATGTGTTCGCTCATCGTTATCTCAATTGTTTTTACTGCAAAATTACCTCAATTATACGCCATAGCAGGCATTGAGGGAACAGGGTATAATTGCCCCATAACGTAAAAAGAAGAGTGGTTATGTATCAACAAACGCAGGCTTATTTAAACCAATTAAGCACACTTTTAAAAAAACATAAGCTGTGGCAAATTACGCCAATAGAGGCAAATAGATTACAATCTCAAGTGCCGTTTTGTCACGATACTATGGCATTTGAGCAGTGGTTACAGTTTGTATTTATTGAAAAAATGCAGCAATTAATAACGCTTAACCAACCATTACCACAAAATTTTGCTATTGCGCCCATGGCTGAAATGGCGTTAGTGGGTAAAACCGGCAGCGGCGAAATTATAGCGTTACTTAGTGAGCTTGATGCTTTTTTAGGTAACCCCCATGACTGAAAAGAGAGAACCTATAGCGTACGGCGAGCTTAATATTCTTTACCAAGACGACTACTTTGTTGCCATAGATAAGCCCGCAGGCTTATTGGTTCATCGCTCTTTTTTAGATAAACACGAAACGCAGTTTGCAATGCAGATGCTGCGCGACCAACTAGGGCAACATGTATTTCCGGTGCACAGGCTAGATAGACCAACATCAGGTGTGCTGTTATTTGCGCTAAGCTCAGAAGCCGCCCGAGACATGAACACGCTTTTTATTGACGGCACGATTACAAAACGTTATTTAGCGCTTGTACGTGGTTTTGCACCTGAATCGGTATTTTTAGATAAACCATTAAAAGAAGAGCTTGATAAAATAGCTGACAAATTTGTTACGCAAAATAAAGCGCCACAAGCGGCGCAAACGCAATTTAATTGTCTGCATCAAGCCACGCTACCCATCCCTATCGGTAAATACCCCACGGTACGTTACTCGCTCGTAGAGTGTTTTCCAAAAACTGGGCGAAAGCATCAGATTAGGCGCCACCTTAATCATTTATCAATACCTATTATTGGTGATGTAAATCATGGTGATAATCAGCACAATCAATTTTTTAGGGAGCATTTTGCACTTAGGCGGTTAATGTTATTTGCAACGCAGCTTAGCTTTGTGCACCCTTATACGCATAAACCCATCGTAATTAAAGCGCCACTAGGTGAAGACATGCTTAGTATATGTAAGCAACTAGGTTGGCCACAGCAAGAAAAGGATTATTAATGGCACATATTAGTATTTTTGTAGGCAGCGTTAACGGCGGCGCAGAACGTTTAAGCTACGACGTTGCAAATACAATAGAAAAAGCGGGGCACACTGCGAGCGTTATTAGTGAGGCCTCACTTGATGATATAAAAAACGCCTCACATATATTAATTGTTACCTCAACCACAGGGCAGGGCGATGTACCTAGCAATTTAGCGGGGCTCTACTTTGCTATGAACAGCACATTTCCGATGCTAACCGATAAGCCATTTGGTGTTATTGCTATGGGCGATAGATGCTACGGCGATACGTTTTGCGGTGCAGGGCGCAGCTTTGATGAGCTACTACGTGACTTGCAAGCTAAGCCGATAGGAAACCGTTTAGAAATAGATGCCTGTGAAGACTTTGAGCCATGGCCTGTAGCAGAGCCGTGGTTAAAAGCATGGCTTGAAAAGTTACCAGCTTAGTAAACTGCTTTATACCAATGCGCATAATTAAGTGATCTATTTTGAGGATGGATAAACGTGTTGATAGCAAGGCAAAAAATTCGCGATTTAGTTGTTCTCGGCAATTGCTCCTGCATTGCTCTACCTTCTGCATCCATGCAGTCGTAAATGAGATTTTTTAAACGCAGATAGTGACACGTTTAGTCCCTGAAAATGATTAAGTATTATTGCGGATTGGTATTATATGCACAAAACAAAAAAGGAGCGCATGCGCTCCTTTTTTAAATATTAAACCGTTGGTTAACTACTTCTTACATCAACCTTAAGCTTTAACTTTTGGCCTGGTTGTAAATACTTTTGGCCGGCTAAGTTATTCCACTTAATAATTTCGTTTACGGTTAAATTAAATTTAGACGCAATACGTGCGAGCGAGTCACCACGGCGTACTTTGTAAGTAATGGTGCGATTAGTACTTGCAGTTGCTTGTGGTTTACTCGCTGACTTATACACAGTGAGCTTTTGATTTAAGCGCAACACTGCGTTTTTCTTCAGTTTATTCCACGAGGCCAGCTCATCCATGGTGACATCGTATTCACGACTAATGTCCCACAGGGTGTCGCCACTTTTAACCGTGTGCGACAGCTTTTTACGGGTGGCTTTATTAGCGGCTAAACGCATTTGCTTAGGTAAATGTTCGCTATTAATTGCCCCATCGGTTAAGGGGACCAATAACTGTTGGCCAATACGTATGGTGTTTGACTTTAATTTATTAAGCGAGCGAATAGCACTGGTGCTGGTGGTAAACTTTTTAGCAATAACCGATAGGCTATCACCGCGCGCCACAGTGTATTGTTGCCAACGTAAACGGTCTTTCACATCGGTTTGTGCCAGCTTTTGGCTAAATTGCTCAGCTTTATCGCTGGGTAACAATAAAAAGTGCGGGCCGTTAGGATCGGTCGCCCAGCGATTAAAGCCAGGGTTTAACCTGTATAGCTCAGTCAGGGTCATATCGGCCATATCAGCGGCCAGTGCTAAGTCTATCTGTGAGCCTACATCAACCACTTCTACAACTTGCGCGTTGATTACCGGCTTCCACTTTACATTAAACTCATCAGCGCGTTTTAATAAATCGGCAAGGGCTAAAAGTTTTGGTACGTACGCGGTGGTCTCGCTAGGTAAATCCAAAGACCAAAAGTCGGTGGGTAAATGCTTTTTACGGTTTTTCTTAATCGCACGCATTAAACGCCCTTCGCCTGAATTATAAGCCGCAATGGCGTTTAACCAATCGCCCTCAAGGGTTTTGTGTAAATACGATAAGTAATCAAGGGCAGCACGCGTAGATTGCACTATGTCGCGTCGGCCGTCGTACCACCAGTTTTGTTTTAAATCAAAACGCTCGCCTGTGGCTGGCATAAATTGCCAAATACCCGAAGCACTGCGATTAGAGTAGCCAAATGGGTCAAACGCGCTCTCTACAATAGGTAAAAGCGCGATTTCGATAGGCATTTCGCGCTTTTCTACTTCTTCAACAATAAAGTGTAAGTAAGGTTCTGCGCGTTTTGAAATGCGATCTAAATAAGCTTGATGACGTGCATAGTAATTGCGCTCAGTAACAACAGGGCGGTTTTGCGGTACATCAATAGACAGTTGGTAGCGAATACGCTCCCACACATCATCAAAAACGGGGGCGCCTTCGCTCTGTTCAACGTGTTGATATTGTGCGTTTACCATCAATGCATTGTTAATATCGTTAGGGCTTGCGCCTTCTAAGCGCTTATTTGCTTGGGTAGCAGCTTGTGCGTCTGAATCTACGGTTGTTAATGTTTGACAACCACTTAGCGCAACCGCCAAGGCAATTAATAGAGGAGATTTATTCATATATACCAATACATCAGGTAAAAAAACTCGGCGAATACTACCCGTTATGAGTCAACATTGCCACTTAACGACCAACTTTAACATATTGATAAAACCATTCGCTATTTTTAAACCAATGGTTTTATCTAGGTCATACCTAACCACGATGCTGCAAAATTAATAACAGCAGGTCAACATATCCTAACTAAAAGTTGTCTTTGAATCGTCTCAGACTGGCAAAGTTTTCCCAGGGTTCATTGTTTTTTGTAACCAACACAAACTCTTTTGGAATTAACTCTGTAATTGTCGGTAGGTCGCTGCGCATAAACGGATTAACTTTTAGCTCTTGGCCTATTGTACTTGGCAGTGTAATTTCGTTGTTAGCGCGCTGTGCATCTACTTTATCGCTGTATTGGAGTAGTTCAGGGTTACGCGGCTCTACGGCTTTTGCAAATGCTAAATTAGCTTGTGTGTATTCATGGGTGCAATACACTTTGCAGGTTTTAGGTAGCTCACGCAGCTTATTAAACGAGTGCCACATTTGCTCTGGCGTGCCTTCAAATAATCGCCCACAGCCACCGCTAAAAAGCGTATCGCCTGTAAAGGCCAACTCTTCATGAGTATAACAAATGTGATCAAGCGTATGGCCTGGGGTAGTAATAATATTAAAACGCACACCCAATACCTCAATGCTATCGCCATCAACCAGAGTGTTGGTGACTCCCGCAAAGGGACTGTTTATAGGGCCGTACACGGCAATACTTGGAAACTGTTTTACAAGTTCGCCTACGCCACCGGTATGATCGCTATGATGATGGGTAATTAAAATACCACCAAGTTGTAAATTATGCTCTGCTAAATGTGCTATAACGGGCTGAGCGTCGCCAGGGTCAACCACCCATGCTAGGTCGCTATTATGGGTAGTTAAACACCAAATGTAATTGTCAGAAAAGGCTTTAATTGCTTTAACTTGCACCATATTAATTTGCTCTATAAAGTGACAGATAACACCTAGTATAACGAGCTATAAAAATGAAACCAGCCCTTAGTTTTCAAGAAGGACCCAAACCGCTGTCATGGCAGCAGTTCCCTCATGGGGACTATTTACGTGCTGACATTGAACAAAAAATGGATCAATGGCTGCCACGTATGTTTGGCTACCATATGCTTAAATTGGGGAATTTAAGTGGCGAGCTTAATACCAGTGTAAGCACTATAAAGCACCAAGTATGTGTTGCCGAAGAGGGGCCTTACACAGGTGTGATAGCCGATATAGACGAGTTGCCCTTTTATGAGCACAGTGTGGATGCATGTATTTTAAGCCACTGCTTAGAGTATCACTCAGACCCTCATCACATATTACGCGAGGCGCACCGCACGCTAATACCCGGTGGTTACATTGTTATTACCGGATTTAATCCGTTTAGCTTATGTGGATTGGCGCAAATGTTGCCTTTTAGCGGCCAAAAACTGCCGTGGACGGGGCGTTTTTTTACGCCTGCGCGGGTAAAAGATTGGCTTAATTTATTGGGGTTTGAAATTATTAGCGATGAGCGCTTTATTTACTCATCTCTTGCGCGTGGTAACAGGCTTTCGCGGTTTGCATTTTGGCGCAGTTTTGCCAAACAGTATTTAAAACCTATGGGGAGTGTGTACATGCTGGTGGCGCGAAAACGCGTAGCTCCGCTTACGCCTATAAAACCTAAGTGGCATGCAAGGCCGCAGTTTTCACCTGTAAAAGGGGCTGGGCTTAGGCAAACCTCAAAACAGCACTTTAAGCAGTGTGAGCAAAAAAATAATAATAGTTAAAGAAAGTAAGACGCACTTTTTTATTGGCTCGATAAACCTAACATTCATGACATTAAAAAGTGCGTAAGCTTTAACGGGTTAAGGCTGATAGCCTTCATCATCAAGTAGATTGCTACTGCTTGCTGCTTCACGTGCTAAATCGTCAACTATTTCGTTATATTTATGCCCGCTATGCCCCTTGACCCATTTCCATGTAACCGTGTGCTCGCTACAAGCGCTATCAAGGCGTTTCCATAAATCGACATTTTTAACCGGTTTTTTTGCTGATGTTTGCCAGCCTCGCTTTTTCCAATTTGCAATCCACGATTCAATGCCTTGCTTAACATATTGGCTATCTGTGGTGAGGTTAACTGTGCAAGGGCGGGTAAGTGATTCAAGGGCAACAATGGCTGCGAGCATTTCCATGCGATTGTTTGTGGTGAGCTTATACCCTTGGCTTAATTTTTTTTCGTGGCCGTTATAAATCATAAAAATACCATAACCACCCGGGCCTGGATTACCTAAGCATGAGCCATCGGTGTAAATCTCTACGGTTTTTTGCACTGTTTTACCTTGATATTATGTACAATAAAGTGATTATAGAAAGATACCAGAGTCAGGCTAAATTCGATATGGCACGTAGACAAATAGTTTTAGATACAGAAACCACCGGCATCGACCCCAAACAGGGGCACCGCATTATAGAAATTGGGTGTGTAGAGTTAGTAAACCGACGTCTAACCGGAAATAATTTTCATGTTTACATTAACCCACAGCGCAGCATTGAAGAAGAAGCAATAGATGTTCACGGTATTACCAATGAGTTTTTACGTGACAAACCGCTTTATCGCGATATAGCGCAAGAGTTTTTTGATTACATTAAAGGCGCAGAGCTTGTAATACATAACGCCCCGTTCGATGTGGGCCACATGGATAACGAATTTGCATTGCTTAACCAAGGCTATCCAAATACGCACGAGTACTGCCAAGTTCTCGACACCCTTAAAATGGCGCGTGACTTGCATCCTGGTCAAAAGAATAACCTCGATGCTTTGTGCCGTCGTTATGATATAGACAACGCCAAACGGACCTTACACGGCGCGTTACTGGATTCTGAAATTTTAGCCGATGTTTACCTTGCCATGACTGGTGGGCAAACCAAGCTAAACTTAAACCAAAATAAAGACGACGGCAGCGAGCAACAAGCTGGCGGCATAAGGCGCTTAAGTAGTGACCGAGCACCTTTGGTTGTATTGCGCGCAAATGACGCAGAGCAAAGCGCACACGAAGCACGACTCGATCTTGTAAACAAAGAAGGCGGCCACTGTTTATGGCGCGCTGAATAAGGCCAACTATGAAAACGATGTATTTTATAACTGCACTATGCGCCGCCTCGCTTTTTAGCGCCAGTGCGTTTGCCGTTAAGCAAGTAGAGCTGCTCAAACGCGACGGCCAACAAAATGAAATACCGCTGCTAGATAACCGTTTTCGTATAGACAGCCAATTAGACGAAATAACCTTACTATTTTTTAGAAAGCCAGGGTCGCCTGCGGTTATTTTAGTTAGGCCCGATGGCAGCAAATACTTTGCCACCAACGCCGTTAAAGATCCCAATCTCGATTGGTTTGATGAGCTTAGTTACGATTTAATCACCATAAAAAAACCGATGGCGGGCCCATGGCAAGTTATTGGCCGTATTTTGCCCGACAGCCGCATTGTGGTTTTGGGGGAGGTGTCTTTAAAAGCACAGCCGTTACCCCCTATGTTGTTTAGAGGTGAGACAATAAAAATAACGGGCGAAATTTTAAATGATGATGAGCCTATCGATGCAAACTTATTTAAAGATGTGGTAAGCCTTAACGTTGACTTTGTAAGCACCAACGATGAAAGCTACGCAAACTTTGGTGCCGGCATTCAAGAAGTTGCCGAATTTAAAGACGATGGGCGCGGCTTTGACGAGCGTCCTAAAGATGGGGTGTTTACTGGCGAATTTAAATTAGACTTTCCAGCAGGGCAGTGGACGCCTGAGCTCTACATAGCCACTCCTTTACTACAACGACGTATTGTGCAAGACCCTATTATTGTGCATGAACCGCCATTTAAATCTGAAATAGCGTTAGCAGAGCTTGATACCGATGAGCACTTGCTAACTATTAATATAGATAGCAACATAGTTAAACCCGACACCGTTATTGTACAGGGGAAAATTTATTACCCTAACAACGAAGAGCAGATGTTTACGATTGACGCGCAAGCGGGTGATACACGACAACTGGCAATTAAAAACTATGATTGGGGAAGATACAGCGTTGAACTGTCTGTTTTTGGTACTAATATAAACGGGCGTGAGTTTATGGCCACAATACCAACGTACAAGTTTGAGATAGAAAGACCCATAGAAGCAGTGCCCGAAATAGACCCAACTACGCTGATTGATCAAAACCTCCCTTTAGAAACCGAGCCCGTTGAAGAAAAAATGGCCACTTCTACTTTAGTGATTTTAATCGCGGGCTGTAATTTGCTCATTTTATTGTTAGGCTGGTTAGCAATTCGTATTTTTGTACAGAAAAAGCCAATCAAATTTAACTTTAAACTCCCTTTTTTAAACAAAAAGGAAGTAGGCGGTCAGCACGATGGCGAGGCAGAAAAAAATCAAGTCGGCAAAAATGGCTCAAAAAGTGACAAATCAGGTGAAATTTTAAACCTTTCGATGTCAGATGACTAAAAAACCTGTAAAAAAACAAAAAAGCCCTTGACGAAGTAGGGGCTGATTCGTATTATTCACGCCGCTGCAAAGGGAGACCTAAGCAGAAACGAAAATGCGGAGTGGTAGTTCAGTTGGTTAGAATACCGGCCTGTCACGCCGGGGGTCGCGGGTTCGAGTCCCGTCCACTCCGCCAATTTTCGACAATTTGTAAGTAGACGCTGGAGTGGTAGTTCAGTTGGTTAGAATACCGGCCTGTCACGCCGGGGGTCGCGGGTTCGAGTCCCGTCCACTCCGCCAACACTTACACAACATATGGTTGTAAAACATATTCTTATTATGGAGTGGTAGTTCAGTTGGTTAGAATACCGGCCTGTCACGCCGGGGGTCGCGGGTTCGAGTCCCGTCCACTCCGCCAATAAGAAAAAATAGCAGTTTAAATATGCGCTGGAGTGGTAGTTCAGTTGGTTAGAATACCGGCCTGTCACGCCGGGGGTCGCGGGTTCGAGTCCCGTCCACTCCGCCACTATTTAAACACTGTTATATTACAAAATTTGTATGCTGGAGTGGTAGTTCAGTTGGTTAGAATACCGGCCTGTCACGCCGGGGGTCGCGGGTTCGAGTCCCGTCCACTCCGCCAACAAATTTAGTAATGACAAGTAATATGATATCTCTGCGGAGTGGTAGTTCAGTTGGTTAGAATACCGGCCTGTCACGCCGGGGGTCGCGGGTTCGAGTCCCGTCCACTCCGCCATTTGATATCGTAACAAAATTAGCAAGTGCATTACCCCATGCACATGCCACTGCGGAGTGGTAGTTCAGTTGGTTAGAATACCGGCCTGTCACGCCGGGGGTCGCGGGTTCGAGTCCCGTCCACTCCGCCACTTGTTATTTCCTCAATAGCAAGCTTATAAAAACCTTATTTAAATAATTATCACTAGAAATTACCTGTTCAAGTTTTTTAGCCTTAAAACGTTAGTGTTTAAGCTATCTGTCACGCTTATTTTTTATACAACTATTGAATTTATTAGATAACGAACAATAGTTAATTTAACATATTTGATATTGATTTGTATTACTATTTGTTTTAATTTCTTTGCATTCGATAACTAACTTGGTTTGATATGCCAAACTCTTTCGCTTTTCAGCACACAACCCTCGAATTTAAAATTTTAGTCGTTGAAGATGATAACTTGCTCAATGAGCAAATGAGTGAGTTACTAACCGCTCAAGGTTATGCTGTAACGTCGTGTTTTGACGGTGATGATGCGTTGCACCTTGCGGTAACTCAAAGCTTTAACCTGATCTTATTAGATGTGATGTTACCGGGAAAAGATGGTTTAACGATGTTAAATATCTTGCGCAGTTGTAATAACACCCCGGTAATTATTGTCTCGGCAAAACATGCGGAAGAAGAGCGAATTAAGGGGTTATCTGCAGGGGCTGATGATTATCTTGCCAAACCATTTAACAGCCAAGAGCTGCTTTTACGAGTCGACTCTGTGTTAAGGCGCGCCTTTAAACAAGACGGTAAAGCACCTTATGTTACCAATATTGAAGGACTCGAAGTTGATAGTTTACATCAACAGGTGAGCTTACATGGCGCAGTAGTTTCCTTTACGCCTATTGAATTTGGTTTATTACATATTTTGATTAAAAATCAGGGGCAGATATTGCTAAAGCCTTTTTTATATCAAGTGGTATTGAATAAACGTTTTAGTCAATATGATCGTAGCCTAGATATGCATATGAGCCGAATACGAAAAAAGCTTAATAATGCGGGCTGGGACGGAACGCGTTTGCAAACGGTACACGGCAAGGGGTATTGCATTAAATGACCCGTCGTTTATTTTGGAAGCTATGTTTAATTATTGGCACCGGTGTGGTGGCCATGTTTTATTTAATCAATGTTGCGGTCACTCACTTTGAAAACGATATGAGCATGCTCTCAGACTCAAGTCGTGCGCAATTACTTAAATGGCAAAAGCAAGCAGAAGATATTTTACACCAAGGCGATATTGAAGCGCTTGAACAGTGGGTTAGTAACTTACAACAACAAGAGAATATTTGGGCTGTGATTGCCCGAGCAGATGTAGTTGAGTTGGCTGGCAATCGAAACCATCGTTATGAATATACCGGTTATAACTTGGGTCGTAGTATTGATTGGAAAATTCACCTGTATTTTGATCACGCCCCAGTGATGCAATTACCGTTTACTCATAACGAAGCAAGTTTAGTAGTGCAGCTGCCTGAGCGTATGCGCCCTGGTTCATTGTGGAATGCTACACGCCTATCATTACAGGTTTTTTTACCTATGTTGATTTTAGTGTGTTTATCCATTGTGTTATATCGCCATATTATGCACCCCATTAGGGAAATGGACAGTGCCACTCGCGCATTTAGTTCGGGAGACTATAGTGTGAGGGTAAGAAAACAGTTTGGCTCTCGCAAAGATGAGTTAACCCAGTTGGCAGCTACTTTTGATTTAATGGCTGAGCGGATCAGCGAGCAAATTATGCATCAAAGAGTGCTGTTAACCGATTTATCCCACGAACTGCGTACACCACTGACACGCCTAGATATTGCTACAGACAACTTATTAGCCAAACAGCACGAATTTTCTCACGCAAATCAAGCGAAATTAGAGCGCATTCATAAAGAGTCGTTACATATTCGTAAGCTGGTTGAAGATACCTTAACTTTATCTTGGCTCGACAACGAATCACCTCAGTTACGAGTAGAGTCGCTTGATATTGTAGACTTGCTTGAAATATTAATTGAAGATGCGCGTTTTGAATACCCCGATAAGAGAATAATAGCCCAGTTACCCAGTCAAGCGCTTATTGAAAATAGTAATCATAGGGCGCTTGGCCAAGCCATTGAAAATATATTAAGAAATGCACTGCGCTATACCCCAAAAAATAAACAAGTTGATATTAGTTGTCACGATAGTGGCAATAAATACCGGATTACTATTACCGATCAAGGTCCTGGGGTTCCTGAGCATTATTTAAATACTATTTTTAGACCCTTCTTTCGTGTTGACTCTTCTCGTTCGTGTAACAGTGATAGCTTTGGTTTAGGGCTAGCTTTAGCTCAACGTCAATTACATGCGATTGCAGCAGAGGTGGTGGCAAATAACAACGCAACAGGGGGCTTGAGCATGACACTATGGGTACCCAAAAAATAGACTGGCAGAGGCGCATTTTTTTATGTTTAAAATGTAACAAATGTAAAATTGCTATACACAGTCATTAAAGGTAATGATAATTCTTTTTATTTACAAAAAAGGATACTTACCTTGAAAAAGTTAGCCCTAGCCAGCGCTATTGCTGGTGTATTTAGCTTATCTGCAGTTGCTGAACAACAAAACGAAACAACAAAAACGTCTGTTGAACAAATTACGGTTGTGGGCTCTGCCACTAACCTCACTGTTTCAGCCGAAGAAATTGAGCAATATCAAGCTAATGACTTAGCAGATATCTTCCGCTACTCTCCTTCTGTAAGCGTGGGCGGCTCAGTTGGGGTAGCACAAAAAATATACATTCGTGGTGTTGAGGATTCCTTGCTAAACATTACAATGGATGGCGCCCAGCAAACGTCAACACTATTTCACCATATTGGCCGTGTAACAATTGACCCTGATTTATTACAACAGATTGATGTGCAGGCCGGTGCTGGCGAAGCAACCAGCGGTCCAGGTGCAATAGGTGGCTCAATTCGATTTAAAACAAAAAACGCACAGGATTTATTACAAGAAGACGAACAGTTTGGCGGACGTGTTAAAGCCAGTTACTTTTCAAACGATGGTACTCGTTTTAGTGGTAGTGCCTATGGCAAGCTAAGTGATACCTGGGGTGTTTTAGGCTACTTTAGCACTGTTGAGCGCAATAACATGGAAGATGGCGATGGAGATACCATTTATGGCACTGCAGCAGATCAAGATATGTTATTTATTAAAGCCAGCGGAGAGCTTGATAATAACCACTACCTCTCGCTTAGTGTAGAGCAGCGTGATGAAGAGGGTGAGTTTTCGGCTCGCCCTAACTGGGCTGTACAAGAAGGCGGAGCGTTATACCCAAGTGAAGCCCAACGCGATACTTATGTTGCAAATTATACCTTCTCACATAGCCAGTTATTACATTTAGAACTGAGTGCATATAAAACAGAATCATCTTTTGAAGGTGGACGTTTTGCATGGCTTGCCGATATTGATACCTATGGCTTTGATATTAGAAATACCAGCATTATTGATGAACATAAATTTATCTATGGTGTTGATTATCGTGATGATGAAGTCAGCAGTGGCCCTGCCTCTGGAGCAAAAGAGAATGCTGAGCAAGGCAGTGTTTTAGGTGTATATGCTCAAGGTTATAGCGATATTACACCCCAGTTATTACTGAGCTACGGGGTACGCTACGACAGCTACAAATTCCAACAACACATTTTATTAGATGAATACTATGGCACGCCTATCACAGAAAGTGCATCAAGTTTAGATGACAGTGAAGTGAGCTTCAATGTGGGCTTAGCCTACGATATAAATGAAGCGTGGACGTTCGGCTTAGGCTATGCAGAAGCTGCAAGAGGAAAACAAATAGGTGATGGTTTCACCCTTGACGGGTATTTATATGATGGCTCGGATGCGCCGGTTGTATCTGAAAGCCTGGTTCCTGAGACGGTAACAAATATTGAAGCTTCAATCTCTTACTCAAGTGAAAACTTATCAGCTAAAGCCAGTATTTATAATTCAGCCTTAGATGATGTAATTTTTGAAGGGTATGAAGGTAACTCGGTATACAATAATATTGGTACGCTTAATACCAAAGGGGTTGAGTTTGACCTAGCTTATCGAGTACAGGCATTTGATTTCTTCTTGGGCTTTTCTGCTACTGATACTGAACTTGAACCACGTGATGGCATATATTCTGTAAACTATGATGCAATTGATATTAATGGTTACGAATTTGTTGGCTTAGGTAATAGCCGAGGCAATACTTGGGTAGCTGGCGTTGATTATACAATTAATACCGATGCAAAGGTTGGTTTAAGTGTAACTAACGTTGAGTCGCTGGATTTAGATACATTACATCAAGCGGTTGATTTAGGCTGGACTGATTCAATTTACACATTAAATAAGCCAAGTTACACCACCGTTGATATTTATTCTCAGTGGCATGTTACTAGTGAGCTGTTATTAAATGTGGCAATTACGAATTTATTTGACTCGCTTTATATCGATCATTCAAGCGTAGGTGACTATAGTGAAGTTTTCCCTACCGTTGTTGGCCCTTATGAAGCTGGACGTGATATTCGCTTATCTGTCTCATATCAATTTTAAGACATAGTTTTAATATTATGTTCTTAAAATTATTTAAAAAGTGGGTCTTTTGGACCCACTTAGTTATTGGTGTTTTAGCGGGCTTATTTATTTTTATAATGGCTTTTACGGGGGCTATTTTAACTTATGAACGACAAATCGTAGAGCTCAGTGAAATGCGCTTTACGGTGGATAAGGTTGACCAACAACACACCTTATCAACCGATGAGGTTGTGGCTATTTTGCAAAAAATGCACCCAGATGAGCCACATATTTACATTCGTTGGGTAAATAGGGGAGGGGCCGCTATTCCAGCATGGGCTGGTAAACATAGTTACTTATTACATCCATACTCTGGTGCTGTGTTACGTGAGGGTGAAGGGGTTGCAGCAGACTTTTTCCATGTTGTTACAGACCTGCATCGGTATTTATTGTTGCATGGTCCAGCCCAAACTGTGGGAAAAAATATCAATGGTTATGCCAATTTATTGTTTATTTTCTTATTGCTATCAGGAGCCTATCTTTGGATCCCGAAACGATTTAATCGATCGGCACTGAAAGGCCGTTTATTGCTCGCAAAAAAATATAAACATACTCAACAACGAGATCGGCAATGGCATTTTGTGTTTGGCTTTTGGTGTTTGCCTATCTTGTTGGTTTTGTCGTTGACAGCAACCTTGTTTCACTTTGATTGGGCCAATAAAGCGTTGTATGGCGCATTTTCTCAAGATGTACCAGTAAGAGAGAGGCATCCGCCAGTATCAGATTTATCGGCCGATACTCAGCCTTATGAAGTGTTACTGCAACAGGCTAAAGCGCATGCACATAATAATGGTGCAGCTGATTGGTATTCAATCTGGATAGAGCTGGGCAATAAAAAGCATGTAGCTAGGTTTTATATCGATACCAGTATTGGTCATCGACAGGAGCTAGCATATTCATTGTACTTAGATACTCAAACTGGAGATCAGATAAGAACTTTAAGAAAATCGGATTGGTCGCCTGGCGATCAAGCATGGGGCACCGCGCGGTTTTTACATACAGGTGAATATTTTGGTGTCATTGGGCAAACAATTGCTGGTATTGCTTCACTTTTGTGCTGTTTACTGGTTTACACTGGTATTGTTTTAGCCTGGCAGCGTTTAGTACCTAGACGCAAAGTTAAAACTTAGCAGAGCGAATATAAGTAAATAAACTTTTCGTCAACTAAGCCGCTTTAATTTATTAAGGCGGCTTTTTCATTGGTGCGGATTGCAAAACACGTCAACTTGACCCAACATATCGCTTTGGGAGTGTAGAAGTATAGTGTTACATCACAATGAATAGTGCTTTTTGATATGTTGCTACAAGGGTCTGAAAAATAGAGTGAACAATGATACAAATTAAAGGATTACATAAGCAGTTTGGTCATAGTATTTTGTATGAAAATTATAATAGAGAATTTTTAGCACCTAAATTATGCATCGAAGCACCTAATGGCCAAGGGAAAACCACGCTATTAATGATGCTAGCCGGGCTTGAAACTTACGAAAGTGGTGAGCTTTTGTTTTCTGGAAACACATTAACCGAACCACATAAGCAAGTTGCTATAGCCTCAGATTGTATTGCTTTACCTGACTTCTTAACAGCAAAGCAAGTAATTAACTTATCCTCAAATACATTTGGCTGTCGTTGGCCAACAGCTATAGTTGATGGATTTCATTTTAATGAATTTCTAAATACACGCTTTGACGCTCTATCATCAGGTAATCAAAAGAAATGTCAGTTAATTTTAGCGCTTATGCGCGATGCACCGTATTTACTGTTAGATGAACCCAGTGCAGCGCTTGATCAAGCGAGTATTGCGTATTTATTAACTTTACTTGATGAATATTTAGTACATAAGCCACAGGGTCAAATAATTATTACCTGTCACGAGCCAGCTGCTTTTGTAAAACATGGCTTTGAGTGTATGCCTTTATGATTGCAAATTTAAAACACTCAATTGGCCAATACCGCTTTTTTATGGATTATCGTATTGGGGCATACAAGGCCGAGCTTACACAATTATTTTTACAACTGAAAAGCTTTGGGTTGTTATTTTTAGTGGTGTTAGGCTCATCAGTATTAGGTTTAGTATTACTACTACTTTTAGGGCTTGGAAAAATTATTGATAGTAGTGATGCACCTCAATATGGTGCGCAAATGGCCTGGCTGTATTTGTTGCTACAAAGTGTCATGTTAAGCGCAATGAAGTCTGCAATAAAGAACTCCCCCCAGCGAGCGTTTCAACAGACGTTGGTAAAGCGATATTGGCTAGTCTTAATAGATATAAAGCTTTTGCTGTTAAGTAATGGCTGGTTGATTGCAAGCCTTGTTATCGCAATCGATCTAAGCATAAACCAGTGGCTTCAAGTGCCGCATTTTTTGGTGTTTTTACTATTACAATTTACGCTAGGCATTCTATGTTTATACAAACCAATAGCACTTGTTTATGGATTTTTGTTATCCGCAATGTGGTTAATGTTACCGTTTGATGTAAGTCCACTGATTTATCAGTGTGGGTTTGTGTTGTTATTTGCCTTAAGTAGCTTAATGGTACCTTTTAATTTTACGGCTAAATTAGAGCTAAGCTCACTTACCGGCTTTTGGCTTATGTTTTTTATGCAAAATAGTTGGACTTTAGTTTGGCGAGGGGCTCTATTGCTGTGCGTCTTTGTTGTATCGCAGGTGTTGCTACAACAGCGAGCTGATTTAGTTACTATTTTCAGTATTGTTTCACTTGCCTATTTGGTGTTGTTTAGTAGCTCATTGCACTTTGATTGTAGTCATATACATCAACAATACAGTGTGTTTTTTAAAATGCAGAACAAGCAAACAGCCTTTTATGCTAGCCAATTTATCCCAAGTTTAGTTATGTTATTGCCCGCACTTATTGGGTATATGATCTTATTCAATCTGACAAATAGCGTATTGGTGTTAATAGGTATTATTTGGTGCTTATTGCAACAAGTTATCGCACAAAAAAAACCAGCGCATTACGCGCTGGTTTGGGTGATCACAACAGGCGGACTGTTGGCGGCGTTAACCTAACGGTTAAGCTGCATCTGCTTTGCTGTCTTCACTTTTACGTGCGGCTTTGCCTGCTAATAAATCAGCGGGGTCAAAGTCATCTACGTTAATTACATCTAAACGGGCTTTTTCTACAGCAGCTAATTTATCAGCTTCTGCTTGGCTTAATATGCCAGCTTCAAGGCCCATTTGCGCTACTTTATCAAGTTGGAAGAATGGCAGTTTAACGCCTTTTTCTTTACATACTCTTTCAAATAACGGCTCTACAGCGAGTACATCTTTAAGTGTTTGCTCTTGACGGCCAACTAGATTTAGTGGCTCATCTTTTAAGTAAACATAACTTGCTAAACGGTTACGCGTTTCGCTTGGTACTTGTAGAATCTGTGCTAGTTTATGTTCAAGCTTGTCGGTAGGTTTACGAACCGGGCGACCAAACGGGAATAACAATACTTTTAATACGCCACGTAATGGAGCAGACGGCATGTTATTAATCAAATCAGCTAGAGCACGTTGGCAGTGGTAAAGATGATCCTGACAGCTCCATTTTACTAGGGCTAAATCTTCTTGCTTACGGCCTTCATCGTTGTAACGTTTAAGCGTTGCAGATACTAAGTATAAGTAGCTTAGTAAGTCACCTAAACGTGCCGAAATACGTTCTTTACGTTTAAGCGAGCCACCAAATACTGCCATGCTAATGTCAGACATTAGGGCAAGTGATGCACTAAAGCGTGATGCTATACGGTAAAACTCTGCGGTGTCGTCTTTGTAAGGTACGCTGGTAAAACGTGCACCGGTAAGGGCAAGCCACTTAGTACGTACAAGGTTCGACATAGTAAAGCCAATGTGGCCCATTAGCGCTTTATCAAATACGTTAAGCGCTTCTTCGCGGTCTTCAATTTCACAGGCACCAAGCTCTGTAAGTACAAATGGATGACAACGAATTGCACCTTGACCATAAATAATCATATTACGGGTCAAGATGTTGGCACCTTCTACTGTAATAGCAATAGGGGCACCTTGATAGCCACGACCTAAATAGTTATTTGGCCCAAGCATAATCCCTTTACCGCCAAGTACATCCATTGCATGAATGGTCGACTCGCGCATTTGTTCAGTAAGGTGGTATTTAATAATAGCTGATACAACAGATGGCTTTTCACCTAAATCTACCGCACCAGTCGACATGCTAACTGCTGCATCAGAGCTGTAAGCGTAACCTGCAAGTTTAGCCAGCGATTCTTCAACACCTTCCATTTTACCAATTGGTAAGCGGAACTGACGACGAATACGGCTGTATGCACCTGTTGCTGTTGCGATTGTTTTAATGCCGCCGGCAGAGTTTGACGGCAACGTAATTGCACGGCCCACCGATAAACATTCAACCAGCATGCGCCAGCCCTGGCCAGCCATTTCTGGGCCACCAATAATGTAATCAAGAGGAACAAATATGTCTTTACCGCGGGTCGGGCCATTTTGAAATGGTACGTTAAGCGGGAAGTGGCGACGACCAATCTCAACACCTGGTGTGTTAGTTGGAATAAGTGCACAGGTAATGCCTGGCTCTTTGTTGTCGCTTAGTAAACCATCTGGATCTTGCAGTTTAAAGGCAAGACCAAGTACAGTGGCCACAGGGGCAAGGGTAATGTAACGCTTGTTCCAGGTAAGGCTAATACCTACCACTTCTTCGCCGTTCCATTGCCCTTTACACACTACACCGTAGTCTGGAATTGAGCTTGCGTCAGAGCCTGCTTCTGGAGAGGTTAATGCAAAACATGGGATCTCTTGGCCTTGCGCTAAGCGTGGCAAATAATGATTTTTTTGATCTTCAGTACCGTAGTGCTGTAGTAATTCACCCGGACCTAATGAGTTTGGTACACCTACAATTGAAGAAAGCAGGGTAGACTTACTGGTTAGTTTTTGCAGAACACATGATTGTGCAAATGCAGAAAACTCTAAACCGCCGTATTCTTTTTTGATGATCATGGCAAAGAATTTATTATCTTTTAGATATTGCCATACATCTTGCGGTAAATCGGTAAGCTCGTGTGTTGCTTCCCAATCATCTAGCATGCTACAAACTACTTCGACAGTGCCATCAATAAAGGCTTGCTCTTCAATAGTGAGTTTAGGTACTGGGTATTGGTGTAGCTTTTTCCAATCTGGGTTACCACAAAATAAATCAGCTTCCCACCACGTAGTACCTGCATCGATTGCTGACTTTTCAGTATCAGACATGCTTGGCGTTACTTTTTTAAAGGTAGTAAAAATCGGCTTGATTATATATTGCTGACGAATGCCAGTAACAGAAAGAGGTACCGCGATGATCAAAAAGATCAACCAGCTAATTAAACCAAAAGCACCCGCAAAGGTACCAATTAATAAAGTTGCGGCAGAAACACCAAGTGCTGTGTTCCAACTCGCTCTGTGGTAAACCGCGATGCTGAGCAGTGCGATTAAACCGAGTGTAAATATGAGTGTCATTGCTTATTCCTTAATAGAGGTCAGACCACCTCAGTTAGAGTAGCGCTAGTGAGCGTAAGTTTCAAGTACATTACAGTGTTAAATTAACGACAAACTTGCTATTTTGCTTATCATAATTACCTTTATTAGGTACAAGCATGCACCACTGCTGTGTTTAATTCAATCACAACGCTTATTTAAGCGCTAAAAATCAGTAAATCAGCTAGCCAAAAAAGTTTTTTTAAGTAAGTATGTTTGTTGTAGTGCACAGTAAATTAAAGCGCTATTTATACGTATTTTTTAAGGGTTAGTTTATTAATGTGTGAATTACTTGGCATGTCAGCCAACGTACCTACGGATATTTGTTTTAGTTTTTCAGGCCTATTAGAGCGTGGTGGTAATACTGGCCCGCATAAAGATGGTTGGGGTATTACATTTTACGAGGGCAAAGGGTGTAGAACCTTTAAAGATCCTGAACCAAGTTATCAATCAGAAATTGCCAAACTGGTAAAAGCCTACCCCATTAAAAGTGTGTCGGTAATTAGCCATATTCGCCAAGGAAACCGTGGCCGAGTGTGCCTTGAAAATACCCATCCGTTTACCCGTGAGCTTTGGGGGAGGGAGATCACCTATGCACATAATGGCCAGTTATCTAACTATCATGATTTAAAGCCAGAGTATTATCGCCCTGTGGGTAACACCGACAGCGAGCTGGCATTTTGTTGGTTGCTTGACAAAATTCGCGAAAAGTACCCAAAACGCCCCTCTAATATGGCCGCTGTTTTTAGATACGCGGCAAAGCTTTCAAATACGCTACGTGAAAAGGGTGTATTTAATATGCTGTTGACCGATGGTGTATTTGTTTTAGCTTACTGCACAAATAACTTACATTACATAACGCGCCGTGCGCCATTTGGTAAAGCGACATTAATTGATGCTGATATGGTGGTAGACTTTCAAAAAGAGACAACCCCAAATGATGTAGTAACCGTAATCGCTACAAGGCCACTCACTAACGACGAGCGCTGGCAAAAAATGCAGCCGGGTGAATTTGCGTTATTTAAAATGGGTGAGCTAATTTAATTAAACAGCCTCTAATTAAACAAAAAAACGCGATTATAAAATCGCGTTTTTTATGTTTGCTATCACCGTGTTTACGGCGCTTCTGACCTAACTTCACTGCTACCAGTGGCTGGAGTAGAAACAGGTTGGGTAACCGTAAATGAATTCATTTGTACTTCAAACTGCTCCATGCCTTTTTCGCCTTTCCACATACGTACTAGCATGTAGTCCATTTCTGGCGCAAACCAAGCAAGGGCTTGGCGTTTATCGTTATCGTATAAACGCTTTACTTTTATAGCTTCTACGTTGCCAATTGGCAGCGAAATCATTTCTTTGCCAACCACTTCAAAGTTGTAGTCGCGGCGATTGCCTTTTTTATCAATAAGCGGAAACGAAAAATATGTTTCGCCTTTTTTTAAACCTTCGCGTACTTGTACTTGGTACGAAATAGCATCTTGAAATTCGTCAGTCCATTCGCATTTTAGCGGGTATTCGCTGGTGCTGCTGGTGACCACTTTATTTTGTGTATCGAAGTCTATTTTATAATCTTTATCTGGGCCGGTGCCGGTACGTACCATGTTGTAATGATGTGGCGTGACTTTGTTATCTAAAAAAGTAAATACAGAGGTTTCTTCTCGCTTGTCAGAGAAAATCATCCACTCAATATTGCTGTGATAAGTAAGTTGATATGTTTGCTCACCAACTTTTTTAAGTTCGCGTACAGCCTCGCCATGATTTTTACCTTTACGTAAAATATCGTAGCTGGCTTGATATTCTGTTAGTTCGCCTGCAATTAGGCTAGTAGGAAGTAAAGCGCCCACACATAACAGCAGGGCACTTATTTTTTTATTGTGGGTAGTGCGCGCCGTGTGCAGGAAGTTGTTTTTCGTCAAGAACTGCATAATCTGCTTCCATCGTAAGTCTGTGTTCACTGAACCATTTGACCACCAAAGGATAGATTATATGCTCTTGTTCGTGCACGCGTTTAGCTAATGTCTCTGCTGTATCATCCTTGAGTACAGGTATTTGCGCCTGAAGAATAACCGGACCGCCGTCTAATTCTTCAGTTACAAAGTGAACACTTACGCCATGAACATCGTCTTTTGCATCAATTGCTCTTTGGTGGGTATTCAGCCCCTGATACTTAGGCAACAAAGATGGATGAATGTTCAACATTTTTCCAACATATTTTTGCACTAAGCTAGGAGTAAGAATACGCATAAACCCAGCTAATACAACTAGATTTGGCATAAAAGAGTCAATTACATTCATTAATTGCGCATCATAGGCCTCGCGCGAGTCAAAATCTTTATGACTGAGCACTTTTGTAGCAATGCCTGCTTGTTTTGCACGCTCTAGGCCGTAAGCGTCTGCTTTGTTGCTGATAACAGCTGCTATGTGCCCGTTTATTTCGCCGCGCTCGCAGGCATCAATAATGGCTTGTAAATTAGAACCACTACCCGATATTAATACCACTAAGCGAATGGGTGCCATTACTTAGCACCACCTACAATTTCAACTTGCTCTTCACCAGGCGACGCGTCATGTATTTCACCTAGGTGCCATGCATTTTCGCCTAAATCTTTTAATATTGATAAGCTTTGCTCAAGCGCATCGGCTGGTACTACTAATACCATGCCTACACCACAGTTAAATGTACGGTACATTTCGTGGGTAGTAATATTGCCGTTTTCTTGTAACCAGTTAAAAACGGTTGGCCACTGCCAGCTATCACCTTTAACCACTGCTTTTGCAGAATCGGGTAATACGCGCGGAATGTTTTCCCAAAAGCCGCCACCAGTAATGTGCGAAAGGGCATGCACGTCAACTTGCTTAAATAACTCCAGTAAAGGTTTAACGTAAATACGTGTAGGTTCTAATAAGTGCTCACCTAATGTCTTACCGTCAATTACTTGGTTAGTATCGGCGTTTGATACTTCAAGTACTTTACGAATTAAAGAAAAGCCATTTGAGTGCGGACCGCTAGAGGCAAGCGCAATAAGTTGATCGCCAGCTGCTACCTTTGTGCCATCAATAATTTTAGATTTTTCTACCACACCGGTACAAAAGCCGGCCATGTCGTAGTCTTCACCATCGTACATCCCCGGCATCTCTGCTGTTTCGCCGCCAATCAAGGCACAGCCAGAAATCTCACAGCCTTTACCAATACCGGTTACTACATCGGCCGCTGTGTCTACATCTAGTTTACCTGTTGCATAGTAATCTAGAAAAAACAGGGGTTCAGCGCCTTGTACTATTAAATCGTTTACACACATTGCAACTAAATCAATACCTACAGTGTCGTGTTTTTTTAAGTCGATAGCTAAACGTAGTTTAGTACCTACACCGTCAGTACCTGCTACTAGTACTGGCTGTTTGTAACCTTCTGGAATTTCGCAAAGAGCGCCAAAACCACCAATTCCGCCCATTACTTCTGGACGACGCGTTTTTTTAACTACGCCTTTAATACGCTCAACAAGTGCATTACCAGCGTCGATATCTACGCCCGCGTCTTTATAGCTTAATGACTGTTTTTGTTCGCTCACAGGTTTTCCTCAAATAATTGCTTGGGGTTGCTTTTCGATAGCTTAGAAACGCGCGTATTTTACAACAATTGCAACTGCGCGGCTAGCTCAAATATAGTTTTGAAATAATTAACAAGGACACTTGTCCGCTGCCTGTTGTTTAAATAAACAAAAAAACGCCCGTAGGCGTTTTTTTAGTAATTAAAGGCGTTAAATTAACAGCTATGCTTTTGCAGTTAAAATAGCTCTAAGTGGAGCAGGGTAACCTTCAATGGTTTTGCTAGTATCGTTTGGGTCTAAAAAATCAACTAACGACTCGTTTTCCATCCAGTCGGTCTTGCGTTGCTCATCAAGCGTGGTAATTGCGCAATCTTTTATTTGCACATCTTTAAAGCCAACGCGCTCCATCCACAGTTTGAGTGCAGCAGTACTTGGAATAAACCACACATTGCGCATTTTTGCGTAGCGGTCAGTAGGTACCAATACGGTGTTTTCGTCGCCTTCAATCACTAAGGTTTCAAGCACTAACTCGCCACCTGGGCGAAGCTGCGCTTTTAACTGCGCTAAAAAATCAATTGGCGAGCGACGATGATAAAGCACCCCCATCGAAAACACCGTATCAAAGGCTTTAAGCTCAGGGAGGGCCTCTACACCTAGCGGTAATAAATGCACGTTTTCATCTGGGTTGTAGTGTTTAATAGCCTGAAACTGACACAAAAATAAATCAGACGGGTCAATACCCACAACAAACTTTGCCCCCTCACCGCGCATGCGCCATAAGTGATAGCCAGAGCCGCAGCCTATATCTAACACTGTACGGCCTTTTAATGGCTCAATGTGAGGAAGCAGACGGTCCCATTTCCAATCGCTGCGCCACTCTGTGTTTATTGCAATACCGTGTACAGTAAAGGGACCTTTTCGCCATGGCATCATGCGTTTTAATAAATGCGTAGCTTGTTTTTGCTCGCCTTCGCTCATTTCCCCCGGTGCGCCAATTTCTACTTTAGTAGCAATATCAACGTGGGTTGTTTTTACTTCAGGCAAATTTTTAAGTACTTTTTGCCATTTTGGTAAATCGCCATGGCTTGCCTCGTTTTGCCAATGTTTTAATTGACCGGGTAGGGTTTCTAGCCAGTGGCTAAGCGGGCTTTGTGCAATTGCTGCGTAAAATTGGTTAAACCATTGAGACATACATTACTCTTTTTATTTAATTGCTACCATTGAGCAAAAATTAAAACATTGATACCACACCTGCGTTTGGCTAAAACCAATGTCGCTTAAACGATTAAAGTGCGTGCTTAGTGTATCGGGGCGCATCACGTTTTCAATGGCTGTACGTTTTTGGCTTATTTCAAGCTCTGAGTAGCCATTGTGGCGTTTAAAGTCGTGGTGCAAATCAATTAATAAATTATCGCACTGTTCGTTTTCGGCTTTAATTTTTTCGCTAAGAAGTAGTACGCCACCGGGTTTTAAGTTAGCGTAAATTTTTTCAAGCACGGCTTGGCGCTGTAAAGGCGGAATAAATTGCAAGGTAAAATTCATGGCCACTACCGACGCATTTTGAATCTCAAGCTCGTTAATATCGCCTAAAGTTACTGTAACAGGCACGTCTGACTTAAAGCCTTGTAAATGAACCTTACAACGCTCAACCATAGCTTGTGAGTTATCTACAGCAATAATGTGGCAGTTATCGGTGCGAATATTACGGCGCATGCTTAGGGTAACCGCACCAAGCGAGCAGCCTAAATCGTAAAGGTTTGAATTACTTTGCGCATATTCACCGGCCAATTTACCCATAGTGCTTACAATGGTGGCGTATCCAGGGACAGAGCGCTGGATCATATCTGGAAAAACCTCAACCACATTTTGGTCAAAGCTAAAATCTTTTACTTGTTGCTCAGAGGCGTAAATACTGTCTTTTATACTCACTAAGGCAGTCTCTTTAAAAATAATGGCACTATTTTAACATTTTATGCTGGATAGTCAGTGATAAATTCAGTAGCTTGGCTAGAATTATGAATAATAAGTATAAAAGAGAACGTTAAATGAGCAAAAGTAAGGTAATTAGCACAGACGATATATTAGCAACCCTATGTCATTCAGTGACTGGGGTCCTGTCATCAGCCAGTGGCAACGAAATTAGCTACTCCGCCATGGTGCAAAAAATAACACGCACCTGTATGCGACCAGACATTGGCTGTTTTGTATTATTTGATGGTGGCTTTACAGGCCTTGTTGTAACCAACTTTACTGCGCAAGCGGCAATGGAAATTTACGGCGATTACATGCGCAATATGGGCATGCCTGAAGAGGAAATTGCCCACAGTCATTTATCCGATGACGTTTCAAATGTAATGGGCGAGCTGATGAACCAAATTGTAGGCGACTTTACCTCTAAAGTGCGCGAGCAATTACATACCTCTATTACACAAAACCAGCCAAAAATGATGGCAATCAACAAGCAAGTGCAAATATCGGTAGATACTACAATGGATCGCCCTCAAGCACGCCGCGTAACCTTTACTACACGCAACCAAAATATCTTTTACCTAGAGCTGGCAATGGATAAAACGGAGTTTATTAAACTACACGACTTCGACATTGTAGAAGCCATAGACCCTGATGATATTATTGAAAATGAAGCTAAACAAAAGGCTCAAAAAGAGAAAGCTAAGTCAAAAGAAGCAGAGCAAGATGATGCCGATGACGACTTTATGGCTGAACTAGGGCTGTAATGTAGGTTGGGTTGAGCGAAGCGAAACCCAACACGCTTTTGAGCTGTCAGTTTTAAGCTATCAGCGGTCAGTATAAAAGTTACGATAGAGAACGCGATTTTAAATCGCGTTTTTTATTATTGAGCATTTTGATTACGAGTTAGGTTGTATTTATATTTTCGCTGACTGATGACCGCTGACCGCTGATCAATAAGGATTCTCTCCCATAGCTACCACCACACAAAAAATTCGTAAATCTAACTCTAACTGATGGTATTGCGGCTCCATGTGGCAGCACAGTTTATAAAAGCTTTTGTTGTGATCTTTTTCTTTAAAATGTGCGAGCTCGTGCACCACTAAGGCTTTTAATAAAGGCTCAGGCGCACGCAGCAAATCACTGTTAATCGCTAAATCGTGCTTTCGGGTTTTACCTTGCATGCGGTAGGTGTGAGTACCGAGTGCGTTGGTGACCATATCGCCTTGTTTTTTAAATGCAGCACGGCCAAACGGTGGGGCGTTTTTTAAATACTGTTTTTTTAAATTTGTAGCGTAGCTGTAAAGCAGTTTATCGGTGGTGATGGTGTGCGCGTGTGGGTACTTTTTAAGTAAGTAGTCACACACCTTGTTGTTATTTATAAGGCTTAATACTTGCTCAACAATGTTAGCTGGGTAGCCGGTAAAGTAACGTGCGTATTCACTCATTTTTATTCTCTATTTAAAAAAGCGTTGGCTGGTGGGCTTCTTTTTCGCCACTGAATGGGTTTAATACCGGGTGATTATACCCTAGGTCTTTACAAAACTGCCTAGCAAGTAACGGAGACTCTTGGTTGTCGGCAGTATGAAAAAACACATACGGGCTTTTGCCCTCATCAAGCCATTGTTTTACTTTACCAAGCCACGGCTTGTAAAAAGATTTATAGTCGTTTTGTAAATCGGCTATGACAAAGCGGGCCATGGGCTGCGAGCCAGTCGCTATTGCATGTACAGGTAAGTGGGGCTTTTTTTGTTGCGCATCTATTAGCGCCTCGGTGGTGGGCTTTACTGAAAAAAGCGCACGGGTATCCATAGAAATACGGTTTATATTATTTGCCATTAATAGCTGATTAAGGGCAATTTCGGCCTCACCTTTTTTAAAAAAATCAGTATGGCGTACTTCTACGCCGTAATTTAGCTCTTTGGGGAGCAAGCTAATAAATTGCGTTAATTTAGGTAAATCGTTTGGACCAAACGCTTTGGGTAATTGCAACATTATTTGTCCTGTTTTTTCAAGTATTGGGGCAAATAACGCAAGCCAGTCATTAAGTTCTGTTTGAACATTACTAAGCGCAAGCTCGTGGCTAAAACGGCGATGAAATTTAAACGTAAACTTAAAATTGTCGGGTACGCTTTGTGCCCAGCGTAAAACGGTGCTTGGTGCTGGATCTGCGTAAAAGCTGGTGTTGCCTTCAACTGAGTTAAAATGCTGGGCATATTGGTTTAGCATATCGACATTTTTACATTGGCGGGTAAATAAGTTGCCTTTCCAGGCGCTGCTCGACCACTGAGGGCATCCAATATATAACATAAAAAGGGTGGCTTAATGACTTTGTGGCGCTAGTGTAACAAATACATACCGTGCTTGCTGTAAATTCAACCGCCGAAGTTCAACACGCCCTAGCATCTTGATACTACTTGGGTATAATGCAGGGCTTAATTCGATTATTTTTAGATTGCTAGCGGCTTTATTTGTATTGTGGTGACCTGTTTTTTAAATCACACGCCTTAAAACAAATAAATTTAACCGTTCAAGCCTTTTATCTGACAGGAAAACTATGCGCTCTATATATTGCGGACAGCTAAATAAAACTCACGTAGATCAAGAAGTTGAACTATGTGGCTGGATCAACAAACGACGTGACCTTGGTGGACTTATCTTTGTCGATTTACGCGATAGAGAAGGGTTAGTACAAGTTGTATTCGATCCAGAGGTTGAAGGGTTAATGGATACCGCTAACAAACTTCGTCAAGAATTTTGTGTTCAGTTAAAAGGGGTTGTTCGTGCACGCCCAGAAAGCCAAGTTAATAAAGACATGGCAACAGGCGAAGTAGAAATTTTAGGTACTGAGCTAACTATTATTAACCGCTCTGAGCCGCTTCCGCTTGATTTTAACCAGACCAATTCAGAAGAGCGTCGCTTAAAATACCGCTACTTAGATTTACGTCGCCTTGAAATGAGCGACCGTATTAAACTGCGCGCTAAAGCAAGCAGCTTTGTTCGTCGCTTTTTAGATGACAATGGCTTTTTAGACATTGAAACACCTGTACTTACCAAAGCAACACCAGAAGGTGCACGCGATTACTTAGTACCGAGTCGTGTTCATAAAGGTAGCTTTTATGCATTACCACAGTCACCACAGTTGTTTAAGCAATTGTTGATGATGTCGGGTTTTGACCGTTATTACCAAATTGTTAAATGTTTTCGTGATGAAGATTTACGTGCCGATCGCCAACCTGAATTTACCCAAATAGATTTAGAAACCTCGTTCATGAGCTCTGATCAAGTACGTGCTATGACCGAAAAAATGATCCGTGAAATGTGGCAATCATTATTAAACGTTGATTTAGGCGATTTTCCAATTATGCCTTACTCTGAGGCAATGAGCCTATACGGTTCTGATAAGCCAGATTTACGTAACCCAATGAAGTTAGTTGATGTTGCAGATTTGGTAAAAGACGTAGAGTTTAACGTATTTTCAGGCCCAGCTAACGACGAAAAAGGCCGTGTTGCTGTATTAACAGTACCAGGTGGCGCTAAACTTTCGCGTAAGCAGCTTGACGATTACACTAAGTTTATTGGCATTTACGGCGCTAAAGGCATGGCGTGGATGAAAGTAAACGACCGTGATGCCGGCGCTGAGGGTGTTCAATCTCCAGTGGCTAAGTTTTTAAACGAAGAGGTAATTACCCAGTTACTTGAGCGTACTAACGCACAAACAGGCGATATTATTTTATTTGGTGCCGATACACGCAACGTTGTAAACGAAGCTATGGGCGCGCTTCGCTTGAAGATTGGTGTTGATTTAGAAATCACTAATCTTGATAGTTGGGCGCCACTTTGGGTTGTTGACTTCCCAATGTTTGAAGAAGATGACGAAGGCACGTTACATGCTGTGCATCATCCATTTACTGCACCTAAAGATATCAGCGCAGAAGAGCTTGAAGCAAACCCAGCAGCGGCTATTTCAGATGCCTACGACATGGTATTAAATGGCTACGAAGTAGGTGGTGGTTCGGTGCGTATTCATAATGCAGATATGCAAGAGGCCGCATTTAGAATTTTAGGAATTGAAGCACAAGAGCAACAAGACAAGTTTGGCTTTTTACTTGATGCCCTTAAATACGGCACACCGCCACATGCTGGTTTAGCCTTTGGTCTTGACCGTTTAGTTATGCTTTTATGTGGCACTGATAACATTCGTGACGTTATTGCGTTCCCTAAAACCACTCAAGCATCGTGCTTATTAACCGATGCACCTAGCAAAGCGAATAGCGACTCGTTAACTGAGCTTGCGATCAGTGTGGTAGAAAAAGCAATACCTAGCGAAGAGTAATATCGCGCGCAGTAGATGCGCCTCGCTAGATTTAAAAGCCCTTAGGAGTATGCCTAGGGGTTTTTTTATGGTTAAATTTAAAGTAGTTTAAATATTATACTAATCGATTTAAATATTTAGCCTTTTATCATTCTATTTATTTGTCGCTATAAATGGTTAGTAACTTAAGCAGATTGGTAGTATCCAATAGAGAGGGAGTTCTTATGTCGTTTAATCTCACATTATTTGGTGAATTTTTAGCGTTTTTTATTTTATTTTGCATTCCAATTTTTGCGCTTATTAGCTACAAAATAGGTAAACGTAAAAGCACCATGCCGGGCGTGTTAGCCTTTGTAGGTGGATGCTTAGCGATATTTCCGCTGTTTGGCCTAATTTTTATCGCCTTATTAGCGCTTAAACAAGATTTGCCAAAAACCAGCCCTTATGCCCATTAAACAACCCTAAATATGGACACGTAGTCACAGTGCCAATTTCAAATAATAACTATTATTGCGATCAGCAATTTAGTGCCTTACAGCTAGCAAAAAATACAATCGAAAACACAGAATTTGAAGCGTGTACGTTTACTGAGTGTGATTTCTCACAGGCGCAATTTAAAACGTGCCGATTTATAGAGTGCAGTTTTAAAAATTGTAATTTGTCGTCACTCAAGTGGGACTATAGCTCCCTTGAAAGTGTAAGCTTTAGCCATTGTAAGTTAAACAGCGTGCAATGGAGCAATGCTGATTGGGGAGCCCTAAGTATTGATGCGCCGGTGAGCTTTAATAGCTGTGAGCTTAGTAACAGCTCTTTTTTTGACTTAACGTTAAATTCACTCAAATTAATTCATTGCTTTGCAAAAAATGTTGATTTTAGACATGCCAATTTAAAGCAAAGTACATTTACAGGGAGTAATTTTCGCGATAGTGAGTTTTTTCAAACCAATTTAACTAAGTGTGACTTTGTTGGCGCAACTGAGTTTAATATTGATTTGAACAATAATATATTAGCGGGGGCAAAGTTCGAGCGCTTTGAAGCACTTAACTTGCTTACAAGCCTTGATATAGAGCTCTGTAACTAATTATCCGATGATTGAGGTTATTTAGAAGCTGCAAATTACGAGCTTCTAAATAAGTTAGTGACCAGTAGCTAACTAATTAACAGCTAGGGCCATTTTTGTTACGTGCGCTAGCAAGTGTGCGGGCAATTTCAAGCAGTGCAGGGGTAATGTCATCAGCGCCGTCTTTAATTAGCTTAGTTACATCACCTGATGAATATAAGCTATCGCGCGGCGACTTAATGCCAAGCTCGCGAACAAAGTCTTTTGTTTTACCTGTACTGCCCGTTTCAATAAATTTAAAAATAATACGCTCGTTGTTACTTTTTGGCTCGGCCTGTAACACGGCGATTTCTTCTTTATAGGCTTCTATTCGACTTTGCAAAATGTCGATACGTTGTTCAATAGTGCTGTATGATTTCATGGGGTACTTTTCTAAATTAACTAAAAATAATACCTGTATTATCGCATACATTAGCAATGGCGCGCGCTAACCTTTATAGTAAAAGTTATTTTTATTTAAAAACAATAATTTATACGATTTAAAAACATGCATAAAATAATAAAGAAGTTACTAACATTAAGCGCATTTAGCCTAAGTGCGAGTTTAATGTCACCATTAAGCGTTGCTGATGACAATGTAATAGTGGATCAAAGCCGCAATCGAACCATACCTATCAATATCACGCTTCCAAATAACAGTAATAATCAATGCAACGAGCAGGCAAAGTGCCCCGTAGCATTTGTAAATGCAGGCTATGGCATTAGCCACAATGAATACACGTTTGCCAGTAAGCTGTTTAATGCAAAAGGTTATTTAAGCATTGCAGTCGCACATGAGCTTAAAACCGACCCTGCACTTAATCGTATACAGCCATATTTAACCACCCGCATGGAAAACTGGCATCGCGGTGTGGTTAGCCTTAAATTTTTAGTTAATCAGCTCAGTGCGCAATACCCTGAGTATGACTTTTCCCAACTCACGTTATTTGGCCACTCTAACGGCGGCGATATATCTGCTTTATATGCTTCAATATACCCAAATGAAGTAAGCCAAATAATTACCCTCGATCACCGCCGCATGTTAACCCCACGTAATAAAAACATACGCGTGCTTACACTGCGTGGTAGTGATTACGAAGCCGATGCGAATGTTTTATTAAATGAAACAGAGCTTAAAGAGTTTCCAGTTAGCCAAGTAATGATTGAAAAATCGCGCCATAACGATATGTATGATGGCGGGCCAAAATGGCTGGTGGATAGAATGAGTAAAGAAATGCAGGCGTTTTTAAAATTGAGAAGGTAAGTACTTTTAATAGTAGACTTTATAGTTATCAAATAGTTAATTTATTTTTTAAATTAAAAGTCATACAATATCAATCTAATGGAATAAATAATAAAACCGATATGATTCGTCAAATAACAATAACTAATTTTAGATCAGTAAATAAACAAAGTTTTTATGCAGAAGAAATTACTACTTTTGTTGGCAAAAACGATGCTGGTAAATCAAACATATTAAGAGCATTAAACCTTTTTTTTAATAATCACACTGATTCACAAGAACCATTTTCGTTTAGCTCTGATTTTAATATCAATGCTAGAGTCTATAAGCAAAGAGCTAAGGAAATAATGGTAGAATTGGTTTTAAAGTTACCCCAAAGTTATAGAAAAGAAGGTTACCCAGATACTGTGTACTGGAAAAAGGTTTGGAGAGAGAATGGTCTTCATCGTGTTTCTGAGGTACAGCAGTATTGTGTATTAAACAAAGGAAGAGTTACTAAAAAGCAAGATTTTCCCCCTAGAAGTAAAATTCCAAACCTTCTCAGTAATATAAACTTTATGTATGTTCCAGCTATTAAAGACAAAGACTTCTTTAAAGAACTGCAAGGTCAATTATATGATGTAATTGCCGCCACCACAGAACAAGGGTTAAGAGGCTCAGCTACAAGTTTTGAAGCGGAAATTAAAAGCCATGTAACAGAACTTTTAACTGAAATTGATAAAACATTCAGTGGCGATAACGAAATCAGAATGCCTCAAAACCTGAGAAATATATTCGAAGCATTAGAATTTAACTCAGATAATATCCCTTTAGGTAGAAGGGGGGATGGGGTTAAAATTAGACATATTCCTATGATGTTGTCGTTTATAGGTGCTAAACATCAAAATAGTGGTAAGCGATTAGCGATAAAACCTTTAATTTGGGGTTTTGAAGAGCCGGAAAATAATGTTGAATTTGCTACATGCTTTGAGCTAAACAAGCAGTTTATAGCTGCAGTGCGAAAACACACACAAGTATTCATAACTACTCATTCACCTGCTATTTACTCACTAAATAATTCTAGTGATTTACCAAGTAATATCAAAACTAGAACTTATTACGTTAGTAAAAAATTTAATGAGAATAATGTTCCAGAAACAAAAATAGATGCTACCGATGAAGAAGAGCTACATGGGAATATAGGTTTTCTTCAGCTCTTGAGCCCTATCATCGAAAAACAAAGGGATGAATGGCTAAAGAGGAATGAAGAATATGAGTCTATAGCTACCGATCTGCTCAAACAACTAGAAGATGATAGGAAGCCGAGGCTTTTTTTAGAAGGTAGAAGTGATAAAACAGTGATTTTTAGGTTATTACAGTTTTTTAATTTATCAGAGAATGTTTTTATTGACGTTCCGAATGAGGACAACAACTGTGCAAATGCAGCTGTTGACCGCGGTGTTGCTTTTAATCTGATTCAAAAACATAAAACAAATAAAGTTAAAGGTTTAGTTTTATTGGACGCTGATACAGCAGGTAATAAAGCAAAAGGAAAATTTAATGAGCGGGTATCAGGGGTAAAAGCTGTTTCTTGCGAACTATTAAAGCCTAGAAAGTTAATAATTGACTTGAAAAGAAAGGGTTACAATGTCAGTGCTGATTTAGAAAGCTTATTTTCGTTTGAAATATGGAAGCTAGCTTTTGATGAAGGGTGGCTTGTAGAAGTAGAGAATGAATCTGAAAAGTTAACTGATACAAAGTTAAAAGAATTGATTAATAACAATCAACTTGTACATGAGTATAAAAGTGATCTGACAGAGGAGGAATTAATGTATGTTGATTATAGGTTTGATAATAAGGGGAAACAAAAAGTCAGTAATTATATAAAGGATATGCAAGATCAACAAATTATTGATAGTGGGCTAGAAAGGTTATTTACACCTATTATACAAACTATTGAAAAAATAATATAGCGCAGCCATAGCTGCGCTATTTTTGTTTTAGTTACTCAACTAGTTCACTTACTACAATAGGGCTGTTATGCAGGGTTTTATGCACTGGGCATTTATCGGCTATTTCTAGCAGGCGTTGGCGCTGTGCTTCAGTTAAGTCGCCGCGTAGGGTAATTTTACGAGTAATGGCCTCTAGGTTTTGTGTGCACTCGCCATTGTCGCAATCTTGGTAGTAGTCGCGGGTGTGTTCAAGTTCTACTTTTACATGGTCAAGCGGCAGCTTTTTTAAGGTTGCATACATACGCAGTGTCATTGAGGTGCATGCGCCTAGGCCTGCGAGTATATGGTCGTATGGATCGGGGCCTAAATTACTGCCTCCTACCTTTAATGGCTCATCGGCAAGCCATGTATGATCTTTAGTACTTACGTGCTGAGTAAATATATGGTCTTTTTCTTCAACCAGTACTTTGCCGTTTTCTAATTTTGCGCTGTAGTTACTTTGCTCATACTTAACGTAGCGGTTTGCCCAATTAGCAATGAGCGTGGCTGCGTACTCGGCATCGTCTTTATTGCTTAACAGGTGGTCGGCGTTATCGAGGCTGATAAAGCTTTTAGGGTGCTTGGCTGATGCGTAAATTTTCTCGGCTTCTGAAATATTAACCGTGGTATCAACAGGGGAGTGCATAACTAAAAGCGCGCGTTTTAATTTTCCTATGTGGCTACGGTCGTACTTTGCTATATCCTCTACAAACTGTTTTTTTATGGTAAATTCGCGCCCAGCTAAGCTCACTTTTGCCTCGCCTGCAGCGTTAATTTCATCTAAGTGGGCTTCAAAGTTATGTGCAACATGTTTTGCATCTGAAGGGGCGCCAATGGTTGTAATAGCCGATACTTCAGGAATATGCTCTGCAGCAGCCAGTACGGCAGCGCCGCCTAAGCTGTGGCCAATTAACAGTTGTGGTGCGTCAAAGTGTGTGCGCAAGTGATCGGCTGCGGCCACTAAATCTTGAATATTGGATGAAAAGTTACTATTTGCGAAGTCGCCGTCACTATTACCAAGACCGGTAAAATCAAAGCGCAGTACGGCTATACCTTGTTGGGTAAGGGCGCGGCTTATTCGTGTGGCGGCAGCAATATCTTTACCACAGGTAAAGCAGTGTGCAAATAAAGCATAAAACTTTACATCTCCTGCTGGGCGCTCAAGCTGGCCTGCCAGTTCTAAATCGCCGCTTTTAAAAGATACTTTTTGTCGCATAGAAGAGCCTTAGTGTTTCATGAAAATACATTACAATAATAGATAAGATATAAGCACTAATGAGTGCAATTTCAATGTTTTTTATACTTTGATCTCGATCAAGTAAGTTGTTCACTAATTCACCTTGCGGACATTTGTCCTTATGTTTTTGGGGTGGTTTGTCTATCCTCGCACAGCGCTATAATTAAGGCTTTGCTACTTTATTTTGGCATATTAGCTATATTTAAAGCGGCACTGTTCTTACAACCTATTCACTGGAACGTACAATGCAATTACCTACTGTTGATTATAAAGCTCCCGATGCGGCTGCTCAATTTGTTGAATCGTTAAGAAACACCGGTTTTGGTGTATTAAAAAATCACCCAATCCCGCAATCTTTAGTTGAGTCTATTTACGAAAAATGGCAAGACTTTTTTAATTCAGAGCAAAAGCACGACTTTTTATTTTCTAAAGAAACACAAGACGGTTATTTCCCGCCTTCTGTCTCTGAGGTAGCGAAAGGCTTTACAGTTAAAGACATTAAAGAGTACTTTCATGTTTACCCTAAAGGTCGCGTGCCTGCAGAGCTTGAAGCCGACGTACGTGAGTACTACCGCTTAGCTAACGAATTTGCAGCAACGCTTTTAAGCTGGGTTCAAGCAGAGGCACCAGCCGATGTACGTGCTAAGTTTTCTATCGATTTAAAAGACATGATTGCTGATTCTGAGCAAACATTGTTACGTATTTTACATTACCCGCCAATGACAGGTGATGAAGAGCCAGGTGCAATTCGCGCTGCAGCACATGGTGACATTAACTTATTAACAGTGTTACCGGCATCAAACGAGCCAGGCCTGCAAGTTCAAAAAACTGATGGCGGTTGGTTAGATGTGCCATGTGACTTTGGTAGCTTAATTATTAATATTGGTGACATGTTACAAGAAGCGTCGGGCGGGTATTTCCCATCGACTATTCACCGTGTAATTAACCCAACGGGTAAAGCGTCGACTAAGTCGCGTATTTCTTTACCGCTGTTTTTACACCCACGTCCTGATGTTGTGCTTTCTGAGCGCTACACTGCAGACAGCTACCTACAAGAGCGTTTACGCGAGCTAGGCGTTAAATAATAGCTGCTTTTTAAATAGCATCTATTCAAAAGCGGCTTTTTAGCCGCTTTTGTTGTTTTACATAACCCATTGGGTTATCCCCCCGCTGCGATTTAATCGCCCCTTGGTAGTACATATTTTGATTTAATAAAAACGTGCCTGCTTTAATGCCATCGTGCTGTTTTGTATTGCTATTTGCTTTTTTGCGATGGGAGCTTATTTGGCAAAGTGAATATTTCCATGCATTTCTAAGTTAGTTGCGTATAATGCGCCCTTGGCCGGTTTGGCCTTTATTTTATTGAGAGATTTTATGAGTTTTGATGGTTTAGGTTTATCACAGTCTTTAGTTAACGCGGTTTTAGAAAAGGGCTATGAAACGCCAACGCCTATTCAGGCTCAAGCAATTCCTGCAATTATTGAACGTCGCGATGTAATGGCGGCCGCACAAACAGGTACAGGTAAAACCGCCGGTTTTACGTTACCGCTAATTGAGCTGTTATCTAAAGGCAATAAAGCAAAAAGCAATAACGTACGTGCCCTTATTTTAGCGCCTACGCGCGAGCTGGCTTTGCAGGTAAGCGAAAACGTTGAAGAATACGCTAAGCACTCTGATGTAAGTTCGTTTGTAGTGTACGGCGGCGTAAAAATAAACCCACAAATGCAGCGCCTTCGTAAAGGGGTTGATATTTTAGTGGCAACCCCAGGGCGTTTAATTGATTTACATAATCAAAACGCAGTTAAGTTTGATAGCGTTGAAGTACTGGTACTTGATGAAGCTGACCGCATGCTTGATATGGGGTTTATTCACGACATTAAACGCCTGATTGCTAAAATGCCACCTAAACGCCAAAACTTAATGTTTTCGGCCACGTTTTCAGATGATATTCGTGCGTTAGCAAAAGGGCTAATTAATGACCCTGTTGAAATATCAGTTGCGGCAAAAAACACCACGGCTAAAAGCGTAACACAAAGCGTTTATGCGGTTGATAAATCGCGTAAAACCGCATTACTTAGCCATTTAATTCGTAGCAACGATTGGCAACAAGTATTAGTGTTTAGCCGTACCAAGCACGGTGCTAACCGTTTAGTTAAACAACTCGAGCGTGATGACATTGCAGGCGCCGCTATTCATGGTAATAAATCACAAGGTGCCCGTGTTAAAGCATTAGATGGCTTTAAAAGCGGTGAAGTACGTGTACTTGTAGCGACCGATATAGTGGCACGTGGTCTAGATATTGTTGAACTACCGCATGTGGTTAACTACGACTTACCAAATGTATACGAAGATTACGTGCACCGTATTGGTCGTACAGGCCGTGCTGGTGCATCAGGGCATGCTATTTCGTTTGTAACTGCCGATGACGCTGCTGATTTATACGGTATTGAACGTTTTATTGGTGAGCTTATCCCTCGCGCTGAAGAGCCTGGGTTTGAACCAACTAGCCCCGTACCTGAGCGCGCATTAGATGCGCGCCCAATTAAACCTAAAAAGCCTAAAAAAGCAAAGCAGCCGTTTAACAAACCTAAGTCTGATAAGCCAAGCAGTAAAAAGCCTAACAATGGCGGCAACGGTACAGGCCCTCGCCGTGGTGGCTCTAAAAAACCAGCGGCTAAAACCGATGATAATGCACAAAACCCATGGGCAAAGCGTCAATCGGTGGGTGGCAATGGCCAACGCCGTCGTCGTGCAAATAATAACGATTAATCATTATTAATGATTGTATTGGCCTTTAATTAAACACCAATAAAAAACGCGCTACCTTTTTAATAGAAGTAGCGCGTTTTTTATTATCTGAAATTTACACTTACCTAATCCACGAATTAACGGCTAAACCTACAAACAAGGTAACACTTACACTTAATAAGGTGCCAAGCATAACGTACTCGGTGAGCTTTTTATCCTTACTGGCACTTAAATCACCGAACCTAAAGACCGACTTGGCTGCAAGCAAAAAACCAAGCCCCGCAAATTGTTCAAGTAATATAAAGCTCAGCATTAATACGCGCTCTAGCATGCCAATGCTTTGTCCGGCCAGAGGTAAGCTGCCCTCACTTGAAAAGTTAGCGGTGAGCCTTTCAAGCATCATTCTTATAAATACGGCACTTGGGCTTAATATAATTAAATATCCGCATACAACCCAAAGTACTTTCGGGTTAGTGGCAAGTGCGCTTGCGTACGCGATTAAACTTTGGTTATCAGTTATATAAATACACAGCGCTATTATTACGGCTATATGCGCTATTTGGTCGAGTAAAAAGGGCACAACCCCTTTATTTGAGTACGACTTAGCAATATCTATTAGGTAGTGGCTAAGCATAATTGCCGCTGTGGAAAGTAACACGGTGCTTAGTTGTTGCCAGCCATAGCTATACTCCCAAAACGCTAAAATAATAGCGCTCACCACACCGTGCACTAATACATGCAGGTAAAGTTTTTTAGCTTTAAAGTGATGGGTGTTTCTATCGTTTACCCAGCTCATTGGTTGTAAAAAAAAGTCACTGACTAGGTGGCCTATAATTAATGCCACTAATAATAACGAAAACCCCATTACTCACTTCCTTTTGAAATCGTGGTTATGACCTGCTTAGCATGTATTATAAAGCGTTCTATTAGATGATAATTTGCTAGGTTTAATAACTTAGTCACGTTTTCGCGACTGGTATTGAGCTCTTTTGCTAAAGCTGCATGGCTGTTATCGGCTTGAGTTAAATACACGTATAGCGCATTAGCTTGTTTTTGCGTTATTTTGCTAAGCAAAGTATCTACAAAGGCAAGATTAAGGCTAAAGCTTTCATCTAGGCTGTGCTTTGCTACCTGTAAGGTAAAGCGCTGGTTGGCTATTTTATCAAGGCCTTGCCCAGAGAGCACAAAGGCCGAGCCGGTGGCTGTTTTTATATCACTGCGTGGGTTATCTATCTCGCCTAAGGCCATGCTTTGGCGCAGCTCATAACCTGCCGACTTTAAATGCAAATAAATAATAATAGCGGTTTTTATTAATTGCTCACTTTGGTTTATTTGTAGCTGAAAGGCATCGCCTCGGTACATGGTCCACAATGATGATTTGTCACAATTTGCACGCAAACTTTGCGCTAACTGATAAAGCATGGCATCGTATTGTTGCTTAGGTATTTTTTGCGATTTAATTATATCGCCGCTGATCACACCAATCATAAAAATCCAAAAAGTAACTTAATGCAGTTACATAAAATCAGGTAACCAAATTTGGTTACATTTAATTAAGTAACCAATTTAGGTTACTTAAAACAAAATTGCAAGGCTCACTCGTTTATAGCTATTTATTTCAGCTACGCTGAATTGTGAGTACTTAAGGAAACAAATGACTTTACAAAACGATCAGCAAACTAGTAAGCCACGAGTCGGTATTTTTGTTGATGTACAAAACATTTATTACACGTGCCGCGAAAGTTACCGTAAAAACTTTGATTACAATGCATTCTGGGCGCTTATGAAACAGCAATACTCAATAGAGTGCGCGTTCGCGTATGCCATTCACCGTGGTGACGAAAAACAAAACCAGTTTCAAAATATTTTGCGTGCTATTGGCTTTGAGGTAAAACTAAAGCCGTTTATTCAGCGCCGTGACGGCAGCGCAAAAGGGGATTGGGATGTAGGCATAACCATAGATATGCTAGAGCAAGGTAAAAACCTCGATAAAGTTATTTTGCTCTCTGGTGATGGCGACTTTGCTTTATTGCTCGGGCATTTAAAAAATCAATACAATGTACCATGCGATGTGTACGGCGCCGATAAGTTAACCGCTGAGGTGCTTAAACAAAGTGCTGAGCAGTTTCACTTAATTGATGACAATTTGCTACTTTAAAGCGTGAAATATAGCAGCTAAGTGCCTGCAACATGAGAGTTTTTAATAAAGAGCCTATAAAGCTAATATAGGCTTTTTTATTACTGTAATAAATTGGGTTTACTTAGCGGTTGTGGTAATTTTACGACATACCATGTTATTGAGGACTCACATGCTTTATTACAGCGACATGCCATTGGACCGCGGGTCTAATTTTCGTAAAAACGCTGCGTGGTTAAACGCACAAATGTCGGCACAAAGTAAGTGGCTTTTGGTGAATAATAACCACACTTTGCTTTATAAAGACCCCGCTCATGTGTGCTACTTAACGTATCAGCAAATTGCCCATTTAGATTTATCAAACGCTATTTATTTAGGCTCAAATACCGAGCAACAAGGTGTGTTTGCATTAGATGTTTCAGCTATACACGACGACGAACTCAATCACGTTATAGGCGACGCACAGTTTATTGATATACGTCAATATGGCCCTCTGCTTGATATACAAGATGGCTCTATAGCCGCTTTAGCCCGCGGTTTATGCTATTGGCATGCAACGCATAGTTTTTGTGGACGTTGTGGCAGTAAAAATACATTAGTAGAGGCAGGGCACTCACGCCTATGTGAAAACGAGCACTGTAAGCACCCTACATTTCCACGAACCGATCCGGCCGTAATAATGGTGGTTACTAAAGTATTTGAAGATGGCGTAGAGCGCTGTTTATTGGGTCGCCAAGCAATATGGCAACAAGGCATGTATTCGTCATTGGCGGGTTTTGTAGACCCAGGTGAAACACTAGAGCAAGCTGTAGCGCGTGAAGTAAAAGAAGAGGCGGGCGTTGATGTTGAAAATGTACGTTACATTGCTTCTCAGCCATGGCCTTTTCCTTCATCTATTATGCTAGGTTTTATTGCAGAGGCTAAAACTGAGCAAATAAACGTAGATAAAGACGAATTAGACGATGCTAAATGGTTTACTCGCGAAGAAGTGAGGGCGTTTGGCAATATGGGCGATGAAGGCGATCATTATAAACTCCCGCGGGTCGATTCAATTTCGCGCTTTTTAATTGAACAATGGCTTACAAATAAGGTTTAAGGATTAATAATGTCGAGCAAAAATAAAAACACGCAGTTAGTGTCATCAGGGCGTAAAAAAGCCTATACCCATGGTGTAGTAAATCCTGTGGTGCAACGTGCCTCTACGATTGTATTTGATAGCGTGGCCGATTTAAAAAACGCGGCTAAAACCCGCGGCGATAAAACTTTATTTTATGGTCGGCGTGGCACAAGTACGCATTTTGCCCTGCAAGAAGCGATTACTGAGCTTGAGGGCGGCGAAGGCTGCGCGCTTTACCCATGCGGTGCAGCGGCAATAAGCCAAGCGTTATTGTCGTTTGTAAAAGCGGGCGAGCACATATTAATGGTTGATAACGTGTATGAACCAACGCGTGATTTTTGCGATAAAATTTTAGCAGGCCTTGGAATAACAACCACGTATTACCCCCCGACAATAGGCGCGGGTATTAAAGAGTATATTCAGCCAAACACAAAGGTGCTATTTTTAGAATCGCCAGGTTCTATTACCATGGAAATACAAGATGTGCCTGCTATGGTAAAGGTAGCCAATGAGCATAATATTATGACCATGCTAGATAACACCTACGGCAATGGCTTGCATTACCGCCCACTTGAGCACGGCGTGGATATTAGTATTCAAGCAGCAACTAAGTACATTGTTGGCCATTCTGATGTAATGATGGGGGTCGCAGTGGCAAATAAAAAGTACTGGCCAACCCTGCGTGAACAGTCGTATTTATTAGGGCAGTGTACTAGTGCCGATGATGCTTATTTAGCGCTTAGAGGTTTACGTACAATGGCGGTGCGTTTAAACCAACACGAAAAGGCGGCTATAGAGGTGGCAAAATGGCTTGAGCAACATGAGTTAGTTGATCATATTCGCCACCCTGCATTTGAAACCTGCCCTGGGCATGAATTTTTTAAGCGCGACTTTGATGGCAGCAATGGGTTGTTCTCATTTATAATGAAAACCGGTAACCAAAAAGCCATTGATGCATTTTTAGATAGCCTTGAGCATATTAAAATGGGCTTTTCGTGGGGCGGTTTTGAAAGCCTAGTGACGGCTAATTTAACCATGAAAGGGCTTCGCTCTAAAACCGGTTGGGATTTAGGCCCGGTGATCCGCTTACATATTGGCCTTGAAGACGTTGATGATTTAATTAACGACTTAAGCCAAGCGCTTAAAGTATATCAGCAGCATTTATAAAATTTGGCCAAAATAAACGGAGTTTGGCCTGTTACATTTAAATGGTTTGTTACAAAGCTCACTTAAGGTGAGCTTTTTTTTGCTGGTAATTCAAGGTGTTTACACTTACTGTGGTTATATTACGCTTAATTTTAAAGCATGAGCAACGTCATTAAGGAAAGCCAATGGCAACATCATCATTACTAAACATAGGGCGATTAACCCAAATAGCGGGCTTTGAGCTAGTACGTATGTTTTTAACTAAACGCGGCTTAATTGCTATGGCCGCTTTTGCGCTAGTTTGGTTATTAATATTGCGCTACCCAATAGGGCAAGCAGTTAGCATTATTAGTGCACCTGATTTTGAACAAATGGTGCGCGATATTTCAGGCAGCATTGGCCTAAGTAAGTTACTTGATTGGCCTGAAGCCGAATTTGCTATGTACTGGCTGGTTGCTTTGTATAGCTTTCCGCTGTTTGCTATTTTTATATCAAGCGATCAAACCGTTGGCGATAGAGAGCGTGGCACGCTAAGGTTTATATCGCTGCGCGCTACGCGCTTTGAAATTTTATTTGGCCGTTTTTTAGGGCAACTTGGTGTATTGGCGTGTTTATTAGCTATAACCCTTGTTGCCACACTAGGTGTGCTTGGTTATAGAGATCCCAGCTTGTTAATGGGCGGCTTTATTCGCGCACTTTCTATTTTTATGGTCATGGTAATAGTGCTTAGCCCATTTATCGCACTAATGTGTTTAATAAATACCTTTGCTCGCTCATCACGTTTAGCCATTGTATTGGCTATTTTATATTTTGCTGGAGGCGGCATTGTTGTAGGAATATTGGCATGGCAGGTACCGGCTTTAAATGCGCTCGATTATATATTCCCAGGTGTTAACTCTGAGTTATTAGCAGGACAAAACTTACCTTTATTAAGCGCATTAGGTGTACCACTTATACAAAGTGCTGTATTTATCGCTATTGCACATAAATTATTTACAAGGAGTTCGCTATGAGCGTATTAATAAAAGCCAGCGGCTTGAGTAAATCGTATGGCGCAAAGCAAGCACTTAATAATGTGAACTTTGAAATTAGTAAAGGTGCGCCAGTTGCGCTAGTGGGCCCCAATGGTGCCGGTAAAACCACATTATTTAGTTTATTGTGCGGCTATATTAACCCAAGCCATGGTGAGCTGAGTATTTTAGGACATAAGCCTGGAAGCGCTGCATTGTTTAACCAAGTGAGTGCTTTGCCACAAGATGCGCAGTTAGATCCACGTTTTAATATAGATAAGCAACTGGCGTTTTATGGCAAGTTGCAAGGTATGGGTGCTAAACAAAGCCACAATGAAGCGCTGCGCGTACTCGATTTAGTTGGCTTAAAAGAAGTCGCTAAACAGCGTGCGGGCGATTTATCTCATGGTATGCGAAAACGGGTAACGATAGCGCAAGCGCTGATTGGCTCGCCGAAAATAGTGATGCTTGATGAGGCCACAGCAGGGCTTGATCCTATTCATGCCAGAGAGGTGCGCGAGCTGGTATCGAGCTTAAGTAGCGAGGCCACCTTTATTTTAAGCTCGCACGATTTAACCGAACTTGAGCGATTATGCTCCCAAGTGCTCCACCTAGATAAGGGCATTTTGAGCGAGCACCAAACAAAAGACAACAATATGCATACTCACTTTTATACCTTAATGCTCAGCGAGGCGTATCAAAATGTGGAGCAGCAACTGCAGGCGTTAGCAGGTGTAAGCCGTGTGTATATGAGCCAACATAAAGAATACGTGATTGAGTACCAACCAATCGGTGAGCCACTTGATATTGCTTTATTAAACTTTTGCCATCAGCAAAATTGGCAATATAGGCAGTTGGTAAATGGCCACACATTAGAAAATCAAATATTTACACAGGAGAAAGTATAATGGGACTACTCAGTGGTTTAATGGGTAACGCAAGCGAAGTAGATGATTCTGATTTAGAAAAAGTGCTTGCCAATACGCTAATAGATGGCGAGCAAGTAGAAAAAGCCTATAAGGTGATTCGCGATATGTTTATTTTTACTAATAAGCGTTTAATTTTAATTGATAAGCAAGGTATGACCGGCTCTAAAATGGAAATGGTGAGTATTGCTTACTCTAAAATTACTAAGTTTAGTAAAGAAAGTGCAGGGCACTTTGACTTAGACGCCGAGCTTAAAATTTGGATAGGGTCAGATCCAACGCCTATTAGTAAAGAATTTAAATCGGGCGATAATATTAATGAGGTTTATCGTGTAATTAGCCAGCATGCACTTTAAATAATGCACATGTTTTAAGTAGTTGTTGACTATATGTTGCAACTACTTTAAATTTACAGTTTCTTACACCTCCTTACAATTAACTTAATAAATACAACTGCTTAATTAAGTTTTCATTCAGTTTCTCAGCGTTAGCATGTCCCCACTTTAGTCAATGAGCTAAAGCATAAAAAGCAATGCACAAAGGGAAGTCTTACAATGAAAAAATTAGCAGTTATTATTTCAAGCATTTTATTATCTAGCACTGCGGCTGCTGCAGACAGCTACAATTCAATCAGTAATTTAAGCTACAAAGATAGCGATAACAACGACACTGTTGCTGTAGACTCTATTTATTACCTATCTCCTAAAAAAACATTAGGTCCGTACGATCAGTTTGAATACATCAATAAGCAAACTAACGTATACGGCAGCTACGCTGATGACGACTTTGGCGATTTAACGAATGTTGGTGGTGAGTACTTCATTAATGAATTTTTAGTAGGTGCTTCTTACGAAAACCTTGACCCAGATTCGGGCTCTAACGGTGAGCTTTACAAGCTAACTGGTGGCTACTTCTTTAACCCTGATTTATTAGCAAAAGTAACGCTTGTTGAAAACAAAGACGGCGATGACTTTGCTTTGTTTGATTTAGCATACAATCACATGCTAAACAGCACAGACTACGTAGGTGTAACACTTACCGCAGATGACGATTTTGATTACCGCGCCGTTGCAGCTAAATACTTTATAGACTTACAACAAGGTAATTTTTTAACGTTTGAAGGTAAATACGAGAGCATTGAAGATGCAGAAAACCAGTGGGTAGCAGAAACTAACTACTACTTCTCAAAAGCAACCTCGGTATTTGCTAACTACAACAAGCAAGATACATACAGCTTTGGTGCTCAGCACTTCATCAATAAAAACATTGGTCTTAAAGTAGGTTACGAGAACAATGCAGATGACTCTGATAACGATGCATACTTTGCAAACATGCGTTTTCAGTTTTAATTAAGCCCTTACTTAATTAAAAGCAAAAAGCCCGCTACTGTAGCGGGCTTTGTTGTTTTTAACTTAAATAAACCGTGATAAAAGTATTACGAAGTGCAATTACGGCTTTTGCTCTGCTCATCTAAGTTAATTTTTAAAATTAAAAATAATTTTTTGAAAAATGAAAAAAATATAACTGAAGGAAGCTACATTGGTGAGGTTTATCGAATAGTTAAGTTGGATTCAGTTTAGCGATAGTTTGTACCTTAATTGTTACTTTTTAGGTTTAAATGATGACACATAACTCTTTGATAGATTTAAGGTGCATTTTATATTTACATTTATTCGAAACTGTTAACAATGTGAGTGGCCAGTATAGAGTTTAATTTGTTCACTCATTCATTTTTTGTTCATTTTATACTGTTAGGATGCGCCCCGACTTTGGCTAGAGAGCCTAAGCATAGACAAAAAGATTTATAGGGAATTAAAAATGAAAAAATTAGCCGTTATCATTTCGAGCATTTTATTATCAAGCGCTGCAACCACTGCAATGGCTGCGGATACTTACCAATCAATCAGCCATGTAGGATACGTGGATGTAGATGGTGATGACACTGTAAGTGTTGACTCAATTTATTATTTCTCTCCAAAAGCGACATTAGGTCCTTACGATCAATTTGAGTACATCAATAAGCAAACAAATGTTTATGGTTCATACAGCGATAATGATTTTGTAGATGTTACTAACATTGGCGGTGAGTATTTTGTACAGGATTTCGTATTAGGTGCACAGTACAATAATTTCGATACGGATTTTGGCTCAAGCACGGATGTAATTGAACTTTCTGCTGGTTACTTTTTTAACCCAAACCTTGTATTAAAAGCAACGTTTGTAGATGTAGAAGATGCTGACAATCAGTTTGTGTTTGACCTAGCATATAACCACGAACTAAACAGCACTGATTATATCGGCTTTACAGTAACAGCAGATGATGAGTTTGACTACCGTACAGTAGCAGCTAAGTACTTTGTTGATTTACAGCAAGGTAACTACTTAACTGTTGAAGGTAAGTTTGAAGATGTTGATGGCGGTTCAAGTAACTGGGAATTAGCATCTAACTACTATTTTAGTAAAGCAACATCAGTATTTGTGACAGTTAATAAGAACGATGATTACACTTTTGGTGCTCAACACTTCTTCAATAATAATGTTGGTTTAGAAGCAGGTTACGGCAATAACTGGGATGATTCTGATTACGATGCTTACTTCGCAAATCTAAGCTTACAGTTCTAATTTAACTAAAAATTAGAATATGAATAAAAAGCCCGCTCATTTGAGCGGGCTTTGTTGTTTTTAATGTTTGAGCTTAATTATATTACCAGCCGCAATTACGGCCTTTGTTCTGCTCATCTAAATAGCGTTGCAGCGGTGCAAAGTAATCAAGCATGGCGGTTGCATCCATTTGCGGCTTGCCAGTGATGGTTTCAAGGGCTTCTTGCCATGGACGAGAAGAGCCCATTTCTAGCATTGCGTTTAGTTTTTCGCCTGCTTCTTTTGAGTTGTAAATAGAGCAGCGGTGAATGGCTTTATCGTTACCGGCTATTTCACATAAACTACGATGAAATTCAAACTGTAAAATATGCGCTAAAAAGTAACGTGTATAAGGAGTGTTGCCTGGTACGTGGTATTTAGCACCAGGGTCAAAGTCGTCTTCGCTGCGTGCGATAGGCGCTTTCACACCTTGGTATTTTTCACGTAGCTCCCACCATGCTTTATTATAATCTTGTGGCTTTACTTGGCCCGAAAATACCTGCCAGCGCCATTGGTCAACCATTAAGCTAAAGGGCACAAAGGCGACTTTATCTAGCGCCATTTTCATTAGTAAGCCAATGTCTTTTGACTCATCAGGTACTTGCTCTAGTAAGCCAATTTCTTTTAAGTAGCCTGGTGTAACCGAAAGGGCAATGGTGTCGCCAATCGCTTCATGAAAACCATCGTTGGCACTTTCTTGATAAAATAAAGGCTGTTTATTATAAGCGCGCTGATAAAAATTGTGGCCTAGCTCATGATGAATAACAGAGAACTCTTCGCCTGTGCGTTGAATACACATTTTAATACGTAAATCGTCTTTACTGTCTATATTCCATGCAGAGGCATGACACTGCACGTCTCTGTCTTTTGGTTTTACAAATAATGAGCGCTCGTAAAAGGTCTCTGGCAGTGGCTCAAATCCCATTGAGGTAAAAAAGGTTTCAGCCCCTTTTACCATCTTAAGCTCGTCGTAATTATTTTTAGCTAATAGCTCGGTAACATCGTAACCCGGATCGGCGTTTTCTGGTGCGACTACATCGTAAATGTTACCCCATGCTTGTGCCCACATGTTTCCTAATAAATGCGCAGGAATAGGCTCATCTTGTGGCACTTTATCGGTGCCGTATTTATCGCCTAATTTAGCGCGTACATGGCAATGCAGTGAGTTATAAAGTGGCTTTACTTGCCCCCAAATGCGGTCAAGCTCGGTTGTAAAGTCATCGGCGGGCATATCGTACTTGCTGCGCCACATTGCGCCGGTATCAGCATAACCTAGCTCTTTAGCCCCTTCGTTTGTTAGGGTTACTTGTTGCTCGTAAAGTGGGCGCATTGGCTTTGAAATTTGACGCCACCCTTGCCATAAATCAAGTAGCTCGTTGTAATCACGGCTGGTGGCCATTTTTGCGGTCATATCACCAAGGCTTAAACAGCTGCCATCGTCTTTACAATATTTACCTTTACCGTATAAACCACCTAGCTCTGCCACAATAGTTGAAAGCTGAGCTGTTTTTTCAGCGTCCTGTGGAGCGGGTAAAGTAAGCGCAAGTTTAAGTTTATTAAGCTTGCGGCGTGCATCGTAATCCAGCGCTAAGTCGTCAAATTGGGCTGCCTGATTAGCTAAACGTACGACCGACTCGGTCATTTTACGATTAACCTCGGCAGATAACGCCGAGGTGTCGTGTGTTATAAAATTTGCGTAAATCCACTCAGCGCGGCTCGACTCTAGGTAAAGCTCACTGAGTTCTTGCTCGGCTTTGGCAATAAACGCATTGGCATCTTGTTTTGTAAGAGGAGACTCTGATTGTGCTGAATCGGTAGTGTCTATGGCTATTTCAGCTTCGCAGGCGCTCAGCGCTAATGTGCTTGCGACTATTAAGGCGCTCATACTTAATTTAAAGCGTGGTGTGTTCATTGTATTCCTTTGGTTTATTGTTATTAAGAGAGTGATAATAGCAGCGATGTTTAAAACAATGAAATTAATACGTTAAGGCGTGTGGCACATCGCGCAATGATTGTATTTAAACTAAGATGGGTCATAATTAAGTTACTATTTTCATTCAATGTAAAAGGAATGTGCTCATGTCGGTATTTATAATATTGCTGGTCGTGGTGGTGGTTATTTTTGCAGTCAAAGATATTCGCCTCAACCTGATCAGCCGTCCTACGTTTAAAATGTTTAAAAAGGTACTTCCGCCGCTCTCGCAAACTGAGCGAGAGGCAATGGAAGCCGGCGATGTATGGTGGGATGGTGAGCTATTTAGTGGTAACCCAGATTGGCAAAAACTGCATAACTTTCCTAAACCTGAGCTTAGTGCTAAAGAAAGTGACTTTATGGATAATCAGGTTAACACGCTACTGGCGATGCTAGATGATTACCAAATTGTACAAAAAGACAAAGACCTGCCAAAAGAAGTCTGGGATTACTTAAAAACAGAAGGCTTTTTTGCGCTGATCATTCCTGAAAAATTTGGTGGGAGAGAGTTCTCTGCCATTGCTAATTCAACCATAGTGTCAAAAATTGCCACTAAAAGCTTAACTGCCGCTGTGACGGTTATGGTGCCTAACAGCTTAGGCCCAGGTGAGTTATTACTACATTACGGTACAAAAGAACAACAAGAGCGCTGGTTACCAACACTTGCTAACGGTAAAGATGTGCCGTGTTTTGCACTTACTGGCCCAGAAGCTGGCTCTGATGCAGGTAGTATCCCTGACTCTGGCGTAGTATGTAAAGGCCAGCATAATGGTGAAGAGGTAATAGGCCTGCGTTTAAATTGGTCTAAGCGCTATATTACACTGGCGCCTATTGCAACTGTACTTGGCCTTGCTTTTAAAATGTATGACCCCGATGGGCTACTTGGTGATGAAAAAGAGCTTGGTATTACCTGCGCACTAATTCCTACCGATCACGAAGGGGTAGAAACCGGCGAGCGCCATTATCCTTTAAATATGGCATTCATGAACGGGACTACTTACGGTAAAGATGTATTTATTCCACTAGATTGGATTATTGGTGGTCAACAAGGTGCAGGACGAGGCTGGCGTATGCTGGTTGAGTGTTTAAGTGCTGGGCGCGGTATTTCATTGCCAGCACTGAGTACGGCAACAGGGCATTTAGCGTCAAAAATGACCTCTGCTTACGCCATGGTGCGCCAGCAGTTTGGTGTATCTATTGGCCAGTTTGAAGGTGTACAAGAAGCACTAGCCCGTATTGGCGGATTAACATATACACTTGAGTCAGCACGGTTAATGACTGCCGGTGCCATTGATTTAAAATTAAGCCCCTCGGTGGTGACCGCCATCGCAAAATACCATATGACCGAAATGGGCCGTACGGTAATGAACGATGCAATGGATATTCACTCAGGTAAAGGAATACAAGTGGGCCCTAATAACTATTTAGCCCATGGTTATATGGGCATTCCGGTATCTATTACGGTTGAAGGGGCTAATATTTTAACGCGTAACCTAATGATATTTGGACAAGGTGCCACCCGTTGTCATCCGTTTGTGTTAAAAGAAATGGAAGCTGCCGCAATGGAAGACGACGATGCAGCACTTGATCAATTTGATAGTTTATTGATGAAGCATATTTTATTTGCAGCCAGTAATGCAGGCATGGCTTTTTTGCATGGCTTAACACGTAGCTGTTTTGCTAAAGCGCCCGTGTGTGGTGCAACCGCTGTTTACTACAAACAGCTAAGCAGAATGAGTCGAGGCCTTGCTTTTACAACCGATGTAGCCATGTTGGTACTTGGTGGCGAGCTAAAGCGTAAAGAGATGATTTCAGCGCGTTTAGGTGATGTACTAAGTCATTTATATTTAGCGTCTACAGTGTTAAAGCGCTTTGAAGATGAAGGTCGTCAGCAAGCTGACTTACCGTTTGTGAAATACGCAATTGAAAACTCATTGTATGAAATTGGCCAAGCGTTTGATGGCTTTTTCAAAAACTTTTCAAACCCGGTGGTTAACTTTTTACTTAAACGCATTGTGTTTCCGCTGGGGAATCATTACCACAAGCCAAGTGATGAAACAGCCCAAAGTATTTGCGAGCATATGACGCAACCAGGGGTGTTTAGAAACCGTTTAACGCACTTATGTTATGTAGATGAAAATGCGGGCACGGGCGTGATGGAAAATGCTTTTTTAGCTATGCACGATATGCAAACACAGTTTAAAGACTTAAAACAATGGCAGCGAAAAGGTAAGGTACCTGCGACACTGGATATAGAAAGCGCGATTAATTATGCGTTAGAGCAAGGCTTTTTAGAGCAAGCTGATGCCGATGCAATGCACCATACCAATAAACTAAGAAAACAAGCCATTGCGGTTGATAACTTTAAACCCGGTGAGCTTTGATAAAATTTACATTTAGCTAAAATGCAAAAGGCCTCGTATTTGAGGCCTTTTTTATAATTGAGTATTTACAGCTCGCGTTTAGCGTGCGTAAGGGTCTGCCACTATTTTGTCTATATACCATTTCCCTTTTTTACGAAGCATTTTTACGCTGCGCATATCGTCAATTTTATCGCCATTAAAATAACCGGTAAAAATTAGATTTATTTTGGCGTTATCACCATATTGTTCGCGCACACTCATATTGGTCATATCGACTTCAATCACAACTTCATCGTATTGTAGGTTGACTAAGTTTCGGGCAAATTGTTTAGCGGTGCCGTAAGATTTCATTATGCGGCTGAGATTTGGGGTGGCCATTGTACTGGCTTTTTGTAAATCTTTTTGATTGTATAACGCATCAAAGTAGGCAGTGGCTGTGTCGCCGGGTGAGTCGCCCAGTGTTTGCACGTTATCGCCACAGGCGGTTAAAAATATGCAAACTATAAAACTTAAATAAGTTGTTATTTTTTTCATGGTGTATTTTTTTAATTAATTTTTTAAAGTGTGTGATTAATTAAACAAGATGTAAAGCAGCACCGCGTAATAAATAGAAAATCGAATCATAAATAATAAAAAAGGATGCCATAAGCATCCTTTTTAGTATCTCAAGGAGAGAAGTTTACTGTACTAATTCTTGCTCGCTAAATTCTTCTGCAAAAAGTGGGCTTGATAAGTAACGCTCCGTTGCACTTGGTAAAATTACCACAATGTTTTTGTCCGCGTTTTCTGGTTTTTCAGCATAGCGTTTAGCGGCAACAACCGCTGCGCCCGAAGAAATACCTACTAAAATACCTTCTTTTTTCATTAGTTCATGAGCCATTGCAATCGCATCTTCGTTTGATACTTGCTCAGCAGCATCAATCACACTTAAATCAAGGTTACCAGGAATAAAGCCCGCGCCAATGCCCTGTATTTTATGTGGACCTGGTTTAACTTCTTCGCCTGCAAGCGTTTGGCTAATAACAGGTGAATTAGTTGGCTCAACTGCAATCGCTTTAACATCTAGGCCTTTTTCGTTTTTAAGGTAACGACTAACACCTGTAATAGTACCGCCAGTGCCTACGCCTGCTACAAAAAAGTCGATATTGCCATTAAGTGCTTCAAAAATTTCTGGACCCGTTGTTTCAAAGTGAATTTTAGGGTTAGCTGGGTTTTCGAACTGTTGTAATAAAATGTATTTTTCTGGATCGGTTGCTTGAATTTCTTTTGCTTTTTCAATTGCGCCATTCATACCTTTAGCACCATCTGTCAGCACTAAGTTAGCGCCTAATGCTTTTAATAGTTTGCGGCGCTCTAAGCTCATTGTATTGGGCATGGTGAGTGTTAATTTGTAACCACGTGCTGCTGCAACAAATGCAAGGGCGATACCTGTATTACCCGATGTAGGTTCAATTAGTTCTTTACCTTCAACAAGCTGACCTGATTTTTCAGCTTCCCAAATCATTGATGCACCAATACGACATTTAATACTAAAGCTAGGGTTACGCGATTCTACTTTAGCGTAAACGTTACCGCCTGTTACGCGATTAAGTTTTACCAGTGGTGTATTACCAATGCTTAGTGAGTTATCTTCAAAAATAGTAGACATAATGTTCCTTTGGATACAATCTTATCAATGTGTTAATAGCCTTTGCTATTAACTATATAAATACACTTTACTGCGAGTTTAAAAAAACTAAAGTAAAGTTTGGCTATAACATATATCTATTGAGCTTATAACTAGCCGAAATAAAAATTAGTTATTATTGTTGCTTTAGTTATTAAGAATGCGGGCTTATTTTTAAATTTAAAGAGTAAACCTTGTCACTTAGTTAAAAAATGCGCGAGATAGGCTAATAATTGAGATGATTTTGTGTGTTATTTGTGCACATGAATATAACTTGAATACTTTTATCACACAACGCGTCTAAAACATGTTAAAAACACTCTATCTATATTCAATTCAACTAAGCAATCACAATGAAGTTAATCTTAAAATTAATTGCCGGTATTGTGGCCGGTATTTTAGTCGGGCTTTATGTGCCTCTCACTGGTGTTGAGCTTTTATTTACTATTAAAGAACTTATTGGCCAACTCATATCTTTTACCATCCCATTAATTATTTTATTTTTTATTGCTTCGGGAATTGCTGGTTTGCCTAAAGGGTCAGGCCATTTACTAGGTAAAACAGTTGGCTTTGCTTATAGCTCTACAGTAATTGCAGGTACGCTTGCTTTTTTATTGGTAAGTGCGGTTATCCCACTTTTAAGTGGAAATATTACATTTGAAGCTGAAGTAGCTACAGAAATTGGCAGTTTTATTGATTTAGAAATCCCACCGCTGATGGGGGTAATGACAGCCCTTGTGACTGCGTTCGTATTTGGCATAGGCATGAGCCAACTTGAGTTAGAAACACTTAAAAAAGTGTCTGATCAGGGTCGCGATGTAATCGATGCATTATTATCTAAAGTAATTATTCCAGCGTTACCATTTTATATAGCGGGTGTATTTGCAGAAATGACCGTAGCAGGGACCGTGGTAGATACACTGCAAACATTTGGTGTAGTGCTTATTGCAGCACTTGTTATGCATTGGCTGTGGTTAACCGTATTGTATGTTTCTACAGGGTTACTGCTTAAACGTAACCCGTTGGAGTTAGTTAAAAATATGCTGCCTGCTTATTTTACAGCGTTGGGTACAATGTCGAGCGCGGCTACAATTCCAGTTTCGTTGCAATCAAGTAAAGCAAATAACGTAAAAGAAGATGTAGCAAACTTTACTGTGCCACTGTGCGCTACCATTCACTTATCGGGTTCTACCATTACGATTGTGACGTGTGCAATGGCCGTAATGTTTTTATCGCCAAGCATGGAAGTACCTTCTTTAATGGGGATGCTGCCGTTTATTATGATGTTAGGGGTAGTCATGATTGCAGCGCCAGGTGCACCTGGCGGAGCAGTAATGTCGGCGCTGGGCTTATTAACCAGCATGCTTGGCTTTAACGAAGGGGCTGTTGCATTAATGATTGCTCTTTACCTTGCGCAAGATAGTTTTGGTACAGCGTGTAATGTTACAGGCGATGGTATTATTGCCCTTTGGGTAGACCGTTTTAGCGAAAAAGCAGCGTCATAAAAACTAAAGTACTGGTTTTTAGCAGTAGTAAAATAATGCTAAAAGATGAGTACACCTAAAGCGAAGCAATAATATTAGTTATTGTTTCGCTTTAACTGTGGTAATGTGGCAAATTAGATTGTTTGTCGCGTATTGTTAGGTTAATGAGGGTATTACATTGATTAATGTGCTTTTAGTTGATGACCATGAGCTGGTACGAACTGGTATAAAACGTATATTAGATGACGTACGTGGTTTTAAAGTGGTAGGCGAAGCTAAAGATGGAGAGGCTGCGGTACAGTTTTGTCGCCAGCACGCACCTAATATTGTATTAATGGATATGAACATGCCTGGTATGGGCGGCTTAGAGGCTACTAAAAAGATTTGTCGCTATTGCCCAGACGTAAAAATTATTGTGCTTACGGTTAATTGCGAAGACCCATTTCCATCAAAAGTGATGCAAATTGGCGCGCATGGCTTTTTAACCAAAGGTGCGGGTTCTGATGAAATGGTTCGTGCTATACGTTCTGTTCATGCGGGACAGCGTTATATAGCCCCTGAAATTGCACAGCAAATTGCCCTTGCGCAAGTCACAGGGCGTACCGACGAAAACCCTTTTCAAAGCTTATCTGAGCGCGAGCTACAAATCATGCTAATGATCACCAAAGGTGAAAAAGCACAAGATATTGCTGAGCGCTTAAATTTAAGTTCAAAAACAGTAAATAGCTACCGTTACCGTATGTTTGAAAAATTAAACGTAGGAGGCGACGTAGAGCTTACTCATTTGGCTATTCGCCATAAAATGATTGATATAGACGTATCTCATTAATTTTTTAATTTATGTCTGAATTCGATCACGCCCAATTTTTAAAAACGCTATCAAGTGAGCCGGGTGTATACCGTATGCTTGATAGTGAACATCAAGTTATTTATGTCGGTAAAGCTAAAAACTTAAAAAAACGGGTAAGTAGCTACTTTAGATCTAATCTAACCGACAGCAAAACCCGTGTGTTAGTGAGTAATATTTGCGATATTGAAGTGACGCTTACAAACACCGAAACCGAAGCGCTACTGCTTGAAAATAACCTTATAAAAAAATATCAGCCGCGTTATAACATTTTACTACGTGATGATAAGTCATACCCCTATATATTACTGACCAGTCATAAACATCCGCGTTTAGCCTTTCATAGAGGCAGCCGCAAGGTAAAAGGCGAGTACTTTGGGCCTTTCCCAAGCGCTGGTGCAGTGTCAGAAAGTTTGCGTTTAATGCAAAAAATATTTCCGGTTCGTCAGTGCGAAGATGCCTATTACCGTGCCAGAAGCCGTCCATGTTTGCAGTATCAGCTAAAGCGTTGCTCCGCACCGTGTGTTAATAAAGTGACGGAGCAAGAGTACGCCGAACAAGTTGATTATGTACGTAAGTTTTTAACTGGCAAGTCGCACGAAGTAATAGCCGATTTAATAAAAAAAATGGAAGCGGCGAGTAAAGATCTTAACTTTGAGCTCGCAGCAAAAGTGCGTGACCAAATCATGCTGCTTCGCAAAATGCAGGAGCAACAGTCTATTTCAGGTAATTTTGCTGAAATGGATGTGGTGGGTTTTGCGCACTTAAATGGACTAAATGGGATTCACTTATTAATGATCCGCGATCATAAAGTGTTAGGCAGTAAAACCTACTTCCCTAAGGTGCCTAAAGATTCAGGCCAAGAGGAAATACTCACTTCGTTTTTAGGGCAATATTATTTAGCGCCGGGTGCGACAGGGCGCATAGCAAAAGAAATTATTTTACCGTTTGAGATTGAAGAAAGTAGTGCATTGAGTGAAGCCCTAACGCAAATTAGTGAGCGCAAAGTATCCCTTAAAGTGGTTACCCGCGGAGAGCGAGCACAATACCTTCAGCTTGCTAATAAAAATGCACTAAACAGTATTACCGTAAAACAAAGTACGCAAGATTCTATAAACAAACGTTATGCACAATTAAAAGCGACCCTAGGGTTAGATGATATAAACAGAATGGAATGTTTTGATATCAGCCACACCATGGGAGAGAACACAGTAGCCAGTTGTGTTGTATTTGATTCGCAAGGGCCAAATAACAAAGAGTACAGGCGTTACAACGTGACAGGTATAACCGGCGGTGATGATTACGCAGCAATGGAGTTTGCCCTTAACAAGCGCTATAACAAAGTGGTAGATGAAGAAAAAATTCCTGACGTTATATTTATTGACGGTGGTAAAGGGCAACTAGGCCGTGCTGAGCAATACTTTGCTACGTGGCCACATGCTAAAATGCCGCTGTTAGTGGGTGTAGCAAAAGGCACAAGCAGAAAGCCAGGCCTTGAAACCTTATTAATAGATGGCGGGCGAAAGACGATTCCTATGGATTCGGATGCGCCAGCGCTTCATTTAATCCAGCATATACGCGATGAATCGCATCGATTTGCCATTGCAGGGCACCGTAATAAGCGCCAAAAACAGCGCACGCAATCATTATTAGAAGAGATCAACGGAGTAGGCTCTAAGCGTCGCCAAACATTATTAAAATATTTAGGGGGCATGCAAGGGGTAAAAGCTGCTAATATAGAACAGTTAAAAAAAGTTCCTGGGATCAGTCCTGACATGGCTGAGAAGATATTTAACCATTTGCATGACAAGGGCTAGCCCTTCATGCGAATATAGAAAAAAAGACATATCCAAGTAGTTATGTGGAATATTCCAAACACACTCACAACCTTTAGACTTTTTCTTATCCCCATATTTTTGGTGATATTTTACTTGCCTTATAGCTGGGCGTTTTTTGCTGCCGCTTTTATTTTTTGGCTGGCATCAATTACCGATATACTTGATGGCTATTTAGCGCGAAAGCTAGAGCAATCTACGCCTTTTGGTGCATTTTTAGACCCGGTAGCTGATAAGGTTATGGTGTGTGCTGCACTTGTTGCGCTCTCTGATCATTATCAGTCTATGTATATGACAATCCCCGCGCTTATTATCATCAGCCGTGAAATAGTGATCTCTGCATTACGCGAATGGATGGCCGAACAAGGTAAACGTGGTAATGTAGCAGTATCAAATATGGGCAAAATAAAAACCGCAGCGCAAATGCTGGCGATTATTGGCCTGATATGGCAATTTGACACGTGGATGGTCTATTTAAGTTTTGCCTTATTGTATATAGCTACCTATTTAACACTGAGTTCTATGGTGCAATATTTAATGGCCGCATGGAGTGAATTGACCAAAAATTGATTGTAAACGTCTAATAACGCACCGTTTTAGATAAAAAATAATCAAACAGTTCAAAAGTGGCATTTTTTGTGTTGACGCGTTTAATAATCTCTGTAGAATGCGTCCGTGTTGAGAGGGCATAGCCCCTAAGATAAAGAAAACCAAAGTTACTTAATTACCAGCGCAAACATCGCAAGATGTTGAATAACGCAGATAATTAAATAATAATGCGGCACTAGCTCAGTTGGTAGAGCGCGACCTTGCCAAGGTCGAGGTCACGAGTTCGAGCCTCGTGTGCCGCTCCAAGTTTTCATTAGGTTGTCCAACGGTTTGGCGGAATGGCAGAGTGGCCATGCAGCGGATTGCAAATCCGTCCACCTCGGTTCGACTCCGGGTTCCGCCTCCATTCAACACTCCACATGCTTTAAATAGCAAACTCGATGCCCGAGTGGTGGAATTGGTAGACACAAGGGATTTAAAATCCCTCGACTAACAAGTCGTGCCGGTTC
>NZ_LKDW01000003.1 GCF_001401805.1 Pseudoalteromonas sp. P1-25
GATTTAGCGGGTAACCCTGTTACAGCTGAGGATACAGTTGAACTTGATAACACCGCAGCGATCACAACCAGCATTGATAAAACAGCCGATGGCGTGATTAATGGCAATGGTGAAAGCGCCGCCATGGTCGTGCGCGGTACAGTAACCGATGTAGAAGATGGCCAAACCGTGACGGTGACCATCAGCGATGGTACAAACCAAGTTGAAACCACGGCGCTTGTGCAAAACGGCGAATACGTTACCGATCCGATTGATGCCAGTAGCCTAGATGATGGTACGCTCAGCGCTACAGCTACGGTAAGTGATATTGCAGGCAATAATGTAACAGATACAGATACAGTGACACATGATAAAACAGCTGTGACCAGTATTGATGTGGCAACCGGTGATGATTCATTTATTAATACCGCAGAGCAAGAAAGCGTGGTAGTAAGTGGTGTGATAGAAGAAGCTGATGCTAACCAAACAGCCACCGTGGTGTTTACCGATGAGAACGGAGATAAAGTCACAGTTGAAAACGTCGCGATTAATGACGAAGGTGAGTGGGCAATCAACGCCACGGATATTTCAGGCCTTGCTGATGGTGAAATTACAGCGAGTGTTAGCGCATTAGACGTTGAGGGTAATTTAGCCACAAACGAAACCACCTTTACTAAAGACACTACAGTTGCAATAACAGTTGATATTAACGATACAAACGATGGCGTAATTAACGGCAATAGTGAAAATTTAAGTGTTGAAATTACAGGTACAACAACGGGTGTTGAAGACAATCAAACCGTAACAGTGGTAGTAACAGATGAAGCAGGTAATGAGCGCAGCTTTGAAGCCACTGTTATTAATAATGCTTACACAATCACAGGTGCAGATTTATCAGGGCTTAACGATGGTACATTAACCGCCACAGCCACAGTAAGTGATATAGCAGGTAATACGGCAACCGATACAGACACCGCCATTCACGATAAAACGGCGGTAACCAGCATTGATGTAGCAACAGGTGATGATGCCGTTATTAATACTGCAGAGCAAAGTAATGTAGTTGTAAGTGGCGTAATAGAAGAAGCTGATGCTAACCAAACAGCCACTGTTGTATTTACCGATGTAAACGGAGATAAAGTCACGGTTGAAAACGTCGCCATTAATGACGCAGGTGAGTGGGCAATCAACGCCACTGATATTTCGGGCCTTGCTGATGGCGAAATTACAGCAAGTGTTCGCGCATTAGATGTTGAGGGCAATTTAGCCACAAATGAAACCAGCTTCACCAAAGACACCACCATTAATATTGATATTGATACAGGTGAAAACGGCATTAACAGTAGAGCCTTTAAAGCGGGTGAAGTAACCACGCTAAACGGTACAACCGATGCTGAGCTAGGTTCTACCGTTACACTTACCATTTTTGATGGCACAACTAGTGAAATAGTGACTGCCGCAGTCGCAAATGATGGAACTTGGACCGTTAACGGTATAGATGTATCTGAGCTTGTTGATACACAGCAGTGGACTATTACGGCAACTGTTACTGATTCTGCAGGAAACACAGCGCAAGATGTCGCACCAACACTCGATGCGCTTGATAGCCAATCATTAAATGAAAGTAATACTGCAAATGGCGGCACAAGCTCAGCGACTAGTTCGATAGAAATAGATAACGCTGACCTTACATTAAGTACAAACCAATCTGGCCTTGAAGGGTTAACGGTAGATGGCAGCCCTGTTTCGGTTACCTTAGCAAATGATGGTTTATCTTTAGAGGTAAAAGACTCGCAAGGTAACTTAGTGCTAAGTGTGTCGCTTACAGGTGGAGAACTTACTACTACGTTACATGCACCTATTGATCACGAAAGTGAAAGTTTACTTACTGATATTTTTGTTGATGCACTACAAACAGATGCCGATGGCACAACCGAACTAGTCGTTGTACCAACAGGCGTTACTATTACCGACTCTGCCCCACAAAGTAGTGACGACAGCTTTACAGTTACAGAAGCCGACACTGATGCGGGTAGAGTATCAACAGGTAGCTTAGTCACAAACGACAGTGTAGTAGAGGGCGCACCAATCGTTACAAGTGTAACATTTAATGGCACTGATTATGATGTAACAACAAATACACCAGCTACGATAGAAACCGATGAAGGCACATTAACGGTTAACAGCGATGGAAGCTGGAGCTTTAACGCGCTTGATAATCGAGACTCAACTCCTTCACCACAGTTTACGATTGAATACACAATAGAAGATCGCGACGGAGTTGGCAGCTCAACCAGTACAGCCACATTTACAGTACAAGATGGCAGTGCGGGCAGCTTTACAAATCAAGCCGCTACTTATACAGAAAGCGATTATGGTGTTATTACCACGAATAACAAATCCTTTAGTGTTGCTGCAGGTTCTGATGCACTTGTTGCTGATTCAATTACCTTTGATGACACTATTGCAAGCTTAAATTCTTTGAATCTAACTAGTTCTGGTTCTGCTATTAGCTTTGTTTTAAGTGGTGATGGTAAAACAATTATAGGCTCTGCAAATGGCAGCGAAGTAATCCGCTTTAGCGTAAGTGCAACGCAAGATGCCAATGGCAAAGATTTAGATGCTAGGGTTCAAACAACAGTCAGCTTACCGCTTGATAATCCTGATGGAGAAAATATCGATTTTGCGCTTTCTGTTAATGGTGAGGATAGTGATGGTACGGTAATTAGCGGTAATGGCAATGTAACCATAACCCTTGTAGATGGCACAGGACCACAGCTTACCAATATAGACTCAGCAAACCTTGATGAGTCAGGTTTAGCGTCCGGCTCAGATACATTTAGCGGTACATTAGATACTGTTATTGGCAGTGATAGCTTTTCGTCGTTAACCTTTGCTGTTACAGGCTCGCAACCTGCACTAACCTCTGGTGGCGAGGATATTCAATATACTTTAAGTGAGGATGGCTTAACGCTTACAGCACATACAGGTGATATAAATAACCCTGTATTTATTGCTACTTTACCTGAGATCACAAACAGCACAAGCAGCCAAGCAAACTTACAATATACAATTGAGCTTATTCGCCCTATTGATAATAACGGTAATAGTAGCTTTAACCTTGCAATTGAATTGAAAGATCAAGATGGCGATATTGATGAAGAAAATATTACTGTAAACGTTACAGATAGTGCTAATGCAACGCAAACCTCGCCAACGTTCAATGTCGCAGAAACCCCAGAAACAGGCAGTACTGGTCAGTCCGATACACAGAGCATTACTATTACGGCTGGCGGTGAGGCTGTTAAATCACTTGGTATGAATGTAGCTTCAGGTGAGGCGGTACTTGATAGCAATGGCAATGCTCTTACCCAAAACGGTGAGCCGATTACATGGCAAGTTAATGAGGATGGTACCGCAAACGGTGTAGTTAATGGCGTTACTGTATTTACGGTAACTCTTCCAACTGATGTGGATGTAGCTGCAGGCACCTCTGAAAGTTACAACATTGTCTTTGAAATCGTAGGGGCTATTGATCATTTAGATTCACAAGAAACAACGCTTGCTATTAACGTACCTATTATTTCAACCGATGCCGATGGCACTAGAGAACAAAGTGCATTAGCAGTAAACGTAGAAGATGGTCAGTCACCGAGTGTCACAACTTCAGGCGATAGCGCTCCTGTGGTTGACGAAGAAGGCTTGCGTAATAACGACTCAATTAAAACCGAGGGCAATATTAGTGTTACGTCAGGCTCAGATGAAGTTGTTGAAGTGAAACTAGCTGACAACTTTAGTTTTTCTGGTTACACCTCTTCAGGTGAAGACGTTACGCTATCAAATACAGCTGACGATAATGGCTGGTATTTAGCAACAGCACCAATAGGCGAAAGCGGGGCAGCTGAAACAGTTTTCCGCGTTAGGTTTAATGCTGATGGAACCTTTGAGTATGAGCAATTCAAAGCCTTAGACCACGAAGCGGGCAATGGAGAAAATACACTTGATGTAATAATCGATTTAGTAGCGGTAGATGCCGACGGGGATATATCAAATTCACAAAGTGTTGTTGTTGCCACCGTAACTGATGACATCCCAAGCTTACCTGGTGCAAGTAAAGCATTGATTGAAGGTGAAACCGTTACAATCGATTTATTAGCTAACCTTGAAGGGGGAGCTGATGGGGCGACGGTAACAAGCATTACTTATAACGATGTGGTTAGAAATGTGGGCGATACATTCGCTTTAAATGATGGTGATGAAGATTACGGTACTGCTACAATTAATTCAGATGGTAGCGTAACAATTACCACCACTACATTTGGCTCATCAGCTAATGATTTTGTTGACACAATTACTTATGTTGTAACAGATACTGACGGTGATACAGCGACAGCAGATTTATCACTGACTACAAGTGATGACATTGGTGAGATGACCACCACTGCAACAGATGCCAATGAAGATGGCTCTTCTACAATTACTGTTACCGTAAACCCAGGCGATATTGACCAAAATGAAACGGTTACTCAAATACGTATTGAAGAAAGTTCTTTACAAGGTGGAAAGTTATTATTAAATGGCAGTGAGCTAACAGCTACCGATGGTTATTATGTACTAAGTGGCAGCCAGTTAAGTATTGATGCTAATGGCGTAGCAACTATAAACGGCGCTTTAACATTTGAACCGCTTGCCGATAGCTCAAACCAAACTCAAACGGTAAACCTGACTATTGATGCAACAGTAACGACTGATAATGGCAATCGTGAATACAACGCCACTCAAGCAGTAAGTGTTATATCAGAGGCCGACACCCCTGATTGGGATGACACAAACGATTACAGTTACACAACTGCAGAAGATACCGAAGCGGCTATTAATATTGGCGCTACACTGCAAGATACAGATGGCTCAGAAACACTCACTTATATAATCAATAATATACAAGAGGGCCTAATTGTTACTGCCGATGGCCGTACGCTATCAAACGGTGATGAAATAACCGCAGCAGAGGCACAAAGCTTAACTGTAGTTGGCGAAGAGCATGTAGCGGGCACGTTTACTTTTGATATTACTGCTGTAGCAACAGAAGCTGAAAACAACGATAGTGCATCATCAAGTACGCAAACGGTAACGGTTGAAATAACCCCTGTTGCTGATGAGCCTCGCTTATTTGTGCGAAATCAAACCGTAGACGAAGATGCGCTCACCCCTGCTATAGATTTATTTAGTGGTTTACTGATTGACCAAGATGGCTCCGAAACACTTAGTTTTGAAGTTGAATTGCCGGAAGGTTTTGAGCTGGTAGATGAAAATGGAAATGTGCTAACTCAAGATGCAGATGGAAATTGGCTTGTGAGTGATGTAGAGCTGCAAGCAGGGAACATATTCTTAAAACAAAAAGAAGATGCCAGCCGTGCAACCGATGCTACATTTGATATTACGGTTACAGCCATAGCAACAGAAACCAGCACTGGTGAAGAAGCACGTACACAGCCTGATACTTTACAACTTACGGTTATAGGTAAAATAGACCCACCAGAGCTTGATGAAGAAAACAGCAATGATAACTGGACCTTTACTACAGTAGATGAAAACAACTTTACGCTGCAAAATACTCAAGGCATAGAAGATACTAATCTACGTTTAGATTTCTTAATTGTGACCTCTGATGTGGATCAGTCAGAAGCAATTAGTTTAGTTATTTCTGACTTACCAGACTCGGTAATGCTAGTAGATGTAAACGGCGACCCTGCTGATTTACCAATTGTCGGTACTGATGCTAATGGCAAGCCAATGTACAGCTTAACGGCCGCAGAGATGGAAAATTACTATTTAGCGCCAGTAGGTGACTTTAGCGGTGAAGTTAATTTTAATATTAAAGTAGTCCCAACAGAGGCTGATGGTGATACTGCTGATTACAACATTGCTGTAACTACAAACTTTAATCCAACAATCGACAATAATACGCAAAGCCTAGCAACAACGTCTGAAGGCAATGAAGATACACGTATTGCGCTTAACTTTAACCCAGATTTAATCGACAGCGACGGGTCAGAAACAATAACAGGTGCTGTAATTACAGGTATACCAGCAAACACTACCCTGTATGTTGATGGCAGCGAAGTGAGCGTAGGTAGTGGGTTTGATTTAGCTGATTTAATCAATGCCGAATACCCAACTCTAGAGGATGTTTTAGCCAGCGATAGAGTGCGTTTGCTGCCTGATGAGGATTTCTCTGGCACGCTAACTGTTGATGTACTTTACACGGTGACCGATACCTCTAATGTAGGCAGTGTGAGCGAGGATATTAGTAGTCAAGTTACAGTCACTGTTAATGGACAGGTTGATACCCAAAGTAGTGCTGAGCGCGATAACAGTGGTGCTGTTACCCGTCTTGAAGCAACGGATGACACAATAACTAGCTCAAGCAGAACACTAAGCCTATCGGGGGCTGTTAGCTTTACAGAAGAAGATATTGATGGCTCTGAGATTATTACTCACATAGAGATAATACTCCCTGATGGCGTAAATATAGAGGTGCTTCATCCAAATGGTGCGTACCCAGATGGCTCTGGCCGGTGGATTATACCTATTGATGCAGGCACAAGTGACACAGTAACAGACGTAATTAATGACCTACTTGCTGATGTAACCTTAGAAGCACAAAACTCTACAGGTGATATAGAGGTTACTGTTAAAGCGCGCGTAGCCGATGGCAGCCATGCGGTATTACTAAGTGACAACTTTACCGTTAACTTTACTGTTGAAGGAGACGGTAGTACGTCAGAGGCTTCTGAAGTAGGGCAGTTACAAATTTCGGTGGTAGATGCAGTAGAAGATGAAACAGTTGATTTTACAGGGCATATTAATACCAGTTTAACTGACGATGAAAACGATACCGTTACTGTTTATATAAGTGCAGATAACTTACCTGAAGGTCTTATTATTGAAGGTGATGGTGTTATCGCAATTCCAGGTGATGACGGTGAAGTTGCTGAGTATATTATTCCTGAAGGATCACTTGGTAATTTAAGCTTTACCAGTGCAGGTGATGACTATTCAGGGCAGTTAATTATTCCGGTAACGATCATTGCGGTAGATGATGATAGTGGCGATGAATATATTGATGACACGCAATCTTTAGAAATAGATGTGACCCCAGTCGCTGATGGTGGTGAGTTTAGTGCTGCTATTAGCAAAATTAAGGAAGATAATCGTACCACAGCACTTGGCTTAACATTAGCTTTAACCGATTTAAACCAAGTAGATGATGAATCAAACCCAGAGCAAAATGGCGGGGTTGAAGAAGTTGATTTTTCTCAGCCAATTACTATTACCTTACCGGATGGCGTTGGATTGTATGACCCTAATAATATGTTTACCGATAACGGCGATAACACGTACACATATAACGGTACAGAGGCAGAGTTTGCTGCTGCACTGGCAAGTATTGGGGTTGAGCCAATTGAAGACCAATCTGGTACTGACATAGATATTCAAATAACGGCAACCATCGTTGATACTGCACAATTAAGTACAGGTACTGCCACTGATACAACACAAGTTACTAATACAATTAGTATTGCAGTGGAGGCAGTGACTGATGAAGCAGTATTAACAGTAGCAGATGCACAAGGTAGCGAAGATACTGATATAGCATTAACGGGCTTAAGTGCGCTGCTAAAAGATGATGACGGCTCAGAAACTATTTCAATTACTATCTCTGGCGTACCAAAAGATGCCGTATTAAAAGATGCTGATGGTAATTTACTTGTTAATAATGGTAAAGATGGTGGCACCTTTAATGGTGAAGACACCACAAGCTGGACTGTTACTGCTGAGCAATTAGCTGGTTTGATTATTGTACCGCCACTTGATTTTAGTGGTGAATTTGAATTAACCCTAAATGCGCTAACTCAGGATGAATCACCAGGTGAAATAGTACAGACCTCAGCCTCGTTTATGGTTGTTGTAAACCCAGAAGCCGACGCACTGGATTTTTCTAAAAAGCCGTTTGAAAGCTACGGTGGACAAGAAGATGACACCCTAACTATTGACTTAGAGGCCTTTAGTGAAGAAGCGGATGGTACGGAGACAATTCAGTTAACGGTGAATATAGCCGCTGATTCAGATGATTCAGTCTTGCAGTTTGTAGACGGTGAAGCGTTTATCACAGTAGGAAGTGAAACTGTGTTCTTTACTAGCGATGGTAATGGCGGCTTTAGTGCAACAATTACCAGTGACAGTAACTCAATCGAAAACTTTGACTTTAATGCCGGTGGCCTTGCCTTTGGAACATTAAACATGAGTGTTGATGTTGCAACTGTTGATAGCGCACAAATTAATGGTGAAACAGTAACAAGCGTGGGTGAGACACAATCATCAGAATTTATTATTGAGTTAGAACCTCAAGCTGATGCGCCTGTATGGACTGCTGCAAATGATATTACAAGTAATTCAACTAATAATATCGCCTTAAACCTAGATGTAGATTTGCAAAACCCTGCGGCAGATGAAACGGGCTATATTGAAATTACAGGTTTACCAGATGGGTACAGCTTTAATTTTGGTGAAAAAATCGGTGATACATGGACTGTTGATATTACTGATATTGAAGCCTTAGAAATTATTGATGCCGACGCTGGTGATAGCTTCACGCTAACACTTAATGCGTTTTCTACACTTAACGGTGAGACTCAACAAGCTCCCACCGAAGAGGTGGATGTGACAATTTCAGCTTCAGCAAGTAACACTTCAAGCTCAAGCGGCGCTCAAGCTCAATCATATAGTGAGGGCTCAAGTGGCAGCGACACTGCTTTTGCTCAAACTATGAATGAAAGCCTAGACGGCGATCAAAACGTATGAAGTTAAATTTAAAACGAGAACAAATGCAGCTACTTGGCAAGCACATTGCTGATGCACTGCATTTACGCCATCAAAGCGATAACTTGTTACTTGGTTTGCCTAGCAATGAGTTTTCGGCTCATCATTTAGAACAAGCATTGAGTAATATTAATGTGAGCGCTCAGCAGCAAACTGCGCCTAAGCATTATGCTTATCCTGCTTTGGTGCTCGATAAAGATGGCTATTTTTGGTTTTTTGAGAGTAAGGGACAAAGTACATTTAGCTCGCAAGATGGAGCAGAACCAAAGCAGTTAACTGATATTGATAAAGAGTTAATTTGGTATCTCTCTCACGAAGATGTAACCGATGAGCGTTCAGAAAAACTCCATACCCGTATCCCCGGTTGGCTAAGACCTGCCTGGGAGCAGGTAAAACCATTTTATAACTCATTATTATTGGCGTCACTAACGGTAAATATACTCGCATTAGTAGTGCCACTATTTACTATGAATGTGTATGACCGTGTTGTACCCAATGCAGCGTTAGATACCTTATGGGTATTAGCAACGGGTGCCACAATAGCGATTATTTTTGACTGGTTGTTAAAGCAAGCAAGAGGGCATTTAACTGATGCCGCCGGTAGACAAATAGATTTACGTATCAGTAGTATGTTGTACGCTAAGGTGTTGGGTATGAGGCTTGAGCAACGCCCAGCCTCTGCAGGTGCCTACGCCAAACAAGTGCAAGACTTTGACAGTGTAAGGGAGTTTATTACTTCTGCCACATTGGTTTCTGTTATTGATTTACCTTTCACCTTATTGTTTTTAGCATTGATATTTTGGCTTGGGGGGTTGATTGTACTCATCCCTGTTGCTGTGCTCAGCATTGTTATTATTACAAGTATTGTATTACAAGCTAAATTAAATGAAAGCGTAGAGCAAGCCTCTAAGTTATCAACTCAGCGCCAAGCGTATTTAATTGAAAACTTAAACCAACTTGTTGAATTAAAACAGATGAACGGCCAGGCAAATGCGCAGCAAAAGCTTGAGCAAACACTCGCTCAAATGGTTGATTGGCAGAACAAGTCTCGCCATAGTGCTACAACGCTTACACATACCGTGGCAAGCTTAAGTCAATTTACTAGCATAGGCTTAATTGTATTTGGTGTTTACTTAATAAGTAATGGTGACATTAGTATGGGCGCACTGATTGCTATTGTTATGTTAAGTGGTCGAGCATCGGGGTCTATATCTTCGTTGGCTGGGCTTGTTTTAAAGTACAAGCAAACGCAAACAGCTATTGAGTCAGTTAAAAATATAATGGCATTAGAGCAAGAGCAGCAAAGTGGCGAAAGTACAATTGATGCTTCTTTAAATGGCAATATTACAGCGCGTTATTTAAGTTTTCAGTACCATGAGCAAGAACTTGAAGCTATTCACAATATTAATTTTGATATCAAAAAAGGTGAAAAAATTGGTTTGTATGGACGAGCAGGGTCCGGTAAGTCTACCTTACTGGCTATTATTGCAGGTCAATACAGAGCAACGTCTGGGCAACTATTAATAGATGACATTGACATAAAACACTGGTCTTTAAGTGCGTTACGTAGACAAAGCGGCTGGGTAGCACAAAGCCCAAGCCTATTTTATGGCACTGTGCTTGAGAATATCACGTTAGGCGCTCAAAACATCAACCCAACGGAGCTGACAAAAGCGCTTGTGCAATCAGGTGTGAGTCGCTTTATTGATCGCTTAGAGTCGGGACTTGAAACGCAAGTAGGTGAATTCGGCCGATTTTTATCTGGAGGACAGCGACAAGCTGTTTGCATTGCTCGCGCAATATTACAAAGTGATAATTCATTACTCCTATTAGATGAGCCTTCCTCAGCTATGGATGAAGGGCATGAAAAACTATTAATTAAAACTTTAAAAGAGCGTACAGAAACGGTTGTTATTTCTAGCCACCGCAAAGAAATGCTCTCAATATGTGACAGGATTTTTGTTATTGACCATGGTCGATTAAAGAGTATAGAAACCCCCAAATCATTATTTAGCGAAAAAGTATCGGGCGGCGTAAAACTGGTGAGTAAAAAAGTGACGCGAGTAAGTAATGCCAATAGTGGGAGCGTGGCTAAATAATGGCTGATTTATATATGGGGCAGCTGCAAGCTGCAAAGCAAGCTAAGCGGTTGGTTATTATTGTTTTTATTTTGCTATTTTCAGTCGTTTTGTGGGCTAAGTTTGCTAAGCTAGAAGAGGTAATTATTGGACAAGGCACTGTTATTCCTGTTCAGCGTGTACAAACCATAGAAAACCTCGACGGTGGCATATTAAAAGAAGTACTTGTACATGAGGGACAGCTAGTTGAAGTGGGCGACCCATTGCTTTTAATTGATGAAACTCGCTTTGCGGCCGCATTTGCTGAATCAAGCCAAGAGCGAGAGTCTTTACTCGCAAGGCGTAACCGCCTGTTAACAGAGCTTAAAAGTGTTGAACTTGATGATAAAAGTAGTTTTGGAGCCACAATTCAGCGCCTAGAAATACCACGAAAAGGCGTGTCGCCAGAGGTATATAGGCAAGCCTATAACACTTACACATCTCGTTTAACTCAGCTCGAGTCACAATTACAGCAGCGTACGCAAAGCTTATTGCAACAAGAGCAGGCAAGTAATGAACAACTGGCTAATATTTCAGCGTTAAAGCAAAGCTTAAAGCTTACGAGCAGAGAGGTAGAGTTAACGCAAAGCGCAGTAGATGCCGGAGCCGTTGCTGAAATGGAACTGGTTAAATTACAACGCGATGAAATTGCAATGAAAGGTGAACTAAACCAAGCAACGGCACTGCTACAGCAGCTTAGAGCAGCCAAAAGCCAGGTACTTGAAGAACGCAAAGCGATTGTATTTGATTATTTAGCCGATACACAAAATCAGTTAGATGAAGTGAGTAATGAACTGGCCAAAATTTCACAAAGTAGTAAAGCGCTTGAGGACAGGCTGTTAAAAGCACAAGTAAGAGCGCCTGTAAGAGGAACGGTTAAAAATATAGTCTCGCGTTCTATCGGCAGTGTCATCGACCCTGGTGAAGTTATGATGGAGATTGTTCCTCAAAATGATCAGCTCTTAATTGACACTAAAGTACAGCCTAAGGATATTGGCTTTATAAGAGTGGGTATGCCTGCAAAGGTAAAATTTACTGCATATGATTTTGTTATATACGGAGGTTTAGAAGGTGAGGTCACATACATTAGTGCGGATGCGCAATATTTAGAAGATGGCACCGCTTATTACCAAGCTTTTATAAAAACCACCGTAAGTCAGATTGCTCAGCAGCCTATCATACCGGGTATGCAAACTCAGGTAGATATAATTACTGGGAAAAAAACTGTTTTAGATTACTGGTTAAAACCTTTGCTAAGAGCAAAGGCAAATGCCATGCGTGAACCATAATAGGAATATTAAATGCGAATTATAGGATTACTCTCTGTTTTAGCTTTAACACCGGGGTATGCAAGTGCTCTTACGTTAGAGCAATCGGTAGCAGAAACATTAAATACAAACCCTCGCTTAATGCAAAAATATGCGAGCTTTGAGGCTAAGTATCGTGACAAACGTAGTGCATTTAGTGAATATTTACCACAAATACGTTTATATGCAGCCTATGGTTATGAGCACGTTAATTATAAATCTGGTAGCGAATTTGATACTGAGCTCGACCGCCGTGAACTGGGCTTAAAAATAACACAAATGCTGTTCGATGGTTTTAGCACCTCTTCGGAGGTAGCGCGTTTAGATAATGAAGCGCGGGCCGATCAGCTTGGTTTAATTTCTGAGGCAGAAAACATCAGCCTTGAAGTTGTGCAAGTGTATTTAGATTTACTTAAAGCAATTGAATTAATTGAGCTGTCTGAAAAAAATATCGAAATACATAAAAAGATTTTAAGTGATATAGAGCAGCGTCATCAGCGTGGTTTATCAAGTGATGCCGATGTAGCTCAAGTACAATCGCGTTTGGCAACATCACAGTCTGGCTACTTAGCGGCTAAAAACAACTTATTAGACATACAAGCAAATTACTATGATCTAGTCGGCAAGTACCCCGAAAATCTTGTTATTCCTAAAGCAGATGCGCATTTTATACCTAGCTCTTTAGAGGAAGCGATGAGAATTGCAAAAAGTTCTCACCCTGAAATAGCTGCGGCCATTTATGATATTCAAGCGGCGAATAAGCAAATACAACGTGAAAAAAGCGGTTACTGGCCTAAAGTGAGTTTAGAGCTTGATGTTGCAGATAACCGAAATATATCAGGATCGCCTGGGCGAGATGATAATGGCCGTATAATGCTAACAATGAGTTACGATTTATACAGTGGGGGTAAAACAAATGCTGATACTGACGCTGCTAAATGGCGCTATCAAGAAGCTGTAGCAGTAAAAGATTCAACCCACAGACAGGTCAAAGAGGCTACTAGCTTTGCGTGGAATGCTTATGTGTTTTTAGACGAGCAAAAGAAGTTTTATCAGGAAAACGTTGGTTATGCTGAAGTGGCACAACAAGGTTACGAAAGACAATTTGGCTTAGGACGGCGTTCACTATTAGATGTTCTTGATTCGCAAATTGAGTTGTTTACTGCAAGAAGAAACTATATTGAATCAGCGTATGATCAACGTATTGCAAGTTACAGACTAATTAATGCAACGGGTCGTTTAGTGAGTGCCTTAAAAGTAGATAAGCCTGATGCTTGGCAGCTTGGAGATAGATAATAATGAAAAAAATAGCTTTATTAAGTGCCGCTTTACTTTTAACCGCCTGTGCGACAGAGCCAGGGCCGTACGAGCAAAAGTTACAGTCTAATGATTTGCTTGATCAAGACCAAGACGGGGTTATTAACGAGCGCGATAAATGTGTAGATACGCCCCTTAAAGCAGTTACCGATAACGACGGTTGTGCGCTTGAGAAAAACATAAGTACAACACGTGGTGTGGTAATTAACTTTGAATTTGATAAGCATGTACTTACTACTGATGCAAAGCAAAAAGTAGCTGAGTTTGCTCGCTCTATTGAAAACTCACCATTATTGAGTGTTATTTTGATTGGGGATACGAGTAAAAAGGGAGCACTAGAATACAACCGAAAGTTAGCGTTAAAACGTATTGAAACAGTCAAGTCAGCACTGCTTGCGCTTAATGTGAACGAAGATCAAATTTCACAACAAACGTTTATTGAAACTAAAAAAATTCCGCCAGAGCTACAAGGTCGAGAAACCCGTGTTATTGCCTTAGTTGAAGGTGAACAGTCTAGAGTTATGCAAATGCAGTTTGATGTTTACAACTCAACTATTTAATTAACTTTATGCTATTTAAGAAGAGCCCGTTTTTAACGGGCTTTTTTTATACTTAAGCCTACCTTAATATTCTTTACTATACACTCTGAGTAAAGTGGCAACTTATTAAGGGATTTACATGGCTATTCAAAAAAAGCTAAAAGAAAAAACACGACACTTTATTGACTCAAAGCACATGCTTACAGGCATTACGGTGGCGTCGTTTTTAGAGTCCACGATAGTGCCTATCCCGCTTGAGGCTGTGCTTGTTCCGCTTATGCAAGCGCGTCGTGAGAAGCTGTGGTTAATCGCCCTTATGGCGACATTAGGCTGTATTATTGGTGCTTTATTTGGTTATGCACTGGGTTATTATTTATTTGACGCGATAGGTGACTGGGTTATTGAAATGTTTTCGAGCCAAGAGCAGTTTGAAAATGTGAAGCAGCAAATGCAAAATCAAGGGTTTTGGTTTGTAATGACGTTGGGAATTGTGCCTATTCCGTTTCAAATTGCGATGCTCGCTGCAGGCGCTACAAAGTACTCTATAGCTTTGTTTTTATTAGCTTCTGGTACTGCTCGTTCAATTCGCTATTTTGGATTAGCAATAGTGGTGTATTACGCAGGTAATAAAGCTGAGCAAATAATCAGTAAACATAAAACTAAAGCGATGGTTGCTATTACTATTTTAGTATTGGCATTGTGGGGTATAAGCACCTTAATATAGCTTTTAAACTCTAAAGTTAACTACACTACGCCATAACTGCAGCTTGATACCAAAGCTGCAGTTCTATAGTTGAGCTGTGTATTTTTTTGTATTGCTTGGCTTTAGTCTCAGGTCATTTTTATGCTAAAGGACCAAAGCAACAAATACTTTAAGGTACACTTTCATAACGGTTTTTTCTTATATGCTATAGTTTGTTAATAACGTACCAAATAACTACAGCATATGATTGAAACTGTAAAACTTACTGTTAGATTGTCAAACTTTTATAAAATGAGTTGGGTAAATAAGGCGGTAAGTATAGCATTATTGCTTTATATCATTACCTTCTCGCTTTATGCTTTAAATACTTTCCCCCCTTTAAACGTGCAAAACAATGTGTATGGTTTTACTACCGATTTTTGCAATCTCATCGTGCTCGTATTTTTATTTTGGATAGTGCAATGCTCTGAGCTTTCAAAACAAGCGTACGTGTTTTCTACTTTAGGTTTATTGCTATGGAGTATGGGTACAACGGCTGATGTAATGGATGAATTAGTTGTGCAGCCTTATTGGATGAGTGTTTATTTTGAAGACTTATGCAGAACCATGGGAATGCTTTTTACCGCCTATGGGTTATTTAAAACCATGCGTTTTGTACAAAGTATACATAACCGTTTAGCGCACGAGTTGATAACGGACGATCTTACACAAGTACATAATAGACGCTATTTTTATCGGCATGTTAAAACCGCCCCTAGTACGCCTTACGTTATTTTAATTATCGATATTGATCATTTTAAGGCTATTAATGATGAGTTTGGTCATGATGAGGGTGACTTAGTGCTACAGCAGTTAGCTACTAAGTATAATAGTGCATTTGTTAATAATGCAGTATTTGCTCGTTTAGGCGGTGAGGAGTTTGGCGGCTATTTGCCTACCGGTAATATAAGCCAAGCGTCTGAATTTTGTGGGCAACTAATAGACATTGCACACAATATTAAAGTTAAACAGGTCAAACAGCTTACCGTAAGTATTGGTATGGCGCTGCAAAGCGCTAACGAGCCCCTCGACAAGGTAATGAAGCGGGCAGACATGGCTTTATACGTTGCTAAAAATAATGGCCGAGATCAATATAAAATAGCCCCTTAAGCTTTCTACGCAAATATCCTTATTATTTGCACATTTATTACACTTTTAAACGTTTTCGTAAAGAACTGTCAGCGAGGGTAATACTTTGTAAACTATGAAATTAAAATGCAGCAAAGACGTCATAATAGTGATTTTAATAATAAGGAAACTTTAATGACCAACTCTCTGTTGAAAGCTGCTTTACCTCTAAGTTTAATGTCTATTTTAGTTGGTTGTGGCGGCAGCGACGGCTCAAGTGATACAGGCTACGTACAATTATATAACGGCTCATATAACAGCCCATATACGCGTTTATTTGTAGATGAAACAGAGCGCTCGGGCACCGACTTTGCAGATGTAACCACGCGTCATAATTACAGCACCGGTACTTACGATTTAAGTTTTGAATACTTAGATGCAAACGATAGCTATATTACAATTAGCGAACAAGAAGTATCAATCAAAGGTGATAAAACCGAACTTATTGTTATGAGTGGAAACTTTGATGAGCCGACGTTCACAGAGCTAAGTGTACCCATTTCAAGCGATACAGATGAGTTTAACTTAGGTTTTTATAATATTACCAGCGAAGATACCAGCTACGATGTTTACCTAGCAACCGATGACGGTGTATTTGAAAGTGCTGAACTATTTACATCAACACAGTACTTAAGCGAGCTAGATTTACAAACCCTTGATGAGGGCTACTACACAATTTATATCACTGAGGCAGGTAGTACAGATGTAATGTACGAGTCAGAGTCGGTTTATTTTTATGATGAAGAAAGCTACGTAGCCATGATCCGCCCAAGCTATGCAACAGAAGAAAACGGTATCACGCTTGATATTGTGACTGACAATAACTACGTTACAGCACTAAAACATCAATCAGCGCTTGGACAGCTGCGCTTTATAAATACCGTTGACGATTACTCGCCAGTTAGCTTTAGCACAACCCGTGGCACCACAGTTAACAATACAAATACAGTAGCAAGCGATACCTACACCGATTACGTTGAGCTTTCGCCGAATAGTTACAGCGTTGCAATGTATGATCAGGAAGGCACCAAGCTTGCCGATAACTTTTTAATGACCTTAGAGCGCGAGCAAAGTGCGGTAGGCGTTTTTTACAACGACATCGATAATGGTTTACGTATGATGAGCGTTGAGGAAAACCTAACACCGAGTAGCTACAGCCATACAATTTCGGTTATTAACCTAATTGAAAGCTACGCTGGGCAAACCGTAAGTGAAGTTGACGTGTACTTTACCTTAAATGGCGAAACCGTTGATGATGCCACCAATGTAATTGATGGCTTAGATAGATACGACCAAGAAGAAATTGACGTAGATGATGAAGCTTACACTGTGTATGCCGTATATGAAGATAACGGCCAACAAATAGTGTTAATTCAACAAAGTGATATAGATTTTACCGAAGAAGGTAACTACATCTTAATTTTAGAGCACGATGAGACAACAAGCTCTGGCTTTAAAATGAGTGTAACGCGCACAATTACAGACAGTGTAGACTAAGTAACATGTAACACGTTCTAGAAAGTAAAAGCCCTAAGCATTATTGTCTAGGGCTTTTTTTGAACAAAAACTTACGTAAACTTAAAGAGTTTTAGGTACACTCATTACAAAATAAATAAAAAGAGCGTGCCATGGATGAGTTTTTAGGAATAGTAGGTTTATTTGCATTTGCAATAATGGCCGGTGCAGTTTGCGGTATTATAGCAATTGCACAACTAAGTAACTTAAAGCAAGAAATTGCTCAATTAAAAGCAAAAGTACTCAGTTTAGAGCTAGCTAATAACAAGCTAAGCCACAATGAAGGCGCAGATAAAAACGTCGATTACTCCGCAGCCCAACATGCGGACACGGCTCAAGCAAATAGCAATGAGGCGACTTTTAATCAAGTTAGTCCTAATCAACCTAATCAGTCAAATCAGCCTCGTGAGCAGGTAAAAACACCAGCTACATCAATAAAGCCTCCCGCTAATATTTCTAAACGTAAACATAAGCTAGGCGGTAAAAATCACACTCCCTCACTTTTTACTTCTCTTTTTGAAAAATTGCGTAGCGACTTTGAACAAAACTGGATGACCTGGATAGGCGCAATTGCACTGGCGTTAGGCGGTATATTTTTAGCAAAGTACAGTTTAGAAGCTGGGTTGCTCTCTCCTACGATGCGTTTAACCTTGGGCGGATTATTTGGTGGCGGCTTAATTGCAGCCGCGGCTTATATGCATTACAAAAATAGTGTATTCGAAGGGTTTAATAACTATATACCTGCAGCACTTGCCACTGGAGGATTTATTACGTGCTTTGCACTGACCTTATTAGCGTATAGTAGCTATAGTCTCATCAGCCCCTTATCAGCCTTTGTTGTACTAGGGGTTATTGCCATAAGTGCGAGCGCTATGGCAATAATGCTTGGCCCGGTATTAGCCGTACTAGGCATTATTGGTGCTTATTGTGTTCCCGTACTGGTCAATACTGGCAGCAATAATTTATTTGCGCTGTATATGTATATTGGTTTTATTAGCTTATCAGCGGCGTTGGTGGCACATAAAGTACAGCGAGCATGGTTGTGGTATCTGTTGTGGGCGGGGCATTTAGGCTGGTATATTGTTGGCTTTACCATAGCTAACAGCAGTACCATTTGGCTTATGGGCACGTATGGGCTATTAAGTGTTATTGGTTTAATTGCCGTACCGCGCTTAGGGTTAAAACTAGCGGTGGTTGAAACGCGCCCGCATAGTTTAAAACGCCTGATCAACGCACTCCCTAGTCACCCTTTAATGCTTGCCTGTATTGTCCCTTTGCTAATAGCTATGCTTTTTGATAGTGATAACTACCTTCAATGGCAAATAATAAATGCATTGGGCATATTAATCTTATTGTTTTTAGTAATTAAAAATAGCCGCTGGGATTTATGGCTGGGGGCAGCGTTAATTATTGCTGCACTAATACTACTAAGCACGCCGTCATATTATATTGATTTTTCAGACTCTTTATTTATTTTTAAACACCCATATGGGAGCGCTTTATTTTTAGGTTTAGCACTGAGCGCATATGGACTTTATTTTGGTATAAAGTGGGCGCCTAAACGTTTGGCTTTTCATATTACTGCCTCGTTTAGCGTATTTATAATGATTGCCATCTTATACGCTATCATCCCAAACCATGCCTTGGCCGCAGCCTATCCGTTGTGGGCAGTGATACTACTTATAAGTAGCGCCATTTTAATTAAGTGCGCAATGAGTGGCGTAACGCTTTTTCAGCGCTTTTCATATTGGGTGGGAGCAAATGCCAACATCACGCTTGCTATCACTATGTTATTAAATGACAGCGGGTTAACCATTGCATTGGCGATTCAGGTTTTACTTATTAGCGTGTTAATAAACCGCTATCGTGTGCCTATGCCACATTGGCCAATTAAAGCGCTGGTGGCTGCATTATTACTTCGCCTTACACTGTCACCGTGGACCCCAAGTTACGAGGCGCTTAGTGTATTGGGTATGCACTGGAGTTTAGTCGTTTATCCTTTGTGCGTAGTGTTATTTTACGTGGCAGCCAAATGCTTTAGCGCATCCCAGTTAAAAGTTTGGCTAGAAGGCGCAGCGCTGCATTGCTTAGCGTTATTTATTACCACCGAAACCAGCTATCAACTGGTGGGGCATTACCCGCAGTTTGGCTCTTTAAGCTTTTACGAACAAGCTTTACTCACCTGTAATTGGCTTGCACTGGGTTGTGTATATTTACACCGTGCTCGTATTGCTGGTAGCTTAGCTAAATTATACCAAGTGGCAGGTATGGCATTAGCTGGTGCTGCGGGTATTACTACTTTGAGCACCTTACTAAACGCCAACCCATTTTTAAGTGCGATTTATATTGGTGAAATTATTGTATTTAATTGGCTATTTTTACTTTGGTTAGTGCCTGCGGGTTTAGTGCTTTGGCTTTATAGGTTAATTAAACCGCTGTATACAAAAGTAGCGCCATTTATACTTATAGTAGCGGGTGCGTTGAGTGTGCTGGCAATTAATGGCTTTATACGCCAATACTGGCAAGGCCCTTATATTTACATATCAACAGGAGCAAGCAACGCAGAGCTTTATAGCTACTCGGTTATTTGGCTCGTATTAGGGGCTATTACTGTGGTGCTAGGGCATTTAAAAAATCAGCTATTAATCCAAAAAATAGGTTTAGGAGTATTAGCTGCCGTTATTTTAAAAGTGTTCTTGGTGGATATGGCTAATTTAACGGGGCTTTTAAAAGCGCTGTCGTTTATTGGCTTGGGTTTATCACTAGTGGGGCTAAGCTGGTTGTTTCAAAAGCTTAGAAGCCGCGTAAAACAAGCATAATTGTAGCTATAAGCTATAAACATAAGCCCAGCAATTTGTTGGGCTTTTGTTTTACACTTTTGAGCTCAGCCTAAGTACTGTGATTAAGCAGTGCTTTTAGCTTACCTGGCTTAATAGGCTTACTTAAATAATGAATATTAGCGGCTTTCGTTTCTTGTTTAAGCTCCGTATCGCGTACGGCTGTTATAAGTATGGCCGGCACTTCGCTTTGCCATATACCTCGCAGTGTTTTTATAAGCGAAATACCATCGTACTCATTACCTAATTGATAATCCATTAAAATTACATCGGGCGCTGCGTGTTGTTTAGCATGCGATAGTACGTTATCAACATCATCAAACAAGGTGTAATTGGCTTGCCACTTTTTAAGTAGGCTAGCCATTGCAGCTAGGTTTTCGGGGTCATCGTCAACGGCCATAATATTAATTGCAGCGCGGTTCTCTACCAAGCTGTTGGCCTTAACTTTTTGTTGTACAAACTGCGTATCACCATAAGGTACTTCAATACTAAAGCGGCTGCCTTTACCAGGCTCAGAGTGCACATCTAGCTCTAAGCTCAGTAAATCGGCCATACGTTTTACAACGCCTAGCCCTAAACCTACGCCTTTGTTATCACCTGCTTCTATACGGTAAAAGTCGTTAAATATTTTAGCTTGTTCTACTTCGCTAATACCAGGGCCCGTGTCCCATACTTCTATACGTAAATTATGTTTACGGTTTCTGCACGCTATTAAAACTCGCCCTGTTTCGGTGTATTTAACCGCATTAGACACCAAATTTTGTATAATTCGGCGCAAGTAGGTAATGTCGCTATGCACAATTTGTGCATTTGAACGCACCGTAAGCTTTAAGCCTTTATCGCTTGATAAAATAGCGTACTCGCTTTGCAGTGGCATAAGTATATCGTTTATACAAAAGTGGCGTGGGGTAGGGGTCATTGCGCCTTGCTCTAATTTAGCTATTTCTAGTAAAGCCGACATTAAATGCACGGTCGAGTCTAAACTGTGGCCAAGCTTATTAAAACTATTTTGATTAGTGGTATCAAGTTGTGTTTCATCAATGGCTGCAAGGTACAAACGCGCCGCGTTAAGGGGCTGTAAAATATCATGGCTTGCTAATGCTAAAAATCGCGTTTTACTATCGTTAGCCTGCTCTGCTTCGCGCTTAGCTAAAGTAAGTGCTTGCTCTGTTTTTACTCGGCTATCTATTTGGGCTTGTAAGTCTTTATTGATGGTTTGTACTTCTTGAGTTCGCGCTTCAATGCGGTTTTCAAGATCCATATTAATTTCTTCAAGCGCATTTTGCGTACTTATATGGTTTGTAATATCAGAAAAGCTTGTTACAAAACCGCCATCGGGTAGGGGGTTACCTATCATTTCGTACACTTGGCCGTTTCTGCGGTGGCGAATAAAGTGATGCGAGCTGCCATTTTTTAAATGCTGAACGCGTTTTTCTACTTGGCGCTCTATTTCGCCAGGGCCACATTCACCGCGTACTGCGTTGTATCTAATTATATCTTCAATGGGTTGCCCCACTTCTAAAAAGCCATCTGGGTAGCAAAACATTTGGCTGTAGCGTTTATTCCATGCCACCAGTTTTAAGTCTTTATCTACCACCGAAATACCATGGCTTAAATTTTCGAGCGAGGTATACAACAGGTTTTGGTTAAACTGCAGTGCTTGTGTGGTTTCGTCAAAAAAGTTAACCACCTCTTCAAAGGCCATACGCTTACCCGATGAAACCGTACGTATTAGCGCCTGCGCTGAAGATGCCCCTAACACCCCAGTTAACGCACGTTCGCAGTAGGCTATAAATTCGGGTTCGGGGTGGGCATTATTGTCACTTAGCTGGTGCGAAAGTGAAAAGTGCGCCAGTACTTGTTGGCTGCGTTGAATACCTAAAAAGGTTTGCAGCAGTATTTTAAAGTCGTAAACCGTGGCTTTAACATTTTTGTTTAAACGGCGCGATAAAATAGCCTGATCTTTAGGGTTAACAAACGCAGCTGCTTGAATTTTGTCTATCAAGCGCTCCTCTGCCCCTAACGAAAAGCTAATATAACAACCAATGTTAGCAAATAAGGCAATGAGGGTGCCGCGTGTAATAAGTGTTTGCTGAAGCTCGCTATTAAGGGCACTGCCGGCGTCTAAAATTGGTATCATCAAAAACAGTACCCAACAAATAAACCCTGCAAGTAAACCCGCATATACACCATAAGCATGCCCTTTACGCCAATAAAGACCGCCTACAATAGCTGGGAGCAGCTGCGTTACTAACGAAAACGCCACCAGCCCCATACTTGCAAGCGCGCTGCCGTGGCCAAACCATTGCTGATAAAAATAAGCCAATATTAAAATGCCGGCTATGGTAAAGCGCCTGACTAATAAAATTTGCGATTTATAACTGCTGGTAATTAAGTTGCGCTTAAATTTACGGCGTAGCATAAGCGGCAGCACTACATCGTTAGAGATCATGGTGCTAAGGGTAAGTGTAGCTACGACTATCATAGCGGTGGCTGCGCTTAGCCCGCCAATAAACACAAAGGTGCTTAAAAAAGCTTGGTCGTGAATAAGTGGAAGCGCTAATACAAAGCTGTCGGGTGAAAAGCTACTACCAATGCTGGGGTGAATTGCGGCAGTAGCAATAGGAATTATCATTGCGGCGGTGAGTAATAAATACAGCGGAAAAGCCCAGCGAGCGGTAAATAAATGGCGTTTGTCTTGGTTATCTACCACGGTGACATGAAATTGCCGTGGTAAACATATTATGGCCGCGGCAGCCATAAGTGACTGGCCAATAAAGTTAAAACTAAAAAAGTTAAAGTCGCCCCAATGATGCCACATCGACTCTGTGACTTTATCGCCCGTAAGGTTAGGTAAATTAAATAAGGTGTACAGAGCTAATCCAGCAACAGCAACAAGCGCGATGAGTTTGATCATGGACTCAAAGGCAACTGCTAGCATAAGCCCAGAGCGGTATTCGGTAACATCTACCTTACGGGTACCAAAAAATATTGCAAACAGCGCCATAATTAACGTGGCGGTGAGAGTAAGCATTTCGCCAGAGATTTGATTGCTGTTTTGCAAAAGCAAAAAGCTGGTACTGAGTGCTTTTAACTGCAGTGCAATATAGGGAATGGTAGCAAGTAGAGCAATAACAGTGACCAGTATTGCACTGGTTTGGCGCTTACCGTAACGCGCAGAAATAAAGTCGGCAATGGTGGTAATGTTTTGTTTTTTGCTTACTAATACCAGTTTGCGTAAAAAACCTTGGCCAAAAACGAACAACAATGAGGGCCCCAGTAAAATAGGCAAATAGCTCCAACTGCTGGTGGCAGCTGTACCAACCGACCCATAGTACGTCCACGAGGTACAATAAATCCCTAACGATAACGAATACACAAAAGGATGATGGCTAATCCGTTTAGCCAGTGGTGTTGTTTTATCGCCCCAATTAGCAAGCCAAAACAGCACGCCAATATAGCCCAGTGCTACAAAAATTAGTACAGCAGTCATGTTGTTATTAAACCTTATTATTTATACCCATACACAATACCAGAGATAACTTTAAGTGTGCGTGCACAATTTTATTCAAAATTTCAATGCTGATTTTATCTGATTGATTTTAAATGGCTATTTATAGTTTTGTTGATTTATTAGACTAATGTCGCATTTTTACAAAAAAGCACTTAAGTTTTGTGATTAACATCCTTTTTTAAAATTAAGTTATTGAAAAATAGTTATTATTTGGTTTTTAAATACAGCTCAACCTGCAGTTTACGTAAACGTTAATAAGCTGTTACGACTATGGTCTCACTTCACTCTTTACGCCGCGTTGCTAAATTAATAACCGACTATAAAAAACCACTCATTGCAATTATGCAATGCTTAAAGGGGAAAATAAAAATGGCTTTTAAAGATGAAGAACAGGCAAAAGCTTATTGGGCAGAAAACATTTCACTACTGTTTAAGTTACTAGCAGTGTGGTTTGTGGTCTCATTTGGCTTTGGCATATTACTGGTAGATGTACTCAATGAAGTACGTTTTTTTGGGTTTAAACTTGGCTTCTGGTTTTCACAACAGGGCGCTATTTACACCTTTGTAGCTTTGATTTTTGTTTACGTTTTCAAAATGAACACGTTAGATAAAAAATACGGCGTAGACGAATAGGAGCTAGGTAATGGATGTTCAAACACTCACATTTATAATTGTTGGTTTAAGTTTTGCGCTTTATATCGGCATTGCAATTTGGGCGCGTGCAGGCTCTACAAATGAGTTTTACGTGGCAGGGGGCGGCGTACCTCCGCTGGCTAATGGTATGGCAACCGCAGCCGATTGGATGAGCGCAGCGTCGTTTATTTCAATGGCGGGTATTATTTCGTTTGCAGGTTACGATGGCGGTGTTTACTTAATGGGGTGGACTGGCGGCTATGTATTACTCGCTATGTGTTTAGCGCCTTACTTACGTAAATTTGGCAAATTCACTGTACCTGACTTTATAGGCGACCGTTACTACTCACAAACAGCACGTGTTGTTGCTATTTTGTGTGCGATCTTTATTTGTTTTACTTACATTGCTGGGCAAATGCGTGGTGTAGGCGTGGTATTTTCGCGCTTTTTAGAAGTAGAAATTGAAACTGGTGTTTATATTGGAATGGTGATTGTATTCTTTTATGCGGTACTTGGCGGCATGAAAGGCATTACCTACACGCAAGTGGCGCAGTACTGTGTGCTTGTATTTGCCTACCTTGTGCCTGCTATTTTTATTTCAATGATGATGACAGGCCACTTCTTCCCACAAACCGGTTTTGGTGCCACATTAAGTGATGGCTCAGGCATGTATGTACTTGATAAGCTAGACGGTTTAAGCGCAGAGCTGGGCTTTGCACAATACACCGAAGGCTCTAAAAGCATGATTGACGTATTCGCTATTACTGGTGCTTTAATGGTTGGTACTGCCGGTTTACCGCATGTAATTGTACGTTTTTTCACTGTACCTCGCGTTAAAGATACCCGTATTTCTGCAGCCTGGACACTGGTATTTATTGCCATTGTTTATACTACGGCACCTGCAGTTGCTTCGTTTGCACGCGTAAACATGATTGACACCATTAACGGTAAAGATGGTAGCGGCACAGAGTACGCTCAAGCGCCTGCGTGGATCAAAAACTGGGAACGCACAGGCTTAATTACCTTTAATGATAAAAACGGCGACGGCAAAATGTTTTACACCGCCGGTAAAGTAGAAGATCCGACTAGCGCAAACGAAGTAAAAGTAGACCGCGATATTATGGTACTGGCTAACCCTGAAATTGCTGATTTACCAGCATGGGTAATTGCACTCGTTGCGGCCGGTGGTATTGCTGCTGCGCTTTCAACCACAGCAGGTTTATTACTGGTTATTTCGACCTCGGTGTCGCACGACTTACTTAAGCGGACTTTTAAACCCAACATAAGTGATAAACAAGAGCTATTGGCTGCTCGACTAGCCGCGATGATTGCTATTGTAATATCAGCTTACTTTGGAATTAACCCGCCTGGGTTTGTGGCATCGGTAGTGGCATTTGCCTTTGGTTTAGCGGCAGCGAGTTTCTTCCCTGCAATTATTATGGGGATATTCTCTAAAACAATGAACAAAGAAGGCGCCATTGCCGGCATGATAACCGGTATAGGCTTTACCGCTGCGTATATTATCTTCTTTAAATTTGTAAGTCCTGAGCTCAATAGCCCAGAAAATTGGTTCTTAGGTATTTCACCCGAAGGAATCGGTTTAGTGGGGATGGTCATCAACTTTTTGGTTGCCGCAATAGTGCTTAAATTAACAAAATCGACTCCGCTTGAAATACAGCAAATGGTGGAGGGTATTCGTAATCCAAAAGGGTCAGGTGAAGCACACGCACATTAATGTGTTAAGCCTACTTAAAAATAAAGCACCAAAAGCCCGACTTTAGTCGGGCTTTTTATTTGTTTAAATAATGAGTACATTAGGTTTCGTGTATACTTTTTAATGAGTACAACAATGAGTGTAGAGCAGCAGGAAGTTGCCCAGTTTGTGTGTATGCAGGCGCCGTTTAGCATGCTGCACGACAGTGCGTGTGAGTATTTTGTAGGGCATATTGATAGTGTGTATTTAACCCGAGAAAACCAAGCGCAATGGCTGCAAACGCAAAGTCCAAAGCTATTTTTAATTCGCTCAGGCTTATACGACCTTGTCGATGCAAAAGGCGATGTAGTAAAACGTTTAGCCCAAGGTGATTATTTTGGTTACCCCTCTTTGTTAACAGGAGAAGCAATTCAAAATAGGTTGCAGGTACAAAAAGAAGGTATAGTATATATGCTCTCCCAGGAGCACTTTGACTTTTTACGCCGCCAATATAAACCGTTTGAGCAATACTTTGTGCGAGCACACGCTAACCGTTTGCTTTCATCGCATTATAAAAGTAAAAACGATAGTTGGTCTGAGCGAAGAATATCTGAGCTAATGACCCGCACTGCAATTACCCTCGCGCCCGATGCAAGCATAAGGCAAACCGCTAAAAAAATGAAAAAACACGGTGTATCGTCAATTATGATCACCGAACACGCCATTTTGGTAGGCGTAGTCACCGACCGCGATTTACGCAACCGCGTACTGGCCGACGAAGTAGACCCGCAAGATGCAGTGAGCACAATAATGAGTGCTAAGCCTAAATTTATATTTGAAAACAATCGCGTGTTTTCTGCGTTGCATTTAATGCTTAAATATAATATTCATCATTTACCCGTGCTCGACGAAAATCATAAACCATTGGGCATGCTTACTAGTACCGATTTACTGCGCCAGCAAAAAAGTGACCCAGTGCAGCTTATTGGCCGCATTTATAAAGCGCATAGCATTACGGACTTAAAACGTTATGCGGGCGAAATTCCTGAGTTACTGCGCAGCTTTTCATACAACATAGAAGACATATCGTTAATTGGTAAATTACTCAGCGGCTTAACCGATGCGTTAACCTCGCGCCTTATTCACTTATTTCAAGAAGAAAACGGTGCTGCCCCCACCAGTTTTTGTTTTATTTGCTTTGGCTCACAAGCAAGGGAAGAGCAAACCCTACACTCAGATCAAGACAACGGCTTACTACTGCCCGATGACTTAAGCGACGAGCATCAAGCTTACTTTAAACACATGGGGGAGTTTGTTTGTGAACAGCTAGTAGAGTGCGGAATTAGACGTTGCCCAGGTAATATAATGGCCAGCAGTGATGAGTGCAGAATGAGTGTAAGTCAGTGGTGTGAGCGCTTTTTTAAATGGATAAAAAGCCCAACCCCAAGTGCCATGCTTAACTGTAAAATATTTTTTGATTTGCGCTTTATTGAAGGCTCAAACGCTTTGTATAGTGGTTTTTGCGAGCAGCTAAATAGAATATCGCGCGATGAGTTATTTTATGCTGCTATGGCAACCGATATAAGAGCCAGCTCAGTGCCTATAGGTTTATTTAATAAGCTTAAAACGCAAAAAAGCGACAACAACCATAAGTACATAGATTTAAAAAAACGTGGCGTGGTTATTATTAACGACATAGTGCGTTTATATGCGTTAAAAGCCGGTATAAAACGGGCTAACACACAAGAGCGCCTAGATGCTCTACTTAAACATAAACTATTAAATAAAGACGACATATATAACTTAAAAGATTGCTGGCGATTTTTAACTCAGCTACGCTTTAGCACGCAAATAAACGAAGAGGGTTTACCAAGTAACTGCATAAACCCTGATAAACTTACCTCACTTGAACGCCACCAATTAAAAGAAGCCTTTTACTTAGTAAAACAAGCCCAGCAAGCCGCCGCATTTAAATTTGCCCGTGGCAGTTTGTAACAGGAGGTAAGCGCTGTGGTAAAAAAATGGCTCAGTAAGTATATAAAAAGGCGAAATTTATTAAGTCAAAACGCGTTAACGCAACGCTATTTAGTGATTGATTTAGAGCTTACTGGGCTTTATGTAAACCAGCATGAAATTGTATCGGTGGCTTGGGTTAAAATAGACAACCAATGTATAAAAATGAGCGAGTCGCAGCATTTAATAAACAAGGATGTAAAAAGCCTAGATCAAAGCCCTATTTTTCACGGCATTATTGACGACACTGTGGCTAAAGGGCAAAGCTTAGAAAGTATATTAATGCAGTTAAGCCGTCATTTTAGTGACCATATTTTGGTGTTTCATAACGCGATACTCGATTGGGGCTTTTTAAAAGCAGCCCTTAAAAACGCTAATATAAGTGCGCAACCAAAGCTAATACTTGACACCCTACACATAGAAAAAAAACGCCTTATTTGTCAAGGAGCAGAAATAAAACAAGATGATTTAACCCTAAGTGCGTGTCGCAAACGTTATGAGTTACCACGCTATCATTGTCATAACGCACTGACAGACGCACAAGCCACCGCCGAATTATTGCTAGCGCAGTGCTACCAAATAAACCGCGGTAAAGAGCTAAAAATTGGTGAGTTAACGTAGGCTGGCTGTAAGCGCGATTTTATGCCACGCGAGGTAAACTCCTGCCTACAATAATGGGTATTTTTACTTTTATTTTACGTGTATTTTTATAGGTACGGTTACATGAGCATTATTTAACTAATTACCTCAAGGAACGACATGAAACTCATTACCACTGTTTTTTTAACCTTATTCCCTGTTATCGCTTTTGCTAATTCGAGCTTACCTGGCAATCGTCATATCTCAGTGCAAGGCACAGCTGAGGTATTAGTTGAGCCTGACATGGCTAAAATACTATTTAAGGTGAATAGTGTTAAAAATGAGCCAAAAGCCGCCAATAACACCCTTGAGAATAAAGTGAAGTTATTAATAGATGGGCTCAATCAATTTGAAATAAGTGCCGATGACCTAGTTGCCTCAAACCTTAAAATTGAAAAAACAGGGATGGATTATATTGAAACAGGGCATCAGGCCTTTAGCGAATACGCAGCGATAAGAACGTTTGAAGTAACGCTAAACAATATTGAGCGTGTGAGCGATTTAATCAATTTTTTATTGAAGCAAGAAGTAAATGCCATTCAAAATATTGCGTTTTTATCTTCAAAGTCTGAGCAATTACAAGCGCAAGTCACACAGCTAGCAATTGAAGATGCAAAAATAAAAGCGGATTTACTTGCCGATTCATTCAATGCAAAAGTAGGTGAAGTACGCACTATTCGCTCAACTAAAAACAACTATGACAGTGGTTTTAGTACAGCCATAACCAAAATGCACAGGGCGCAGCAAGACAATAATTCTTTTCCTCAAATACGTAGTAACGATTTACAGGCAACAATAAGCTTTAAATCATCTATAAATGTGGTGTTTGATTTAGAAGTAGATGATTAAGTTAAAATTTTCATTCCAAATATATCGTCGTACTGTAAGCTAGCTTTATGTTTTGATTAATTGGAAGGTAGCCATACTATGAGCGATGAAAGCAACACACTAAAAGCACAAACAGAGGCTAAAGTAGCAGCAGGGCGAAAGGGTAATCCTGACTTTATGAAAGGCGTTGATGAAACCATTGCGCAGGCAAAAGCGTTTCAAGAGGGGGCAAATGCACTTAATTTAGACCAAAAAGCCCCACGCTTTGAACTGCCTAACCAACACGGTGAGCAAGTTTTATTAGATGAGCTACTTGCAAAAGGGCCTGTGGTTATCACTTTTTATCGTGGTAGTTGGTGCCCTTATTGTAATTTACAGCTAAAGGCGCTTCAATCACGCTTACCTGAAATTCACGCATTAGGTGCACAGCTGGTGGCTATTAGCCCACAAGCGCCTGATGGATCAATGAGCGAAAACGACATACGTAATATGGATTTTGTTGTGCTGAGTGACCAAAATGCGGATGTTGCAGCAAGCTATGGCGTAGCGTGGCAAGTTCCTGAATTTTTACTTGAGCATATGCGTGTAGACCGCGGTCTTGATTTGGAGTCGCTTAATAACGGCAATGGCAGCATTTTACCGATCCCTGCCACGTTTGTTTTAAATAGCGAAGGTAAAGTGACGTGGCGCTATGTCGATGTTGATTACCGCACACGCTCAGAGCCAGAAGATATAATTAATGCTTTAAAAGCACTGTAGTAAGCAATAAAGTAAGCTTGCTTTATACCCAAAAGTAGCCAAGTTAATTAGCTACTTTTGGGTTAATTTAAAGTTTCTAATCGCTCCCTCTTATAAAAATGTTCAAGGTCGATTACAATACAGCCATCTAAAAGGCATTGATGCCTTTGTCTGCACGTAAAGAGAGTGGATTTTATATTTCATGGCAATCAAACTTGCAATAAATGGTTTTGGTCGTATTGGTCGAAATATTGTCCGCGCGTTGTACGAGTCAGGTTTGAGCGACGAGATAAAAATTGTTGCGATTAACGAACTTGCTGACCCTGAAGCTATTGCTCATTTATTAAAATACGACACATCCCACGGTCGTTTTTCTTTTCCTGTAAAACTTGGTGAAGACACCATTAGCGTTGCAGGCGATACCATTGCACTATTTTGTGAAGAAAACCCAGTAGAATTACCTTGGCAAACCCTAGATGTAGATGTTGTGCTGGAATGTACCGGTGTTTATCACTCGCGCGAGCATGCACAATTACACATTACTGCGGGTGCTAAAAAGGTGTTATTTTCGCACCCAGCTGATAACGATGTAGATGCCACCATTGTGTATGGCATTAACGACGATGAGCTCAAGCGCGAGCACACTATTGTATCTAACGGCTCGTGTACTACAAACTGTGTGGTGCCTGTTATTAAAGTGCTAGATGATGCGTTTGGCATTGAGTCGGGTGCTATTACCACTATTCACGCGTCGATGAACGATCAGCAAGTGATTGATGCGTACCATCATGATTTACGCCGTACCCGCGCTGCAAGTCAGTCTATTATTCCGGTAGATACAAAGCTTGCACGCGGAATAGACCGCATTTTACCCAAATTTGAAGGGCGCTTTGAAGCCATTGCGGTTCGCGTGCCGACAATTAACGTAACGGCAATGGATTTAAGTGTTACAGTAAATGCCGATGTAGATTTAAACGCGGTAAATACGGCTCTTAAAGCCCAAGCAAAAGACCGCTTAGAAGGTATTTTAAGTTACACCGAAGAGCCTTTGGTATCGGTTGATTTTAATCACGACCCACATTCTTGTATTATTGATGGCACGCAGACACGTGTTAGTCACAAACGCCTGATAAAGTTACTTGTCTGGTGTGATAATGAATGGGGTTTTGCCAATCGCATGCTAGATACAGCACGTGCGATGATGGCTAAGTAAGCATTTTATAATAATTTAAAAATTTATTTTTCAGGTTCAAGTATCGTTAACTAAGGAGATGTTATGTCGGTCATAAAAATGGCAGATTTAGATTTAAACGGCAAGCGCGTATTAATTCGTGAAGATTTAAATGTACCAGTTAAAGCAGGTAAAGTGACCTCAGATGCGCGTATTCGTGCTGCACTGCCTACTATTAAGCTAGCCCTAGAAAAAGGCGCTAAAGTAATGGTTATGTCGCACCTTGGCCGTCCAACAGAAGGCGAGTACGATGACGAATTTTCACTTGCCCCTGTAGCCGATTACTTAAACGATGCACTTGAGCAAAATGTACGCCTTGAAAAAGACTACCTAAACGGTGTTGAAGTTGCCGATAACGAAGTGGTTGTATTTGAAAACGTACGATTTAATAAAGGCGAGAAGAAAAACGACGAAGCCTTATCTAAACAACTTGCTGCACTGTGTGATGTGTATGTGATGGATGCATTTGGTACCGCTCACCGTGCGCAGGCCTCTACGCATGGCGTTGGCTTATTTGCCGATGTAGCCTGTGCTGGTCCGTTGTTATCAGCAGAACTTGAAGCACTAGGCAAAGCACTAGATAACCCAGCTCGCCCATTAGTTGCTATTGTTGGTGGCTCTAAAGTATCAACTAAATTAACCGTTTTAGAATCGCTTTCTACAATTGTTGATCAGCTTGTAACTGGTGGCGGCATTGCTAATACCTTTATTGCAGCTGCGGGTCACCCGGTTGGTAAATCACTTTATGAAGTTGATTTAATGGATGAAGCAAACCGCTTGTGTGCAGCAGCTAAAGCAAACGATGGCGAAATTCCGGTACCGACTGATGTTGTAGTAGGTAATGAATTTTCAGACTCTGCAGTTGCTACGCTTAAAGATGTAAGCGAAGTAACCAGCGAAGACATGATTTTTGATATTGGCCCAGACACAGCTAACCAGCTAGCTAAAATTATAGCAAACGCCGGCACTGTAGTTTGGAATGGCCCAGTTGGCGTATTTGAGTTTGATCAGTTTGGTAATGGCACACGTGCTATTGCACAAGCCATTGCTAATTCTAATGCGTTTTCGATTGCAGGCGGTGGTGACACTTTAGCGGCAATTGATAAATACGGCATTGCCGATAAAGTATCTTACATTTCTACCGGTGGTGGTGCGTTCTTAGAGTTTTTAGAAGGCAAAAAACTTCCAGCAGTAGAAATGCTAGAGTCGCGCGCTAAATAAATAATTAATTATTTAGCCGCATTAGGTGAGGGGAAACCCTCACCAACGATTAATTATTAAATACCTCTCACCCTTATTTAATAGTTAATTAAGACGAAACTTTGCAGTTTTAGTTGCGATGGTTCGTGACGCAGTGATTGCGTCAAATTAACACATCCGTTCAAACTAGATGGCAGGAGACTGCTGTCGATAAATTGGAGAATACCCAATGGCTTTAATCAGTATGCGACAACTTTTAGATCATGCAGCTGAACACGGTTACGGCGTTCCAGCCTTTAACGTGAATAACCAAGAGCAAATGCGTGCAATAATGGAAGCGGCTGACAAAACAAACAGCCCAGTAATTGTTCAAGGATCAGCAGGCGCACGTGCTTACGCTGGTGCTCCATTTATCCGTCACATGATTTTAGCAGCCGTTGAAGAATGGCCGCATATTCCAGTCGTAATGCATCAAGATCACGGCACCTCACCCGGTGTTTGCCAACGCTCAATTCAACTTGGCTTTTCATCAGTTATGATGGATGGCTCACTAATGACAGACGGAAAAACCCCATCAAGCTATGAATACAATGTAGATGTAACACGCGAAACCGTAGCTATGGCGCATGCCTGTGGTGTATCGGTTGAAGGCGAGTTAGGTGTACTTGGCTCACTTGAAACCGGAGAAGCGGGCGAAGAAGATGGTGTAGGCGCAGAAGGTAAACTAACTACTGACCAAATGCTTACCGATCCAGAAGAAGCTGCTGACTTTGTAAATAAAACCCATGTTGATGCGCTGGCTATTGCGTGTGGTACATCGCATGGCGCTTATAAATTTACGCGCCCGCCAACAGATGACATTTTAGCAATTGATCGTATTAAAGAAATTCACGCACGTATCCCCAACACGCACTTAGTAATGCACGGATCGTCGTCGGTACCACAAGAGTGGTTAGAGATCATAAATCAATACGGTGGCGAAATTCCTGAAACTTACGGTGTGCCAGTTGAGCAAATTGTAGAAGGGATCAAATACGGTGTACGTAAAGTGAATATTGATACTGACTTACGTTTAGCCTCTACCGGTGCTATTCGTCGTCATTTAGCGCTTAACCCTTCTAACTTCGATCCGCGTAAGTACTTAGCTGAAGCAACCAAGGCGATGACGGAGATTTGTGTAGCACGTTACAATTCATTTGGTACTGCTGGGCAAGCGAGTAAAATTAAGCCAATTTCATTGGACGACATGCACCTTAAATACTTAAGCGGCGAGCTAGACCCAAAAATTAGATAACGATCTTTGACTAAGTCATAGTGTAATAAAAACCAGCTGGCGTGATCTAGCTGGTTTTTTTATACCATAAAGCACGGGATCACTGTTATACCCACACAGTAAAATGGGATCACGGTTTTACTAACCACGCAGTTTTTGGATCATTCATTTACTAACTAGTGCATAGATTTACGCTAACTTTGGCGTTCAGTTAATCAGATCGTATTTTATTTATACAATAGATCAGCTAGTTAGTTATTTGACTAAGTATAACCATGATCCCAAATCCGATCAGCTTAGTAAAAACCTGATCCTTTCTAGGCTACTTAGTAAAAAACAGATCTATTTTTAACCACGCAATGATGTGTCTTAGGGCCTGTTTATCTTTCGAGGTTAAATTTGCAGCAGTCTATTTGGTATTTAGGCAAGGAAGAGCCTGTGTAGTGTGGTTATTCCCCATAAATAGGCGCTAACGTCGTATAAATGCCAAACAGGCGCTGCCCGAAGGGTTCTGCCTAGGGAAAATTTACTCTTTGTTACTCGGTTTTTACTTAGCCCACTAGGTTACAAACCTCGCGCCACGATTAAATAGCCCCTAGATTAAACAAATTATAATCCTGAAAGGTCAACAGGCCCTCGTGTAAACTCAGTTTCGTATGTGGTTTTGCTGCTATGTTAGTAAAGTAATGATCCCGCCATTATTATCTACCCAGTAATAAAACGGTCACTTTTTATAAATATGTTTTGATTAACCGTAATTTGCAAAATAGTTTTAAAAATATGATGTTAATGCGACTTTTCTGTCAGTATTTTGTGTTTTTTTTACCAGGTTTTTAATTTACACGTTACACTTTCATAAAAATGTCATACTTAGTCATAATAATGAAAACTAATTCGATAGCGTAAGAGATAATTTGGAATGTCACGTAAAGTACTAGTCGTAGATGATGAAGCTCCTATCAGAGAGATGTTAGTTTTTGTTTTAGAGCAAAATGGATTTCAAGCAATTGAAGCAGAAGATTACGATTCTGCGATTGCAGCTATGGTTGAACCCTACCCAGATATGGTTTTACTCGATTGGATGTTACCCGGTGGTAGCGGTATTCAAATAGCAAAGCAATTTAAGCAAAGTGAATATACACGCCAAATACCAATTATTATGCTTACAGCCCGCGGCGAAGAAGAAGACAAAGTACGCGGACTAGAAGTGGGTGCAGATGACTATGTCACTAAACCTTTTTCTCCTAAAGAGCTGATGGCACGTATTAAAGCGGTTATTCGCCGCGTATCACCTACCTCATTAGAAGAAGCCATTGAAGTACATGGCTTGCGTTTAGACCCAATATCGCATCGCGTTACCTCAGAGGGAAGCGAGCTTGATATGGGGCCGACCGAATTTAGATTATTACACTTTTTTATGACTCATCCAGAGCGTGTTTATAGTCGCGAGCAGCTGCTAGATCATGTGTGGGGAACAAATGTGTACGTAGAAGATCGCACAGTTGATGTGCATATACGCCGCTTACGCAAGGCGATTGCACCGTTGGGGCACGATCGCTTAGTACAAACAGTACGCGGAGCTGGTTATCGTTTTTCTAGTAAATTATAAGGTAGCGCAGCTAGAGCGAGAGTGCGCATAAATTACTACTCAAAGGTAAAGTGAGTGTATGTATCGAGTTATTAATAAACAGGCGTTAATAAAACGTCTGTTTATCTATTTTTTACCCCTATTACTTGTTGGTGTGCTTGTAGGCGCACCATTTTTGCTTTTATTTTTAGGCACATCTTCTCTTTTAGTTTGGCATTATCATCAACTTTATCGCTTAAGTGATTGGCTTTTAAATCAACGTAGCTTTAACCCGCCAGAGGGCGAAGGTGCGTGGGAACAAGTATTTGAAGGCATTTATCATTTACAGCATCGTAATCGTAAAAAGCGCAATGAACTGGCTGATTTAATTCGTCGCTTTCGCGATGGCGCTGAAGCTGTACCCGATGCCGTAGTGGTGCTGCAAAGTGATTTAAGCATTGTGTGGTGTAACCAACTTGCACTTAAGGTATTGGGGCTGCAATGGCCAACCGATCATGGCCAGCGACTTGATAACCTAATACGCGAACCTAAATTTGCCAAGTACATGTTGCGCGGTGAATTTGAAGAGCCACTTGAGCTTGATAACGGGCATATTGTTGATCAAGTGCTTGAGTTTAGGGTAATGCCGTATGCCAACACACAGCTTATGGTGGTCGTACGTGATGTAACACGCCTAAAACAGCTAGAGCAAATGCGTAAAGACTTTGTTGCTAACGTATCGCATGAGCTGCGTACGCCGCTAACGGTCGTTACTGGCTATCTTGAAATGATGGATGGCGATATGATGCCACCGCCTGCAATGTGGAATAAAGCCCAAAATACCATGCTTGAGCAATGTAAGCGTATGGATAGCTTAGTCAATCAGCTTTTATCTCTTTCGCGTATTGAAGGATCGCGTAGACAAGATAACGATAAAGCCATTAATGTACCGCAAATGCTCAATTATATTAAAACCGAAGCGCAATCCATAAACCAAGATAAAGGCCATGAGCTTATTTTTAATATAGATAATCAGCTTGATATTAAAGGCGCAGAAGATGAACTACGCAGTGCGTTTTCTAATTTAGTGTTTAACGCTATACATTACACTAAAGCAGGCGGAAAAATTATTGTCACCTGGCAGCGCAAAGAAGGGTATGCGCACTTTAGTGTGAATGATAATGGTGATGGCATTGCACCAGAGCATATAAATCGTCTAACCGAGCGCTTTTACCGCGTAGATAAAGCAAGGAGCCGCACAACTGGCGGTTCAGGTTTAGGCTTAGCAATTACAAAACATGTGCTAACACGTCATGATAGTCAATTAAATATAACCAGTGAGCTTGGGAAAGGTTCGTGTTTTTCTTTCGCTTTTTCAAAGGATAAGCTTGTTAAGTTGGCAAGCTAAAAACAATAAAGAGTAAAGTCATAAAAGTGTCATTTAAGGGTAATGTAACTGTCATCTACCCGCTTTACAGTAGATGACAGTTAGGAAATGGGACGAATAAATCGGAGAACCCCGCATGAAATTTAAAAACTTAGTTGCCGCAATGGGTGTGGCTGTTACAACATTAGTATCTGCGCAGGCTGTTGCTCTTGACGAGGCAATGCCTGAATATCAAAAAATTAACGGCGTTTCAGGTAACTTTTCATCTGTAGGTTCTGATACTTTAGCCAACATGATGACTTTTTGGGCTGAAGAGTACAAACGTATTTACCCAAATGTAAATATTCAAATTCAAGCGGCAGGTTCGTCTACTGCGCCACCAGCGCTTACAGAAGGCACCTCTAACATGGGCCCAATGAGCCGTAAAATGAAATCAAAAGAAATCGAAGCGTTCGAAAAACGTTACGGTTATAAGCCTACAGAAGTACGCGTAGCAATTGATGCCTTAGCAGTTTTTGTACACAAAGATAACCCAATCGAAGGCTTACGCATTGACCAAGTAGATGCTATTTTTTCATCTACACGTAAATGTGGTGCATCTGAGCAAGTTAACCGCTGGAGCGATGTTGGCCTAACGGGCGACTGGGCTGCAAAAGACATTCAATTATACGGACGTAACTCTGTGTCAGGTACTTACGGTTACTTTAAAAAGAAAGCACTGTGTAAAGGTGACTTCCGTAACAACGTAAATGAGCAACCTGGTTCTGCCTCTGTTGTACAGTCAATCTCATCTTCATTAAACGCGATTGGTTACTCAGGCATTGGTTACAAAACATCAGGTGTACGTACGGTTCCTTTATCTAAAAAAGGCACTAACTACGTAGATGCAACGCTTGATAATGTTGCTAAAGGTAAATACCCACTTTCTCGTTTCTTATACGTTTACGTGAACAAACACCCTAATAAGCCGCTTTCACCAATTGAAGCTGAGTTCTTAAAAATGGTACTTTCTAAAGACGGTCAAAAAATCGTTGAAAAAGATGGTTACGTACCGCTTTCTGCAAAGTTAGTAGAAGCAGAGCTTAAAAAGTTAGGTTTATAATTTAAACCCAACTACAAAAAAACCGCTCAATGAGCGGTTTTTTTGTGTGTAAAATTTTAAAGCGTAAAAAGACTAATTTATTAAAAAGCGATTATAAATCAGTCAGCTTTTGAGCTTGTTCTTTACACTGATTGTAGCTTTCTACACATTTAGCAGAGCACACTTGCTGTTTTAAACCTTTGTCAATTGATTGCTGATCGCAACTATTTTCGCACTGATAGTTTTGTTGTGCGCATTGGTTTAACTCAGGGTTTTTCACTTGATTTTGGCAAGCTGCTAACAATGAAAATGACAGGGCGAGGGCACTCGTTTTAATAAATGTTTGCATGCTTATCCTTAACGTTGAACTGCGCTTTTGTTAAATCTCAACTTGTAAGTTGTCGATTAATCTAACATTGCCTAAAAAGGCGGCAGCTAAAATAACTAATTGTGTATCATCAAGTGTAGCAGCTTTTAATGTATCTCGTTGAGCTATCTCAAAATAATCAGGCTTTAAGCCGGCTTGCTCTAAACTAAGCTGTGCGCTTTGCTCAAGTGCTTTGTAATCGGTATTGCCTGCTTTGATCTGCTCAGCGCAGCTGTTTAGTGTTTTAAATAATGCGGTAGCCGTGGCTTTTTGCTCTGCAGATAAATAGCCATTTCGCGAGCTCATAGCTAAGCCAGACACTTCACGCATGGTCGGTACACCGACAATTTCAACTGGAATAGATAAATCGCGTACCATGGTTTTAATTACTTGCAGCTGCTGAAAGTCTTTTTCGCCAAAGCAGGCATAATCAGGTTGTACTAAATTAAATAACTTAGTGACTACCGTGGCAACGCCTTTAAAGTGTCCTGGGCGCGTGCCGCCGCAATACCCCATAGATACGCCCGGTACATCTACAAAGCTCTGCTCACCAAGCCCATTTGGGTAAATGGTGTCTACGCTTGGGGTAAACACTATATCTGTGCTTAAGTCGGCTAAGCCTTGTTTGTCTTCGTTTAGCGTACGCGGGTAGCTATCTAAATCTTCGTTGGCACCAAATTGCATTGGGTTAACAAAAATGCTCACAACCACCTTGTCGGCCATTGTTTTTGCCTTTTCAACTAACGAAAAATGACCCTGATGTAAATTGCCCATGGTTGGCACTAAAGCCACGCTTAAGCCTGCTTGGCGCCACGCTTTAATTTGACTACGTAATGATTTAATTTCAGTAATTGACTGCATTATTTAAACTCATGTTCGGCGCTTGGAAATGCGCCACTTTTAACGTCTGTACAATATTTTTTAACTGCATCTGGCATGTTGCCGGTTTCGAGTAAAAAGTTTTTAGAAAATTTAGGAATGTATCCTGCCGAAATACCTACTAAGTCGTGCATTACCAGTATTTGGCCATCCGTTACATTACCTGCGCCAATACCGATAGTAGGGATAGTGACGGCATCGGTAATACGTTTAGCAAGCGCACTTGGGATACACTCAAGCACTAATAATTGGGCGCCTGCCGCTTCTAGGGCTTTTGCATCATCAATCATTTTTTGCGCTTTGTCGTCTTCACGGCCTTGAATTTTAAAGCCACCAAATACGTGCACTGATTGCGGCGTTAATCCTAAATGACCACAAACAGGAATACCTTGCTGCGTTAAACTTTTAATACTGTCGTAAAGCCATTCACCGCCTTCAAGTTTTACCATATTAGCGCCTGCACGCATTAACTCTGCTGCATTTTTACAAGTGTCGCTAACGCTTGAATAGCTCATAAAGGGCATATCGGCTATAACAAAAAGCTCACGGCTGCCACCGCGTACGCAACGGGTATGATAGGCTATATCTTGATTGGTTACGCCAAGGGTATCGTCGCCACCTTGCAGCACCATGCCCAAAGAGTCGCCAACTAAAATAACGTCCACACCGTTATCATGAAATAACTTAGCAAAACTAGCATCGTATGCGGTTAATGCGGTGATTTTGTTATTTTCTGCTTTCATTTTATTTAAAGTAGAAACGGTTATTTTAGACATAATATCCTCGCAGGCATAAGCCTTGGTTAATTACAGAGGTAATTGTTGTAAGTCGTTGAGCGGTAAATCTTGTGCAATAGTTTTTAATGCAATGCCGCTAGGTAAAATCAGTTCTGGGGCAAGTTCTAGTAAAGGGTAAACTACAAACTCACGTTCGCACAGGCCATAATGAGGCACCGTTAAGCGTGGGGTACTAATAATTTGCTGCCCAAACAATAAGGTATCTATATCAAGCGTACGTGGCCCCCAACGTTCGGCTTTTCTTACTCGCCCATGTTCAAGCTCTATGGCTTGTGTTAAATCAAGTAATTGCTCTGGTTCAAGCGCGGTTTTAATACACGCTACGGCATTTACATAATCGGGTTGGTCTAGTGGCCCCATGGGTTTGCTCGCGTAGTAATGCGATACACTTACAAATTCACAATGAGGCAGCTTTTTAAGCGCACAAATGGCGTTATCAAGCTGCTCTTTGGGTGAGTTTAGATTGGCACCTAAACCCAAATATACACACTGCATACAATTACTCAGACGGCTTTTTAGTGGTGCGGCGGCGTGAGCGCTTACGTGGTTTTGGCCCACCTTGATGACCTAGATTCTTGACCATGTCTTTTTGGCCGTTTATATCTTGGCTTAAGTACTGGGTCCACCACTGGGCAAGCTCACTATGTTGTTGCTCACCGGCATCAACGCGTAATAATAAAAAGTCGTAAGCGGCTTTAAAGCGTGGTTGCTGGGTAAGTCTGTAAGCACGTTGGCCGGCACGTTTATCTAGACGTTGCTGTATATGCCAAATGTCGCGAGCGCCTAATGTAAAGCGTTTTGGTACTGCGATATGCTGGGCATTTTCGCTCAGTACTTTATTCATGGCTTGCGCAAAGGCGTCAAAGTAAGACAGCTGTTCTTGTTGTTTAATTTTAGTTGTGCGCTCAAGCAGCGGAAACCACAGTAAAGCAGCAAATATAAACGCAGGGGTGACTTTTTTATCAGCATTAATACGTTTATCAGTGTTTTGAAACATTTGTTGAATAAACGCGGCTTCTAAACCGTCGGGGTTTTTATCTAAAATTTTATCAAGCACTGGAAATAACGACTTAAACAAGCCGTATTGGCGTAGCATTAAATAGTTAGCTTCGGCTTTACCGTTTAAAAACAGCTTTAAAACTTCTTCGAATAAACGCGCTGGCGGAATATTATCAAGTAGGCTGGCAAGCGCGGTAATTGGCTTTTCGCTTTTTGGCGCTATGCTCATATCAAGCTTGGTTGCAAAGCGTACCGCACGCAGCATACGAACAGGGTCTTCGCGGTAGCGTGTTTCGGGATCGCCAATTAACTCAATTTGTTTTGCTTGAATGGCCGCTAAGCCATTGGCGTAATCGTATATACAAAAATCGTTAATCGAGTAGTACAGTGCGTTAATAGAAAAATCACGGCGCTCGGCGTCTTCTTCAATGCTACCAAATACGTTATCACGCAATAACTGTCCATGTTCGCTTGATTGGCTAATTTGGTTTTTGGCTTCTTGCGCTTCGTGGTGCCCACGCATGGTAGCTACTTCTATAATTTCGCGACCAAAAACAATATGTGCTAAGCGAAAGCGGCGGCCAATAAGGCGACAGTTTCTAAATAGTTTTTTAACCTGCTCAGGGGTGGCATTGGTAACTACGTCAAAGTCTTTAGGTTGTTGACCTAACAATATATCGCGAATACAACCACCTACAAGGTAAGCGTCGTAACCACCGTCTTTTAAACGGTAAAGTACTTTGATTGCATTTGGGCTAAATTGTTTACGTGAAATACCATGTTCACCGCGTGTTATAACAACCGGTTCATCACTTGTTTGAGTGCTTTGCACATCGGCATTTGGGCCGATTATTTGCCTGCAAAATTGAAAAAGCTTGGAAATAATAATCTGTCTCCTACAGAAATGATGATTGGCTGGTCATCGCAATAAAAAAGCACCTAAATTAGGTATTATAGTGCGGTGCTTTAAATGTATTGTAAATAGCCTCTATTTAGGCGGCTATCATATACCAGCGCGGTATAAAAATTAAGTTGATGGACTGAAATTAAGCCGTTTTTAAGATTTTTATTTGCTTAAATGCGTAAATTTAGTGCTGTTTGGGTGCTGACCTTGCGAAATTTGAATTTCGGGTATGTTGGGCACTGCAGTTAAGCTAAATTCGTTAATAGCCCATGCAATTAATTGCTCTACAGACAAATCGTGCAATTGGCTATGCACAGGTAAATTTAAAAATTCAAATGCATCAATCAGCGCAGGCTTTGGGTTGTCTGTGCTAATAGCAGGCGCGTAATTTTGTTTAGAGAGTTTAAAGCCAGGCTCGGCTACCGCAAGGGGTAAATGCGCGTATTGGGGAATGGGTGCATTAAGCTGTTTAAATAAACTGATTTGCCGTGCTGTGGGCTCGATTAAATCGGCGCCACGCACTACACGGTTAATACCTTGCTCAATGTCATCAATAACCACCACTAGCTGATAAGCAAATAAACCGTCACTGCGCTTTATTATGTAATCTTCATGGGCTAAGGCACTATTAACAGTAATGCTTCCTTGAATTAAATCATTAAAATGGCATGTTGGATGCTGTTGTCTTAGGCGAAGAGCGCCTTGCTCTGTTGATAAGTTAAGCGCTTTGCAGTGACCTTGGTAAATGCCACCTATAGCTTTTATTTGTTTGCGAGAGCAGCGACAACCATATACACAGTGTTGTTGTATCAGTGAGTTTGTTATCTCTTGATAAAGGGATAGTCGCTGTGTTTGATAAACAACGGTTTCGTCCCAATATAGGCCGTAGGCTTGTAAGGTATTTAGAATATCTGCGTCGGCATTTTTCACCACACGAGTGGTGTCTATATCTTCAATGCGGACTAACCATTTACCCTGATTTACTTTAGCATCAAGGTAGCTGCCCACAGCCGCCACAAGTGAGCCAAAATGAAGTGGCCCAGAAGGAGACGGTGCAAATCGACCGCGATAGTCACGCTTTGGCGTGGTAACGGCTGTAGGAGACATAGTTAACTAATTTTAATTAACCGCGTCCAGCTTGTTTTTCTTTTATTTCTGCAAGGGTTTTACAGTCTACGCATAAATCTGCAGTTGGGCGCGCCTCTAAACGACGAATACCAATCTCGATTCCGCATGACTCACAAAAGCCAAAATCATCTTCTTTAATTAAGATAATTGTTTTTTCAATTTTTTTGATCAGTTTACGTTCGCGGTCGCGAGTACGAAGTTCTAAAGAGAACTCTTCTTCTTGCGCAGCGCGGTCAACTGGATCAGGAAAGTTGGCAGCTTCGTCTTGCATATGCGATTTTGTGCGGTCAACTTCATTACGTAAGTCGTTACGCCACGCTTCTAAAATCGCTTTAAAATGAGCACGTTGTGCTTCATTCATATACTCTTCGCCCGGCTTTTCTTGGTATGGTTCTAAACCGGCTTGAGCCAATAAACCATGTCTTTGTTGGTCTGGCATAACTCTCTCCTAAATCCTTAATTTAATGCCTCAGCATTAGCCGGCGGTATAAATAGCAGAATCTTATACCCTAGGCAAATTTATTTTTTAATTAATCGAATTAGCTTCAACCAGTGTGTTGACTAAAAAGGCTCATATTTTAATTTTGATGCTTTATTAATCGTTATTTCGGTATTTAAACTTGCCTAGTTATATGGGCATAAAGTTTAAAAGCAAGTTAATTTTTTATTTAAAGGCCACTTTCTCACTGAGCGTTACTTCACTTGGCGAAATAGATGCCTTGTAAGCGTATACTTCCACGCCTTTTTTAATCGCCTGGTTTAGTAAATCGCTGTATTTTTTATCTATATGGCTTGCGGCACTCACGGTATTGATACCTTGGTGTAAAACAGCGAACAATAATACTGCTCGGTGGCCTTGTTCGATCATTTCTATTAATTCGCGAATGTGCTTTTGCCCACGCACGGTTTGTGCATCGGGGAAGTAGCCTTGTCCACTGTGGGGATCGGTTTCGCTTAGCAAAGTGACTGACTTTACCTCTACATAGCAAGCGGGTTTATTGTCACTGGTAAGTAAAAAGTCGATACGGCTATTTTCGCTGCCGTATTTTACTTCACTTTGTAGCTGCTCATAGCCGTTAAGCTCTGTAATAACTTGGTTGTTGATAGCCTCTTCAACCACTTTATTTGCCACGGCGGTATTAACACATATTAACTGTGAGAGGATGTTTTGAGTAAGCTCTAATGAATGCGGGTATTTTCGTTTACTGTTATCGCTGGTTGAATAAAACGCATTAAAGCCAGGCTCTGCGCAACCTGTCATTTTACCGGTGTTGGCGCAGTGGGCGGTAAATTCAGTTCCATCGTTAAGTGCTAGGTCGGCTAAAAAGCGTTTATAGCGTTTTAATAACGTGGCGGGCTGTAAAACGGGGGTGTATTTCATTTAAATTCCAATGCTAAACGCGGCTAGCACGCTGGTTTATGTTATTTATCTCAAGCTGTTGGGAACTTGTACTCACTATAGTAAACTCGGTGGCACATTTAAGTGTAAGGGTATTCTAACATGAGTGAAAAATTTGTTGTTCAACTGAGCGAACAAGCAGCACCAAGCCATTGGGGCGAAAACGCGACATTATCTTTTAATGAGCAAGGTGCCACGGTTCATTTATCTGAACAAGAAACATTAAAAAATGTTCAAAAAGCAGCGCGGACAATCGCAAATCAAGGTGTTAAACAGGTTGAGCTTGCGGGCGATACTTGGTGCACTGAAAGCCAATGGGCTTTTTATCAAGGCTTTGTAACACCTAAATCACTAGACGGGGTTAAGTTTGTTGATAACGCACAATCAGATCTAAACGAGCTTGCGCATTTAAAAGCCTCAGCTACGTGGGCAAGAGAAATGGTTAACGGTACTGCCGATGACATTTACCCTGAGAGCCTTGCCGAAAAAGCCGCAGAATTTATACAATCGTTAGCGCCTGAGCACGTAAGTTACCAAATTATTAAAGGTGATGCGTTATTAGAGCAGCAATGGATTGGTATTCATGCAGTAGGCCGTGGTTCTGAGCGTCCACCCGTTTTACTTGAGCTTGATTACAACCCAACAGGCGATGAAAACGCGCCGGTAAGTGCCGCGCTTGTAGGTAAAGGTATCACGTTTGATTCTGGCGGTTACTCAATTAAATCGAGCGAAGGTATGCTAGGCATGAAGTGCGACATGGGCGGCGCGGCAACCGTAACAGCGGGTTTAGCGCTTGCCATTAACCGCGGCATAGAAAAACGTATTAAGCTGTTTTTATGCTGTGCTGAGAACTTAATTTCGGGCCATGCTTACAAACTAGGTGATATTTTAACCTATAAAAATGGTACTACGGTAGAAATTGTTAACACCGATGCTGAAGGGCGCTTAGTACTTGCCGATGGCCTCATGGCTGCGGGCGAAACTGGCGCAGAGCTAATTATTGATGCGGCAACACTAACCGGTGCTGCATTAGTGGCTGTAGGTCAGGAGTACAATGCTTTATTTGCCCTTGATAAAGAGCTGGTTCGCGAAGTAGAAGACTTTGCCTCGCAAGAAATGGAAGCCGCATGGCCTCTACCTCTTGAAAAATGGCACCAGCAAAACTGCCCATCACCATACGCTGATACGGCAAATAGCCGCGCTCAAAAAGGCGGTGGTTACGGCGGCGCTTCAAATGCTGCAGGCTTTTTATCTCGCTTTGTACCAAACGATGGTAAAGGTTGGGTACACATAGATTTAGCTGCTGCATTTAATATGGGTAGCACTAGTCAATGGGCAGCCGGTGCAACAACGCAAGGAATGCGTACAGTAGCTCGTACATTGTTAGAAAAAGCTTAATAGTACGTAACTAAGCGTTTAATACATAAAATAGGCACCCATTGGTGCCTATTTTGCTATTTGCAGGCAAGCAATTTATTTTTATTTACGGTAAAATCCTTCGCCAATACCTGTTTGGGTGTTTAATTATTGGCTAAAGCGTCTACACTCAAATGTTATACTCACCACTGGGGTTCTAAACTATGTCAGATAAGTGCTACATCACAGCTCAACAGCTACTTGAAGATTCATTCCGCGTAGCGGCACAAGTTTATAAAGATGGCTTTCGTCCAGACTTTATTATTGGTATTTGGCGAGGTGGTGCACCTATTGGTATTGCTGTGCAAGAATACTACGATTATAAAGGCATTGAGACGGACCACATTGCGGTGCGTACGTCGTCTTATTACGGTATTGGCAAGCAATCTAAAGAAATAAAAGTACACGGTTTACATTACATTGTAGAAAACGCAAATGCAGGTGACTCACTGCTTATTGTTGATGATGTGTTTGATTCTGGGCGCAGTATTTTTGCATTAAAAGAAAAGCTTTCTGAACTTATGCGTTTAAATCTACCTCGTGATATTCGCGTAGCATGCCCTTACTATAAGCCAAAAAACTCAAAAGTAGACATGGTGCCAGATTACTTTATTCATGAATCAGAAGAGTGGTTAGTGTTCCCGCATGAGTTATCGGGTTTAACGCCAGATGAAATCATTGAAGGTAAATCTGATTTAGTAAACATCCAAGATATTTTATTAGATAAGTAATCGCGACAGGGCTAAGTGGCGAATTAAACTACACTGATGTAAGTATTTTCGGCCAGAGTTAACGCTTAACTAATTAATATTACAAAAAGGCCCTTAGGGCCTTTTTTTCTGATTGATTTTTAAAAGGTTGCGTGTTTTACAGCTGCGCAAAACTGTCTACATAATCACTCAAGCTTTGCGTATCGACCGCTTTTAACCCGTGAGAGCTGCGTTGTACTAAGCCTTTTTCGACCAGTTCAGTCACTACGCGGCGATAAGCTCGCTCAGTGGTTGCAAAGCGCTCAGCCTCGGCGTTAACGGTTGGGTATGCGCGCAATAGCGTAGGATTATTGTTCTCAGCTCGTAATAAGCAGTCTTTAGCAATGTTGTAGCTTAAAGGTAGTAGTAGCTTATCTAAATTAACTTTTTGGTTTTCTTGGAACTTTGCTGCAATAGTCTGCGCTGTATACAAGCTAAGCTCTGGCTTTTCGAGTAGTAAAGCTCGCCAGTGACGAAGCTCTATCAAGTTATAAGTTACATCACTAAAACAGGTCACTGTATAAATACAGGGATTATTGTTAAGCGCTTCTATTTCACCAATTAGCGTATTATTGCAATCTAATTGGCCTAATAATAGGCGGCGTCCGTTACCTACATCATAACTAAATGAAATAGTTCCGCTGCGCACCAACACAAGCTTACTTAGTGGTTGATCTTGGTGGATCAGCACTTCTTTTTTTGATTGTTGGTAACTACTCCCTGCAAAAGTGAGTAGTTGTTCAACAAGATAACTAGAAAAATGGTATTGAAACATCAATATGCTCTTCGGACAATTGTCCTATTTATTACACCTTAATGACGATATTATTAAGGCTCTAAGAATTTACGCTAACTTGCTACTGTATTTAGCCTTGCTAAGTACGTAATACCTTCATTTCCCGTGTAATGATTTAGGAAGCTATTGGCTACAACCAATATACTTTTTAAGGTTTTTAAGCAAGTTAGTTTTTTTATTTTATACCAATGCGCTTAATTATGTGATCTATTTTGAGGTTGGGAGAACGTAGTCTAGCTAGGCAAAAAATTCGCTATTTAGTTGCTCTAAATGAGAATTTTTTAACGCAGGTAGCGACACGTTTAGCCCCGCAAAATGATTGAGTATTATTGCGCATTGGTATTAAACGTTGCAACACTGAGAAGTGCCACAAGTTAGCATTAGTGTAATGCTAACCTAAAGGGTAGGAGAGAACAATTGAGTTGGGAATATTTAGGTTATATTGCATCAGCTTTATTGGTTGCATCGTTAACCATGACCGATGTAGTCAAGCTGCGTTGGTATAATATGTTTGGCTGTATCGTATTTACGGTATATGGTGTAGCTATTGGCGCGGTGCCTGTAGCGCTTACCAATGGCTTATTAGCAGTGGTCAATGTGTATCACCTAATAAAATTGTACCGAGAGCCGAAAGTAAAAGAAGCCAAAAGTTAAAAATTCAAAAAAGGGTTAACGTTTAAGTTAACCCTTTTTTATTTTAAAGCACTGCGTCTAATAAAAGACCATCAGTTCTGCGTGTTGGGTAGAGTGACTCAACGATAAAACTTGGAATAAAGCCTTTCGCAGATGAAACCACCACTTTAGATTTAGCGCCAATAATACGAGCATTAACAATTACACCGCGATTAGTGTAAGTTAAAGTGCCTGTTAAAGTGTATTCGATATTTGGGTAGCCTTTAATTTCTTTACCGTTGCGACTAAACGAGAAGTCACCTAATGGGGTTACATGCACCGCGCCGGTGTGCTTGTAATCAACCACAGACAAACCAAACTCCTGCATTTCAGTAATAAAGCTTTCAGCTAGATGATTACCAAATATATTAGTGGTTTGTAAATTGTCATCTAAATTCACAAAAGATGTAATTGCAACAGGGGTACCACTGTTGATGTAGTTCATATTTTCAATTAGCTTCATTGCCAATTGTTCTGTGTAGTTACTTAGTAATTTGCTGCTGTTAATAGGGCGGTAGTTGTTTTCAGGAAACTGCCAGTTATTTACACGTGGTTGATGAACGTCTGAATAGCGGCTGTGTGCGTTATGGTGGCCAATATTATTATGAGGTGCGTGGCCATTGTAAACTGGGTGAGTAGAGCATGCACAAAGTGATAAAGTAAAAAGAGTCGATAAAGTAAGGGATATTTTTTTAGATAACATGTTTTCTTCCTGAAACATAAGAGGTTTTTAAATTCCCCCAGTTATCGACATACTTTTTAATTACTTTAGTAAATATTCATAATAAATTCATTTATTTTTAAAAAGCGCCTACTTTGTAAGCTATTCTTTTTTAAAGCGTAATTTTCCAGCAATCCAAGTCTGTAAAACCTGCGTTTTATAAATCTCATCGACAGGAACTTTAAAGTAATCTTTGTCTACTAATATGAAGTCTGCCCACTTTGAGTTTTCTAAGCTGCCTATTTTAAACTCTTGGTGCGCTGCATACGCGCCGCCAAGTGTAAATGCTCTTAGGGCTTGTTCGCGGCTAAGCACTTCAGCGGCGCGCCAACCGTTTTCAGGCAACTTATTATGATCCATACGGGTAATAGCAGAATACAAACCATCAAAGGGGTTTGCTAGTTCCACAGGGTAGTCAGAGCCTGCAGCAATCACAGAGCCTTGCTTTAAAAATGTTTGCCATGCATACGCACCTTGTAGCTGATCATCGGTTAAGCGCTGCTCAGCCATATGCATATCGGAGGTAGCATGCACAGGTTGCATAGATGGAATTATTTTTAGTGCTTTAAAACGTGGTATGTCATCAGGGGTGACAATTTGTGCGTGTTCAATACGGTTTCGCAGTAACATACCGCCCGTTTGCTTAAACACATTTTGATAGGCATCCAGCACCACTTTATTGGCTTTATCACCAATTGCATGGGTATTCGCGCTAAAACCATTTTTAAAACTTAAAGTAAATAATTCTTCCAACTTGGCTTGGGTTTCTAGCATCAGGCCGTGGTGGTTTTTTCTATCTGCGTAGTCATCAATTAGTGCAGCCCCGCGCGAGCCTAATGCGCCATCGGCATACACTTTTACACTGCGAATAGACATAAACGACTCAGCGTCTTGGTAGCGTCCCGCTTTAAGCATGTACTCTAAATCGGGGCTGGCAGCACTGAGCATCGCGACAATTCTTAGTGGTAAATCACCTTGCTCGCTGCGCGCTTTATAAACTTCCCAGGTGGTTTTATCAATACCGGCATCGTGAGTAGAGGTAATACCTAAGCTAAGTAAATGGGCGCCTGCGGCATCTAACGAGTCGCTTATAGCTTGTTTTGAAGGGGCGCTCATATGCTGGGTAATTAGCGATTCTGCTTTATCTATAAAAATACCGGTTGGATTACCAAATTCATCTTTAATGATTTCGCCGCCATCAGGCGCTTGAGTGGCTGCGGTAATACCGGCCAGCTCTAAGGCTTTGCTATTAACCCAAATTGCATGGCTGTCAACGCGCGAAAGCACCACTGGGCGGTCATTAACGACCTTATCTAAGTCTTTAGCGGTAGGAAAGCGCGTGTTGCTCCACAGCTCTTGGTTCCAGCCTCGGCCTAATAGCCAGCCTTGTTTATTTTTCGCAAATTGTTCTAACTTTGCGGTTATTTCCTCAACCGACTTAGCACCACGCACATCAAGTTGCGATAGGTTGTCGCCAAGACCGATCACATGGCCGTGGGCGTCAATTAGCCCTGGCAGCAACGTATTGCCTTTGGCATCAATGAGTGTGGCATCTGGAAAGGTGTTTTTAAGCGTATCATCCCCAGTTTTTACGACTTTGCCGTTTTTAATTACTAAAGTGGAAAATGTGTGTATACCGCCTTGATACAAAGGCGTATAGCCATTAGCGTTATAAATAACCTGCGTTTGAGCGATGCTAGTGCAGCTTGCAAATAAACCAGCAAGCAATAGTGGGTTGAAAAGTTTTTTAAGTTGCATAAGTTAGTTATTTTTTATTGTTAGTAAAATAACACTAGCAAACTCACTTTTAGAATACCAATATGTTGAGGTAGATAGCTTAAAAGCGTAAGGGCTGTTAAAAATTTAGCGCTTACGCATATAAAAAGAGTTACTTACTGGCGTATAGGCCATATTCAGAAAGGGTAAGTCTGCCGTCTTTATCTTTATCATAACTTGAAAAACGCGACCATAGAGCGGGGTCAATGGCGGTTTCTGAACGGGTTAAAAAGCCATCTTGGTTACGGTCAAACTTTTCAAATTTATCGGCAATTTCTGTACTTTGGCCAAGGCTTACATCGCTAAAAATGCCCAGCGCAACAAGCGCTAAATAGCTTACGGTCTTCATATTTATACTACTCAGTAAAGGTTATTGGTTAAATAGTCTTTAAACTCAAGAAGCGAGATTTGTTTGTCTTGGTTTTTATCCCAGCGAGTAAAGGTGCTGAGTAGCTGAGGCTGAGGCTCTAACTCGTCTTCAGTTAAAAAGCCGCTTTTATTGGCATCAAGGTGATCAAAACGCTGTTTAACATCTAATGCAACAGCATTAAAACTGATCATGGTAATAGCGATAACACTAAAAAAAACACACTTCATGGTTTTCCTTCCAACATACAGTGTTTGTAGATTAATAAAAAAAGCACTTGCCATAATTTAACTTCCCAACAATAAATCCGTTTACACATTCCCTCAGGGATTATGGCAAATGCTTTTGAAACCTACTTTACTAGGTAAAAGCTTAAGTAAAACTTAATTATGGTTTAAAGTTTTGAAACTCTTCTTTAGAAATTTTCTTGTCTTCATTTTCATCCAAATCAGCAAATTGCCTCATTACTTCTTTATCTTGCTTTGCTTCTGCAAGTGATACTGCTCCATCCATATCTTTGTCTAAATGAGCAAAGCGAATATTTACAGAAGAGGCTAAAGCCGTGGCGCTAATGGCTAAAAACATTAATGCAAATGCTGCGATAAGTTGTTTCATAATCATGTTCCTTATTAAATGAATTTACTGAATAAACTTTTTGAATTCACTTAGCGATAACTGACCATCTTGGTTAGTGTCTATTTGTGAAAAGTTTTCGTGTAGTACGGCATCTTCTCCCGCTTCTGATTCGCTAAGTGTGCCGTTACTGTCTTTATCTAGCTCATTAAATGTAGCTTGAACGTCCATAGCTATTGCATCTGTGCCCATAAACCTAAAAGCCAGCATGGGTAAAATTACTAAAAAGCGGTTGTTCATTTAATTTCCTTATTGATTAAAGTTGCACTCAATATTACAAAAATAGTGCCAATTTAAATAAGTATTTAAAATCAGTGGTTTATGGTTTTTATGAAGCGTTTGTCGGAATTTTTTACTTAAATGTGTGTTATTTTTGCAACAGACGGTACGTACTCTCTGTACTTAACATAGTTATCAATGAGTTAGCATGTTGCAAAATGGCAACAGGTGGATATATTGGGTTAAATATAGAAGTTGATTCAGCGAGAGTATAAGGTAAGTAACTAAAATAGGGCGCTTAAAATAATAAAAGGAAATGATAATGCCTGTAACGTTGGCTAAAAAGTATCGTGCAATGCTCAATTGGCGGCCTAACTTAATAGGTCAGTTTATTATTAGCATGCTGCTGTCGTTACTGCCACTTAGTTTAGTGGTGATTGTTTTTTTAAATGCGTTAAATAAACAGCTCGCTGTTACCCAGCTTATTGTCAGTAATAATTACCAAGTTACTAAGTCGTTCAATTTTTTAAAGCAAGAGCTAAATAGCCTAGAGCGAGCTACTCGCCAAAATTGGGTTTTAAAAAGCGAGTCGCTCGACACGCTAATAAACGAAAAATGGCAATCCTCCTTACAAACAATCGACACGCTCAGCCAAAAAAGTACCTCTCAGCAATACACTATGCAATGGCGCCGCTTAGCAGCAACCTTACGAAGTACTCATCAAGCGCTAATTGAAAACAACCAACAAGATGCAGCATTGTTCGTGCCTATTAGCGATTTAGTAGCAGAGCTTACTGTGTGGTTGCGTGATACAAATGCGGCGCAAATTCAAAATAATCAAAATGAGCTAAGCACTTTGCAAAGCTCGTTTATTAACTGGTTAGTGGCGCTTATTCCGCTTACTTTACTGGTGGGCGGGGGCTTTTTATGGCGCATAAGCAAACGTTTAAAAGGGCTTACGTCGGTAATAGATAAACTAGGGCAAGGCCACTGGCAGCAAAAAATAGCGGTGCAAGGTTCCAGTGAGCTGGTGGAGTTGGGCGAAAAACTACAATGGGTGCAAGAGCAGCTACATATGCTCGAGCAACAAAAAGATACCTTTTTACGTCATGTAACCCATGAGCTTAAAACGCCGTTGGCTTCAATGGTCGAGGGCACCGATTTACTTCGTGATGAAATAGTGGGGCCCATTACAAAAGAGCAGCAAGCTGTGCTTGAGCTTATTAGCCAATCAATGGTGCGCCTGCGCACTATGATTGACAGCTTACTTAGTTATAACGCTATCAGAACCAGTAAAGACAGTGTTAGCGAGGTCGAATTTGGTAATTTAATAAATAAAATAAACAGCCATTTTGAGCACCGTTTAACGGCTAAGCAGCAACGCTTAAATTGGCACAACAGCATAATAAAACAGACACTTGCATTACCCGCAGAGCTAATAGAAATGACCCTTATTCAGCTCATTTCTAATGCGTTAAAGTTTTCAAATACAGGGCAAAGCGTTGATGTAACCTTAGCGCTTGAGCAAAAGCGACTAACAATACAAGTGCGCGATGAAGGCTGTGGTATTAAAGAGCAAGAAAAAACCCAAATATTCAGCGCATTTTACCAAGGTAAGCATAATAAAGATGTTACGCTGCAAGGCAGTGGCCTAGGTTTAACCATAGTAAAAGAGTCGGTTGAGCAGTTACAAGGTCAGCTCAGTGTTGAGCATAACCAGCCCAAAGGCTGCTTATTTACAATAAAAATACCTTTAATTAATCAAGGAGTTTAATAGCATGCGTACGCGTTTAATAGCTATTTTATGTGTGCTCAGTAGTGCGGTTATTTTAGCTGGCTGTGAAATAAATAACACGCAAACAGCAGCTGTGTCACAGGAGGTTGCGCCTGCAAAAAATGCGGTGCCAAATCCTAAAAAGCGTCCTAAAAGTGACCCCGTTTACCCCAGCGCAGCACGTGTTGTTGCATGGCATGCTAATCAATGTGGTGGTTTTAAAGTAAAACCAAGCCTACACACTTATTTAGGTGAAAAAGAGCTAAAACGCTTTTTTAAATATATGTGTATTAATACTTCAAGCGCACCCGAAGAGGTAATGGCACGCTTGCAAAAACTCGATTTAGCCTACTTTTGGCCAGAGCCTATTAAACAATATTTATGGCTTCAAAAGCAGCATGTTACTCGGCAAATCAATGCGCTAAAAGAGCAGCAGGCGTTAAATGACAAAATGCAGCAAACGTTATCGTCTTTAGCCACCATAGAGCAACAGTTATTACTACGCGAAGACACGAAGGAGCAGTAATCATGGCAACACACACAGCACAAGGTGCAAAAGTATTACTTGTTGATGATGATGCAAGTTTACTTAAATTACTCGCGCTAAGAATCGAGTCTAAAGGGTACGAAGTAACTACCTGTGAAAGCGGCATACTTGCATTGCAAGTTCTTAAAAGCCACGTGTTTGATGCAGTTATAACAGACCTGCGTATGGACGAAATGGACGGCATGGCCTTACATCGCCAATTACAAAGCCGCTACCCAGCACTGCCGGTAATAATGATGACAGCGCATGGCTCTATTCCCGATGCGGTTGAGGCGACAAAACAAGGTATTTTTGCGTTTATTACAAAACCGGTAGATAAAGATGAGCTTTTTGATAGCCTAGCCAAAGCCATTGAAATACATGGCGTAAACGCAGAAGAGTCACCTCAAAAAAGTAATATAGTCACGCGCAGTGGCGCTATGTTACACCTGCTCGAGCAAGTTAAATTATTGGGGCCAACCCAAGTAAATGTGCTTATATCTGGTGCTAGCGGTACAGGTAAGGAACTGCTGGCTCAGGCGATTCATCAACACAGCCATGTAAGTGAAGGGCCTTTTGTGGCTATTAACTGTGGTGCAGTGCCAGGGGAGCTTTTAGAGTCAGAATTATTTGGCCATAAAAAAGGCGCATTTACAGGGGCGGTGAAAGATCACCAAGGTTTGTTTCAGCAAGCGCAAGGCGGCACCTTATTTTTAGATGAAATTGGCGATATGCCGCTTAACTTACAGGTTAAGTTACTGCGTGTACTACAAGAAAAAACGATTCGCCCCGTAGGCTTTCAAGACGAAATTCCTATTGATGTGCGTATTGTATCGGCCACGCATAAAAATTTACCCGATGCGATTAGCAATCAACAATTTAGGGAAGATTTATACTACCGACTAAATGTTGTTAATTTAAAATTGCCGCCGCTGTGTGAGCGCCGCGAAGATATAAGCTTGCTTGCCCAACACTTTAGCGCAAGTATTGCTAAACGTATGAACCAAAAAGAAAAGCGCTTTGCAAACGATGCCATGCATGCACTGGTACGTTACGACTGGCCTGGGAATATTCGCCAGTTAGAAAATGTTGTAGAGCAAGTGGTCGCATTAAGCGCCAGCGAGGTAATTTCTGCACACTTAGTGTTAAACGCACTTAACTCAAACGAGGCCAGTGCAGAGCCGCTTTCTTTAAACGATGCCAAAAAAGAGTTTGAGCGCGATTATGTGATAAATACCCTTAAAATGGCCGGTGGTAACGTAGCCGAAGGCGCAAAACTTGCCAAACGTAATCGTTCGGATTTTTATAAATTAATAAAAAAACACAATATTGATGTCGATAATTTAGTGTAATTTAAAAGTAAGGTAATTAAATGCAGTTATTTATGGTGTATTTAGGCGGGCGAATTCAAGGCTGCCACATAGAAATGCACGATATTCGCTTTGTTGTAGGTCAAAGCATTGAGCAAACCTACTCAAAACTAAAAAGCCAATGGGTGGGCGATAAAAACAATGTGCATATGGACAGCTACATGGCAGTTAACCATATAGACGGTTATAAAGTAGAACTCGTTGATACTTACGTTGAGCAACACGACTTTGCCTTGTATGTTGCCGGTAGCCCAGCAGAGGCCAAGCAGCGCGCTAAAAGCGATTTGCTTGCAGGGCTTAGCCATATTCATAAAGATGATTTACATGATGTAGATGACTGCTTTGCTATAGATTTACTCGACAGCCAATTAAATATCAAGCTTACGCCAAGTGGGCATGCTCAGCCAATAAAGCCTGATTGGTTTGGGTATTATATTCTTTAATTAGGAGTCTTGCTCGCTTTGCTCATTGGCTTCGCTTTTAGCCGCCATTTTAAATGCCACAATAACTAGGGTAAACATCGCAAAGGGTAGCGCTGCCAACATGTATTCAACCATGTTGCTATCTTGAAAGTTAGCCTGTAGTAAAAAGTGTCCCGCCACGCACATTACAATAACCACAAGTAATATAGGCAGTAGCATAAGTTCTTTTTTTGATGAATGATTTTTCATTGAGTATAAGGCTGCGGCTTTAAATAAAGCGCTATTGTAATGAGCTTATGTAAGCTTGGCAAACAATGGCTATTTTAATGGTATGATCAATATCAAATAACCACCCAGTGTGATTAGGATAAACAGTGAAACACAACCTTAAGCAAGTTTACCTTGTTGGTGGCGCGGTACGCGACCAGCTCCTTAATATAGCATCAAAAGATAACGATTACGTTGTTATAGGCGAAACACCCCAAACTATGGAGTCGCTTGGTTTTGTGCCTATAGGAAGTGATTTTCCGGTTTATTTACACCCAAAAACAAAAGAAGAATACGCCTTGGGTCGCACTGAGCGAAAAAGTGGTAAAGGCTATACCGGCTTTGTGGTAGACGCCAGTCCTCATGTTACGCTCGAGGAAGACCTTGCAAGGCGCGATTTAACTATAAACTCAATGGCGCTTGATGAAAACGGCACCGTTATTGACCCTTTTAATGGCCAAAGCGATTTACACAATAAAATATTGCGCCATACCACAGAGGCCTTTGTAGAAGACCCTGTAAGGGTATTACGCATAGCGCGTTTTTTGGCGCGTTACGGAAGTGAGTGGCGTATTCACCCAAGTACGTATGCATTAATGCGCGAGCTTAAAAACAAAGGTGAGCTTAATCATTTAGTGCCCGAACGCGTATGGCTTGAAACCGAAAAAGCACTGGGTGAAAAACACCCAGAACTGTATTTTCAAGCACTGCATGGTTTAGGTATTTTCCCTGAAATAGAGCAAATGGACGGTGTACCGCAACCTGCCAATCACCACCCCGAAGGCGATGTGCTTGTTCATACTATGTTGGTACTTAGGCGCGCTGCCGATTTAAACTTTAATTTAGAAACACGGTTTGCGGCACTCACTCATGATTTTGGCAAGGCACTGAGCTATAAAAAACGCGGTAATTTACGCGGCCATGAGCGCGAAGGGGTAGCCGTAGTAGAAAAGTTTTGTGAGCGTTTAAAAGTGCCTAACCGCTTTCGCGATATTGGCGTACTCACCAGCGATAATCACACCTTATGCCATACGCTTGAGCAATTAAGGCCACAAACGATTCATAAATTAATTGTCACTAATTTAAATGCTCTAGTGCACCCTGAGCGCTTTATTTCGTTTACCCAGGCATGCCAATGTGATGCGCAAGGGCGCGGAGAAACGCTCGTAGATAAGCCCTATCCGCAAGGAGCTAAGCTGCGTGCAATTTTTAATGAATTACAAAAATTGGATAAAAAGCAGGTAGTGCAAACTGCACTAAAAAATGGCAAAAAAGGCCCAGAAATAGGCGAAGAGGTAAAGCTGGCAGAAATAAACTGCATCAAAGCGTTTTTACAACACGAGCAAGCAACGCAATAGGCAAAGCCCTAGCTGAGGTATTCAGACACGCCTTCGTTTTTAACTTGTTCTGGCTGTCGTAAGTTTTTATATGTAGAGGTGGCAGGCTCTGAAGGTAAGCTAGGTGCTTGCTCTTGGGGCCTGTATAAATCAAAAATAAATTCGATCTCTTCACGCTCAAGTGGGTTGTTCATGATCTATTCTCCTTAATTAGCGCTCAGGGTATGGCTGTTCGACTGAATTAAAAGTGAATAGTTACATTTTAAGTTGTAGTAAATTGTAATCACTGTGCAAAAAATAAGGGCGACTCAGCAGGGCGCTACTTTATGCACAGCCTAGTTTTGTAAAGGCAGGGTTACTTTAAATACCACGCCATTACCGCGCTGGTTATTTTGCGCAGTGACACTGCCGTTATGGTAATCACATACTAGCCTTACAATATAAAGCCCTAACCCTAAATGTGGTTGTTGCTGCATTTGCTGACTACGCACCGACACCATAGAATCAAAAATATGCTCAGTTAGTCCTTCAGGCAGTACGGGGCCTGTATTACTCACTGTTAATATTGCTTTATTTTCGCTCTGCTTAAGGCCTACATTTATAGCCGTATTGGCTTCACTAAATTCCAGCGCATTATTAATAAGCTTATCTAGTAGCTGAGCTATAAACTCGGGAGCTCCTTGCATAGGTAAAGGGTTTTGGCATACATCAAGCTCAAATAATTGTTCAGGGTAAGTAAGCTGATAGCCTTGCATGCAGCCATTAATGACCTTTTGTAAATCAAACGGCTCGCTCTCGTTGCTTTGAATGCTTTGCTCAAGGCGTGTGGCTTCGCTCATGGTGGTTATTATTTTACCTAAGCGCTCAACCCCTTCACTGGCGCGCTCTAAGTATTTTTGGCTTAGCTCGTTTTGTGGCAGGCTTTGTAAGTTTTCAAGTGATGAGCGCACCACAGCCACCGGCGTGCGTAGTTCGTGCGATAACCGCGATGACATATTTTCTAAATAGTTAGTGTACCCACCTAATCGGCCAACAATATTGGCAAAGCTTCGTGAAAGGTCGCCAATTTCATCGTTTGAGTCGCTGTAATTTATACTGCCGGTAATGCGCCCTTGGGCGTCAATGGCTTGCTCTGCGGTATCACGCAGTCGTCTAATACGGCTCGAAATACGCGAAGCAAAAAAGAACAACGTCACAGTACCAATTAGCATCACCGCTAAAATAACGTTAAAGAGCTTTTCGAGCGATTTATTACGCAGTGTGCGTACACCGTTAGTGGTTTCCTCAGCGATGACTGCGCCAATGACTTTGTCGTCAATCCAAATAGGGTAAGCCGCCGATAAAATAACGGCTTTACTGTCGGGGGTTAACCGCCAAGACGACGCTGGTTGCCCTTTGAGTGCTTTAGCTAAATGCGTACCTTGCATTGAAGCGACATCGTGTAGGGTATCTAAAAATTCGTTTTCGGGGCGAGTTAAAATTTTATAATAAAGCGGGTGTAAATACGTTTGCTCAAAGCGCTGCCAAGCATTTTTAGGCGGCTGGTTTTTAAGCCCGTCGGCCCATACGCCATCGGCATTTTGAATTGTGCCCGACTGCGCTAATACGCGATGATGGTTATCAACCACCCAAATACGGCTGCCGCTGTGGCCCATACCTTTTAAAATTCGATTAATTTCGGGTGAGGGCACCAATACCGAGCCTAAATCGCTGGGGTTATTTAAATTAGAAGTCGACATTGTTTTAGAATCAAACGGCGCTTTTTTTGTGTCGATATCGACCACGGCAAAGCCTAGCTTGTTACCCAGCATATTAATGGGAAAGCGCAGTTCTACGTTATATCCCGATTCAGTACGCATAAAATAGCCCTGAATTTTTGTAAACGGTGTTTTGGTATTCGCATTAAACGCATTTACCCAGCCATCTTGGCGTGGTGCAATAATGTATGTATTAAAATCGCCGCCTGGGCTTTTTAGGCCAATTTTTAAATGGTCGTTATTCGTAATGCTTAAACTATTTTTAGCACGATATACAAGATGATCGTCAGTGACTTTAAACACCGCATATAAATAGTTATCAAATTTGCCAACCATATGATCAAACGATAAATCACTGGCTTGGTGATTGCGCTGCGTTTTTTGTAAATAACGTTTATCGTAATGCCAAAAAAGTGGTTGATAGCTTTGCCAGTCGCTCAGCTTGCCATCAAGTTGAATGGGATTTTTAAGGTTGTACGCATATAAGTCGCGCCCTTTTACTACCTGATCTAAAAAATTGGTTTGCTCATCAAACAGTGCTGGGCGCTCGTGCAAAGCGGTGGCAAGCGCGCGTGTGGTGCCTACGAGGGTTTTTTCTTGGCCTTGGCGTAAAAACTTTTCCATTTCCCATACGTACTCGTAACCAAGCCACGGCAGTAAAAACAAAAAGCACGACAGAAGTATAAATTTACTGCGTAGGCCAAAACGTAACATTAGCGTTGCTCCCACCTGTAGCCCATACCGTACACGGTATCTATGCAGTCAAAGTGGCTATCAAGTGTCATAAACTTTTTACGAATGCGTTTTACATGTGAGGTAATAGTACTGTCGTCTACGTAAATTTTTGCATCGCTCATTAAATCGTTGCGGCTTTTTACATGGCCTGGGCGCTGCGCAAGGGAGTGCAGCATCCAAAATTCGGTCACCGTTAAATCAACCAATTGCTGCTGCCAAAATACCTGCATGCGCTGGGTGTCGAGTTTAAGCGGGCCGCGTGTAATTAATGCATTGGCATCGGCGGGTTGCTCAAGTGCTTCCATGCGTCTAAATAGCGCGCCTATTCTCGCAGCCAAGTGGGCTAAGCTAATATCTTTTGTTAGGTAGTCATCGGCGCCCATACGCAGGCCACATACGGTATCTATTTCGCTATCGCGTGCAGTTAAAAAAATAATAGGCAGTGTTTTAGAAAGCGTACGCAAAGTTTGGCAAAGTAAAAAACCGCCGTCAATTTCGTGGCCTAAACCAATATCAACAATGGCTAAGTCGGGTAGGGCGTCTTTAAATGCGCTCTCTGCGCTGGCGCGATCTGCAAAACCACTTACCTGGTAACCTTGAGCGCTAAGCATTTCAATATAGTTTTCGCGGATGGCGGTTTCATCTTCAATGATGGCTATTTTTTTCATTCTACTCACCCTTATTTATTTTAAAACGCACTATATCGAAGTTTTTCAGCTATGTACGGTTAAAAAGGCAATTGCCATTTTTTTGCCACAATTGCTCAGTACTTTGCCATTTTTGCTCCCCTTTGTTGCCACTTGTAGCTGTTTTAATACAACCATCAAAACAAAACATCGCAAATTAAAACAAGTTTAAGGATTACATCATGAAGAAGACATTAATCGCATTAACGCTAGTAGCCAGTGTGTGTACACCTTCATTTGCGTCAGCCGCTAACACCCCTTCTAAAGAAGCACACAAGGAAACCGCCATTGGCTTAGGTACAGGCGCCATTATTGGTGGTGTCGTTGGTGGGCCAATTGGCGCCTTTATTGGCGCATTTGCCGGGGGCTTAATTGGTGATTCAAAAGTGGCCGATGACAAAATAGCCCAGCAACAGCGCGCGATTACGCTGATGCAGGAAAAAACCAGCGACTACATGCACGTACTTAATCACAACAATAGGCTTGAGCAACAGTTAGAAGTACTCACTAATCAAAATGAGCAGCTAACACAATCGCAAATAAATAACTTACTTGCCATGACAGTACAATTTAAAACAGGCTCAAGTGTTATTGCCCCGCACTTTGCTGCCCAGTTAGACCAGCTTGTGGTGCTGTTAAAAAACCAGCCGCAACTAGCGTTAGATTTAAGTGGTTTTGCCGATCAGCGCGGTGATGAGCAAGCGAATCTTTTATTGTCTAAAAAACGTGTAAACGCAGTGCAAAGTTACCTTATAAAGCACGGTATTAGCCATACACGTTTAAGTGCTCAGGCCTTTGGTGAGCAGCATACATTAGCAAGTAGCAACACAGTTGAAGATAACTTTTTTGATAGACGCGTAACACTGACTACTCGCTCAATAAACCCGGTAAATGGCCAAACGGCAAGTAACTAAAACCATTTTTATTTGAGTAAAGTTAAGCGTTCGATGGAGTGATTTTATGTTGAGTAACCCAACCAAAATGCTTACTAAAGTAAGCATTTTTATTTTCTTAGTGAGTGTGCTTCTGGTTAGTTTTAATAGCCGTGCACAGTCGCCCAAGCTTGAACTTTTTGACAGTGGCGGTGCGCCTTTAGCGCCAGCCATTATTTTAAAAAGTGACGCAAACATGACTTTAACCGGCTTAATTAACCATGTGGTCGTTAAGCAAACTTATCAAAACGATAATCTGTTTGCGGTAAATGCGCGTTATGTGTTTCCGCTGCCTGATGAAAGCGCCGTTCATGCAATGACGATGCGCATAGGTGAGCGGGTCATTAAAGGTCAAATAGATAAAAAAGTGGAGGCCGAAAAAAAATACCAAGCGGCAAAAAAGGCAGGCAAGCAAGCCGCACTTGTGCGCCAGCAGCGCGCGAATATGTTTATTACTAATGTGGCAAATATAGGCCCTGGCGAGCAGGTTATTGTTGAGCTTGAGTATCAAGAAATTATTAATTACAGCAGTGGTACATTTGCGGTTCGTTTTCCTACAACTATTACGCCGCGCTATCATGCAATTAGTGGTGAAGTTGGGCAAAGTAACACCGACAAAACCGTATTAAATCAGGCACCGAGCGGCTGGTTAAACCCTGTTTACAATATACAAAGCTCAGAGCAAAGCCAAGATGATGCACCCGATAGCAAATTTAGCTTAAATATAGACATAGACGTAGGGCTGGAGCTGGTAGAGATAAATTCTAAATTTCATAACGTAGACATTCATAACCCAGCATTTGGCCAATATACGGTTGCTTTAAATGAGCAAAAAGCTATAAATCGCGATTTTGTACTGGAGTTTAAACCGCTACAAAAAGAAAGCGCTCAGGCAGCATTTTTTACTCAGCAGTTTGAAAACGGCGACCGATACGGACTTGCTATGCTAATGCCACCTGCAGATCACTTTACGCAAACGCAGCGCCTACCACGTGAAATGGTGTTTGTTGTAGATACCTCAGGCTCTATGCACGGGCAATCTATGGAGCAAGCTAAAAAGGCGCTGTTTTATGCGCTTTCTTTACTCGATAACGACGACAGCTTTAACATTATTGGCTTTGATAACGTGGTTACCCCCATGAGCGATAACCCCCTCGTTGCCAGCGATTTTAATTTGCGCCGTGCTGAGCGCTTTATTTATAGCTTAGAGGCGGATGGCGGCACCGAAATACAAGGTGCCCTTGATGCTGTCCTTGATGGTAGCCGTTTTGAAGGCTTTGTACGCCAAGTGGTATTTTTAACGGATGGCAGTGTAAGTAATGAAGACGCCTTATTTAAAAATATTCAGCGTAAATTGGGCGATAGCCGTTTATTTACTGTCGGTATTGGTAGTGCACCTAATAGCTTTTTTATGCGCCGCGCTGCAGATATAGGTAAAGGGTCGTTTACGTTTATAGGTAGCACACATGAAGTGCAGCCTAAAATGCAGCAGTTATTTGATAAGCTTGCTCATCCAGCTATCACTAATTTAGCACTGAGCGATGAAAGTGGTAATAGTTTAGATTTTTGGCCTTCCCCCTTGCCCGATTTATATTTTGGCGAGCCAATAATGGTGGCTATAAAGCTAAACGATTCGAGTCGAATTACGCTTAATGGGCAAACCGCTCAAGGCCCCTTGAATATAAAACTAAGCGCACAAAATAGCGCAAACGCAAAAGGGATTGATAAGCTGTGGGCGCGCCAAAAAATTAAATCATTGCTTTTGTATAATGACCGTCAGACAGTTAAAAATGAGGTGCAAGGCCTTGCGCTCACGCATCAATTACTTAGCCCGTTTACGGCCTTTATAGCTATTGAACACACTCAAACTAAAGAGCCTGCAAAGCAAACTGCACTAGCTAAAAACGCAGCGCCACACGGGCTAGCTATGCGTTTACCGCAAACCGATGGACAAAGCCGACTTTACATCCTGCTGGGCTGTATTTTGTTAGCCGGGTTTGGCGCGGTAAAATTAACTCGGGCATTTAAATGAATAAGTGGCTAAGTGCAGGCTTATTAATCGCTGGGTTGGGGTTGTTTTCTCATGGTGCTTATATGCAAGCTAAGGCATGGCTTGCACAAGTATTAATAGAGCAGGCCTGGCAAGAGGCCCTTATTACGCCAAACGCTCGCGTTAAACCGTGGTTTTACGCCGATACCTTTGTTACAGCGCAGCTTAGCTGGCCTAAGTACAGTAAAACGCTTAGCGTTTTAGCTGGGGCAAGTGGCCGTAATTTAGCATTTGCACCAAGCCACTTTTTGCTGGGGGCAAAGCTTGGCGATGCACAAGGCGGTGCGTTAATAGCGGGTCACAACGACACTCACTTTGCATTTTTACAACACATCAAAGTGGGGGAAACGTTTACGCTGCAGTTGCAAAATGGCGTAATTCAGCATTATAAAGTGAAAGGGATTGAGGTTATTCATCAATCCCAACAGGCGTTTTTACAAACGCCTGGGCTTTACTTATTAACCTGTTACCCTTTTGACTCGTTGGCATCGGGCACTGATTTAAGATGGCTTGTATCGGCTGAGTTGATAGGGTCATCACCAGCTTCGTTAAGCGGTATGTCGACCACCAGCTCTTGATGTCGTTGGCTTATCATCACCCCTGCAAACACGATAAATATACTCACCCATTGCCAAAAATCGAGCACTTCACCCAAAATGATGGCTGATAAAATAAGCGTGAAAATAGGAATTAAATTTGAGTAAGCCGCAGCAGTTAACACTGATACTTTGCCAATTGCATAGTTATACATACCATAGCCACCGAGGGTGACGCACGAGCCTAAATACAAAATGCTCATAAGGGCGGCTAGGTCATGCTGGTTTTCGCTTGGTAAGTCGATAAAAAACAAAAACGGTGCAAAAAACACACTACCGCTTATACCTTGTAAAGCAATTAGCGTTAACGGCGAGTAACGATTGGCCAAGTGTTTAATGCTAATGGTGTAAAACGCCGCGCATACCATGGCCATAAGTTCTAAAAAGTTACCCAATAATGGATTAGGGGCTTGATCAGTATTGGGTGAAAGCAAAGTAAGTAAAATACTGCCGCCAATACATAGAGTAAACCCAATCACAATGGCTTTACTGATATACTCTTTAAGCATAAAAAACGCCATCAATGCCACAATAATAGGCAAGCACGAAACAATAACTCCCGCCTGAGAGGCCGAGGTGTATTCCATTGCGTGGCCTTCAAACAAAAAGTACAAGCAAGGCTCAGCCAGCGACATACCTAATAAGTACTTCCAATCGCCTTTTAAATACTCAAACCGAATTACATAACGCCATAAGCAAAGCGATAAAACTAAGGTGGTTAACATGCGTAAGAATATAACTAATGCAGGGTCGTAAACGGCAATAGCATACTTAAGCGCAATAAAGGAGCTGCCCCATAAAAAGGTGGCAATAATTAGGCATAAACTAGCTGGCATAAATGAAATTTTATCAAATTAAATTAACGCCGATCCTAGCATGAATAATTTTAACTTGTTCAAAAATACCGAGCTGGTATAAGTTTATTTATCTTTAATTTTAATAGTAAATAATAATGCGTAGGGAACAGGTAATTGTTGTTAAGCTTGGTACAAGTGTACTAACAGGCGGCACCGATAAGTTAGACAAAGCCCATATGGTTGAGCTGGTTCGCCAATGTAGCGAACTAAAAAAGCAAGGCCACCAAGTTATATTAGTATCAAGTGGCGCAGTTGCTGCGGGGCGCGAACAACTAATTAAACCCTGTGGCCGCGGCCTAATAGATAAGCAAATGTTGGCAGCCGTTGGGCAAGGCCAGCTTATACATATTTGGCAAAGCTTATTTGCCTTGTATGGGATAAACGTAGGGCAAATGTTACTTACCCGTGCCGACGTAGATGACCGCGAACGCTATTTAAATGCGCGCGACACCTTAAATGCGTTATTAAGCCACGATGTGGTGCCTATTATTAATGAGAACGATGCAGTAGCAACAAGCGAGATAAAAGTAGGCGATAATGATAATTTATCGGCGCTTGTGGCTATTTTAGCTAATGCCAACAAGCTATTACTGCTTACCGACCAAGAAGGTTTATTTACCAGCGATCCGCGAACCAATACGGATGCAAAGCTAATTGATGAAGTAACCCATATAAATGATGAATTACGCCAACTGGCTGGTGGTAGCGGTACAAATTTAGGCACCGGCGGTATGGCCACAAAACTACAAGCCGCCGACGTAGCAAGGCGCGCAGGAGTTGAGGTTATTATTGCAAAAGGCGCTGGCAATAATGTTATTTTAAAATGTATGAGCGAGCAATTACCCGGTACGCGGTTTTTAAAGCTTACTGCACCAAAAGATGGCCGTAAAAAGTGGCTAATGGCTGGGCCTAAAAGTACCGGCCAAATTATGATTGATGCAGGCGCTATTGCTGCACTACAAAACAAAGGGGCAAGCCTATTAGCCAAAGGCATAACCAATGCGTTTGGCCGTTTTGAGCGGGGCGACTTAATCGATTTAATAGACGCCAATAACCATGTTATTGCACGAGGGTTAACGCGTTTTAACCAAGTTGAAGTAAATAAAATTAAAGGTGCCCACTCAGAGCAAATAGGCGAGCTACTCGACTTTGATAGTGGTGCTGTGGTGCTACACAGAGACGACTTAGTTTTACTTTAGTTTTTTATAGTGCTTAGTAAAACAAACTTTAATCCACATAGGTGAATGCGCCCTAATTAAAAAGTATTGGTTAATTATTTAGCAAAGTTGATAGTTTTGTCTAAACTGATTGAAGTTAAAACAGTTTAGGTAAACTAATGAAGGCAAACAATTGCGGGCACGAATGGATAATCAATCTAACTCAGCAAGAAGAAGAAAGTGATTTAGATACGTCGTTAGTACAGATTATTGGCGACCTGCTCGAAGTTGAAAATTTTGCTATTTATATTAATAAACACTTTAGTGCGCAATTACCGCCTACGCTTATAAACAGCGACACTCGCCTTGAAGTATTAGAGTCTAACGAAGCGTTAGCGCTGCTTAATAAAGTAACCCAAAACAAAATAAGAGTAAGCCGTGCCTTAGGTGTAGTAACAACGTATGTGCCAGTGTATTACTTTGGAAAAGTAATTGGCATATTACTAATAGAAACCACAACAGAGTTAGCGCAAACCACCACAATGCTCGCCGTACATATTTTAAATATTTATGCCAACCAGCTAGGGCTACTGCATAAATCGCGTTTAGACCCCTTAACTGAGCTTTTAAATAGACAAACCTTTGATAAAAAAGTGATCGAAATTGTCTCAGGCAAAGGCTTTTTATTACCCCGTGATGATACAAATGAAAAGCGACGATGGTATTTAGCCATTGCAGATATCGATCACTTTAAACGCGTAAACGACAATTACGGCCATGTCATAGGGGATGAGGTTATTTTACTTGTGGCGCGCCTGCTAAAAAATAACTTTAGGTTAGAAGACTACGTATTTAGGTATGGTGGCGAGGAGTTTGCGGTACTATTTCAAACCAAAACCGAGGCACAGGCACATATAGCACTTAACCGTTTGCGCTCAAATATTGCTGAGTACCCCTTTCCGCAAGTTGGGCAGCTTACAATTAGCATTGGCTTTTTAGAGTTGGCAAGTATTGATACTGTATCTAGCATAGTGCACCAAGCCGACATGGCGCTGTATCATTCTAAAAATAGCGGCCGTAATAAAGTGACTGCTTATAGCGAGCTTGAGGTAAATGAAGAAGTGACCACCGATAATAGTATTGAGCTTTTTTGATTGTGAATTTGTGCTAAAATCTGGCTCCTTAAATTGTTGTAGGCAGGCACAAACATGAAATTCGTTCGTTGGTTTTTAGGTTGTATAATTTTATTCTTTAATTTTGTATTTACTCCTCGCAGTAAAAAGCGTGCAAGCGATGTGCAAGCGCAGCTTGATCAGCAAACCTCACAATTTAAACTTTATCAATTTAAAGCATGCCCGTTTTGCGTAAAAGTACGCCGTGCAATTAAGCGCGAAGGCTTAAAAATAGAAACGCGTGATGCAAAAAATAATCAACAATTTCGTCAAGAGCTGTTAGAGCAAGGCGGCAAAATTAAAGTGCCATGCCTACGTATAGAAAAAAATGGCCAAGTAGAGTGGCTGTACGAATCTAACGATATTATTGCTTACTTAAATAAAGTAGCGGCTTAAACGACCCCCTTAATTTTTATCTCACTTATTAAAAGAGACATTATCATGACAATCCGTACTCGTGTTGCCCCATCTCCAACAGGTGACCCGCATCTTGGCACCGCTTATATTGCGTTATTTAACTACTGTTTTGCTAAACAACAAGGCGGCGAGTTTGTACTTCGTATTGAAGATACAGACCAGGTTCGTAGCACGCCAGAGTCAGAACAAGCGATTATGGATAGCCTGCGTTGGTTAGGTCTTGAGTGGGATCATGGCCCTGATGTAGGCGGCGAATTTGGCCCTTACCGTCAATCTGAGCGTAGCGATTTATACAAAAAATACGCGCACCAATTAGTTGAGCAAGGTAAAGCGTTTTATTGTTTTGCAACCAGCGAAGAGCTTGACCAAATGCGCGAAGAGCAAATGGCACAAGGTCTGCGCCCTAAATACGACGGTCGTGGTTTAAACCTCACAGAAGATGAAATTAAAGCGAACTTAGCTGCTGGTAAGCCTTACGTTATACGCATGAAAATACCTAGCGAAGGCACCTTTAAGTTTAACGACTACCTACGCGATGAAATTGAAATCCCGTGGGAAAACGTAGACATGCAAGTGCTATTAAAAACCGATGGTTTTCCAACGTACTTTTTAGCAAACGTAGTGGATGACCACCACATGCAAATAAGCCATATTTTCCGTGGCGAAGAGTGGATTAATTCAGCACCTAAACTATTAAAACTTTACCAAGATTTAGGTTGGGAAGCCCCCGTATTAGGCCACTTACCATTATTACGCAATCCAGATAAATCAAAGCTTTCTAAGCGTAAAAACCCAACGTCTATTAATTACTATAAAGAAATGGGTTACCTACCAGAAGCCGTGCTTAACTACTTAGGCCGTATGGGTTGGTCAATGCCAGATGAGCGTGAAAAATTCACCCTTAACGAGATGATTGAACACTTCGACATGAAGCGTGTATCACTGGGCGGCCCAGTATTTGATGTGGAAAAATTAAGCTGGTTAAACGGCATGTGGATCCGCGAAAACCTTACAGATGAAGAACTTGTACAGCGCTTTGTTGATTGGAAGTTTAATGGCGAAATGCTAGCTAAAGTATTACCAGAGGCTAAAACGCGCATTAATACGCTTTCGGATATGGTTGACTTAGCAGGCCACTTTGTAGGCGGCATTCCAACTTACGACCCAGCACTGTTAACAGCGGGCAAAGCTGACGAAAACGTAATACGCCAAGCGCTACAGTTTTTTGTATGGCAGCTTGAAGGTTTACGTAGTTTCGATAAGCCAGCTATTTTTGCCATTGCAAAAGAAGTTGCTACATTCCACGAGCTTAAAATTAAAGACTTTTTAGAGCCAATATTTGTAGCAATCACGGGTAAAACATCATCTACCTCAGTGCTTGATGCAATGGAAATTTTAGGCTCAGACTTATCACGTGCGCGTTTACGTGTTGCACTTGCTCATTTAGGTATTTCTAAAAAGCAGGCTAAAAATATTGAGCGTGCGTACCGCACATACCCAAGTGCATAATCTTTAGTCATACTTTATAAAAAGCCGCGCTTATTAATTAAGCGCGGCTTTTTTGTTTCAGGCTGTTTGGCTATATGTCATCGCGTTTTGATATCGTTTAGCGCAAGCAGTGGCGCTTTAGCAAATGCTACAATGCTGCATGTAAATTAAAAGGAGGCAGCATGATTGCACCTGTAAAAAACAAAGCTTTATTTAGCAGTAATGCCTTTTCAATAAACCTAGTTACTTACCCTACAAACCACAGCGTAATGAGCCATATAGACCCCGTGCAGCAAGGGCGTTACTACAAACTTAATTTTGTACTCGTAAAACCCAAAGCGGGTGGGGTTTTTAAATGCTCAAAATGCATCATTAATTGGTTTAACCGCGTGTATCTATTTAGACCCGACAAGTACGAGCACAGCGTTTCTAAAATTGAGTCAGGAAAGCGCGTACTACTTAGTTTTGCGCTTAATATATAATTTATTAATAGTCGTAGGCCTGTCCGCTGCATAAAACAGACAGGTCACAATACGATACAGATATTTCGCGACAAGAATTTATAGTAAAGGCGTTACCGCCTCTGCGCATTGCATCTGCTTTAAGTAAATCTATAGACTCTGATTTAGAGCGATTGTAGCTTATACTACTGTTGCCTCTACCATCTCCATTGCAGCTTTCGCCTTCAATTCGGCCTAAAAGTGTGGCGCCACTTTCGTGTGCTTCTTGGTCGCTATAAAACTGTTGTAAATCTCGTTTTTTAACGTACGTACCAATTTCCTCAGATAAAACATCGTTATCTATATCGGTATGAAAAGTCACGTTTGAGCATCCAGTTAAAGCAGTGAATACGCTTATTGCTGCAAAAACACGTAACATAATAATTAGTCCCTTATTTAAGTTTGGTACCTAAATTACTAACTAAAACAGGTATGTGCAATATTTACCCTTAAGTTAATTGTATGAATTTGTAAGTGATTCGACCTCTCTTTAAATTTTTTCTGGTAGTATGGGCAGGTTATAAGCAGTTTAAGCAGTGAACAATCTATGTTAAGTCCTTACTTTCAGCAGCATGCTGACTATGTTTCTATCTCTCGTGAGCAAGGGTGTCGTTTCGCAAAGTGCGTTGCCGATGATTACAACCCACTTCATGATAAAGATGCCAAAAAGTTTTGCGCGCCAGGAGACTTACTTTTTTCTTTAGTATTAGACCGCTACGGTATAAGTGAGCGAATGGAATTTACCTTTGCCGGTATGGTTGACGAAAACACTAAACTTAACTTCCCACAAGGGGCTGATGAGTTTGATGTAACCAACGGCGACAAAGTAATTTTAAAGGTAAAACGCGAAGGTCAAACCAGCAAGTGCCCAACACTTACAAATAGCCTAATAAAAAACTATGTTGAGTTTTCTGGTGCTGCATTTCCGCACGTAATTATTCCGCTAATGGGCAAGCAAGATGTAATGATTAATCCAGCGCGCCCTATGGTTATTTACGAGTCGATGATCATTAACCTTGATAACATTAATATTCAAGCACCAACGCTTGAGTTTGCTGAGCCAAGTTTTGAGTACACAGGTAAGCGCGGCAAAATTACCTTGCGCTTTAACCTATTAGAAAACGGCGAAAAAGTCGGTTTTGGTGAAAAACACATGGTAGTGTCGGGTATTCGTGCATACTGCCAAGCAACGGTTGATGACTTAATCGCGTTTTATAATGAGCGAAAAGCCACCTTAAAACCGGCTTAAAGTTTATTTTAAATAAAGGCGCTATTTATAGCGCCTTTTTTATTGCTAAAGCTCAGGTATAATGGTGCTCTTTGTTATTTTAAAGCTAAGCCTATGTCTGCCACATCGTTCTCATCTCTAAAACTCGATTCGTTATTACTAACAGCAATTGAGCAAAATAATTACACCACGCCTACCGCCATTCAGGTTAAAACTATTCCGCACATATTAGCGGGCAGCGATGTAATGGGCAGTGCGCAAACAGGCACAGGTAAAACAGCCGCCTTTGTATTACCACTACTACATAAGCTTTTAAATACACCAAAAAAAGATGAGCCAGGTATAGCCCGAGTAGTTATTTTAACCCCCACACGTGAGCTTGCTCAGCAAGTATTTGCAAGCTTTGAAAAATACGCTCAAGGCAGTAATATTCAAGGCGCTTTAGCGTATGGCGGCGCAAGTATTGGCCCGCAAATTAAAGCACTTAAAACGGCGCAAGTGATAGTCGCAACACCTGGGCGTTTACTTGATCATATCGTTAAAGGCAGTGTGGTGCTTTCAAGTGTTGATTCGTTAGTATTTGATGAAGCCGACCGTATGCTGGATATGGGCTTTATTGATGAAATAAAACGTATTTTGCGCCACATTCCAGGCGATCGCCAAACCTTATTGTTCTCAGCCACATTTGATGACAGCGTGTTTGAGCTGAGTAAAAAACTACTTAAAAACCCCGAGCTGATTGAAGTTGATAAACGTAACTCAGCCGCCGTGGAAGTAGAGCAAGTTATTTACGCAGTTGATGAAGATAGAAAGCGTGAGCTTGTATCACACATGATTGGCATGAAAAATTGGCGCCAAGTACTTATATTCACGCGTACAAAACAAATGGCCGATAAACTTGCCAAAGAAATGTGTAAAGACGGTTTAAAAACTGAGTCTATCCATGGCGATAAATCGCAAGGTGCACGCGACCGTGCATTACAAAACTTTAAAGAAGGCTCAACGCGTGTATTAGTTGCCACTGATGTAGCTGCCCGCGGTTTAGATATTCCCGCGCTTAAATACGTAATAAATTTTGAGCTACCTTACATAGCAGAAGATTACGTACACCGAATTGGCCGTACAGGTCGCGCTGGCGAGCAAGGCCTTGCCATGTCGCTGGTAAGTATTGATGAGCAATGGTTACTGGAAGAAATTGAAGTACTACTTGATACCCGTTTAACACCACAATGGCTAGAAGGTTACGAGCCTGATTTAAACAAGCCCCCTAAAGATAACCGTAAAAACACCAATAAAGCCCGTAAAGATCGCGATAAAAAGCGCATTACGGGGCAAAGAGCACCAAGTAAACGCCGCAGAAAGTAGCCTTAAACATATTTATTTGGCTATACTGAGGCGACTAAATAGCTGAGGTATAGTTATGTTTGAAACAGATAAATGGGCATTTTCTGGTATCGATGGCCAAATATCGTTACATAAATGGCAAAAAACCATTGATCTGATTACGGGGCTTTTTTCAGCTCCTTCCGGCTATATAGTTCAGGCTACTAGTAAAGGCTATCGCGTAGTTATTAGAGCAAATGAAGGCGGCTCACACTTTGAAACCAACCCTATACTCCCTCCAGAAACGCCCTTGTTTTGTAAATATGTAGCCGAAAACAACAAAACCTTATATGTAAATAATGCCAGTAATGATGCGCAGTGGAATACCATGCCAGAGGTGATTGAAGATGATGTTGAATCCTACCTTGGCCTGCCAATTCACTGGCCTGAAGGCGAAGTATTTGGCACCTTGTGTTTAAAAGATTCAAAAAAAACCAGTTACACCGATGAATATTTTGAGCTAATAGAGCAGCTGCGTGATTTAATTGAAGACGATTTAGCCCTTATTTATAGCTTTGAGCAAATGCGCGAAATAGCCATGCTTGACCCGCTTACCAACATTTATAACCGCCGTGCACTAAGCTTACTTGCCCAACACAAACTTAATTTAGCACTGCGTTTGGGTTTTGATGTGTGTTGCTTGTTTATTGATATAAACGACTTTAAAAAACTAAACGACACTTACGGCCATGATATAGGCGATCAGGCGCTAATCATTTTGGCAAATACCCTAAAAGCACATTTAAGAGAGGCTGATATAGTAGGGCGTTTAGGGGGCGATGAATTTGTAGCTGTAATGCAAATTAGTGATAGAAGTAAGCTTAACCATATTATTGATAAAATAAAAATTGAGTATGCAAACGCACTATTAGAAAACAACGTATGCGCGCTGACACTCAGCATAGGCGAAAGTTTTACTAATAAACAAAAGCAACCCTTTGATACGTTATTAAATTTGGCCGATCATCAAATGTATAAAAATAAACAAGCGTACAAATTGGCTAAAAAAGCATAATAATAAAAGCAATACACTTAAACATAGCAACAAAAAGCAAGCCATTAGGCTTGCTATAAACGGGGAGAATGAGGCGTTAAGCGATTTGTTTTTCGGCTAAGTTTAATTCCATCGTGGCTTTTAATAAACGGTATAAGTTTATTGATGCGTCAATTTCTTCTTTACGGTTTGTTAAGCTTTCAATATTTAAGCCCAGTGGCACATCAAGGTGTGCACAGCTTTTGAGTATTAGGTCGAGATTTTCTCGGCAAATACGTACCGATTCACTTAAGGTGTTTTCTGCATCAAGCATGCGCCATTTAGTGGCCTCTGGCACTGAGATACCCAACCATTGCATAAACTCTAAGGTTTTATCGCCACCGCACGGGGTAAACGTTAAAATAATTCGTTTTGGTGTAATACCTTGCGCTTTACAGGTACGCGCATAACTTGTGATTAGCTCTATCGTTGCTTGTGCGTCGTAAACCGCTTGCGATATAAAAAACTGACACCCTTGTGCTGTTTTTTCTATAAGGCGCTCGTGCTCATTTCGCTTACTTGCATGGCGCTCTGCTATGGTAACGCCCCCTAAAAAGAAGTCATCACTTTGCTCTGCAAGCGTTTTATAGGCATTGGGCAAGCTTAGTTTTATATCACCCACCGATGAAGGGCTACCCACTAAAACCACATTTTTTAAATCGTAGTCGTTTTTGGTTTCATCCAACCAGCCTTTAAACTCTTCTACACCACGCTGTGCCACACTTTTGTAAGTAATGACATCCGGAGCAGATAAATTACGTAGTAAGTGGCTGTATTCACGTGGGTCTACAGTTTGTTTAAACGGAAATGGGCGTGCTTTATCTGTACGACTACTTTCATCTTGAATGTCGTAAATTATTACGCCGTCGTATTCAATTTCGTGTAAGCGAGCAAGTAGTTTTTCTGCAATGATTTTTAGTTGCACTTTATCAGTACCAATTTTAGGCGGGGTAGTACCAATAAGATAAACACCTTGATTGGTGTCTTCTATTTTTTCTTGTAGTGATAAAGCCATAATCCTCATTCCAGCTTAGTCCAATGTATGTAATTTAATATAGCAGCCATTTAGACGTCTAGATAGATTTATTTGGTGAAAGTTTTTCAATTAACTTGAGTGTTTTTCATGCTTAAGTGTTTTTAAAATAGGGAATTGACACAGTTGTTTACATTAAAACTGTCGCAAAGCTCTTACAATCATTTGCTTTAGGGCATAATCAACTATGAATTAGCATTAAATCTAATAACAAATTTGCTCAATTTAAAAAGGGACAACAATGAAATTTAAATTACTAGCAACAAGCTTAGCGGTATCGCTGGCGCTAACAGGCTGCGCAACACAGCAAAGCGAAAACACCCAAGCAGCACAGCAACAGCAAACAACAGCCGCTGATGAGCGTGTATTTTCGCAAGAGTACTTAATCGAAGAGCTTGATAACGGCTTACGTGTAATGGTTGTTAAAACCGATTACCCCGATGTAGTGTCGCTGCAAATTCCGGTATCGGTTGGTTCACGAAATGAAGTAAAAGAAGGTAAAACCGGGTTTGCTCACTTTTTTGAGCACATGATGTTTAAAGGTTCTAAAAAATTCCCGCAAGACGAATACACTGCCATTTTTAAAAATGCAGGGGTAGATAACCGTGCTTACACCACTAATGATTACACAAACTACCATTTAAACTTTTCAAAGCAGCACCTTGATAAAGTACTTGAAATTGAAGCCGATATTTTTCAAAACTTAACCTACACCGAAGAGCAATTTAGAACCGAAGCGCTAACGGTTAAAGGGGAGTATTTAAAAAATAACGCCAGCCCAATTCGTAAGTTATTGAGCGCAGTTCGCGAAGAAGCGTTTGATACACACACCTATAAACATACCACCATGGGCTTTTTTGAAGATATTGAAGCCATGCCAGATCAAATGGCGTACGGTAAAGAATTTTTTGATAAGTTTTATAAGCCAGAATATGTATCGCTAGTAATTGTCGGCGATGTAGACCCTAAAGCCACGATGGTGATGGTGAAAAAACATTGGGGTGGCTGGAAAAAAGGCAATTACGTTGCCGATATAAAAGCCGAGCCTGCACAACAAGCGCCTAAATATGTACATGAGAAAAACGAAGGTCTGCCTGGTCATTGGTTGCTTGTATCTTACAAAGGAGCGGCCTGGGAGCCTGCAAAAAAAGATAGAGCCGCGCTTGATTTAATCTCACAACTTTATTTTTCAAATAACTCAGATTTATATCAAGAGCTGGTTGTTGAAAAACAAATAGCGAGTCAAATGTTTACCTATAATCCAGAAACAAAAGATCCTGGTTTATTGCATGTATTTGTAAAAGTAGAAAATGAAGATGATTTAGCAAAAGCACGCGATGCTATTAATCGCACTTACGCAAAAGCACGTACCGAACTTGTTGATGAGCAAAAACTAAGTGATTTAAAATCGAACCTTAAATACAGCTTTATTAACGGCTTAGATTCATCACAAGCAATTGCGTCAACCCTTGCAAGGTACATGCATTTTGAGCGCGATCCAGAGGTAATTAACCAACTTTATAAATCGGCCGACAACATCACAGCACAAGATATTAAAGCCGTGGCTAATAAATACTTTGTAGATGACGCGCGTACAACCGTAACTATGTCGGCACTTGATAAAGCGCCAGGGTTTGAGCAGGAAGCAAGCTTAAACGCGTTAGTTGCAAAGCTTGATAAAGCGCCTGAAGCGCCAGTATTTAAAGTGCTTGATAAAACCAATAGCTCGCCACTGATTGACGTAAACTTTTTATTCAATACAGGGGCTGCCGCAGACCCTAAAGGTAAAAAAGGGGTTGCTGCGCTTACAGCCGCTATGCTTGCTCAAGGTGGCTCGCAAAGTACGAGTTACAAAGAGATACAAAAAGCGCTTTACCCGCTTGCGGGTAGTTTCGGTTATCAAATAGATAAAGAAATGCTGTCGTTCCAAGGGCGTATACATAAAGACAATGCTGAAACATGGTATGCAATTATAAGCGAGCAACTGCTTAACCCAGGTTTTAGAGACGATGACTTTAAACGCCTTAAAAAAGAAATGATCGACGGTATTAAATCGGGCTTAAAAGCCTCTAACGACGAAGAGCTTGGTAAAGAAGTACTCTACAGCACGCTTTATAAAGGCCACCCATACGAAAGCTACAACTACGGCGATATTTCGGATTTAGAAGCGCTAACGCTTGATGATGTAAAAGCATTTTACAACACAGAGCTTACCCAATCTAAACTAACACTGGGTTTAATTGGCGCTGTGCCAAAAGCACTTAAAGCCGAAATTAAGAGCGATTTAGCAACCTTACCTAAAGGCGAGCAAAGCCGTTTAAGTATTCCTGATGCGCCAGAACTTAAAGGTCATCATGCAACAATTGTAGAAAAGTCAGCGCAATCTACCGCGGTATCGTTTGGTTTCCCAATTGATACTATTCGTAGCAGCGAAGATTGGACCGCCCTTTGGCTTGTGCGTTCGTACTTTGGTGAGCATCGTAGTTCTAACTCATACCTGTATGAGCGAATTCGTCAAACACGGGGTATGAACTACGGTGATTACGCCTACATTGAGTACTTCCCGCGTGGTATGTTTCAAACTAAACCTGATGCAAACTTAGGACGCTCTGAGCAAATATTCCAAATCTGGTTACGCCCGCTGCGCTCTAATAACGATGCACACTTTGCAACGCGTACTGCATTGTTTGAGCTGGATAAGCTCATTAAAAATGGTTTAACCGAAAAAGACTTTGAAGCAACACGTAACTTTTTAATTAACTACGTACCGCAGCTTGTCGCAAGTCAAAACCGCCAGTTAGGCTATGCACTTGATAGCGAATTTTATAATACGGAGTCGTTTGTAAAGTACGTGACAAATAAACTTGAAAAGCTAACACTTGCTGATGTTAATCGCGTGATTAAAGATAACCTGCAAACAGACAACGTGCAGTATGTGTTTATTACCGGTGACGGCGAAGACATGAAAAAACGTTTAGTGTCAGAGCAAACATCGCCAATGGTTTACAACACAGAAAAACCAGCAGAACTTGTTGCTGAGGATAAAGTCATTGCCGATTACAAATTAGCAATCCCAGCTAAAAATATTGAAGTAATGGCCGTTGAAAAAGTGTTTCAGTAATTTAAGCGCTTTATTCAATATATAAAAAATGCCCCAGTGCTTATAGCCTGGGGCATTTTTATTTAATTAGCGTAGGGTATTAGTTAGTCGCTAAAAGCACTGAACCTGCGCCTAGAGCAAAGCTTATTAAGGAGCTAATAACAACGCCCGCTAAAAAGCTTTTAGTTGGTGTACTTTTAACGGTGTCATTTACAGGTTCATCAAGTTTAATTAGCTCGCCTTGGCGTACTTCAAGTACCGCGCATAGTGCCATAGTGGTTTCTTTAGAAGCGGCGCCTTGTTTTTCTACTCGTTGAATGGTCCGCAAGCTTACGTCGCAGGCATCTGCAAGCTGCTGCTGTGTCCAATTCAACTTACTTCTAAGCGATTTAATTGTTGTAGGATTTAATTGCACGTTAAAGCTTCCCTACAAATAGTTCAACAATGGTTGCCGTTGTATAGCCAAACACCGCTCCGCCTAATGTGCAGCCAGCAAGAAAAAATGCTGCCTTTTTAGGGTCGTCCGAAAGGCTAGATTGAACTTGTTTTGCAACGATTTTTGCATCTTTACAAAGTGTGCATTCTAGGCGCCCTGTGAATATGTTAAGCATGTCAAACTTTACTTGATACTGTGAGCCCTCAAAATCAAAAGAATGTGTGCTCGCACAATTAATAGTGCGTTTTTTACTGAATAAATCATCGTTTATGTACACTTCTTCTTTACCAGTAAAGTAACTACCAAAGCAGGCTATTTGGTTGTCGCCATCTTGAAAGTAGAATTTATAACCAAGTCGTTTTGTATTTAATATATCGTTTTTCATCATCGTTATCCTTGTTGAGTTGATGATGCTAATTTAGCGTTTGTTTTTATTTTTTACGCCGTCAGTAGTATGTCAGTAGCTAGTTTGGCACATGACAGCAGCCCTGTCATGCTTCATTAGTACTTGATTATTAATATAAAAATAAATTTTATGAATTTTTATAGTTCACTTAACTGTCATATAGTGTATTACTTAACATTAATAAATTAAGTAACTAGCGTTTAGATAAATCAAGTAAAGTAAGAATATTTTGTTAAAAAATTGTTAGTGATTATACTGGTGAACAACAAAGCTAAAATGGAAAGCTCGTGATTGACGATAAAGCGTTTTTTAAGTTGGTATTAGATACCACGCCCGACCAAGTAGTGGTTATTAATTCTGCTGGCGATATAGTATACGTCAATAGAAGCTGGCAAAACTTTGGTGAACAAAACGACTGTGCCTGCTGTGATATGTGGGAGCAACAAAATTACTTAACTGAGTGTGAGAAAGCAGCGCAAAAAGGAGACAGCTTTGGTTTAAAAGCATTTAACGGTATTAAATCAGTTATTTCAGGTGCTAATGGCGACTTCTATCTAGAATATCCGTGTCATAGCGAAGATGAAAAACGTTGGTTTATGATGCGTGTGGTCTCGTTTAACCATATAGATAATGCGTATTACGCTATTAGTCATCAAAATATTACCGAGCGAAAATTAGCAGAAGAGCAAGTACAAAAACTTGCCGCTATTGATGGCTTAACAGATATTGCTAACCGAGGCTTTTTTGATACCTTTTTAGAGCAAGAGTGGAATCGCTGTCAGCGTTTAAGTATGCCGCTTTCACTGGCTATAATTGATATTGATGATTTTAAATTACTTAATGATACCTACGGCCACCAACAAGGCGATACATGTTTAAAAATGGTGGCTAAAGTACTTAATGAACACACTAAACGGCCCAGTGATTTATGCGCGCGTTTTGGTGGTGAAGAATTTGTACTAGTTTATGGAAATACAAACTCAGATCAGGCTTTGTTAGTATTGAACGATATTTTAGAAAACCTAAAACAGTTAAACATTGAAAATAAACATTCATTACCCAGCAGAACCCTCACTGTTAGTGTAGGGTTGACTACTATTACACCAAGTAGTGATTTTACAGCGGCGTATTTAATCAAAGAAGCAGACGATTTACTTTATAAAGCAAAAGATAAAGGAAAAGATGCTTTATGTGTGAGTGATTTAGCACTCGTATAATTTTTTACCCTTAGTTATACCTAATAACCAGAACAAATAACTAAGGCGTTAACACCTTAGGCTTTAAATCCGTTAAACTTGGGAAAAAGCTCTTTTTATATCAATTTAAGGCAGTGTAGTATTATGCGTCATGAAATTTGGCAACAGCTTCGTAGTGAAGCTAATGAAGTTGTAACTCGCGAACCACTTTTAGCAAGTCATGTGTATTCATGCATTTTAAATCATGAGTGTTTGGGTTCAGCGTTAAGCTTTATTGTTGCTAATAAATTGGCAGATGCTGTGGTATCGGCTTTTACAATACGTGAGTTGTTCGACCAAGCGTTTGTAAAATGCGACCGCATGCTTACCTATGTTGCCGAAGACATTAAAGCCGTTAAAGACAGAGACCCAGCAGCTGAAACCTACCTTACGGTTATTTTAAACTTAAAAGGGTTTCATGCTATTCAGGCGCATCGCTTGGCTAACTGTTTGTGGCAGCAAAACCGTAAAGAGCTTGCTCGTTTTATTCAAAGCCGTACCTCAGAAGTGTTTGGGGTTGATATTCACCCTGCGTGTCAGGTTGGTAAAGGGATAATGTTTGACCACGCTACCGGTATTGTTATTGGTGAAACCGCAGTGATTGAAGATAACGTATCAATACTGCAATCGGTCACGCTTGGCGGTACGGGTAACGAGCAAGGCGACCGCCATCCTAAAATTAGAGCCGGTGTGCTTATTGGCGCAGGTGCTAAAGTGCTGGGTAATATTGAAGTAGGCGAGGGCGCACGTATTGGCGCAGGTTCTGTGGTACTTACAGCGGTACCGCCACATACCACTGCGGTAGGCGTACCAGCTAAAATTATTGGCAGACCGGATTGCCCCTGTCCGGCGCAAAGTATGAATCAAAACTTTTTATCCACTCAAGAACCTGAGAACGAATCACACACCAGCGCTATGTTGTAATATTAACTTGTACAAATAAAAAATTTTAAAAGGGATTAAAATGAGCAAAAATAGCTTATTAACACTAGGGATAGGATTTATTGCGGGTGTAGGTTTAACCTGGAGCTACTTTAATTTGGTTTCAAGTGACGCAAACCCCGCTAAGTTACAACATGCAAATACAAAGCAGCAGGTCCCTGTTGTTCAGCCACCTAAAAGTAGTGACGCAACAACAAGACCTGTTGTGCCAGCTGCCCCTGAGCAAAGCACTGCTTTAGTGCAAAAAGATAATCCGCCTAACCTAGGCCCACAACCGCTTGATGAGCTTCCTCTAGAAGAGCAAGTTGCTCAGCTTAAGCAGCAATTAGCAGCGCAAAAAACCTTGATGAAAAACGCGGCGCAACAATTGCGCGACCCCTCTGATGCACAAGCCGTTTTGCAAGCGCAATTTGATGAGCAAACACGCAACGAAGAGTGGGCCTATCAAACAGAAACAGCACTGCAAGATTTTTTACTTACCTCTGATTTAAGTGCTATCCCTGAGATTGTCAGCGCAGCGTGTAAAACCACAGTATGTAAATTTGAACTTGCCGCACCAACTGATAACGATTCGTTTGATCACACCCAATGGCGAGAGCTAAACGATAAGTTAATGAAGCAAGAGTTTTGGTTGCAATTTAAAAGAACAACCTCAACGTCAAGCGACACCGAACTCACTTTATTTATGGCCACAGAGCTTTAATCAAGAGGGCTTTACAACGCGGTCGATTTTATAGCGCCATCGACCAGCTCTGTGATTAGCACGTCACCTTTTTTAATGTGTGCAACCGATTTAACCACTTTGCCTTGTTGAGATTTGGTGATGCTGTAACCGCGCGCTAAAACATTAAGTGGGCTTACCGAGTCGAGCCTACTCGCTTGCAGCGCTAAGCTATTTTGCGCGTGTTGCAACTTGTGCTGCATTGCTTGCTCAAGTCGGGTTTGTATCTGCATAAGCTGATGACTGGCCTGCGATAACTTTTTATCAGGCGATTGACGCATTAAACGCGGGATCAAATTATTAAGCGTGCGCTCTTGTTGGTATAGGCGATTACGCATGCCTTGTTGTAAGGCTATAGTTAGCTCATCTAATCGCTGCGCTTTTTGGTTTAGTTGATTGCGCGGATGACACAAATTAAGCCGATGCTGTAACTGTGTTGCTAGTGCGCGTTTATCGGCCATATTGTGTTTAAAGGCATTATTTAACCGGTTAATGAGCTCAACCACCTTATTATGTAGCTCTTGCGTGTTAGGGCTAACAAGTTCAGCCGCTGCAGAAGGCGTTGCTGCACGAACATCAGCGACGTAGTCGCTTATAGTTGTATCTATTTCGTGGCCTACTGCGCTCACTATAGGTAATTCACTTTGGTAAATAGCGCGGGCAAGCAGTTCATGGTTAAAGCACCATAAATCTTCTAGTGAGCCACCGCCTCGCCCTAAAATAAGTACGTCTACCTCATTGCGTGCATTGGCTAACTGTATTTGGTTAACTAAATGCACATGGGCTTCTTTGCCTTGCACCATGGCTGGGTAAATAATGACGTCTAATTGTGGTGCGCGGCGTTTAAGTACGGTTAATATATCTTTTATAGCAGCGCCCGTTGCTGAGGTTATAACACCTACACGGTTTATATTTTGCGGCAGTGGTTTTTTATAGGCCGAACTAAACAAGCCCTCTGCGGCTAAGCGCATTTTTAATGCATCAAATTCTTGCTTAAGCTGGCCTTCACCTGCAGGTTCCATATGTTCAACAATAAGCTGATAATCGCCGCGTGGTTCGTAAAGTGAAACTCGGGCTCTAACTGTTACTTGAGCGCCGTTTTCGGGGCGATAACTTTGACTGCGGTTATTGCCGCGCCACATAGCTGCTTTAATTTGTGCTTTTTCATCTTTTAACGAAAAGTACCAGTGCCCAGAAGCAGGGGTAATAAAGTTGGAAATTTCGCCGGTTAGAACAAGCGATGCAAAGCCCTGCTCAAGAACTGCACGAATCTCTTTGTTAAGGCGCGACACGGTGTATACCGTTTGCGAAGGCTTCGAAAACATATAAAACAACCTAAAACTATTATGAGGTAAGTTATGAGATAAGTTTATCATAAATATTTGCGAAATATTATTTACGAATGCGCGCAACGCTGTTAAAATTTGGCCGCAATTCCTTATCTTAGATCCACATGTGAGAAGTTGCCAAAATGCTTAGAATCGCTAAAGAAGCTCTTACCTTTGATGACGTACTTTTAGTACCTGGTCATTCTACTGTTTTGCCACACACGGCAAATATTTCAACTCGCTTAACGCGTGGTATCAAACTTAACTTGCCGCTTATTTCAGCATCTATGGATACTGTTACAGAAGCTCGTTTAGCTATTGCCCTCGCGCAGGAAGGTGGTCTTGGTTTTATCCATAAAAACATGACTATTGAAGAACAAGCGAGAAACGTACGTAAAGTTAAAACCTACGAAGCAGGTATTGTGTCATTTCCTGTTACTGTGTCTGCCGATTTAACCATTGCAGATGCAACGCTTCTTTCGCAAGAAAAAGGGTTCTCGGGTTTCCCGGTGACTGATAGCGAAAATAACCTGCTAGGCATTGTTACCGGTCGTGACATGCGTTTTGAAACTAAGCTTGAACAGCCTGTTTCTAGCGTTATGACTAAAAAAGACAAACTAGTAACAGTTAAAGAAGGCGCGTCGCGCGAAGAAATTTTGGGTTTAATGCACGAACACCGCATTGAAAAAATCTTAGTGGTTGATGATGCATTTAAGCTAAAAGGCATGATCACCGTAAAAGATTACCAAAAGGCGCAAGACAAACCCAATGCGTGTAAAGACGAGCTAGGGCGTTTACGTGTGGGCGCTGCTGTTGGTGTTGGTGCAGGTACTGATGAGCGAATTGCTGCATTAGTAGAGGCGGGTGTTGATGTTTTACTCATCGATACGTCACACGGCCACTCGCAAGGGGTTATTGACCGTGTTTCTCAAACTCGCGAAACGTACCCAGATTTACAAATTATTGCCGGTAACGTTGCCACTGCCGAAGGCGCTATTGCTCTTGCTGATGCCGGTGTTGATGCGGTTAAAGTAGGTATTGGCCCAGGTTCAATTTGTACTACGCGTATTGTTACAGGTTGTGGTGTACCACAAATTACGGCTATTTCTGATGCGGTAGATGGCTTACAAGGGCGTGACATTCCTGTCATTGCTGATGGCGGTATTCGTTTTTCTGGCGATATTGTTAAAGCATTGGTTGCGGGTGCATCGTGTGTAATGGTGGGCTCAATGCTTGCGGGTACTGAAGAAGCGCCAGGCGAAGTTGAACTTTACCAAGGCCGTTACTACAAATCGTACCGTGGTATGGGCTCGTTAGGTGCGATGGATCAAAAAGAAGGTTCGTCGGATCGTTACTTCCAAAAATCTAACCAAGCTGACAAATTAGTACCTGAAGGTATTGAAGGTCGCGTCGCTTATAAAGGCCCAATTGCAACGATTATTCATCAGCAAGTGGGTGGCCTTCGTAGCGCAATGGGATTAACGGGTTGTGCCACCATTGAAGAGCTAAATACAAAACCTCAGTTTGTACGTGTTACATCTGCAGGTATGGGTGAGTCGCACGTTCACGATGTGCAAATCACTAAAGAAGCGCCTAACTACCGCTTAGGTTAAACAACACGTTTAAATTACGGGGCTGGAATTACCAGCCCTCTTTTATAGCCACTAAGTAAATTAGTGGAATCTAGCATCTACTTTACGAGATCCTTCATGAGCAAAGATATTCACGATTCACGAATTCTAATTTTAGATTTTGGTTCGCAGTACACTCAATTAATCGCGCGTCGTATCCGCGAAATTGGTGTTTATTGTGAACTGTGGGCATGGGATGTGACCGAAGAGCAAATTCGCGAGTTTAATCCACAAGGTATTATTTTATCTGGTGGCCCTGAGTCAACCACACTAGAGAACAGCCCGCGTGCACCTGAATATGTGTTTAACGCTGGCGTGCCAGTACTGGGCATTTGTTACGGCATGCAAACCATGGCAGCTCAACTTGGCGGTAGTGTACATAGCTCTGATAAAAAAGAGTTTGGTTATGCACAGGTAGAAAAAGTGGGTAACTGTGCATTATTTGATGCAATTGAAGATCATATTACTGATGGCGGCAACGGCGTTTTAGATGTGTGGATGAGCCACGGCGACAAAGTAATGGAAGTGCCGGCAAGTTTTAGCACCACAGCTAAAACACCAACGTGTCCGCATGCAGCTATGTCTAATGAAGAAAAGCGTTTTTACGGTGTACAATTTCACCCAGAAGTAACGCACACACATCAAGGACAACGTTTATTAGAGCGTTTTGCAATTGATATTTGTGGCTGTGAAAAATTATGGACACCTGCCAAAATTATTGATGATGCCATTGAGCGTATCAAAGAAACCGTTGGCGATGACGAAGTGATATTAGGCTTATCAGGCGGTGTTGATTCATCTGTTGTGGCTATGCTTATTCACCGTGCCATTGGCGATAAGCTAACATGTGTATTTGTTGATAATGGTTTACTTCGTTTAAACGAAGGTCAGCAAGTGATGGATATGTTTGGCAATAAGTTTGGCTTAAATATTGTTAAAGTAGACGCTGAAGATCAATTTTTAGCTGACCTAGCTGGTAAATCAGACCCAGAAGAAAAACGCAAAGCCATAGGCCATACGTTTATCAATGTATTTGATGAGCAAGCTAAAAAGCTTAAAAATGCCAAATGGTTAGGCCAGGGTACTATTTACCCAGACGTCATTGAATCTGCAGCATCAGCTACAGGTAAAGCACACGTAATTAAATCTCACCACAATGTGGGCGGCTTACCTGATGACATGAAAATGGGCTTAGTTGAACCATTGCGTGAATTATTTAAAGATGAAGTACGTAAAATAGGCTTAGAACTTGGTTTACCGTACGACATGCTTTATCGCCACCCATTCCCAGGACCAGGTTTAGGTGTACGTGTACTAGGTGAAATTAAAAAAGAATACTGTGATTTACTACGCCGTGCTGATGCTATTTTCATTGAAGAGCTACACAAAGCCGAGCTTTACCATAAAGTAAGCCAAGCGTTTACTGTATTCTTACCTGTTAAGTCGGTAGGGGTTATGGGCGATGCGCGTAAATACGACTGGGTGGTATCACTGCGTTGTGTTGAAACGATTGACTTTATGACGGCACGTTGGTCACATTTACCGTATGAGTTTTTAGGTGTGGTTTCTAACCGTATCATTAACGAAATTGATGGTATTTCACGCGTTGTTTACGATATTTCTGGTAAACCACCTGCCACCATAGAGTGGGAATAATACCAAATAAGTAAGCTTAATTTACTGAGCTGATTATTGCACATTAAAAAGCCCGTTTAATAAACGGGCTTTTTTATGCACTAACTTTAAGGCTAAGCTTTTAAGTTTTAGGGGGTAACTCAGTTAGCATGCCTTTTACTAAACTCACGCTGCCAAGCAGTAAAATAAACGTAAAAGGTAAGGCGGCGATAATAGTAATGTATTGCAACGCTTGAATTGAGTCGGTGCCGCCAATCCACAGCATTAACATAGCAATAATACTGGCAATAACGGCCCATACTAACTTTTGCTTTATAGGTACTTCTAGTTTGCCGCCTGATGTAAGGCTATCTATTACAATAGAGCCAGAGTCGAGGGTGGTGACAAAAAAGATAATTATTAACGCCACAGCTAAAAGCGAAAGCAGCGTACCAAACGAATAAGCATCTAGCATATAAAACAAACTAAGCGTTACATCTGTAATGCCTTGATTCGCCCCTAGTACCCCAACTTTATTTATAATTTGATCAATTGCTACACCACCAAAAACCGACATCCACGCGGTAGTTACGAGAGTAGGAATAAGTAATACGTACACTAAAAACTCACGTATGGTACGCCCTTTTGAAATACGCGCTACAAACATACCAAAGCAAGGTGCGTATGCAACCCACCACGCCCAATAGAATACGGTCCAGCCATGTAGCCACTGCGTATCTTCTCGGCCTGTGCTGTAGCTTAGTGGCATGATATTTTTAATATAGCCGAGTACGGCCGTGTAGGCAGAATCAAGTACGGTGGTAAAGTTTAAAATAAACACTAACCCCAAAAACACGAAGGCGATGCCCATATTTATATTACTTAGGAGTTTTACGCCACCATTCATACCACGCACAATAGAGAGGATAGCCAAGCTCATAATTAATAAAATAATGCCTTGTTGTAATAATAAGGAGCTTTCAAAGCCCAGTACGTGGCTAATACCACTGGCGGCTTGTGCTCCGCCTAAACCTAACGAGGTCGCAAGACCAAAAAGGGTTACTAATACCGCCATTACATCGATAACATCACCTAACCTGCCCCAAACTCGGTCTCCTAAAAGCGGATAAAATACAGAGCGCATAGAAAGCGGTAAGCCTTTGTTATAAACAAAATAGGCTAAACATAAAGCGGTCATACCGTAAATTGCCCAAGCGTGCAGCCCCCAATGGAATACTGTAGCCCCTAAAGCCATTTCGCGGCCTTGTGTGCTAAAGGGTTCTGCATTGAGTGGGGTGCCAAACCAGTCGGTGTAAAACGCAGTCGGTTCTGCCACGCCCCAAAAAATAAGGCCAATACCCATACCCGCAGCAAAGAGCATAGATACCCACGATAAGGTTGAATAGTCTGTCGTTGCTTTATCGCCGCCAAGGCGAATTTTACCCAGTGGTGAAGCGGCAATGCCTACTGCAAACAGCAGTAATATATTGGCACCCCACATAAATACGTAGTCAAAATTAGTTAGTGCGGCATTTTTTATTGAGTTAATTGCCTCTTTTGCTTCGTTAGGTGATAGGGCAAGCAGGGTAATTATAAAAAGTAGAGATAGACCAATAGAAACAGAAAATACATTAGTATGAATATCCATGCCCCATTTGCTAACGTTGTCTTGTCCTACTTGGTAATCGGTTGAATCGATACTGTATTTTTTTGATTTAAACTTCATATAACACGGCGTGAACTACTAGCAACGGCTAATAGTAAAGCTCCTCCATATTTGCATTGTTAATGATCCGCGTATGTAAGATACATGATGAAATATGCAATTAGGTGGTAAGGCGCGGATCCCCTAGGCGCTAAACTGTATCATAAATGCTGCTAATGTTATTGATTTGTTTATGCACTCAAATGCTGCATTAGGGCGGGAGGAGGCGCCATAAATAGTGAGGGCGGATGAAATACGTGATGCTCGGCTCTAAATTATTATCCGTGAGAGTATTTACAGCATAACATCTAGGCTCTGCTGGGCTGGTAAAGTGTTTTTATAACGCTATTTAGCTTGCTAATTCAGCGTTTTGTATAATTTAAAGGCAGTTGAACTAAAAAGTTAATTTTTTACTTTACCTTTTCTAAAAGGTCTCTATAATTCGTCGACATTGCAGGGGCGTAGTTCCAATTGGTAGAACAGCGGTCTCCAAAACCGACGGTTGGGAGTTCGAATCTCTCCGCCCCTGCCATTTCTTCTTTACATCGTTTTTATTACTTCATATATTGTTCCCGTGTTTAATTTACTGAGTTGTTATGCATCCACGTTACGCAGCTATTTTTGGTATAGAAAACCTTGAACTAAATCGGCACTATCGCCCAAAAAATAGTGACTCTTCTTCAGACGTTTCGCAAAGCACCGCCGCTGAACGTTTAACGCTGAGTGAGCCGTTATTAAGTGATATACGGTTAAGCGTACCTTCTTTAACAATTAATCATGTTTTTAAAGGCGCTGGTATAGAGTTAACCGACGATAAGCTTACACTACCATCTTCACAGCTCAGTGCTTCTGATAAGCGCGCTCTATGGGCTTTAATGAGTACACACCTTGATAAACTTTAAGCCTGTAAACGAAAATGCCATAGCTCAATTAATGGCTATTGAAACCGCTTGTCACTCTCATCCTTGGTCTCTTAAAACAATGAGCTCTTGCATGGGCGGTCGTTACTTTAATTTAGCGGCGTTTGATGAAAACACCCTAGTAGGTTTTTATATTGGTGAAAAGGCTGGGCCTGACTTTACCCTTATGGATATATGTGTAACACCCAGTGAGCAAGGTAAAGGCATTGCAAGGCAGTTACTTAGCCAGTTTATTGAATATGGCGAGCAGGAAAATGCTGAAAACCTGTTTTTAGAAGTGCGCGAGTCAAACGCGCGTGCAATAAAGCTTTACGAACATGCTGGCTTTACGCAAATGTCGGTACGTAAAAATTATTACCCGAGCGATGATGTGACTAAAAATGGTTATGAGGACGCCATACTAATGGGTATGGCGCTTAACTTAGGCTTTTTGTAAGCTTTAAGCTGTTTCTTTACTTTTAGCGATAGTTTGCTCTATTGCATTGATTAAATTAATGATCAAAGTAGGGCGCTGTGTTTGATCGTTACTTAGTAAGTTCTCTTCTAATAAAGCAGCACTGTGGTAAATATCATCAAAATTGAAGCACCCCGCACTGCCTTTTAGGCTATGGGCTACGCTTCTAAGTGCTTCTGCATCGTTACTCGCCTTTAAGCTGTTTACCTTTTGCAGGTAACTTGGCAGGTTAGCCACGTAGTTGTCATTAATTTGCTGAAACTTTTCACTTTTTAGTAAGCTATCCCACTTATTTTGATTATCTTTTTCAAGATTTAAGTAGCTTACCAGTACGTTTTCAAGCGCGTCCTTATCGATTGGTTTTGCGAGTGCTTTATCGCAACCCGCTTCTATATAGGTGTCTATATCATGGTTCATTACATTGGCGGTAAGCGCAATTATAGGCCCATCGTAGGCGGCATGGCGTAGCATTTTAGTTGCTTCAAGGCCACCCATTACAGGCATTTGCATATCCATAATAATAAGCTGGTAGTCATTTACTAGCGCCATTTCTACCGCTTGAGCACCGTTATTAGCCATATCAGGCTCAAGCCCCCAGGTTTGTAATAAAAGCTTTATAAGAAGCTGGTTATCTGGATTATCTTCGGCCACCAATATGTTGGCATCAAAACTAGAAGTAGCAAACGACAAGAAAGGGTCTTTTTCTGGAATAAGCTGTGCTTTCTCAGTTAAAAGCTCTAATGATTGTTTAGGCTCGTTAATATGGCAATCAACGGTAATAGCAAAGCGACTGCCTATACCAATTTCGCTTTTTAAAGTGACATCGCCACCTAATAACTGTGCTAAGTTTTTAGATATACACAAACCTAAGCCTGTGCCTCCAAAACGTCGCGTTGTGGTGGCATCAGCTTGTTCAAAAGGCTTAAATATACGCTCTATTTGGTGCTCAGACATACCAATACCTGTGTCTTTAACCACAAACTCAAGCTGTTGCTTACTTTGTAAGTAATGCACACAAATAGACACTTTACCTTGTTCGGTAAATTTAACGGCGTTACTGGCGATATTTATTAAGATTTGTTTTAAACGCGTCATATCACTATAAATAGTGCGTGGTAATGGCAGCTCGTAATGAATGCTGAACGCGAGCTGCTTTTCTCGTGCTAGCGGTTCAATAATTGATTCAATATCGTGAACTAGTTGGACTACATTGAGTGGCGCCTGCTCTACTGCAAGCTTTTCTGCTTCTATTTTAGATAAATCGAGTATGTTGTTTATTAGCTCTAATAAGTGTTTAGAGTTTCTTAAAATAGTGTTTAAATGCTGCTTATCGTTAACCACTTTATCGTTAATTAGTAACTGCTCGGTAAAACCCATAATGGCAGTAAGTGGAGTGCGTATCTCATGGCTCATATTTGCTAAAAAGCGACTTTTAAGCTGGTTGGCTTGCTCAGCTTGAGCTATCGCAAGTTCAAGTTGGCTATTCATCGCTTCAAGCGCTTTAGTGCGGCTTTCTACTTTATCTTCTAGGTGGTGTTTATATTCTTCAAGCTGCTCTTGGTAGTGTCTAATTTGGTTGATCATGTGGTTAAAATCGTTAAACAATACCCCAACTTCATCATTGGTATGAGCCGGTAAATTTACCGATAAATCACCATCACCAACACGATGGCTAGCCGCCCCTAAAAGCTCAATGGGGTTAAGTAGTAAGTTGCGAACAACCACAAAAATAAGAATAGGCAGGGTGATCACCGAAATAATCACAATTAAGCCTGTAATTAAGCTAATAGCCTTACCCGATTGATAAAGCACGCCCTTTGGAATGGTTGATACAAAATAATAACCGCCACTCATTTGTACGGCAAAAATCATTCTTTCTATTTTGTCTATGCTCGAAAGCTCAATAGTCGAAAGGGTGCCTACATCAGCTAAATTATGCACTTGTTCAAGCTCGTGCTCGGTAATGTATTGCCCGCGTAAACTGTAGTCTGAGCTAAATAAAATTTGCCCATCGTTTGTAAGCAATAAATTTAAAGTGTTGTTGTAAGGCGCTTCTAAAATACTGGTATTTAATATAGAAGGTTCGACTTGTAATACTATAAAGCCAAGTTGTTGTGGGCGCTTTAAATAGTAATCTACACTTTGAACGCGTTGTACAAAAAATAAATTTGTGGTGCCGTCGCTGTTTTGCACCATAAATTGTTGCTGGCGCAAATTACTCTGCAGTACTTGCTTAAAAAATGGGTATGACTGCGGTGCAGTTGTTAGGTTGTTAGAGTAATACGCGTCACTTTTACCACTGGCCGACACTAAATTAATACTAATTATATCTGGGTAGGCTTCGCTATAACTGGCAAAAACATCCATTAGTGCCCCTAAACGGCGAGTATAGCTGCCATCAGCGTGAATGTCGTTTGATAAAAAATCACTTAAAACCGGTGAGGTTGACAGTAGTTTTGCTGTGGAATGAAACGAGTCTATGTAGTTAAAAACCTTTTGTTGCTGTTGCTCAACAAAGCGGCTCATTATAAGGTCGGCTTGTTTTTGGGTCGAATTGGTTACATTAGTTAGGGTAAAGCCACCTAAAAATAGCAAAGGTAATATCACCAAAGGAGTTATATACCATAATAATCGAATGCTTAACTTACTGGTTTTCATGACCAAACTACTTATCCTCCGTGCAATCTATCAATGATATGCGTTACAGGTTTAATTCTCAAGAAGCTAAGGTCGATTAGCGTTAATTTAGAGTAAAAATATAATGTTTTAATACATGGGTCGTTAATAAGTTATTGCTAAGGAGGCTTTTATATTCTTGGCACTTTAAGTTTATCTGTTAAGTTTTAAAAAATTACCCTATGTATTGTGCTTTAAGTGAAAACATCATTGTTAAAATTTAATGTATCTACCGATTAAATTACAGTTAGATGGCCCCCTAAAATAGTGATTAGACAAAGCCAAGATATTTTTAAGTTAGATAGCACACTTTTATACCGACTCCTGTTACAATTGCCACTATTAAAAAATTAGCTATATGGCGTTAATTGTTGTCAATTTATTCACACTAAATTGCTCAAAGCCCAGTTAATAACGATCAACTTAACGGGTTGCCTTGCATACACTCAATGTTATGCATGTAACTTGGCATCAAACTAAAAGAACTTATTAATGGCAGACCAGAATATTATCAACGAAATTAGCAAGCGAAGGACTTTTGCAATTATATCGCACCCGGATGCTGGTAAAACCACCATCACCGAAAAAGTACTTTTGTTCGGACAAGCGATTCAAAAAGCCGGTACTGTAAAAGGCCGTGGCTCTAATCAGCATGCAAAGTCTGACTGGATGGAAATGGAAAAGGAGCGTGGTATATCAGTTACTACCTCTGTCATGCAGTTTCCATATAACAATGCGCTAGTTAATTTACTTGATACTCCTGGACACGAAGACTTCTCAGAAGATACTTACCGTACTTTAACTGCGGTAGATTCGTGTTTAATGGTTATTGATGCCGCAAAAGGTGTAGAAGAACGTACCCGTAAACTTATGGAAGTTACGCGCTTGCGTACTACCCCAATCGTTACCTTTATGAATAAGTGTGACCGTGATATTCGTGACCCAATGGAGCTACTTGATGAAGTAGAAACAGAGCTAAACATTGCCTGTGCGCCTATTACGTGGCCAATTGGTTGTGGTAAAGAGTTTAAAGGTGTTTATCACATTCATAACGACGAGGCAGTTTTATACAAAACAGGCCAAGGTCATACGATTCAAGAAGTACGCACTGTAAAAGGCCTTGATAACCCAGAGCTTGATACCGCCATTGGTGAAGAGCTTGCCGAGCAATTACGTGAAGAACTAGAACTGGTAATTGGCGCCTCTAACGAGTTTGACCTTGAGCTGTTTTTAGCGGGTGAGCTTTCGCCTGTTTACTTTGGTACAGCCCTTGGTAACTTTGGTGTAGACCATGTACTTGATGGTTTAACACAGTGGGCACCAACACCATTGCCGCGTGAAACAGAAGACCGCCAAGTTGTTGCAACTGAAGAAAACTTTACCGGCTTTGTATTTAAAATTCAGGCTAACATGGACCCTAAACACCGTGACCGTATAGCCTTTATGCGTATTGTATCGGGTAAATACAGCCAAGGCATGAAAATGAACCACGTGCGTATTGGTAAACAAATAAGTATTTCCGATGCGGTAACCTTTATGGCGGGCGATCGTGAGCGCGCAGCAGATGCATTCGCAGGCGACATTATTGGTTTGCATAACCACGGCACTATTCAGATTGGCGATACTTTTACGCAAGGCGAAAAGCTTAAATTTAGTGGCATTCCTAACTTTGCCCCTGAATTGTTCCGCCGTATTCGATTAAAAGATCCGCTTAAGCAAAAGCAGCTACTAAAGGGCTTAGTACAGTTATCTGAAGAAGGTGCAGTACAAGTATTTAGACCGCTTATTAATAACGATTTGATTGTAGGCGCAGTAGGTGTGCTGCAGTTTGATGTTGTTGTTGCGCGTTTAAAAGCAGAATACAACGTAGATGCTATTTACGAAGGTGTTAACGTAAATACTGCGCGCTGGGTACATTGTGACGACGTTAAAAAGTTTGAAGAGTTTAAGCGTAAGTGCGAAAGCAACTTAGCGCTTGATGGTGGCGATAACTTAACTTACATAGCACCAAGTCGCGTAAACCTAAATTTATCGGTAGAGCGTTACCCAGACGTAACCTTTAGCCACACGCGCGAAAATTAGAACTGACTGACTAAAGTTAACTGAAAGCCTGCTATGGCGGGCTTACATAGGTAAATAATATAATGAACATTCGTACTATTTTAGTAGAAAAAGCCATTGCCGCCATGACCGCTGCAGGCCTACCAGAAGATACCAATCCAGCAGTTACACAAAGCACACGCCCGCAATTTGGTGATTACCAAATTAATGGTGCAATGGGTGCCGCTAAAAAAATGAAAAGCAACCCACGCGAGCTTGCGCAAAAAATTATTGATAATTTAGATGTAAATGATATTGCTGAAAAAACAGAAATTGCCGGCCCAGGTTTTATTAACATCCACTTAAAGCCTGAGTTTTTAGCAAACAGTGTAAAAGCAGCAAACAGCGATGCAAAACTGGCTGTGAATGAGCACACTAACCCACAAACTGTGGTAGTAGATTACTCATCACCAAACCTTGCAAAAGAAATGCACGTAGGCCATTTACGTTCAACCATTATTGGTGATGCGATTGTACGTGCCCTTGAGTTTAGAGGCGATAAAGTTATTCGCCAAAACCATATGGGCGATTGGGGCACACAGTTTGGTATGCTAATTGCGCATTTAGAAGATCAAATTAGCCAAGGCGTAGACTTAGAGTCGGTAGCGCTTGCTGATTTAGAAACGTTTTACCGCGACGCTAAAAAACGTTTTGACGATGAAGAAGGCTTTGCCGATAAAGCCCGTGATTACGTGGTTAAACTACAAGGCGGCGATGCGCACTGTGAAAAGCTATGGAAGTTATTTATAGCAACCTCAGTTAAGCACTCTGAAGAAGTATATAAACGTCTAAATGTAACGCTTACTCAAGACGATATTATGGCTGAAAGTGCATACAACAGCGAACTTAACGATATTATTAGCCTTTTAAAAGATAAAAATATTGCTGTAGAGTCGCAAGGCGCACAAGTGGTGTTTTTAGATGAGCTTGCCAACAAAGATGGTGAGCCATCAGCGTTTATCGTGCAGAAATCTGGCGGTGGCTTTTTATATGCAACCACCGATTTAGCCGCATGTAATTACCGCTCAAACACTTTAGGCGCTGAACGTATTTTAATATTTGTTGATGCGCGTCAAAGCCTTCACTTTAATCAAGTGGAGCTTACAGCACGAAAAGCAGGCCTTTTACGTGATGAGACAAGCTATGAGTTTTGCCCGTTTGGCACCATGATGGGCGCCGATGGTAAACCATTTAAAACTCGCACCGGTGGCACTGTTAAACTTGCCGACTTACTTGAAGAGTCAATTAGCCGTGCAGCAACAAAACTTGCTGAGCGTGAATCTGATTTATCGGATCATGATCGCAGCGAAATTGCGCGTAAAGTCGGTATTGGCGCGGTTAAGTACGCTGACCTTTCTAAGCACCGTACCAGCGATTACATCTTCAACTGGGACACCATGTTAAGCTTTGAAGGCGCTACAGCACCTTACCTACAATATGCTTATACGCGTGTGCGTAGTATCTTCCGTAAATCAGATTTAAGTGCCGAAGCGCTAACTCTTCTTGGTGTTAATGTTGAAATAGTTGCGCCGCAAGAAAAAGCACTCGCACTTAAACTGCTACAGCTTGAAGAAGTGCTTGATTTAATGATCTCTGAGGCTACTCCGCACGTATTATGTAGCTACTTATACGAGCTAGCTAGCTTATACATGACATTCTACGAAGCCTGCCCAGTACTAAAAGAAGGCGTAGAGCCAAGCGTACGTGACAGCCGTTTAGTGCTGTGTAATTTAGTGGCAGATACGCTGAAAACTGGATTGGACTTACTTGGCATTGAAGTCATGGAGCAAATGTAATCACCGTCGTACTTTAACCTAATACTGCGTTATCCACCCCGACTTACCCTAATCACATACAAACCGTATGCTCATAGGGATAAGTCGGGTTGGATGCCTTGTCTTAGGCTAAACTACTTAGGTGAACGTCTGCTTCGTGTAGTTCGCTTTAGCTGCGTTGGTAAAACTATTTAGCCTAAGTCACATACAAACCGTATGCTCCTTGGCATAAATAGTTTTACCGCCTTGCTAGCACTCCTACACTTGCAGATGATTTTAGGCTTTACTTGACGAACTTTTGTAAGTTAATCAATTTTGTAGCTGATAGCTGATAGCTGATAGCTGATAGCTGATAGCTGATAGCTGATAGCTGATAGCTGATAGCACCGTAGGTTGGGTTTAGTGAAACGAAACCCAACACTAAACTAACATTAAACAAAACATTTTTATTTTTGCTCTTATAACGATTAACAGCCTGACCTTAACTTACCCACATACGCTTTAATAAACAGAGAAGGATTTGTTTATGAAACTCGAAGATATCCGCCGTGAATACCTGCAAGACGCGCTAAGCGAAGATAACTTGCAAGATGATCCATTCAAACAATTTGAAACGTGGCTTGAGCATGCTGTTGGCAGTAATATTCCAGACCCAACGGCGATGGTTGTAGCAACAGTTGATGAAACTGGGCAACCTTCACAGCGTATTGTACTGTTAAAGCATTTAGATGATAACGGGTTTGTATTTTTTACTAATACCGGCTCTCGTAAAGCACAAGAGCTAAAAGGTAATAATAAAATATCGCTGCATTTTCCATGGCACCATATGGAGCGCCAAGTGATTGTATACGGCGAGGCAAAACCATTACCAACATCAGCGGTGGCAAAATATTTTTTATCTCGCCCTAAAGAAAGTCAATTAGCCGCATGGGCATCAGCGCAAAGCCGTCCGGTGTCCTCGCGAAAAGCGCTAATGGAAACCTTTGCCAATATGAAGAGTAAATTTGCTAACGGCGAAATTCCACTGCCAGATTTTTGGGGCGGATATTGCGTAGTGCCTTCTAAAATTGAGTTTTGGCAAGGTGGCGCGCATCGATTGCACGACCGTTTTATATATCAGCGTCAAGCCGATAATAGCTGGCAAATAACACGTTTAAACCCTTAATCGGTTTACGCTGTGAAGTTTATAGACTCGCATTGCCATCTTGATTTTAGCGAATTTGATGCAAATCGCGAATCACTCATAACAGAGTGTATTGCTAAAGGTGTTGAGCGCCTTGTTGTGCCAGGTATCAGCTTGGTGCAATCAAAGCAGCTAATTGAATTTAAAGCTAAATACCCACAAGTACATATTGCCGCAGGGCTTCACCCTTATTTTTTAGGTGATCATAAAGATGCTCACTTAGTGCAGCTATTCGACTTTGCAAAGGTGAACAATAAACAACTGGTAGCAATAGGTGAGTGTGGACTTGATAGAAGTATTGAAGACCTTGAAAAGCAAACAAGATTGTTTGAGCAGCAAATAACGATTGCTAACGAACTGAACCTACCGCTTATTGTGCACCACAGGCAAAGCCATGACTTAATTGCGCAATCGTTTAAACGTTGTAAGCCAAAATGTGGTGGGGTGATACATGCGTTTTCGGGATCACTTCAGCAAGCCCAGTATTATATCAAACAGGGCTTTAAATTAGGGGTAGGTGGGGTTATTACCTATGAACGGGCTGCTAAAACCCGTAATGTTATTGCTCAAATTGAGCCACAACATTTAGTGCTCGAAACCGACTCGCCTTCAATGCCACTTAGCGGTCATCAAGGTGAAATTAATACGCCATTACACATTCCAAATGTGTTCAATGTATTATGTAGTTTAAAGCAAAGTAGCGATAAAGAGGCGCTTGCGAAGCAGCTTTATGACTCTTGCTCTGAGGTTTTTTGCATATAGCGGTTTACCTGCCAACGTTTTAGTCCCCGCCCTAACTGCCACGTAAAAATACACGCAATAACTAGCATTAACAAAACTTGCCTGCCTAAATCATGAAAATGATTGTGACTATCTGATATCGCAGCACGTGTTAAATAGGTAATAGAGACAAAGCCAAGAGGCTTATCTATGTCGCTTACAACAGGCTCGACAAACGGGGTTTTTAGTTTACTTATTCCAGGGGTCGACTCTGGTAATTGGCCAAATACATGATGTGACTGCCAATGATCGCTGCTTGCTATAAGCACGCCTTGCTGATCGTATATTGTGGCTGAAAGTACAAACTCGTCTTTACTTATATCGTTGCATAGCGCAGTAAGTTGTGGCTTATTTTTAGCAAGTAATGGCTCTTTAGCATTCAGTGCCATAAATCGGGCTAAGCTTTTGGCAGTGTTATCGGCACTATTATAAAGCAGTTGGTGGCTTTCAAAGCTGCTGTTAACACCTACAAAACTCAGTAATACAAAACAGCCCGCAGCCAATAATAAACGAATAATTCGCTTTCTTTGTGATGCAGATAAAGGGCTTTTTATATGGTTATTTTTCATAGTCACCGTATATGCTACTGACAGCATTTTGATTTGATGTTACAACTACAGTAACTATAACCTTAAATCTACCTCAATGGCGAATTTAGCGTTATGAATCCTCTAAAAGATACGCAAAATTAAAAAAACAAATAACAAACACGGAGACCCCATGTCGCAAACGAACATGGCACAGCCAGCTGCTGAGCAAGCATTACACACTTTAACGCTAAACACATGGTTTAATTATAATGATGGGCAGTTTACTACTGCTCAAACACAACCAGATAAAACCGTTGGGTTATTTAGTATTGCGTTTGCAGGCGATTTTGAACTAAAGCACGTAACTAGCATTATCGAATTTTTAAAAAAGCACGAACTCAATGTAACGGCTGTATGTCACTATCAACCCGACTTAGGGTTAGCCCCAGCTTTGTGTTTTTATAGCCCAGAGTCAGAGCAAAAAATTAATCCGCTTGTGCTAGGGGAGTTTGCAAATTCGCTTGATTGTCAGCTAGTGCAAGTTGCCACACCGCCAAACTTATATGAACCAGGCTTATTGGTTATGGATATGGACTCCACCGCCATCACCATAGAATGCATTGATGAAATTGCGCGTTTAGCAGATGTATATGACGATGTGGCTTCTGTAACCGCACTTGCAATGGCTGGCAAGTTAGATTTTAGCGAAAGTTTAAATCAACGTGTAGCAAAGTTAGCTGGCATAGAGCAAAGCTTAATAGATGAGTTAAAAAATACTTTACCATTAATGCCAGGTATTAAAGCCTTATGCCAAATATTAAAGCAGCATAATTGGTATCTTGCTATCGCATCAGGCGGGTTTGTACCCTTTGCAGAGCGTGTGCAACAGCTTATTAATTTAGATGAAGTACATGCTAATGTGCTTGAGTTTGCAAACGACAAGCTCACAGGTAAGGTCTCTGGTACTATAGTTGATGCGCAGCAAAAAGCGGTTGTTTTAGAAACACTGCAACAAAAGTTGGGCTTAGCAAATACGCAAACGGTAGCCATTGGCGATGGTGCAAACGATTTGTTAATGATGGAAAAAGCAGGGTTAGGCGTTGCCGTACATGGTAAACCAAAAGTGGTGGAGCAAGCTCAAGCAGCTATATGTAAGGGGTCGTTATTACAGTTACTGTACATGCTGGCAATTCCTTTACATAAATAACCACAGCATAAGTTAAACCGCTTAGCGCAAGCGGTTTAACCACAACAGTTTTCTTCGGCCCATTTGGGCTACTTGCTTTTGATCTAATTGTAAATGGCTAAGGGCTTCGTCGGTTATATCTACAATATCACCCACGCCAGATACTGCCCATAGCGCTTCTTCTATATCCTTTGCTTTGTGCATTGCATATTGGCTTACATACTTTAGCTCATTTGATAGATAGTCTGTATCTGGGCGCCCAGTACGCGATAAATATAAGCGCATTACAAATACCAGTTCAGATTTAACGCCTGCACTAATTTGCTCGCTAAAGCTTGAATAGTTTTCACCTAGTACGCATTGGCTTGTGACAGCCTTTTCAATAGTCTCCTGCTTAGGGTCAAAATTAATCACAAGAGTAAACGGTAAAGGCGGGTCTTGTCGGCTACGGTCTTTGATGCTTGGGGTGATCACATCAATAATTTGTTGTTGCGTTAAAATATGGCTCAGATCAGTTTTGTTATTTAATAAGCCAAAATTTTGTAAAATAACGTGGATAGGGCTGGCATATAAACCAAAACCTATGGCACCTGAAATAAAGTGGCTTGCTTCTTTATGTAAATAAAGCGGGAATTGACACACACTTTTGGTCACCATATTTCTAAGTGCAGTAGAAAGGCCTTCTATTTTCGGGGCTTCTTCAGATACTTTTAGTTTATCTTTATTACTTTCAATTAATTGGGTAAAAAAGTTAACACCTGCATGTGGTAAGTCAGCCACTCTGTTCGCTTTTAAATTAATGGTTGTTAATGACTTACTAATCGCCATTACTTCGTATTTAAGCTCACTTAAGTTATGTTTTTTAGTTATTTTTTGTAAATCGGGGAAAGATAGTAAAACAATATCACCCTTTTTAAAGCTAACCGGTACGGATGACTCTAATTGCAAACCCATCACCGAAAAATCCCGAGAATGAGCCTGATATTGCTTACCCTCAAACGTAAGTAATGCGGGTGTTTTATATAAGTAGCGTTTATGAGAGCGCAAATTTACATACTCTAACGCAACAATATCTAAATAAGGTGGTTTGTTATGCTTAGCATGGCCAAAATGCTTAAGTTGGTTCACTATCGCCTTATCAAACGGTAATTTTTTATAATTTGCTTGTTCTTCGCTATTGCCAATGGCAGTTAAAACCGCAATGTATTTCACATCTTTTATAAGGCCTGACACACGTGGCGATGGCGGTTTATTTAGCTTTTCTATGTTTTTACCCGCCGAGTTTGGTAGCGATAACGGAATAAACGAATCATCAGGGTGGCTTGGCATAACTTGTAGCTTAAAACATTGCCAACTATCTTTTTGACTGCCGAATCCTAAAAATAGATTTTTTAATTTAGGGTTGTTATTAAGCTCTGTACGCGTGGCTGAGTAGTAATAGATTTTTCCCGCAGACACATGTGTAAATGTATATAGATACTCTTCTTTTACGGCGGTTACTTGGCTAAGCATTTGACTAATGCGTTGGTTATTCAAAACGCTATATAAGCAGGGCACTTTTCTTTCATCAGTAAAATAGCGCTGAATAAAAATGTTATTTTCAGTTGTCAGGCTCAAGCTTGGGACTATATGGTCGCCTTTTTTACTTAAAAATACGTATAAAGAGGTAACACGGGGGATATAATATTGCTCATAACCTTTGGAAACAACTGCATCAAGGGTGTTATCTAAATTCACTTTATAGCGGCGTTTATTGCCATGAATAAAGCTTTCTAAAAACTCATCAAACTTTTCATTGTTTTCTATATAAGTGCGCTTTAAACGAATGTGGTTATATTCGCGTGATATGTTATCAACTGCTACGACTTCATATTGAATACCGTTTTTAAGGCCTAACTCAAAATCTTGTTCAAGCCCAACCAGGCGCATGGCAATGAGTTGCCCTTTTTTAATAACTTGCCGAGTAGAAAGTTTAATTTTACAGCCACTTAAAGAAATGTCTGACGTGCTAGCGGCAATATTTTTATGATCATTGTACTCAATTTTAACTTTAATTGAGTAGTTCATCCGCTCTTCAGAGCGACTTTCGTATGAGGCAAATTTTATTACGCTGGTAGTTAGGGTATCGTTTTCGGCTTGCGCATCACTTTGCTCTTGCGCTTGCTTTTGCAGTACGCGATGGTTGTTTTCGGTATTCATTACTGCTTCGTATACTGCTAACGTATAGCCGCCGTGTTGCTTAAGAGCTGCTTCAAAAACCTCTATGGCAGTATCATCCATAAAATGTTGTTTGCCATTATGCTCATATGGGCGCACTTGCCCGGTAACTAAGCCCCGTAGGTCTACAAAGCGGGCTACTGGCTGAGATAGGCGCGACATTTCCATTTTCATCAAAAATTGCTCAGGCTTTGTTAAACCGGCCGTTTTAGATTTGAAAATTTGGTCGAACTTTGCGTTACCTAAATAGGTTTTTAACTCATTTACGAGACTTTCGTGTTTGAGCAGTATGTCTTCAGCCATTTATAAATCGTCACCGTCTAATTGAAAAGTAGGTATACTGTAAAGTCCATTTATTTGAAAATTCAATAAACGTAACATCGCACCACAGTGTTGATATAGGTACGGTTTTTCGTGTAAGTACAGTTTAACTCTTGTTATTATGTGTTAAATGCCAAATTATTGGCAAGTTACTTCAAAGCATATAAAAGCAATAAGTATGCCCTAAATTAGGGCAAAATAAAAAGTAGTATGTATTTGTATTTAAAGTAGAAACAAACTACGTGTAACGAATGCTACACTGCAAGCACATTGCTTCAATGGTAATATCTATTCTTAATAGTAAACGCTCAAATTAAACAATAGTAGGTAAGGTTATAAATGGCTAAAGCGGCAAAAGTAGAATTTGTTTGTACAGAATGTGGTATGAACTATCAACGTTGGCAAGGTCAGTGTCGCTGTGGTGCATGGAACACGTTGGCAGAATTTAAACCCTCAGCAGGACAAAGTAAAAAAGCGGCTGCGCGCGCAACGGTAGGTGGCTATGCCGGTGGTGTTGGCGGCGGCTCTAAAAAAATTGACGATGTAGCCACCACAGAAGCCGAAAAGCAACTAACCGAAATAGGTGAACTTGACCGTGTACTAAGCGGCGGGGTAACCACAGGCTCGGTTAATATTATTTCGGGCGACCCTGGTGCGGGTAAAACAACGCTATTATCTGACTTAGTAGCCAGAATGTCGCAGCGTATGCCATCGCTTTATTGTACCGCTGAGGAGTCGCTGTCGCAGTTTAAAAACCGTGTAAACAGACTAAAGCTTAATTACAACGCCGATGAGCTTTATTTACTTTCCGAAACCAGCGTAGAAACCATTATTGAAGAGCTTGATAAAAATAAAATTAAGTTTGCTGTCATCGACTCTATTCAAGCGGTTGTAACCGATACAGCGAATGGTAGCCCTGGTTCGCCTTCGCAAGTAAAAAGTGCTGCGCAAGCGCTTACCCAGTATTGTAAGCAAAACGATGTCACCATGTTTATTATTGCCCATGTAAATAAAAACAACGAAATTGCAGGGCCGCAAACATTAGTGCATATAGTGGATGCTTTATTGCATATTGACACGAATGATGGACAAGTACGTACGCTTAGAGCTAATAAAAACCGTTTTGGTGATATTGATACCGTAGGCATTTTTAAAATGTGCGAGCGCGGCATGCTGAGCGTTGATAACCCCAGTGAGATTTTTTTATCGGGATCAAGTACTGAATCACCGGGCTCTACTATTACGTGTATCCGAAAAGGTAACCGGAACTTATTACTCGAAATACAATGTTTAACCACCGAAACCGAAGCTGAATTCCCACAGCGAGTATGTGTAGGTTTAAACATGAACCGAATAAAAATGCTTACTGGTATTTTACGTAAACACACCAAAACTAAAATATTTCACGATACGTTTTTTAATATTGTGGGCGGCTTACGAATTGATGAAACCGAAACCTGTATTGATTTAGCGTTAGTGACTGCGCTTTTAAGTAGCTTAAACGAATTTGTAGTACCGCGTACAACCTGCATTATGGGTGAACTTAGCTTAAACGGCGACGTACGCCCAATCGACAGCGGTGTACCGCGAGTTAAAGAAGCGGCGCAGCATGGTTTTACCGAAATATTTATTCCATTTCGTAATTACCATAAATCTATGGAAGGCTTAGGCGCTAAAATTACGCCTGTAAAAACAGTGCATGAGCTGCTTAGTTTGATTAATTAACGCTTACAGGGATTGCCATGCAATGTTACTCTTGAGCTAATATAACTTACACAAAGAACAGAATAAGGAAATAACATGAAAAAACTCGTAATAGCCATAGCCATTGTTGCAGCAGGTGTGGGTGGCATTAGCTACGCAAACTATGTAGCAACCCAAGAAGTTCGTACTGAAGTAGACAAGCAGCTTGCTTTAGTAAGCGATCAAACTGGTGCAACGTTTAAATATGCGGGTTTATCGGCAAGTGTTATTTCTAAAAGTGTTGAAATTACTAACATGGAAGTAATAAGCCCTGAAGGTGAAAACGTAGCGCATATTCAAAGTATTGAAGTAATCGGTTACGAAACCGATAAAATATCGCCACATACATCGTTTACAGTAAAAAGCTTCCAGTTCGATAAAGACTTTGTAGCAAAACTACCTGCTGATACAAACGAAATGCTCGCCTCAGCAAGCTACGACTTAAGCTCATCGCTTGATTACAATGAGGAGTCTGGCGACAGCGACGTAGTTTTAAAGCTCGATGCAAAAGATATTGTTAGTTTTAATATGGATGTAGGCCTTGCCAATGCTAAAGCATTAATGGACGCATCCCTTGCTATAAGCAAAGCGCAGCAAGAAGCAGGGGACACGCCACTTACGTATGAGCAAGAGTTACAACAGCAAACCTTAGTGATGCAAGCTATGAGCAAGCTTGAGCCACGTAATATTAATTTAGTACTTAATAACCAAGGTAAATTAAAAGAGCTGTTTGTGAGTGAGCTTGAAAAACAAGGTATGACGCTTGAGCAAATGCAAATGACGCTACAGCAACAGTTACAGCAAGCCCCCGTAACTGAAGAAATAGCACAATCGCTTACTGACTTTGCCAAAGGCCTAAACTCTTTAAGCATATCGGCAAAATTGCCTGAAGGTAAAACCATGATGGAAGTAAACCAGCAAATAATGATGTTAGCTGGCCAGCCAGAAGAGCTAGTTAAATTCGTTAATTTAGAAGTTAAAGGCGAATAAAGTCGTTTTAGCTTTGTAGTTGCCTATATGGTTGGCTGCAAACACTGAAGTTGTTAGAGCGTGAGTATATCTCACGCTTTTTTGTGCAATATAATAATCTGTTTTTAAATGCTTTTGCATTGGTTGAGCTGCTTGTTTTTCAGTCTCTGTTTGGCTAGTGTATTAGTTATACATACGGAAATGGACCTAATTATGCGCTTATTTTTAATTCTTACCCAAGTAATAACCTTATCGCTTTCGCCAACCATATCAGCAAAAACTAATTTTGAGCACAATATCAAGGTGGAGTCATGCTCTTCAGAAAAATGTAAGGAAGAGTTTAAAAAGCTAAAGCAATACTCACGTCAACAGATCCCACTTGCTCAAGAGATGTTGGGCACTTTTTATTATAATGGTTATGGTGTAGAGCAAGATTTAAAAAAAGCAAGAAGGTACTTTTATGAAGCCGCTCGTTGGGGGCTGCCTAATAGCCAGTTTAAACTTGGCATAATGATGATTGAAGGCCAAGGTGGTGAAGTTAATAAAAGCCTTGGCTTTACAAACTTACGACATGCCGCTAAAAAGTTACCTAAAGCAAATTATTATATTGCAGCATATACGCTAGCTAATAACCCGACAAAAGATGATGCTTTAGAAGCAAAAGAAAAGCTAGAACTGGCAGCAAATAAGGGCTATGTGAGGGCTAATTTTTTACTAGCTAAAGTGTATGAATCAGCAATTTTAGGTCAATCCAATAAAGAAAAAGCAGTTAAGCATTATAAAAAGGCGGCTATAAAAGACCCAAGGGCAAAACTAAAGCTTGCCGCTTTAGGCATTGATTTACCAAGAGAGCCTGAAAATAAAGATATTGAGCGAATAACCGTTGTTAGAGAAAAGCAAACAATGGGTAATTTTATAACTAATATAAAAAATATGCCTAGTATGCGAACCGCCGTATCGAGTCGTATTAAAGGAGGTAAATGCGAGGATAGCATCAGCTGTGAAAGTATAAGTGGTTATGAAAATTTGAAACTGTTTAAGCAAGGCGCTACTCAAGGTTTATAATGGGCACCTAGGTAAATACGTTGAAATGAGAGCCTAAAGTTAAGTTAGCTTTAAAATAAAAACACCGTATTTATTTTAAACACGGTGTTTATTTATTTTTTACACTTCACCTTTTAGTGAAGAATACGCGCTCTAATTGTACCTTCTACTGCACTTAGCTCTTTAAGCGCAACTTCTGATTGATCGGTATCTACGTCAATAACTACATAACCAATTGATTCATCAGTTTGTAAGTACTGAGCGGCAATATTAATACCGTGCTGGGCAAACGCTTGGTTAATTTGCGTAAGTACACCTGGGCGGTTGTGGTGTACATGCAATAAGCGGCTACGGTTAGCAAGCTCTGGCAGCGAAACCTCAGGGAAGTTAACAGCCGTAATAGTTGAGCCATTATCTGAGTATTTAGCTAATTTACCGGCTACTTCAATACCAATGTTTTCTTGCGCTTCTTGGGTTGAACCACCAATGTGCGGCGTTAATATAACGTTGTCGAATTCGCGCAGTGGCGATACAAATTCTTCTTCGTTAGATTTTGGCTCAACAGGGAATACATCAATAGCAGCGCCGCTTAGCTTTTTCTCGCTAAGTGCTTCGGCAAGTGCATCAATATCCACTACAGTACCGCGTGAAGCGTTAATTAGTATTGAGCCCTGCTTCATTACGGCAAGCTCAGCAGTGCCAATCAGGTTTTTAGTTTGCGGTGTTTCTGGTACGTGTAAACTAATAATATCAGCGCGCTGTAAAAGCTGTGTTAGGTTATGAATTTGCGTGGCATTACCTAAAGATAGCTTATCTTCAATATCGTAATATTCTACGGTCATACCAATGTTTTCAGCCATAATACCAAGCTGCGTACCAATGTGGCCGTAGCCAATAATCCCGAGTGTTTTACCGCGAGCTTCAAATGAGCCGGTTGCCGTTTTTAACCAGCCGCCACGGTGTGCTGCTGCATTACGCTGTGGAATACCACGTAATAACAAGAGTATTTCGCCAAGTACCAGCTCTGCGACAGAGCGTGTGTTTGAAAACGGTGCGTTAAATACCGCAATACCGCGCTCGCGCGCTGCGTTTAAGTCAACTTGGTTAGTACCAATACAAAAGCAGCCAATGGCTACTAGCTTTTCAGCTGAGTCTAAAACGGCTTGATTAATATGAGTACGAGAACGAAGCCCTACAAAGTGCACATCTTTAATACGCTCTTTAAGTTCGTCCTCAGGTAGCGATGTTTTTACGTAATCGATGTTGCTGTAACCATTACGTTTAAGCGTTTCTACAGCGCTTTGGTGAACACCTTCAAGCAAGAGAATTTTAATTTTGTCTTTTGCTAACGATACCTTACTCATAACCTCATCCTATTTAATTTGTGGCCCATTTTTAGTGCCGATAATTACTTTATCAGCACCGCGCATCGCAAATAGGCCGTTGGTAACTACGCCAACAATTGAATTAATTTGTGTTTCAAGTTGTTTGGCATTACTAATACTTAAATTGTGTACATCTAAAATAACGTTACCGTTATCGGTTACTACGCCTTGGCGGTAAACAGGGTCGCCACCAAGTTTTAATAATTCACGCGCTACGTAGCTGCGTGCCATGGGTATAACTTCTACCGGAAGTGGGAAGTCGCCCAATGTATCTACTAATTTTGTGTCATCAACAATACACACAAACTGTTTTGCAACGGCTGCGACTATTTTTTCGCGGGTAAGTGCTGCGCCGCCGCCTTTGATCATTTCGTTATGGGCATTAATTTCATCTGCACCGTCTACGTATACATCAAGCGCATCTACATCGTTTAGCTCAAACACTTCAATACCTAATGCTTGTAGGCGCGCTGTTGAAGCCTCAGAGCTAGATACCGCCCCCGTTATGGTGTCTTTTACTGTGCCTAGGGCATCAATAAAATGATTTACGGTAGAGCCTGTGCCTACACCAACAATGGTGTTTTCTTTTACAAACTCGAGTGCAGCCCACGCAGCTGCTTTTTTTAATTCGTCTTGCGTCATTGTCATGCTCATATTTCAAATGTGTAGTGGGTGTATATTACCAGTGATAAATTTTATCAGGAGTAATAATGGTTTTAAGTGGAACATCCCACGATTCAATTGGCAGTGCATCTACTTTTTGGCAGCTGTGTGCTAGGCCAATAAGTTGCGGTTTTTGCCAATTGTATGCGTGTAATTGCGCCAGTGTTTTATCGTAAAATCCACCCCCCATTCCTAATCGGTTACCTTGATTATCAAATGCAACAAGTGGCATCAGTAAGTAATCTAAATCAGTTAATGGGCATATTTGAGAGCAGTTCAGCTTAGGCTCCAAGATACCATAGCGATTTGCTCTCATGGGTGAGTTTTTTTCATAGCGTTGAAATAGCAAAGTAGCCCCATTAAATGGGTGTATAACGGGTAAATAAAGAGCATGGCCTTGTCGCCATAACTCATTAATTAACAGCGATGTATCTAACTCTCCATCGTTACTAAAGTAAATGGCTATCTGTTTTTTCGAGGCTGTTTTCTCGCTATTTAGCTGTTGAGTAAAATTCAACTTTAGCTGTGCAGCGGCTTTTTCTTGCTGTTTTTTTGATAGATTATTGCGTAATTGGCGAATAGATTGGCGTATGTGTGTACGTTTATTGCTCATTGTAATTACGCACCTTCGATTAAATAGACACTAAATCAGGAAAAGCTAAGTAAACAGCAAGCACAATCAGTAGTAAAACGGCGGTGGCAATCAGTGAATATAACAAAATATTGCTACGCGCTTTAACAGGTTCATCGAGCTGCTCGTCAAGCATTAGATCATCTTCTTGCCACTCATCGCTTTCGTCTGCAGGGCTTTTTAGCTCATTGGTTGGAAGCCTTTGCTCTAGCTCTTCTAGCTTTTCTTCTAGGCGGATCAGGCTGCTTGTTATGTAATCGAGGGCATCAAAAATCCGTTCATCACGCTGACTAGCTGCACTAGGGTTTTGAGGAGGCTGCTCACCTGTGGCTTGTAACTTACTTTTAATGCCTAAACTTGCGAGTAATTTGGCTTGCTTTAGGGCTTTGTCTTTATTGCTTGGTGCAAAGAGTGGTTTGCCGTTAAAAAACTGAGTTACTTTATCTTCAGACGTTTTTAGTTTATTTGCTAAATTAACGCAGGCAGTTTTAGTCTCAGTGCCCTCAGCGAGCCCTACAAACATAACGCGAAAATTATTGGCCATTTACTTATCCCTTAAGCTTTTATTATGCAAAGAGTATATACCTAAAACAGTAAGTAATTCGAGGGCTCGCTAAAACTCATTATTAACTTTTGCTTTAGATATAAAAACGGCCCTTAAAAGGGCCGTTTTTAATTAATGTGTTTTGGCTTAAAGGCCTGCAGCTGCGCGAAGTGCGTCTGCTTTATCTGTGCGTTCCCATGGGAATTCGTCACGACCAAAGTGACCGTATGCCGCTGTTGGTTGGTAAATTGGGCGCTCTAAATCAAGCATTTGAATTAAGCCGTAAGGGCGTAGGTCAAAGTGCTCGCGAATCAGTTCGATTAAGCGACCTTCTTCAAGCTTGCTTGTACCAAAGGTTTCAACGCTGATAGAAGTAGGCTCTGCAACACCAATTGCGTAAGATACTTGCAGCTCACACTTATCAGCAAGGCCTGCAGCCACTACGTTTTTAGCTACGTAGCGTGCAGCATATGCTGCTGAGCGGTCAACTTTTGATGGATCTTTACCAGAGAAAGCACCACCACCGTGACGTGCCATACCGCCGTATGTATCTACAATGATTTTACGACCTGTTAAACCACAGTCGCCCATAGGCCCGCCAATTACAAAACGACCCGTTGGGTTAATGAAAAATTTAGTCGCGCTTGTAATAAGCTCGGCAGGAAGTACCGGCTTAATGATGGTTTCCATCACGGCTTCTACTAAATCATTTTGCGAGATTTCTTCAGCGTGCTGAGTAGAAAGTACAACTGCATCAATACCTACTGGCTTGCCGTTTTCGTATGCAAAAGTTACTTGCGATTTTGCATCTGGGCGTAACCAATTAAGCTCGCCGCTTTTACGTACTTGGGCTTGGCGCTGTACTAAACGGTGTGAGTAAGTAATTGGCGCAGGCATCAGTACTTCTGTTTCGTTACATGCGTAACCAAACATTAGGCCTTGGTCGCCAGCACCTTGTTCTTCAGGGCTAGTACGGTCAACACCTTGGTTAATATCAGGAGACTGCTTACCAATGGTGTTTAAAATAGCACACGAGTCTGCATCGAAACCCATGTCTGAATGCGTGTAGCCAATTTCACGTACTGTTTTACGTGTGATTTCTTCAATATCAACCCATGCGCTAGTAGTGATTTCACCACCAACCATAACCATACCGGTTTTTACGTAAGTTTCGCACGCAACACGGGCATGAGAGTCTTGCTCTAGGATAGCATCAAGTACCGCATCAGAGATTTGATCGGCGATTTTATCCGGATGACCTTCAGAAACAGATTCAGAAGTAAATAAATGTTTTGCCATTGTATTTCTGCTCACAAATATTGCGCTTCACAAACGTCGGTATTAGCGCTAAAAAATTAAGGGGCGTATTTTATCTAAAACGAAACTGCTTGCATAGTGTTTTTACGCCTAGACGTCTAAATAAAATGAGTAATCACTTTTTGGTCTTAAAAAATATTCATAATAGCCCATTTTTATGGGGTTTTTAATTGCACACAGCACCCACATTAAGTAAGAATGGTTGCTATAACAGCTCTTAATTTACTTAAGGGTAAAAACGAGCACATTAGTACCCGCGCAAATACACATAAAGGTAGGAGAATTCATGCCATCTCGCAAAGAACTTGCAAATGCTATTCGCGTCTTGTCAATGGACGCAGTACAAAAGGCCAAATCTGGTCACCCTGGAGCCCCTATGGGCATGGCCGATATCGCAGAAGTATTATGGCGCGATTATCTAAAGCATAATCCAACTAATCCAGAGTGGGCTGACCGTGACAGATTTATTCTTTCAAACGGCCACGGTTCAATGCTTATTTATTCTCTGCTGCACCTAAGTGGTTACGACTTACCAATTGATGAAATTAAAAACTTCCGTCAAATGCATTCAAAAACACCTGGCCACCCAGAGTACGGTTACGCGCCAGGTATCGAAACCACTACGGGCCCATTAGGTCAGGGGATCACAAACGCGGTTGGTATGGCACTTGCTGAAAAAGCATTGGCTGCACAATTTAACCGTGAAGGTCACGACATTGTTGATCATTACACCTATGCATTTATGGGTGATGGTTGTTTAATGGAAGGTATTTCTCATGAAGCATGTTCACTTGCGGGCACCTTAGGCCTAGGCAAGTTAGTTGCTTTTTGGGATGACAATGGCATTTCAATCGATGGTGAAGTAGAAGGTTGGTTTAGCGACGATACACCAGCACGTTTTAAAGCGTATGGCTGGCACGTAATTAGTGGCGTAGATGGCCACGATAGCGACGCAATCAGTGCTGCAATAGCTGAAGCTAAAAGTGTTACCGATAAACCAACGCTTATTTGTTGTAAAACAGTGATTGGTTATGGCTCGCCTAACAAGTCGGGTAGCCACGATTGTCACGGCGCACCTTTAGGTGATGACGAAATTACAGCATCTCGCGAATTTTTAGGTTGGACTGGCGAGGCATTCGAAATTCCTGAAGATATTTACGCACAGTGGGATGGAAAAGCTAAAGGGCAACAGCTTGAATCAAGCTGGGACGAAAAGTTTGCAGCGTACGCAGATGCGTACCCAGAGCTAGCAGCAGAATTTAAACGTCGTACAGCTGGCGATTTACCTGCTGATTGGGCACAAAAATCACAAGAGTACATAGAGCAGTTACAAGCAAACCCTGCAAATCCAGCATCGCGTAAAGCATCACAAAATGCATTAAACGCCTTTGGCCCAATTTTACCAGAATTCATGGGTGGCTCAGCCGACTTAGCTGGCTCAAATTTAACAATTTGGGATGGCTCTAAAGGATTAACTGCAGACGATGCAAGTGGTAACTACGTTTATTACGGTGTACGTGAGTTTGGTATGTCGGCAATTATGAACGGTATTGCCCTTCATAAAGGCTTTATTCCTTACGGTGCTACTTTCTTAATGTTTATGGAATATGCGCGTAACGCTGTACGTATGGCTGCACTAATGAAGCAACCAAGCATTTTTGTATACACACATGATTCAATCGGTTTAGGTGAAGACGGTCCAACTCACCAACCGGTAGAGCAAATTGCTAGCATGCGTTTAACGCCAAACTTATACAACTGGCGCCCGTGTGACCAAGTTGAGTCGGCAATTGCATGGCAACAAGCTATAGAGCGTAAAGATGGCCCTACATCACTTATCTTTACTCGCCAAGGCCTTGAGCAACAATCGCGTGACGCTCAGCAATTAGCAGATGTTAAAAAGGGCGGGTACATCCTTAGCTGTGACGGCAACCCTGAGCTAATTATTATTGCTACAGGTTCTGAGGTACAACTAGCGCAAGACTCAGCAAAAGAACTACGCAGCCAAGGTAAAAAGGTACGTGTTGTCTCTATGCCGTGTACTGATGCGTTTGAAGAGCAAAGCGCCGAATACAAAGAAAGCGTACTACCGTCAGCCGTTACACGCCGCTTAGCAGTAGAAGCAGGTATTGCTGATTACTGGTACAAGTACGTAGGCCTAAATGGCGCAGTAGTAGGTATGACGACCTTTGGTGAGTCTGCACCAGCAAATGAGCTGTTTGAGTTCTTTGGCTTTACAGTAGAAAACATTGTAAATAAAGCAAACGCCTTGTTTTAATCAATTGATTTAATATTTAAAAGCCCGCCCTGTGTAAATCAGGGCGGGCTTTTTTGTTTGATCAAATATGAAGAGGTGCTGCTAAAAATGCAAGCAGCCTAACACCTACTTTGGAAGCTCATATTCAAACTTTTGCTATAAGTTGCCACGTAAAAAGCGCAGCGGCTGGTATCTAAAAACGCAGCTTTAAAACCGCAAATGAGTAACTTTCAATGTACATTCCTTGCAAGGCTAAGGCCTATCAGGCAAGGTGGTGGCCGATTAAATAAAATAATACAACAGGAGTGAGGATGTCTCAGTTTGAAAATGTAAGCGTAATTAAAAAAGCGAACGTGTATTTTGACGGCAAAGTATCAAGCCGTACCGTGGTATTTAACGATGGCACAACTAAAACGCTAGGTTTTATGCAACCGGGCGAATTTGTATTTGATACCAGTAAAAAAGAATTAATGGAGCTTTTAGGTGGCCAGTGGGAGATTTTATTACCAGGCGAGAGTGAGTGGAAAACATTTACCGCGGGTGAATCATTTAACGTTGATGCCAATGTTAGCTTTAAAGTAAAAGTAAGTGAGTTTGCTGACTATTGCTGTTCGTACACAGACTAAACGCTTAAGGCTAGACGTCTGAAAGCCCATAGTTTATGGGCTTTGCATAAACTTTGCACAATGTATGATTTAAATCAGTTTGAGTAACAAATTAATTTTAAAAAACAGTGCTTTTTCCTTGTGTTAATCTAAATAGCCCCCAATACTATTTATGAGGTAACAAATAAAAGGATACCCTATGAAAATTAATCTTTCTGGTCACCATGTAGACGTTACTAACTCTATTAGAGAGCATATCAACGAAAAATTTTCAAAAATCGAGAGCCACTTTCCATCACTTATTGCACTCGACATTATATTGTCTAAAGAGCATCACAAAATCCAAGCAGAAATTAGCACAAATTACGAAGGTGCGCGTATATCGGTAAAAGGGGAAAACGAAGTTATGTACCCTGCGATTGCCAGCGCAGCTAAAAAACTCGATGCAGCACTAAAACATCGAAAAGGGCAAATAAAAGCAAATTTACACGAAAAGCCTGTAAGCACAACGCCAGAAATAGCGCATGAGATCATCCAAGAGATGGAGCTAAAATAACCTTTAGTCCCAAAGTACTATAAAAAAGAGCCTTATGGCTCTTTTTTATTGCCTTGATTTTAGGTAAGTTGTTCTCTCTTTATGTTTTTTAATTATAAAACTTAATCTTTTGTATATATAACACACACATATTGAGAAATTAATGCAGCAAACACACACTTCTTGGAAATCTCGATTGGGCGCCTTAGGCCCTGGTATCTTAATGGCAACCGCCGCAATAGGTGGCTCCCATTTGGTTGCATCCACTCAAGCTGGCGCATTATTTGGCTGGCAACTATTTTGGCTTATATTGGCGGTTAACGTATTAAAATACCCATTTTTCCGTTTTGGTATGGAATACACATTAGTAACTAAAAACAGCTTAGTAGAAGGCTATAAAAATAAAGGCCCTGTCTATTTTTATAGTTTTATAGCGCTAAACATACTTGCTGCCATAGTAAATACTGCTGGTGTATTGCTGCTCACAGCAAGTTTACTGCATTATGCATTGCCTGTAGTGATAGAGGTAACCCTGCTGTGTTGGATATTGCTCGGTGTGTGCTTAGCTATATTATTGTTAGGGCACTTTAAAGCGCTCGACAGCGTTGCTAAAGGCATTATGGGGCTATTAACGCTTGCTACTGTTATTGCGCTGGTTATTGCGTTTAGTAATGGCCCAATGGCGCCCGCTGACTATGTGGGTCCTTCACCATACGAGCTGGCTATGCTGAGCTTTATGGTCGCGTTAATGGGCTGGATGCCGGCACCAATAGAAATATCAGCGCTTAGCTCGCTATGGCTTAAAGAAAAACAAGCTCAGCAAACAGTGACTAAAAGCCAAGGTTTATTCGATTTTAACGTAGGGTATTGGTTAACAGCGTGCTTAGCATTAGTATTTTTTAGCTTAGGAGTGCTGGTGCAATATGGGCAAAGCAGCAATATAGAGCTTGGCGGTGTTGCCTTTGCTAAGCAGCTTATTGATATGTACGCACTGACTATTGGCGAGTGGGCAAGGCCGCTTGTATCGGCTATTGCCTTTTTGTGTATGTTTGGCACAACACTTACTGTACTTGACGGCTACGCACGCACTCTTAACGAATCACATAAATTACTTGGTTTTAAGCAATCTAAACACAGTTTAAATAGTTGGCTTGTACTGCAAGCACTAGCAGGCATGGCCGTTATTTTATTTTTTAAATCGGCCCTTGGCCCCATGCTTACCTTTGCCATGACACTAGCCTTTGTAACCACCCCCGTTTTTGCATGGCTTAACTTTAGCCTTGTACGCTCAGAACCCACTATTAAGCACAGCGTATTACTACGCAGCTTAACGTGGCTAGGGCTAGTGTATTTAGTGGGTTTTGCTGTTGCGTTTGTAGTGTGGAAACTAGCAGCATAGATTAAATTGACAGTTGGTAAGGAAGCTTTCACTCCCTTACTAAATTTGAAGACGTTGATTCACACAGCTGGGTGGCGCTTTAAAAGTAATTAAGGATAATAATGGTTTATAAAGTTGAATTTAAAGCCCCAGCACTGGATGAATTTGCTAACTTACGCACACAAGTAAAGTGGCAAAATCCTAACGATGAAGTATTAAAAGCAAGCATAGAAAACTCACTGTTTTGGATCACTGTATACGACACTTATAAGTTGATAGGCACTGGGAGAGTGATTGGTGATGGCGCAATGTATTTTTTATATTCAAGATATAATTGTTGCGCCTAGTTATCAAAAACAAGGTATTGGTCGTTTAGTAATGACCCACATTGAAAACTACTTAACCAACACTTGTTCTAATGGCGCTACAGTAGGTTTATTAAGTGCTCACGGTAAAGAAAGCTTTTATACACATTATGGTTATGTAAAACGCGATGGCGATGTTTTAGGGCTAGGAATGTGTAAGTTTATTAGCAGGTAATAATAAATATTGCTCAATTTTTTTATATTTCCCATTAACTCTGTAAGTCAGATTGTTCTAGTTAATTCATCATTTTTTTTGATGGCGTGGCTTCGCCACTTATCCGACCTACGTTAAAGGTAGGTTGGTTAAGCCAAAGGTGCCACCCAACAACGTTATAGGTTCACGCCTGAAGCTCCAATGCTAGCGCTGAGCTGAGCTGAGGTAAATTAATATCTAACTCAGCTCTTTTATCGCGTTACTTATTCCATTTAAACTCAGCGGGTACATGCGGTTGTTCATTAACTGTGTAATCAATGCTATTTAGAGTCAACAGATTAATGTTAAGTGGCTATTATTTTGTAGTAAGTTAGTAAGTGATTTGATAAGTTAGCCGGGTAAAGATATTAATATGCATGTTATGAAACGGCATACTATTAGGTTTTATTATTTGATGTTTAATCTACAAGGAAGAAACCATGAAATTTGATATGGCAATTACAGACAACTTCGCATCATTTTATGATGAAAAAGAAGGAAGTCATATTTTCATAGATAGTTTTGATAATGAAAATTTTGAAGTGAGAGTAGGAAGCTTAGAAGATTCGAAGCCCGTTGGTAATGTAGTTGCTTTTACTGATGTTGAACTGAATTCGAAATTATTGGAGTTATATAATAAGCACATTGGAGGTGCATAAAATGATTACTGAAGCTGAAATATCTGCATTAGAAAGTTCGGTCAATGAAATACTCCGTAAACACAATATGTCATTTAAAATGTCAAAACACTTTGTCAAAGACAGGATGAATGACTCTCGTAACACCCCAATGATTATGATTGCTGAACTAAACAGTATATTCAACCGTTTAACCGCGAGACATAAAGAGAATATTTTAAATCTTAAGCACAATAGTACATTTAATATTCGGTGCACAATCTCACATATTAATATGCCGTGCGCTGTAAATAAGATTCAAAGCCATTCTGGTGAGCATCATGAGAACATTGTAATTACAGTAATGAGAAAAGCTGAATGGAAATCAAAGGACTCTGCAGAGTTCTTAATTTAACTATAAATAATAAAATAGAGACTCTAAAAACTAAAACTTGAGTTTTTAGAGTCTGGCGCAATGAGCAAACGTGATTTATTTTCAGAATTAACGACAGCACTTGATGATGCTAAAGCACATTCACAAGGAAAGCTTACGTTACGTACTCATGCGGTAAATGATATTAACGATCTTGCTATCTCACCCGATGAAATAGTAAATAATAGAGAAACATTTAATATGTCGCGCGGTGTATTTGCAAACATTTTACATACCTCAGCAAGAACGCTCGAAAACTAAGAACAAGGGCGCAGCGCACCGAATGGCCAAGCGATAACATTGTTAAAGCTTGTGCAGCGTCATCCTGAAACATTGAACCATATAGCTGAGTTGTAGGCCTCTAGCTACTCTTTTTTCTATCATTCTAAGGGACTAAAATGAATGACACTAACTTTATAATACGTGTGCTAAAGTGGGCAACACTACAAGAAGAGTTTACTTTCTAGCAGCTATGTAAAGCTGTCCTGCTAAGTGAAAAAGAGCAGGAGCAGTTAAAACGGTTAATTCATGATAAATCACTTTTGTTTCACTCACACACATCATTCTATAGTTCGGTAGCCAGACCTGGGTCGGATATTAAATTATTTGCAAGCGCAGAAGATCACTTTAGATTTTTAGAGTATGTAGAGCTTAATGAAGCTAGGGAATCAGCAAAAGATGCAAATAGAAAAGCTTTATTTGCGATTTGGATAGCTATTTTATCTACGGTCGTATCGATTTTTCTATCTATACTGTCAATTGAATCGGATTTAAATATACCGGATAAGCTATATTCAACCATAAATAAAACAAATAAAAGTGTTGTGGGAGAGCTCACCGAAATTAAGAATGATAATCACGAGCTAAAGAAAAAGTTAATCTCGAATTCTGTTTGTTTAATTAATACTGACCCTACCTATAAATAACGCGGTACATCGGCTTGTTTCTAGTTCATTCATAATATGTTGTCGGATGGCGTGGCTTCGCCACTTATCCGACCTACGTCAAAGGTAGGTTGGTTAAGCCGAAGGCGCCACCCAACAAAGTTCTGGATTCACGCCTGAAGCTCCGCTGCTAGCGCTGAGCCGAGGTAAATTAATATCTAACTCAGCTCTTTTATTGCGCTACTTATGCCATCCAAACTCAGCGGGTACATTCTGTTATCCATCAGCTGCTTTATAAAATCAATTGATTGATAGTACGGCCAGTGTTCAACCGGTTGTGGATTGAGCCATGCGACTTTATCAAAGTGGTTGGTTATACGTTGCAACCAAGCACTGCCGGGCTCTTCGTTGTAATGCTCTACCGAGCCGCCCGGGTAGGCTATTTCGTAAGGACCCATAGTGGCATCGCCAACAAATATTACTTTATAGTCGCTGGTAAATTTATTAATCAGCGTCATGGTGTCGATGATGTTTGAATGGCGGCGCGCGTTGTCTTGCCAAACGTGCTCGTATAAACAGTTATGAAAGTAGTAAAACTCTAAATGTTTAAACTCGCTGTGGGCGGCGCTAAATAGCTCTTCGCAGGTATGAATGTAGTCATCCATTGAGCCGCCAATATCAAATAGCATTAATACTTTTACGGCATTATGGCGCTCGGGTGCCATTTTTACATCTAACATGCCGCCTTGTTTGGCGGTTGCACGAATAGTCTCGTTTAAATCAAGGGTATCGCTTGCGCCAGTGCGGGCAAATTTACGCAGCTTTTTAAGGGCGAGCTTTATTGTACGTGAGCCAATTTCTCTGTCGGAGTCTAAATTGCGGTATTCGCGTTTATCCCACACTTTTACCGCTTGGCGATTGCGGTTACCGTCTTGCCCTATACGCACGCCTTCTGGGTTATAGCCGTAGGCACCAAAAGGCGATGTGCCGCCAGTGCCCACCCATTTATTGCCACCTGCGTGGCGTTTTTGTTGCTCTTGTAAACGCTCTTTTAGGGTTTTCATAAGCTCGTCAAGCCCACCCATGGCTTTTAGCTGGGCTTTTTCTTCATCGCTTAGGTGTTTTTCAAACTCTTTGCGTAGCCAATCTTCAGGTAAGTTGTGTTGTTTCTTTAAACTCTCGAGCAAATCAAGGTCGGCAATGCCGCTAAAGTAATCACTAAAGGCTTTGTCGAACCTGTCAAAATGGGTTTCGTCTTTTACCATTATGGTGCGGGCTAAATGGTAAAAGCCATCTACGTCGGCAAATATAACGCCTTTTTTTAAGGCGTTTATTAAATCGAGTAGTTCGCGCAGACTTACCGGTAAGCGGTATTCACGCAGTTTGAAGAAAAACGCAATCAACATATTAACGGCGGCTCATAAAGGCTAATTTTTCGATTAGGCTTATGTCTTGCTCGTTTTTAAGTAAAGCGCCAAACATTGGCATTAAGCCGCCTTTTTGGGTTTTGTCGTGTAGTGTTTTTGCGTCTATGTCTTCTGCCATTAAAAGCTTTAACCAATCGAGTAACTCACTGGTAGAGGGCTTCTTTTTAAGGCCGTTGGCTTCACGTAAGTTAAAAAATACTTCGAGTGCTTGGCGTACTAAATCTTGTTTAACATTAGGGTAGTGTACATCAACAATTTGCTGCATTTCCTCGCTGCTAGGAAAATCAATATAGTGAAAAAAGCAGCGGCGTAAAAAGGCATCTGGTAGTTCTTTTTCATTGTTTGAAGTGATGATCACAATAGGGCGCTCTTTCGCTACAATGCGCTCGTTAGTTTCGTAAACGTGAAACTCCATCTTATCAAGCTCTAGTAGTAAATCGTTTGGAAACTCGATGTCGGCTTTGTCTATTTCATCAATTAAAAGTACAGGGCGTTTGCCGTTAAGCTCGGCATAGTTAAACGCTTGCCACAATTTACCTTTTACAATGTAGTTGCCAATGTTGTGTACGCGTTCGTCACCTAATTGGCTGTCGCGTAGGCGCGATACGGCATCGTATTCGTATAAACCTTGTTGCGCTTTGGTGGTTGATTTAATGTGCCACTGAATAAGTTCGGTATCTAAGCTTTTTGCAAGCTCCTCAGCCAGCATGGTTTTACCCGTGCCTGGTTCACCTTTAATTAATAATGGTTTTTCGAGCATAATGGCGGCATTTACAGCCTGTTTTAGTGAGCTGCTTGCGATGTAATTGTCGGTAGAATTAAATTGCACGGGTTACCCTTATCTGGTCTGAGCAGTATTAAATGTGGTTTATAATGCCATAGTTAATCTGCAGGTCCAAGGTATGCAAAACGAGGTATGGTTTCGCCATCTTTTTCAACGGCTTCTAAAAACATACTTAGTGGGCGTGCCCACATGCCGTACTCGCCATACAGGGCTTGGTATATAACTAGTCGCTCGTCGGTTTCACTGTGTTTAGCTACGTAAAATACTTTGTATTGCGGCCCTTTGTAGTGCTGATATATGCCAGGTTTGAGGGAAAGCGGTTTTATTGCTGTAGTCATGTTTTGATCTCTTGTATAATTGCGTTTGCTTTTTATTATGCCAAAGAATACACCAACATTATGAATTATATTTCTCTCGATGATCACAAAAAGGCCTGGGTTTTTCGTCATAAAGACCTCCCTGTATCTGATGAAGACGCTGCGCGTATAAAACCCATGACCAGCGAACGTGCTGCGGTGCTTTGGAGCACTATGGTGAGTCGCGAGTTCGACCACCCCGATTTTTTTGATAAAACCGATTGGTGCGGTAAAGAAGAAAGTTTTAGCGATGAAGTAAACTGGGAAGAGGCCTGGGAAAATGGCGATGAAAGCTTACCACAAGCCATATTGGCTCATTTAGATTGGCAGGCTAATACCACTGTTTATTTTTGTATGGCGCGCGATAACGTTATCGAAACCACTTTTGATGTATTTAAACGCAATTGGCAAAACTTTATGTTTTTAGCCGATGGCAGTTTATTAATTGGTAAAAAGCGCAATACAGTGGTGCAATTTTTAGAAAGCGGCATTGCTAAGTTAGGTGAAAAGCCAAGCGCTTAAATTGCTAGGCGCGCTTAAAAAATAGCCGTTATTGTGCTATAAAACAGCTACCTAATTGTTTTTTGAGTATAACTATTGGTAGCGAAGAGTCAGCCACTTGCCGCGCAGCAGCAAGAAATATGGCAAAGTGATGCGCAAAAAGTGCTGTATGCACAATTGTGCAATGCGTTTTATCAGCGAGAGGTGCAGCGCCTAGTTGCTGAGCCTAATGCCGATAAACTACGCCGCCAACTTAAAAGCTTACCGTATTACATAGAGCGGGCGGCGACGTTGGTTGCCAATGGGAGTTCGCCGTTTACGCTCGACTCACAAAATGGCTCATGGCTTGAAAAACAAAAGCCAACGCCACCAGAGGTTAACGCTCAAGCAAATGAACTTTTTTATAAAGAATATGCCAAAGTGGGGCTAATAGTGCCGGTGTTATTAAATAGCCATGACCAAGTGAAGCTAAGAATAGACAGCATAGATCAAGTAAGCGACAATAAACTGCATTGCAACGAACTAGGTTGGTTCGATTTTTTTGGCAAGGGTCTAGAGCATGCAAATGCGCAGTTGGTAAAACCCAGTAAAATGAGTTTAACAGCCGCGTGTTGTGGGCATCAGTGGCAATTTTCAAAACGCTGCGCACCTAGGCTACTTTCACTGCGAGAAATGCTATTAGCGGGTAATATTAATTGGCGTAATATAAAACGTCCACGAGCCTAATTTTATTTAAAAAACGAATAGGGAGTGTTAAATGCGGTTGTTTCAGCTTGGCCTGTTGTGCTTAGCACTGTTTATACAATACCGACTTTGGTTTGGTCATAACGGTGTGCAAGATTATACGCGTTTAAAAGCGGCCGTTGTTTCTCATCAACAAACAAACGAAAAACTAATTAAGCGCAATAAAGTACTTACCGCCGACATAGAAGATTTAAAGCTTGGCCAAGAAGGCATAGAAGAGCGCGCTCGTAACGAATTAGGAATGATTAAACCGGATGAAACATTTATACGTGTTTTACCGGGTAAACAACATGAAAATTAATACTACAATTGCTGCCATCGTCCCTGCTGCCGGCGTGGGTAGCAGAATGCAGCACAGCGCACCTAAGCAGTATATTAAATTGGCAGGAAAAACTATTTTAGAACATACGCTTTGTAAGCTTTCGCAGCTTCAAAGTTTAAGCCAAATAGTGGTCGCCGTGAGCCAAACAGACCCTTATTTTGACACGCTTCCATGTATAGACTCTCGCATCTTGCGCGCTAACGGCGGACAAGAGCGTGCTGATTCAGTGCTTAATAGCTTATTATTTTTAGAAAATAACCCTCCTGAATGGGTGTTGGTGCACGACGCGGCCCGCCCACTTGTCACTATTAACGATATTGAAACCTTAATAGCGCATTGTATAGCCGACGACGAAGGCGGTATTTTAGCAAGCAAAGTGAAAGACACCATCAAACGCGGTAGCACGCATAGTGAGCAAACCGTGCCTCGTAATGATTTATGGCAAGCCCTTACGCCACAGTTTTTTAAATATGACGAGCTAAAAAATGCGTTGCAGCATGCGCTTGGTGAGGGCGTAACAATTACCGATGAAGCCAGTGCCATTGAGTGGGCAAGCAAGCCCGTTAAACTAATTTCAGGGCGCAGCGATAATATTAAAATAACCACGCCAGAGGATTTAGATCTGGCGGGGTTTTTATTAAACAAACAACAAAACGAGCAAGCATTATGATTCGAATTGGCCATGGTTTTGACGTACATAAATTTGGCGGCGAAGGCCCAATAACAATTTGCGGCGAAAAAATAGATTACCCGCAGGGTTTTTTAGCACACTCTGATGGCGATGTTGCTATTCATGCATTATGCGATGCTATTTTAGGCGCGTTGGCGATGGGCGATATTGGTAAGCATTTTCCGGATACGGCGAGCGAGTATGAAAATATCGACAGCCGTATTTTACTTCGCCATGTTGTAGGCCTTGCTAAAGAACAAGGTTATGTATTGGGTAACGGCGATGTCACTATTGTTGCACAGGCGCCAAAAATGCTGCCGCACATCCACGCTATGCGCACTAATTTAGCCAGCGATTTAAATTGCGAACTTAGCCAAATTAACGTTAAAGCCACCACCACCGAAAAGCTTGGGTTTGAAGGGCGCAAAGAAGGTATTTCTAGCCATGCGGTGGTTATTATGAATAAAGCGCTTACGAGTACCACCAACGCATGAGCGATTTAAACTATTTATACGGCGCACCGCTTTCTAAAGCAGACTTTAAAACCACTGCTGAAGATTTTATGGTTGATGAAGACCTCGGTATAGAGTTTACCGGCAGTGGTGAGCATGTATGCTTGCAAGTGGTTAAAAAAGGCGAAAACACGCAATACGTTGCTAAGTTAATTGCACAAAAGGCTGGAGTGTCGCCGCGTGAAGTAAGCTATGCCGGCATGAAAGACCGCCACGGCGTGTGTAGCCAATGGTTTAGCGTAAAAGTGCCCATTAAAAAGCATATTGATTTTAGCGAGCTAAATAGCGACAGCATTTTTGTGGTTTCGCAACAGCGCCACGAGCGCAAGTTACGCACTGGTTGCCATAAAGGAAACCGATTCACTATTACCCTTCGTAATGTTACCGAGCCGCTTGATATATTATGTCGTATTAATGCCGCGCGTGCTGGTGTGCCTAACTACTTTGGCGAACAACGATTTGGTCGCGATGGGCATAATTTAGTAATGGCCGAAAAAATGTTTGCCGGGGAGCGTATTCGCGATAAAAAACTTCGCGGTATTATTATTTCCGCCGCCCGTTCTCATGTATTCAATCAAATAGTGAGCTTGCGTGTTAAAGAGCATGGCTTAGCAAAAACCATGCACCGTGAAGTATTTATGCTCAGCGGTAGTAACGCATTTTTTGAAGATGCAATAAGCGATGAAAACATAGCACGTTTAGCCTCTGGCGATATTATGATGTCGGCCCCTATGGTGGGAAAAAGTGAAAAAGGTTTAACTGAACAAGAAAAAATATGGTTAAAACCGTACCAAGCATGGTGTGAAGGCTTAGGCGAATTAGGCCTTAAAAATGAGCGCCGTATGCTGCGCCTCATTCCGCAAAATTTAACCATAGAAACACTAGACGAAACGACTTTAAAATTAAGCTTTGGATTGCCTAAAGGGTGTTTTGCTACCGCTCTTTTACGTGAGCTGGTGGATTACACCGATGCAAGCCCTAATGAGCGAAAAGAAAAGGACAGTCAAAATGAAGATACTGCTTAGTAACGACGATGGTGTAAATGCCAAAGGGATTGCGGTTTTATACCAAGCCCTTACGCAAATTGCCGATGTAACTCTTGTCGCTCCAGACCGCAACTGTAGTGGCGCCAGTAACTCGTTAACGCTCATCAACCCATTACGTTCAACCACCCTTGAAAACGGTTTTATATCTGTTAATGGCACGCCGACGGATTGTGTACATCTAGGGGTTAATCAGTTAGTTGATGAAACCCCAGATTTAGTAGTGGCAGGTATTAACCACGGTGCTAACTTGGGCGATGACACGCTTTATTCTGGTACTGTTGCAGCGGCAACTGAAGGGCGCCATTTGGGTTTACCAGCAATTGCTGTATCACTTTGCTCGCACCATGGTGAGCATTTTGAGACCGCAGCTGCTGTAACCGTAAACATAATTAAAGGGCTTGCCTCGCACCCACTGCCTAAAGATCAAATTATCAATGTTAATGTACCTGATGTTCCTTTAAGTGAATTAAAAGGCGTACAAGTAACACGATTAGGTGCTCGTCATAAAGCGGAAACCATGACCAAACAAACAGACCCATGGGGGCGCGATATTTTTTGGTATGGTTCGCTTGGTATTGAAAGTGATGCAGGTGAGGGTACTGATTTTTACGCTATTAATAATGGCTTTGCATCAGTAACGCCATTAAGTGTAGATATGACAGCAAAAGAGAGTATTGAAGCGGTAGGACAGTGGTTGGCTGAAATGGAGATAAACCGTGCTGGCTAATTACTCGCGCAGTGCTAATGCGCTTTCTAAGCTTTTAGAGCAAGAAGGGGTAGAAGACAAACAGGTATTAAAAGCCATTGCCGATATACCACGCCATGCTTTTATTGATGATGTGCTAAAGCACAAAGCATATGAAAACACGGCCTTGCCTATAGGACAAGGGCAAACTATTTCGCAACCTTATATTGTGGCGCGCATGACCGAGCTGCTTTATTTAGCGGGTGTGCGCGACAAAGTATTAGAAATTGGCACAGGCTCTGGTTATCAAACCGCGGTGTTAGCCAAATGTTTTAATAAAGTATTTTCGGTTGAGCGGATTAAAACGCTGCAATGGCAAGCTAAACGCCGTTTACATCAACTTGATTTATACAATGTAACCATGAAACATGGAGATGGTTGGCAAGGCTGGCAATCTCAAGCTCCGTTTGATGGTATTATAGTTACTGCCGCCGCTTCAAAAGTGCCTCAGGACTTGCTCGGGCAGTTAGCTGATGGTGGTGTATTGCTTGCCCCTATTGGAGAGCAAGAACAAAAATTAACCATGATTATTCGCCAAGGCAATGACTTCGCAGAGCATGTTATTGCACCCGTACGGTTTGTCCCCCTCGTCCCTGGTGATATTGAATAGGAATTCACGTTGAAATTGTTTACTAAGTTATACGATATGGCCCTCGTGTGGGCAAAACACCGTTTTGCTGAGCGCTACTTAGCAGCCATGAGCTTTGCAGAGTCGGTTTTTTTTCCGGTGCCCCCTGATGTCATGCTTGCCCCTATGTCGCTTGCACAGCCAAGTAAAGCGTGGCGTTTTGCAAGCTTTGCAACGGTTGCCTCAGTGCTTGGTGGTATTGTAGGTTATTTTTTAGGGTACTGGTTATTTGAGCCGGTTGTTCAGCCGTTAATAGAGCAAATGCATTGGCAAGAAAAGTTTGAAACAGCGCTTACGTGGTTTAAAGAGTATGGTGTGTGGGTGGTATTTTTAGCAGGGTTTTCACCGATACCTTATAAGGTATTTACCATAGGTGCAGGGGTATTACAGATGGCCTTTTTGCCATTTTTAATCGCTTCAGCAATTGGCCGTGGTGCGCGTTTCTTCTTAGTTTCTGCTTTAATGAAGTGGGGCGGAGTTAAAATGGAGCAAAAATTACGTCAATATGTTGAAGTACTTGGCTGGGGTTTAGTTGTATTAATAGTAATAGCGTACTTTTTTCTACGTTAATTGCTAAAAATAACACTTTTATAGTTTTGGAGTAAAACCTGTTGAATAAACGATTTTCACTTTATTTAATTGTATTTGCAGCAGTTTTACTCCATGGTTGCTCATCTCGGAACGCGCCAGCTCCAGTAAGTAGTTTAAATAGTAATGTTAACGATTTTCAAAAAGCTGTTAACATTCATGGTAGTAAATACAGGGTGCAAAAAGGTGACACACTTTATTCGATTGCCTTTAGCGCAGGAAAAGATTTTAGAGCGCTTGCAAAAAACAATTTAATTCCATCACCTTATGTTATCTACCCTGGCCAGGTTATTGACCTAACCGCCAATGATAAAAATAGTATTGTTAAAAACTCTTCAAATAAGAGTAAAAGCACTAAAAATAAAACACAGAAAAAAAGTAACAAAAAATTAAAGAAAAGTCTTGATCAGCCGAAACAACGAGAGTATGTTCGAAAACAAGCCAATGAAATAGTTAGTAATGCTAAACCTTCGTCGAGCAGTAAAGTAAAGTGGTTTTGGCCTGCAAAGGGCAAAGTGACTAAACGCTTTTCTAATAAGGAAAACGGTTACAAGGGTTTACAGATTACTGGCCGTACAGGGGCTTCAGTTTTAGCCGCAGCACAAGGAACGGTGGTGTATGCGGGTAATGCGCTTCGAGGATACGGTAATTTAATCATTTTGAAACATAATGATGATTACCTAAGTGCTTATGCACACAACTCGAAACTACTTGTTAAAGAAAAGCAGAAAGTTAAGGCAGGACAAAAAATAGCAGAAATGGGCAAGTCAGAATCTTCGGTCACTGCGCTTCGTTTTGAAATTCGCTACCGTGGGCAAGCTGTCAATCCTGCTAAATACCTTCCCTAATTTCTAGGTATTGATAATTGCTCGGGAGAAGGCTTATGGCTAACGCAGCAAAACTTGACAAAAACACCACCGACGAAAAATTTGATGACACCGCAGTAGAGGAAACTGCAGCCCTACTTGAAGAGGTAGAGAACGAAGAAGAGATATTTGCAAAAGAGGAAGTAACTAAAAACCTCGATGCGACCCAACTATATTTAGGAGAAATTGGTTTCTCTCCCCTGCTTAGCGCTGAAGAAGAAGTCTTTTTTGCCCGCAAATCACTACGTGGATGTGAAGCATCTCGCAAGCGTATGATTGAAAGTAATCTACGTTTAGTTGTAAAAATTGCCCGCCGTTATAATAACCGAGGTTTAGCACTTTTAGATTTAATTGAAGAAGGTAACCTAGGTTTAATTCGCGCTGTTGAAAAGTTTGACCCTGAACGCGGTTTTAGATTTTCAACTTACGCAACTTGGTGGATACGCCAAACAATTGAACGCGCTATTATGAATCAAACGCGCACTATTCGATTACCAATCCATGTAGTTAAAGAATTAAATGTTTACTTGCGTACAGCACGCGAGCTAACTCAAAAGCTAGACCATGAGCCTACCGCTGAAGAAATTGCTGAGTGCCTAGGTAGACCCGTAGAAGACGTAACTAAAATGCTACGCTTAAACGAAAAAATAGCCTCAGTTGATATGCCAATTGGTGGTGAAAACGACAGCGCTCTTTTAGATATCATTGCCGATGAAAAAAGCGCAGGTCCTGAAGGTGAAGTACAAAACAACGATATTAACAAACATATTGTTGATTGGTTAGGTGAGTTAAACCCTAAACAACGTGAAGTATTAGCGCGCCGCTTTGGTTTACTAGGCTACGAGCCATCAACACTTGAAGATGTTGGCCGTGAAATTGGTTTAACGCGAGAGCGCGTAAGACAAATTCAGGTAGAGGCACTGCGTCGTTTAAAAGATATTTTACAACAAGAGGGGTTAAGCACAGAAAGTTTGTTTGACCAGTTCTCGTAACTCATACTTAGACTGTCTATGTGTTTAAAGGCTGAAGGATAAAACCTTCAGCTTTTTTTATGCCAAATTAAATTTAAAGCAGCGCTTAAAGCAGCGCTTAAAGCAGCGCTTTTAATTTATAAAGTAATTCGTGTGCTTGACGCGGCGATAGATTATCAGGGTCAATGGCACTGAGTTGCTCCTCAACCTCTGATGGCTGTGGCGCAGGTAACTCATTAGCAAAAGAAAACGCTTGCTGCTCTGAATTTGGAGCAGTCACGCTTTGGTGGTTTTCGAGCATTTTAAGCTTTTGCTTTGCTTGAGCTATTACGGCCTTTGGCACACCAGCAAGCGCTGCAACCTGTAACCCAAAGCTTTTACTTGCTGCACCATCAAGTACAGTATGCATAAATGCAATGGTGTCGTTGTGCTCTATGGCATCTAAGTGCACATTCACTAACCCCGCTTTTTGCTCTGCAAGTTCTGTTAATTCAAAATAATGCGTAGCAAATAATGTTTTAGCAGATATTTTTTGTGCCAGATGATCAGCGGTTGCATAAGCAAGTGATAAGCCATCGTAGGTACTGGTGCCTCTGCCTATTTCATCCATTAATACTAAAGATTGCGCAGTTGCATTATTTAATATTGTGGCGGTTTCTGTCATCTCTACCATAAAAGTAGAGCGACCAGAGGCTAAGTCGTCGCTTGCGCCAATGCGAGTAAATATTCGGTCAATATTACCAATTTTTGCACTATCAGCAGGGACATAACAGCCAATATGCGCCATCAATACGATAAGTGCTGTTTGACGCATATAGGTTGATTTACCACCCATGTTAGGACCAGTAATAATCAACATTTTACGCTGGCTATTTAGCTCCACAGGGTTAGCAATAAAAGGTTCTTTCATTACTTGCTCAACCACAGGGTGGCGACCTTGCTTAATACTTATATTATCATCATCGCATAGTTGTGGTTTTGCATAATTAAGCGTTTGTGCTCGCTCTGCTAGGTTATTGAGTACATCTAAATCGGCCAATGCACTAGCCATCATTTGCAGCTGTTCAATATGCGGTGCTATAAATTCAAATAGCTCTTCGTATAACTGTTTTTCAAGTGCGAGCGCTTTTGATTGGCTGCCTAGTACTTTATCTTCATGCTCTTTTAGTTCAGGTATTATATAGCGCTCATTATTTTTAAGCGTTTGGCGGCGAATATAATCAGCAGGTACTAAGTGCGAATTAGCACGACTTACTTCGATAAAAAAGCCATGTACCTTGTTATAGCCAATTTTTAATGTGCTGATCCCCGTGCGCTCGCGCTCTCTAAGCTCTAGTTGCTCAAGTATATCAGTAGCGCCTTTACTCAAGTTTCGCCATTCATCGAGCTCGCTGTTGTAGCCTGGTGCAATAACGCCCCCATCGCGAATGAGTACTGGTGGGTTATCAATTACAGCGCGCTCAAGTAAAGCTTGTAGTTCAGGTAGCTCTGGAGAATGGCGAACAATGCTGGCGATACGCTCATCATTAGCATCGTTTAATAATGCGTGCAGTGGTGCGAGTGCTTGTAAGGCATTGCGTAGCCGAGTTAAATCGCGCGGGCGTGCGGTGCATAAAGCAAGACGTGCTATTACGCGTTCAATATCACCCATTTCTTTTAATGAGTCGTGTAGCTCGCCATATAACTGCGCATCTAAAATAGCGCTAATAGCATTTAAACGTGAGTTAAGTTCATTTTTATTGCGCACAGGTGTATGAATACGGCGTTTAAGTAAACGTGATCCCATGGCTGTGGCAGTCTTATCGAGTACCTGAGCTAAGGTGTTTTCAAAGCCACCTGATAAATTAACAGTTAACTCTAAATTTTTGCGTGTTGCAGCATCTAATATAACGGCATGCTCATTATGCTCAAGTGTAATAGCACGAATGTGAGGCAGGGCAATACGTTGTGTATCTTTTACGTATTGCATTAAACAACCCGCAGCGACCAAAGCAGCATGCGCTTTATCTACACCAAAGCCTACTAAATCTTTGGTGCCAAACTGCTCGCACAGTAAGTGTTGAGCGGTATCTAAGTCAAACTCCCATTCAGGGCGTCGGCGTGCCCCTTTTATATGTTCAATTAAATGTGTGCTTTCAAAGCTTTCACAGTATAAAAGCTCAGCAGGAGCTAAACGCTGTAGGGTTGAAGTAAACGCTTCGTCGGTGTTCACTTCAACTATATTGAAACGCCCTGAATTTATATCAAGGTAGGCAATACCATACAGGCCTTTTTTATTTTGCCATACGCTGGTAAGCAGGTTGTCTTGTCGCTCTTGTAAAAGCGCCTCATCTGAAATAGTGCCTGGTGTTACAATACGCACTACTTTGCGCTCAACAGGCCCTTTACTGGTTGCGGGGTCACCAACTTGCTCACATATAGCGACTGATTCGCCCATTTGCACTAAACGTGCTAAATAGTTTTCTACTGCGTGATAAGGAACACCCGCCATAGGGATAGGATCGCCACCGGCTTTACCACGATGCGTTTGCGAAATATCAAGTAATTGGGCCGCGCGTTTAGCATCGTCAAAAAAGAGTTCATAAAAATCCCCCATACGATAAAACAATAAAATATCGCGATGCTCAGATTTAATTTTTAGATACTGCTGCATCATAGGGGTTTGTTGTTTTATAGTGTGCGGTGCATAAAGATCAAACGACATGTATTTACCCAAAGGCTGAATATGGAATTACATCAAGAGATTAAAACACTTGCTGCGCAATTGGGCGTTATTTTAACGGATAAACGCTTATGGATCACTACCGCTGAATCATGTACTGGTGGTGGGGTGAGTTATGCGCTGACAGATACACCTGGCAGCTCTGCTTATTTGGGCCGCGCATTTGTTACTTATAGTAATGAAGCTAAGCATGAGCTGCTTAATGTGGCTGATACTACGCTTGAGCAATTTGGTGCCGTAAGTGAGCAAACCGTAAAAGAGATGGCTTTTGGTGCCGCAAGCGCTGCCAAAGCTGATATTGCAATTGCTATTTCGGGTATCGCAGGGCCAGGCGGAGCAATGCCTAATAAACCGGTAGGCTTTGTGTGGTTTTGCATACAAATTGCCAATGAACAATTTACGTTTAAGCAAATATTTAAGGGAGATAGAGCACAAGTTAGAATGCAAGCTATTGAATTTGCATTAAAAAGCACTATCGATAAGATAAAGTTATAAATTTAACTTGATACTGTGATTTCATACAGTATACTTGTTCGCATTAGCCGGATTTGGAGAACAGAATGAACGATAATAAACAAAAAGCGCTGGACGCTGCACTATCACAAATTGAGCGTCAATTTGGTAAAGGCTCAATTATGAAGTTGGGCGATAACAAAGCCCTAAACATAGATGCTGTATCTACAGGCTCACTTGGGATTGATATTGCTTTAGGCATAGGTGGTTTGCCTATGGGGCGTATTGTTGAAGTGTATGGCCCTGAGTCATCTGGTAAAACAACGCTTACTTTGCAAGTTATCGCACAAGCACAAAAAGAGGGCAAAACATGTGCCTTTGTTGATGCTGAGCATGCTCTAGATCCGGTATACGCGCAAAAGTTAGGTGTTAACATTGATGAGCTATTAGTTTCTCAGCCAGATACCGGCGAGCAAGCTCTTGAGATTTGTGACATGTTAGTACGTTCAAGTGCTGTAGATGTTGTTATTGTCGATTCTGTTGCTGCACTTACACCGAAAGCTGAAATTGAAGGCGATATGGGTGATTCGCACATGGGCTTACAAGCACGTTTAATGTCGCAAGCATTACGTAAGCTTACAGGTAATATTAAACGCTCAAATACGCTATGTATTTTCATTAACCAAATTCGTATGAAAATTGGTGTAATGTTTGGTAACCCTGAAACCACAACTGGTGGTAATGCACTTAAGTTTTACGCGTCAGTTCGTATTGATATTCGCCGTATTGGCTCTGTAAAAGAAGGCGATGAGGTAGTTGGTAACGAAACCCGTGTTAAAGTGGTTAAAAACAAGGTTGCACCACCATTTAAGCAAGCTGAGTTCATCATTATGTATGGTGAAGGTATTTCTAAACAAGGTGAGTTAATTGATTTAGGTGTTAAGCATAAAATTGTTGAAAAAGCAGGTGCTTGGTACAGCTACAATGGCAATAAAGTAGGCCAAGGTAAATCAAACTCTATTAAGTTTTTGAAAGAAAACCCAGAAATTGCTGATGAGATTGAAGGTAAATTACGCGATATGTTGCTATTAAAAGCAACCGTTGAGCCAGAAGATGGCGAAGACGTACTAGGTGATGAGCCTGATCTTTAAGTGTTAAATGTTCTCTAAGCTTGATTTGACCCGAGCTTTAAAAGGCGCTAACCAGCAATGGTTAGCGCCTTTTTGTATTGTAACTTTAAAAAAACGGCACTAAAAAGTGCCGTTAAATTTAAAAGCTGTGCTTTAAAAGTGCCTCATATCATAGAGGGTATTATAGCTGCCAGTTTACTGATAGCGCGTAATTACGCGGGGCACCGTAGTAACCTTGAGCCCAGTAAAGGCTGTGTAGGTACTTTTCGTCTGTGGTGTTATTTACGTTAAAAGTAACACCTACGTTTTCTGTGATTTTGTAGTTAGCCATCAGATCAAGAATACCGTAAGCATCTTGATTAGTGGTTACAAGGGCGGCACCGGTTGCATCTTCAACTTGTACGCGGCTAACAGAATCTTGCCAGCGGTAGTTAGCACCAAATGTTAAGCCTTCAACAAACGGAACTTGATAAGTTGCAGCAAGTTTTAACTGGTTCTCTGGTGTGTAATCTTCAACTAAATCATCACCTTCAATACTTAAATTACTAAAGCTGATGCTTGCACTTAAATCGTCGGTTACTTTACCACTTAGTTCTATTTCAAACCCATCACTGTTGATACCATCAGCACCATAATAACGAGTATCGCCTGGTAATGAATCAGGTAATGCAACGGCTAGGTTTTCTTGCTTTGCATCAAAGTAGGCAAAGGTGACAAATACTTGGTCATCTAAAAGCTGTGCTTTTAAACCAATTTCGCTACTTTTACCTGTAATAGGCGCCAATTGCTCAGCATTAATATCTAGCTCTTTTTGCGGTACGAACGTTTCAGTGTAACTTGCATAAGCTGAAAGTGATTCATTGAAATCGTATACAGCTCCAACATATGGAATAACTTCACTATCGTCACGGGTTTGCTCAACACCATAAGCTGTTCCTGATGTTTCCCAATCTGTGTAACGTACACCCGCAAGTACACTTAACGGTGCGCTTAATTTTATGCGAGTAGATATATAGGCAGATTGCTGTTTGTTTTCTATCTCACTGCCGTTTAAACCATCAGCAAGGGTTGCTTCAGGTATTACACCATCCCACGTGTCAAGCGAAGGCATTGCTGGGAAGCCATTACCCGTGGTGTAATCATAAAGTGACTGCTCATTGTAATCCATTTTTGCTTGGCTAACACCAAATGATAGGTCGTGCTCTTGGCCAAATAAATCAAATTTACCGCTGGCGTATAAATCAAACAAATCGTGCTTGTCTTCGTAGTCGTAACGGCTTGCGTAACCTGTTAAACCAAGGCCAGTTTCGCTATCGGGTGTGCCATATACGTAAAATAGCTCTGAGTCTTGCTCATTTTCTATGTGTGCATAACGTGCCGTTGCAACCCATGTAGCAGATAAGTTTTGCTCAAGTGTTACGTAGACTTGCTCTGCGCTATTATCCCAGTATGACCAATCAGCTGCAGTGCTTGTAGATACGTCGTAATCTGTTGCTGTGCCATCGGTATAGTAAAGAGGCAATGCTCCCCAAAGAGGGCTGTCGGCATCTTTTTGTTGGTTAACATAGTTGATGCTTAACGTTGTATCGTCAGTTAACTTACCTTCGTAGGCAAGGTAACCAATTGTTTTATCTGTTTCGTAACGATCAAGGTATGACTCAGATTTTTGCTTTGTGAAAACTGCACGCACAGCGTGATCATCATTAATCGGTGTAGAATAATCGAGCTCTAAGCGCTTGTTATCCCATGAGCCGTAAGATAAAGATGCGTGAGCTTGTGTTATGTAGGTTGGTTTTTTTAGCACCATATTTACAGTGGCAGAAGGGTTACCTGCACCTGTCATTAGGCCGTTTGCGCCTCGTACAATTTCTACACGGTCGTAAATAGAAGTATCTAAAGTGCCTTGAATAGAGCCTGAACTTTGTGGGATACCTAAACCATCAACCTGAAAGTTTGTGATTTCAAAGCCGCGGGCTTTAAAATAAGTACGGTCTGTTTCTATTTGCTCTACAGTTACGCCAGGCGTGCTTTCTAGCACTGAGTTAATATCATCTAGTGAAAAATCATCCATTAAAGCGCGAGAAACAACAGAAATACTTTGAGGAGTTTCTTTGATTGTTAGGCCTAGTTTTGTAGCAGATTGCGCATCTTCAGTGATGTAGTTTTTATGATGCTGGCCGTATACCGCTATTTTTTCTAATGAATCATCTGTATTTGTTGTAGTTTCTTGTGCAAATGCATGACCAGATAAAACAAGTGAAGTAATAAGGCTAAGCTTAGATAAACGCAAAATTTGTTGGGACGACATGTGTTTTTCCAATAGGTTCAAAAAAGAAGTGCATAACATAATCTAAATGAGAGTGATTTTCAATAACAAGGTTGTTATATAAACAAAATAATTAGGGCTTACCAGAAATTATTGATAGTTTGGGAATTTTAGCGCCTTAATAGCTACTTAGTTTGATGTTAAGGCAACAATTATATTAAGTGGGATAGGGGATTGAATTACAAGTTCTACTGAGCTTTTAGCTAAATCGTTATTTAGACGATTTAATATGTTAGTCAATTAGTTACTTTAAAATTTGCTACTAAACATTTTTAATGCCTCACGTTAGCAGACGATTTAACAGCTAATCACTCTACTACAACTGATGTAAACGTTGCTAAAGTACAGTTTACGCTGATTAATAGTAAATAGCGCTGGTTCAGTCTTTTTTCAAAGACTAAAAAAAGCGGCCTAAGCCGCTTTGGTGTTATTAATATGCTTAATTAAAAGTTGTACTTAACAGAAAACTGTAAACGGTCTAAATCTCCGTCAATACCACTTTCAGTTTCACGCTCGGCATGCTTAAACTCAGCACCAAATGTCAAACGTTTAACGGGTGAGTATAAAATGTTTGCACTGAAGCTTTGACTTGATTCAACAGGGTCACCCGAAATGGTTAATAAATCAGTGTTGTTATCAGCACTAAAGAAAGAATATAAGAAAGTTGAGCGCCACTGGCTTGTCCACTTATGCTGATAAGCAACAAAGCCCGAGGTTGAGTCAATTGCATCTAACTCATCACCATCAAGTACTGCACCGTGTGCTACATTTAAGCCCACGTAACGGCCAAGGCCTTTACCTTGAGTAAGCATAAATTTAAGGTAGTCTTCACCAAAATTTACACGGCCCGAAGCGCTAATACCAAATGAAGTTTCATCAGCGTCCACATCGCCTACTTTATAAGTAAGTTGGCGAGCAAGTGCTGCAACTACAAAGTTACCCCAGTCGGCGTTATGTGTGTAACGTGCAGTAAAATCAGGAAGTGATGCATCGTCTGTTTCTACACGCGCGCCACCTTGAGTGGTAATAGTGCTCTCTGGGTTCTCTAAAGAGAACGACCATGCGCCTGTTGTGTATTTAATTTGTGTTTGGCGAACAAAAACAGTGCCCTCGGCTGGGCCGACAAAATCAAGCGTTTCAGCAAGTGCACCTACGTTTTGAAAGTTTGACCATGTTTGGCCAAATAACCAACCGTCGTAAGTTACAAATGCATGACGAATACGTGGAGCATAAGAATTTGATACACGCTCGTTACCGCCAGGGGCAGAAGCTAAAAAGTCTAGCTCAATTTTAGTTTTAACTGTTTTACCGTTATCCATTAATGTGGAAGTACCAAAGTTAAAGCGTGACTCACGTGCATGCATATCAAATACAGCATCTGAATCAGCATCATCGCCTACGGGCACTGTGCTTGGTACATAGAAGTCACGCCCTACACTTGAACCAGAAGGGGCTCCTGCAGAGTAGTCACTCCACATAGTATCAAGCTTAATGTATCCGCCGTAAGTAAATTCTGTGTTGCCTACTTTAGCTGCAGTTGCCGCACAAGCTGTGCTTGTTAAGGCACATAACACAGCGCTCGCTGCAAGAGTTTTTAATGGGGTAAATTTCATTGTGGTGTCCTTTAAAGGCTACTTGTTGTTTGTTGCTTTTTATACGTTCAAATGTATTACTTGCTACTGGTATTACTTACGAACAAAACTTTTACTTATTTTGCTTCACGCTATGAATTCATCCGTTAAATAAAGGTTTGAGTAGCATGGTCACATTATTTTAATGCTCGAAACCACTTTTAAATATGTGCAAAATTTACTCAATTACCTATTGGTCTATAAGACGAAGGTTTAAGAGTAATTTAGTGACCACTTACTTATATTTAACATATTGTATTTCTATGTAAAAAAGTCATGAGCCGCGTGATTATAAACCACAAAACGGCAATTAGAAGGGTTGTACAACTAAGGTCTAATACTTAATAAAGTACTGCTGAGTAATCCTTAATTCATGGCAAGTTATTAAAATGGAGACTGAGATGTCACAAAGTATCTATCCTGTTCCTGCACATATTGAAAAAACGACGTTAGTTGATAACGATAAATATAAAACACTCTACAAACAGTCGATTGATGACCCACAAGGGTTTTGGCGTGAACATGGCCAGCGCTTAGATTGGTTTACTCCTTATACCAAAGTTAAAAACACCTCATTTGATAAAGGCCATATAGATATTAAATGGTATGAAGACGGCGTTTTAAATGCTTCTTACAATTGTATTGATCGCCATTTAAAAACCAAAGCTGATAAAGTGGCGCTTATTTGGGAGGGGGACAACCCAAACCAAAGTGAAAACATTACCTACCAACAATTACATGATGAAGTGGCGCGCTTTGCCAACGGTTTAAAAAAACTAGGCGTACAAAAAGGTGATCGAGTAGCTATTTACATGCCAATGACACCGCAGGCAATTTACGCCATGCAAGCTTGTGCGCGTATTGGCGCCATACACTCGGTTGTATTTGGTGGTTTTTCTCCTTCAGCTATTGCTGACCGTATTAAAGACTCAGGCGCTAAAGTGGTGATCACATCTGATGAAGGGCGCAGAGCGGGCAATTGTGTACCATTAAAAGCTAATGTAGATGAGGCGGTAGCCCAAGAATCTGTTACAACAATTGAACATGTTGTTGTACACCAGCTAACCGGTGGCGAAGTTGATTGGAACGAGCATGACATTTGGTGGCACGATCTCGTTGCTGATTTACCTGCGCAGTGCGAACCAGAGCCCATGAATGCAGAAGATCCACTCTTTATTTTGTATACGTCGGGCTCTACCGGTCAACCAAAAGGGGTTGTGCATACTACAGGTGGTTACTTAGTTTACTCATCAATGACCCACGAGTACGTGTTTGATTTACAAGAGGATGACGTATATTGGTGTAGCGCCGATGTGGGTTGGATCACAGGGCACAGCTATATTGCTTATGGTCCATTGGTTAATGGTTGTACACAAGTAGTATTTGAAGGGGTGCCTACCTATCCAACAGCAGGGCGTATGGGTGAGGTGATTGATAAGCACGGCGTCACCATTTTATACACTGCACCAACGGCTATTCGTGCGTTAATGGCCAAAGGTGATGAGCCAACCGCGTCTTCAAAGCGTGAAAGCTTACGTATTTTAGGCTCGGTGGGTGAACCTATCAACCCAGAAGCATGGGCTTGGTATTACGAAAATATTGGTAACGCTAGTTGCCCAATTGTAGATACGTGGTGGCAAACTGAAACAGGCGGCATTATGATCACCCCACTGCCGGGTGCAACCCAAACAAAACCTGGCTCAGCAACCCATCCATTTTTTGGTATTGCACCCGCGTTATTTGATGCAGAGGGAAATACGCTTGAAGGTGCGGTTGACGGTAATTTAGTTATATTAGATAGCTGGCCATCACAAGCGCGTACTGTTTATGGCGATCACGAACGCTTTGAACAAACCTATTTTAGTGCTTACCCTGGTGTTTATTTTACAGGTGACGGTTGTCGTCGTGATGAAGATGGCTATTACTGGATCACAGGGCGAGTAGACGATGTGCTTAATGTATCAGGGCATCGCTTAGGCACCGCTGAAATAGAAAGCGCGCTGGTAGCCCACGAAGCAGTAGCAGAGGCTGCAGTAGTAGGTTACCCGCATGATATTAAAGGCCAAGGTATTTATGTTTACATTACGCCAAACGAAGGCGTTACTGTCAGTGACGAGCTCACAACGCAAGTGCGTAATTGGGTACGTAAAGAACTAAGCCCGATTGCCTCCCCTGATATGATTCAATGGTCGCCGGGTTTACCGAAAACGCGTTCAGGTAAGATTATGCGTCGAATTTTACGTAAAATAGCCGCAAATGAGCATCAACAGCTAGGGGATACATCAACCCTTGCAGACCCAACCGTGGTAGATGAGCTCATAGAAAACCGATTAAATCGTTAAATGCGCGTTAAAAACTTGATTACAAGTTGATTCTAAACGTAGTATATCGGCTGTCAGTAAGTATGTTATACCTTATTGGCGGCCGAATTTATTAGGAGCGAACCATGAGTCAGTTTTTAATAGCGGATGATCATCCGTTATTTCGTGAGGCACTAAAGGGAGCATTAAGTGCTAAGTTTGACGATTTAGAGGTATTTGAATCATCAGATTTTGACAGCACATTGCAAGTACTCAGCGAACAAGAAGATCTTGATATATTACTGCTAGATTTACACATGCCAGGCAATGGTGATTTATATGGCCTGATCCGCATTCGCGAAGACTACCCAAGTTTACCCATAGCGGTTGTCTCAGGGAGTGAAGACATCAACATAGTCTCTAAGGTAATGGGTTATGGTGCAATGGGTTTTATTCCTAAGTCATCGTCTTCAGATGATATTGCCAATGCTATTAACCAAATACTTGAAGGCGATACGTGGCTACCAAACGAATTAAAAAATAAAGTAGCTGAAATAGAAGGAGAGGACAGAGAAATTGCCGCACAAGTCGCCTCGCTCACGCCGCAGCAATACCGTGTATTGCAATACCTGCATGAAGGGTTACTAAACAAACAAATAGCTTACGAATTGCATATTTCAGAGGCAACCGTAAAAGCACACATTACTGCTATTTTTAGAAAGCTTGGGGTCTATAACCGTACACAGGCTGTTTTAATTGCCGCTAAACTACAGTTAGAGCCAATAGAGCAAGCATAAATATAATATAAAAGTGAGGGCGTTTTATTTTCAGCTATTAAATCGCCCTAGCTTGTAAAACGTTTAATTAAAAAGCCTGCTCGTCTCTACACAACTTAATTTTACACTTAAAATGTACACGTCATTTACCTTTTATACATGATCTCTTTTGCAAACAATGCTAGGTTAGCGCAATTTTGTAATTTATAGAGCTAAGTATGACAGACTCCACACACTCACCTAATAATCAACCTAAAGACAATAACGGCTTGTTTAATCGCTTCTTAGCAACCGTTGAGTTTTTAGGAAATATGCTTCCGCATCCCATTACTTTATTTGCGATATTTGCAGTTTCAATTGTGTTGATAAGTGGTATAGCAGATTGGTTCGGATTAAGCGCCGTTGACCCAAGGCCTGTTGGCGCAGCAGGGCGTGCACCTGATGGCGTGATTGAGGTCGTTAGCTTACTCAGTGCTGAGGGGCTACAGCGTATTATGGCAGGCCTGGTTACTAATTTTACCGGTTTTGCGCCCTTAGGCACCGTACTAGTGGCACTACTTGGGGTAAGTGTTGCTGAGCACTCAGGTTTACTCTCTGCTGCGATGCGAGGCATGGTTATGGGCGCGTCAAAGCGCTTAGTTACCTTTATGGTGGTGTTTGCAGCCATTATGTCTAACACGGCTTCAGAGCTTGGTTATGTGGTTTTAATACCGCTTGCAGCGATGATATTTCATAGTTTAGGGCGCCACCCTTTAGCTGGCTTAGCGGCTGCATTTGCTGGTGTGTCTGGTGGTTATAGCGCTAATTTACTACTCGGTACAATAGACCCACTATTAGCGGGTATCACAACACCTGCCGCACAAATGATTGACCCAAATTACGAGGTTGGGGCTGAGGCTAACTGGTATTTCATGATGATATCGGTATTACTTATAGCCGCCCTTGGTACACTGGTTACCGAAAAAATAGTTGAGCCACGTTTAGGTAAATACAACCCAGATGAAGCCAGCATCGACTTATCACAAAACAATATTGATACACTTACCGCGCTTGAAAAAACCGGTTTAAAGTGGGCGGGCGTCGCGCTATTAGTAGTGCTATCTCTATTTGCTTGGACGATTATTCCCGCCGATGGCATTTTACGCCATCCAGAAACAGGCCAGGTAGCAGGCTCACCATTTTTAAAAGGCATAGTTGCCATAATATTTGTCACATTTAGTGTGCCAGGCTTTGTTTACGGGCGTGTTGTTGGCAGTATGAAAAACGATAAAGACATTATTAACGCAATGAGTAAAAGCATGAGCTCAATGGGTTTATATATTGTTTTAGTGTTCTTTGCCGCACAGTTTGTGGCCTTTTTTAAATGGACTAATTTAGGCACTATTTTGGCAATTAACGGTGCAGCCCTGTTACAGGCCTTAAACCTAACTGGTCCAGAAGTATTTGTATTGTTTATATTAATGTGTGCATTGGTGAACTTGAGTTTAGGCTCATCATCGGCGCAGTGGGCGATTACAGCACCTATTTTTGTGCCTATGCTTATGCTTATTGGTTACGCGCCAGAAACTATTCAAGCGGCTTATCGTATTGGTGACTCTGTAACTAACTTAATCACCCCAATGATGAGCTACTTTGGACTTATTTTAGCGGTGGCGGTTAAATATAAAAAAGACATGGGCATAGGAACGTTAGTAGCCACTATGCTGCCATACAGCATCGTGTTTTTTATTGGCTGGGTTATTTTATTTTACGTATGGGTATTTGCTTTAGGGCTGCCAGTAGGGCCTGAATCACCTATTTACTATACGCCTTAACACGTTAATTGGCATAAAAAAGCCAGCAAAAGGGAAGAGCCCTTTTGCTGGCTTTATAGTATGTAAAAGGGGTTTTATACAAATCCGCAATAATACTTAATCATTTTCAGGGGTTAAACGTGTCACTATCTGCGTTAAAAAATTCTCATTTACGACTGCATGGATGCAGAAGGTAGAGCAATGCAGGAGCAATTGCCGAGAGCAACTAAATAGCGAATTTTTTGCCTTGCTATCAACACGTTTATCTATCCTCAAAATAGATCACTTAATTATGCGGATTGGTATTAGCTAAATACCACGGTTTTATTACCGTTAATAAATAGCTTGTGTTCAGAGGCAAGCTGAAGCGCTTTGCTAAATACAGTCTTTTCTACGTCTTTACCCATTTTAGCCATCATTTCAGCGGTGTTAGCGTGCGTTACGCTAGTGACGTCTTGTAAAATAATAGGGCCCTCATCTAGCTCATTATTTACAAAGTGAGCTGTGGCACCAATAATTTTTACGCCGCGCTCAAATGCTTGATGATACGGTTTAGCGCCAATAAAGGCCGGTAAAAATGAGTGGTGAATATTAATAATTTTGTTCTCAAACCGGCCCACAAATTCTGGGCTTAGTATGCGCATGTATTTTGCCAAGCCAATAATGTCTGGGTTATAAGAGGCAATTAAATCACCTACTTTTTTATCATGCTCTGCACGGCTTAGGCCCACGTGTGAGACAACATGAAAAGGTACATTAAAGCCTTTTGCTAGTGGTTCTAAATCTGGGTAATTGGCGATTACAGCCAATACTTCAATATTTAACGCTTGCTCAAATTGCTTGAGTAGTACAGTCCCTAAACAATGCGCTTCTTTTGTTGCAAGCAGCACCACTTTAGTTTTTGTATCATCATGCAGAGCAAGTTGTGCACCCTCAGGTAATAATGCGCGTAATTGCGATAAAAAGTCGTTTTGTGGTTCGCCCGTTAGCTCAGTGCGCATAAAAAAACGTTTGGCGTCTTTATCTACAAACTCGTTATTACGTGTAATATTTAAATTGTGCGCGTGGCAAAGCCCAGTAATTTTGGCAATTAGGCCTACATCATCGTCACATTGGGTGGTTAGTATATAGCTCATTTTCCTCATTCTTACCCAGATTATAATTGCTTCATTATTTGGTTTTTAGCGCATAAAGCAAGGAGTTTATGCGTAAATTTAGAATTAATTAGTCAAATAGGTATAAATGATTCAATAAAGTGAAAAACAATTAAAAATACGTTAACAGCATGGCACATACACACCCAATTTTTAACAAGGTGGTGTTTACAAAAAGGGTTAAACAGTTAGTAGGTGGTGCGCGGTTTGTAACCTTGTTGGTTAGGCTAAAAACCGCGAGGCCGGTTAGCGCTTACAAATATAACAAAGCGATTGTTAAGCTTTGGGCTCTGGCGTTGAGTTTTCTTCTTGCCTTAAATAGCCTGCAGCCTCTTCATCCTCTTTCGTTATAGCTTGCTGAGTAGGGATTGCACGGGTCTGTTGGTTTAGTTGATGTATTTGTGATGCATTGCCTAAATCGCGTTCACTGGTAATTGAAGCGATTGATTCGCGGTCTTTTAGAAAGGCTATCACATCATTTTTAATCGCTTGTAATTGACCTTCGTCTTTATGCATTTCCATAATATGGCGAGGGTGCTCAAGGTTTTTCATGCCAGTAGCTGCAAATGTGCTCGAAATAACACGAGAGACAATGACCCAAGGCGTTATACTGCTACGCACTAAGGTGTTTTCAGAGCGAGTGCTATCGTGAATACCGGTTCCTGTTGAAATTTTTGACTCAGTAAATGTGCCTTCGCATTTGAAGTAAACTAGTAATGATTCAAACTGCATTTCAGCAAAAAATAAGTGTGCGCAGTTAGCCAGTAAGCGCGCAAAAGCTTTAATTATCACTGCTATTATTAAAATATGAACACTGCTCATTAGTAAGCTACTAAACTGTGTAACATTTTGATTATTAAACGCTTGTTGTAGATTGTTAATGTTAGCGCTATCTATATAGTAATAAATATCTATTAATGAATAGGCTAACAATACCGTTAATACTAACGCCACAATATAAAGTAAATTAGCACTTATGAGTGAAACTAATCTTGCGAGGGTAAAGTTTTTTCCAAGCTCCACAGTGTGAAGTTTAGGTTGTACCTCTTGAATCATTTCGCCTCTAAAACCGCCTTTGCCTTCAATTTGCTCTTGCAGTTTTGGGTCTAACTCGCGGTAAACTCTATTTGGCACTTCTTTGTAGCGCCTATTTGCCATAACAAGGTTATCAAGGTTTATAAATACTTCATCAGGGTGAACAGACTCTTGCCAGTTTTCACGTAATTCTGATACTTCTGCGCTAGGGGTTACAGTATTTAAGCGTGCTTTAACCATTGTAAATACAAGTGTGCAGCTTAACGTTGCTAATATAATAATAGCAATCAGGTACAAGCCAGCATGTAAGTTTGGCAGCTGCGCCAGCCATGTGTCTATTTCTTGCTTGCTGATATGCTGCTCTTGCATCAACCACGACATAGACAGACCAATAACAATAGGCAAAATAAACGACAACGAAATAATTTTAGCTAATGTCCCGCCTCCCAGCGCTTCAATGTTTCTTTCAGCATTGCGAGAAATCGGCTTGCTACTCGAACGCCAAGAAAAAAGCACATAAAACATCAAAATAGCACTGTAAACCGGAAAGGCTAATTCGCCGGCTTCGCCGGTAAAGCCCGACAACGAAACAAAGGCAACAAGCCCATAAGCAACGAGTGCAACAAGCGTACTCACCCACGAGCCAAATAACCGCTGTGCGACATTGCGTATAGGATAAGGTAAAAATAATAGTTTGGGGATTAAGCTGTGTAACAAACGAGATAAAAAGCCGTTTGGTTCTTTAAAAGTACTGTTTTTACGACCAACCAGCATTTCTTCAAGTGATTGAGCATTATAGGCAACCTCATTTTTTTCTTCCTGCGCTGTAGAGCTTTCTGACTTACTAAAGTTGTACGCAAGCGAAGTGGGGTGATTCCTGCCAACAAAGTATTTTAAGGTAGCATAAATACCCGTTGATAAAGAGCGAATACCCAGCGCTAAAATGAACATGCCAAACAGCATTAAAACCCAGCCTGCGGTGGTATCTTCTTTCACCGAGCTTGCAGCTATAACAAGTAAACTGATGCCTGTAATTGACTCAACAAGACCTCTTGCTGCAGTTACTTTACCCTCTAGTTTAAAGGGGTTTTTTAATCCTAGATCAATAGAACCATAATCAAATGCCATTGTATGCTCCTTTTAAACAGCACATTTTTGAAGGGGAGGTTATTATTTGCGTGTATTTTGACCAGATTTAAGCATGGCTAAACTGAGCCACAAGGTGCTGTTTATATGCTGAACCAGGCAATTAAACGCGAGCTTTTTTATATTATTATTGAATTTTTGATTATATATCAATTACGTTGTTCAGTTTAAGGTTATTTTACAGTGATACATTTGTTAAAAATGGTTTAAGTTGCTTGGAGCGCAAATGAAACTGATTTACGTAGATGATAATTTACCCGGTATAACTCGTAAGCGCAAAAACAAAACGTGGCTGTACTTTGACCCTATAGGCAAGCAAATTAACGAGCAAAAAGTGATTGATCGTTTAAATGCGTTAGCGTTTCCGCCCGCTTATAAAAATGTCTGGTTTTGCCCTGAAGAAAATGGCCATATTTTAGCTACCGGGTTTGATAGCAAAGGTCGCAAGCAGTATCGTTATCACCCTGAGTTTAGAGCCCAGCAGGAGGCTAAAAAATATCAATCGTGCGGTATATTTGGCAACAAGCTCCCCCTTTTACGTGCCCGTTTAGAAAACGATTTACAAGGAGATGAGCTCAGTGTAGAGCGAACCCTGGCTGCGGTAGTTAGACTTATGGACCTAGGCGCTTTGAGAGTTGGGAATGAGCGAAATGTAAAGCAGAACAAAAGCTTTGGCGCCACCACATTGCGTACACGCCATGCCAAGCTGACGGGTAAAAATATACAGCTACGGTATCGGGCTAAATCGGGCAAAGAGCGCGAGGTAAACATAACCGACAGAGTGCTTAGTCATGTAATTAAAGATCTTCAAGATTTGCCCGGCCAGCATTTATTTCAATATATTAGCGATGGAGAGCGCACAAACGTAACCTCTAGTGAAATTAACCAGTATATTCAACAAATAATGGGCGAGGACTTTAGCGCTAAGCACTTTAGAACTTGGCGAGCCAGTGTTATTGCCTTTAAGCAACTAGTAAAAGCAAAAGGTGCACTTAGCTTAAAAAGTATGCTCGAGAGCGTGTCTGAACAGCTAGGTAACACGCCAGCTATTGCCCGTAAATCGTATGTTCATCCTGATTTAATTGCCTTGTGTAAAGAGGATGAGCAAACCCAAACTGCGTGGCGAGAGTCATTATCTTTACCACGAAAAACAAAATATTTAAGCCGCTATGAACGTGGTTTTTTAGCCTTTTTAAAGGATTAATTGCTGTGGCAACTTTACACACTACAGCAAATTAATTACACAATGCGATACACTAAACCTGCTTGTATTAAAAATGGAATATATTAAAACTTGTTTAATATCAATTGATTAAAGTTATATTTAAGTTTGGCACTGGCGTTGCACCTTCTTGTTACTGATTAGCAGTAAGTACAAAAGCATTTATCAACGATATTTAGCGAGGAGGTACACAATGAAGGGGTTATTTTCAAACCAAGTGTCTAAAAAGGTAAAAAGCATCACATTAAGCACCGCTTTTATAGGGGGAGCTTGCATAAGCTCTTTACCTGCTTTGGCCGCCTCTGAGCTTGAAAGTACTGCATTAGCAGGCTCTTCATTAATCACCTATAGCTCGCAGCAGCACCTTAAAAGCAACCAAAACTACTACTTTGATCAAAATGCAGCACAACTAATAGAACGTACTGAAAAAGCAATTAACTGGTATAAAGAAATTGTCAGCAATGGTGGTTTTATTCCGCTGCAAATAAGTGAACTGCTTGAATTAGGCAGTACAGGTAAAGAGGTAAACTTGCTTGCAGAGCGTTTATACCAGGAGCGTGATTTAAAAAATAATGCATGTACCGATGCGGAGTGTACTTTTGATCAACAAATTGAACAGGCCGTAAAGCAATTTCAGCGCCGCCATGGCTTAAAGGTTGATGGACGCGTTGGCAAACGCACTGTTGCTAAATTAAATGTACCTGCAAAGGTGAAGCTAAATAAGTTAAAGCTAAATCTTTATCGTATTACTAATTTTGCTGGCTCAAGCGATGAACAATATGTTTATGTAAACATACCTGAGTACACATTACGGTATGTAAAAGCGGGCGAGGTAAAACTACAAAATAACGTCATCGTCGGCAAACCAAGTTGGAAAACACCAGCCTTTAGTGACGAAATCGAAAAGTTTGTTGTAAATCCCGAGTGGCGCATACCTACCTCTATTGCAACCAAAGAAATAGCGCCAAAGGTGGCAAGAGATCCTCACTACCTTGCTAAAAATAATATCGAAGTAAGAAAAAATAGTTACCTAGACTCTAAAACAGTAAACCCCAGCAATATCGATTGGCAGGCTATTAAACCCTATCAGTTTGATCATTTTTTAGTTAAGCGTGCAGGGGATGAAAACCCACTTGGCGAAGTGAAGTATTTGTTTCCAAATCCTGAAGCCATTTATGTTCACGATACCCCAGCAAAGCAACGCTTTGGGCAAACACAGCGTGCGTTATCGCATGGCTGTATTCGAGTCGAAAAGCCATTTTCTTTAGCGCGTGAAATAATCAAGCACCAAGGTGAAACTCACACATTAAAACAAATGGATGAAGCTAGGGTAAACGACACCACGCAAACGTTTCATTTAGATGAGCCGTTACCTATTCATTTAGTGTATTGGACGGCCTGGGTTGATGAGGACATGCTCGTTAATTTTAGAGATGATATTTATCAGCACGACACAAAAGCATTACTTAATGACGAAGAGCAATCAGTTATTGCTGCATTAATAAAATAGATTATGAGGGGATTTATGCCGTTTATTCCATGTATTTTAGGGTGTGTACTAGCGCTTTGCGTAAGCCTAGGTGGTTATGCTGCAGAGCCTGTAAAAAAAGTGCACCCGAGCGTTAATATTCAAAATAAAGCAAATTTTGAAGATGCAGAATTTAGCCTAAAAATTAACGACATAGTAATGCCTTATTCGGTGTTTTCTGTTTTTGTGATGCCTAATGAAGCGGTTGAATTTGAAGTACTTTACGCACAATCAAAACGCAGCTATTCGTTTATTAATGACGACAGCAACGCCACCTTAACTGATACAAACCGATGGCAGTGGCGGGCACCTAAAAAGCCAGGTTTAACACAGGTCATTATTGAATCCCCCGACAAAAAGCAGCGCATGACAATTAATGTGTTTGTAAAAGTGCCTGCAGATGAAGTACAAGGTGGAAAGCTTAAATATTACCATATTGGTCATTACCCAAAACCTTCGCAAATTAAAGACAGTGAGCATTACATAGTGCCCAATGGCTTTGTAAAGGTGACACCTGAGAACGAAAATACAAAAATATCACCGCATTTTTCTCTTAAAGAATTTGTGAGTAAGCAACGAAGTAAACACCCTAAATACTTATTTTTACAAAACAAGTTGTTACTTAAACTTGAAAAAATACGCAAAGAGCTGATTTTAGAAAACATACCAGTTAAAAATATGGTGGTAATGAGCGGTTACCGCACCCCTTATTACAATAAAGCCATTGGTAATGTAAAGCTTAGCCGCCATGTGTTTGGCGACGCTGCCGATATATTTATAGATAACGATGGCGACTACCGTATGGATGACATAAACAACGACGGTAAGCACTCTATTGGCGATGCACAGGCGATGGCTGGTATAGTGGAGTCGCTTGCTAAGCGAGAGTCATTCAAAGGCTTATTAGGCGGTTTAGGTGTTTACGGGCCTAAGTCGCACCGCGGCGCATTTATACATGTTGATACACGGGGTTTTAAAGCGCGCTGGGTGAGTAAATAATATATGTTTAGTGGTCAGTTATTACGTTAGCAAAATAAGTATTGCTAAATGTTGATCACGTTTTATAGCTTACTCACAATTTAAGTGCAAAGCTTTAAATCAATACCAGCCATGTTATTAAAACACTTAAGGTATAAGACTCGTTAAAATGGATTAAGCGCAGGTTGAAAATATCAGAAATTAAACGGTTCCAAATTTCTTTAAACAGTGCTGACAAAATACAGGCGCTTATAATCCACATTGCTAGTAGTAGCGCCATTTTTACTGTGAACGAGTGTATATAAATATCAATAAGGCTATTCGTTTGATATGTATTTCCTACATCAAATGTCATTAACGTACACAACAAACTAATAGCCCACAAAGCTATACTCGCAAAGATATTAAAGCGCGTAGTAATTCCTTTTTTCATTAAAGTTAAGTCCTTTTTATTTATCGTTAGCTTTATTATTGTAAGTTACCAATAATGGTACTGGTAATCTACTGTAGCATAAAAGTTTCGTACTCAAGCTCTTCAAATTGTTTTGATAGCCAATACAGGCCAACGACCGAAGTAATTATAGTCGAGAGCGCAAAACCGTAACCATAAAACTGTGGCCCTAATGCAATTGAGGCAATCGTAAATACAATATTGATAAACAAAAACAGCCCAGATAAAAATAATACGGTGGCACGCTTATCTAGATAAAATAAAATATTTAAAATAGATAAAAATATTACCTGTACACCTACACCCACCACATCAATAAACAACAGTGTTTTGTAGTTAGGGTCTATACCAATAAAGCTCAGTATTTGTTCTCCCCACAATAATAAGCACGCAACGGTTATACCTTGGATTTTAAATATATCGTAAAGGCCGCCTTGCGCTGTTTGCACCATTTTATCTTTTAGGTAAAAAATTTCTTCAAGTGATGAGCCTCCTCTAATGGCGGTATAAAAACGGTCGTACTGTTCTACAAAGTCGGTTTCCATTCTGACTAAAAATACCGCCATGCCTGGAATAATGGTTAAATAGGCTAAGAATATAGGCAAGTCGTAAATAGGGCTTGCTCTTAATGTGCCAATAATTTGAATAGAGGTAGCGGGGGTATACCAAAAAATAATTTTATCGGCCCACACGCCTACATTGTAAAAGAGCCCACAAAAAAAGAGACTGTAATACACTTTTTTATTGTTTAAAAAATCAAAACTAATAAGTTCACCGCCGGGGTAGCGGCGAATAATCATAAACAAAAAGCTAAAAAACAGTAGCGCTTCACCGGCAAAAAACGCAAAAAACAACCCGTCTATTTGCCAGTCGCGCAGTAAAAATGCCAGTAACACCATAAAGCTGTAACCGCTTAACATGGTCACTAAAATAAGCCGGTATTCTTTCATTCCTGATAAAAATATAGCGCCAAGCCATTGGTTACATAAGCTTACAAATGCCCCCAATATGATTATTTTAGTGACTACGGGCAACGGTAGTATTGGCCAAACGGCTAAACCAATAAGCAAGGCCGCAACTGTTGTTACTAGTTGTGCCCCCAGTAAGTTAGGCAGTACTTGCTCATCCTTTTTTTGAAAAAACAGATCGGCAACAAAGCGTGTTAGTAACAGCTGTAGTCCGCCAGTTAATATAAGAGACGCTGCCATCATGTAGGTAATGAGCGTTAAAAATTGAACAATTAATACTTTAGGCAGTACAACACCCAAGCTTAAAATACCAATGAGCATGAGCGCTATAATAGAAAGTAGCCAAGGCCCTGAGCCTATTAATCCTGCGTAACCGTAGGCTTCAAAAACAGAGAGTAGGGTATTTTTTTTGAGAATTTTACGTATCTCAAAACCTATTCCGGCCATGCGATTGTATCCTTGTAAAGTTTATCGTAACGGGCAAACATGTGGCTCTCGTCGTAGTATGTTTTAACACGTTTGAGGCCGCTTTGTTGGTACTGATACCATGTTTGCTCGTTTTGTAATATCGTGTTTATTTGCTGTGCGGTCTCGCTAGGTGAAGCAATAGACACTACTTCGCCAGCCTTACCAAGCGCCTTGTCTTCTTCGCTTCCTCCTTCTATTATTTCTCGGCACGATCCTACGTCACTTGCAAGCACAGGTACGCCTGCAGCCATTGCTTCAAGCAATACCAGAGGCTGTGCTTCAGAAATTGAAGTCAACGCCACAAGACCTAATTTGGGGAGTATTTCTGCAATGTTTTGCATGCCGGTAAACGTAATGTTTTTGCTCAAATCTAGGCTGCTTACCAGTAACTGACACTCTTTGTAATACTGTGGGTCTTCCTCAAAAGGGCCTATAATCCAGCCTTCTATTTCTGGCATGTTGGCTTGGACCTCTTTAATGGCACGGATAAAGGTTTTAATATCTTTAATTGGCACTACACGGCCAATTAACCCAACCACCCTCGGGACCGATTTAGGTCTTGCGTTAAGTGCATCAACAAAGCGTTTTGTTTTTATACCATTAGGGACTACCGAGGCTTTGCTTTCACTGGCGCCATCTTTAATTTGTCGTTGTCTGTTACCCTCATACAGAGAAATGATTTTGTCTGCCTGATGATAAGTAGTGCGGCCAATTTGCTCAAAGAAGCTGATCCACATTCGGCGAATAAAGCCCATTTCAGTATTTAGGTTTTTACCGAGACTTTGCTCAGACTCTTTTATCCAGCTAGCTTGTATTAAATCTATTTTACGTTCTTTAGTGTAAATACCGTGCTCGGTAAGCAAAAATGGCGTGTTGTGTATAACGCTTGCACCTGCGCCTAATATGCCCGCATAACCTGTCGAAATAGAATGAATCAGTTTAACATCGGGGAGGGAGCGAGCTATTTCGGCTATTTTAAACAGCGGTTTATATAAATTTCTGTACGACCAAAAAAAGTCGATAAATGAGGATTCATCGCAATAGGTTAAATAATAGTTTGCCAGTACTTGCCACGACGATTCGCTATATAAAAAATCGGTTTCGTTTATGCCACTTTTTTTAGCTAGGTTTTCAAAGGCAAACTTGACTAACTCTGTGGGGATAGGATCTTTACAGTCACGGAAATAGCTTTGCAGTTGCTGCCAAAAATCAAACAGCTCTTTTTTATATTTAACGCCATGTTTAGCGCTTATTTTTGCATTATGGGGCGTAACTAAATAATGTTCGTGCAGTTTTGTCACATTACTTGGTAACGTGTATTGAATATCGCTGTAGTGTTCGGGTGCGCCACCGACAAATACAAGTTCAAAGTTATAATTGGGTAGGCCTTCTATTATCTGGTGCACCCAGCTTGATACGCCGCCCCTAACATAGGGGTAAGTGCCTTCAAGTAAGAGTAGAATGTCAGCTTTTTTTTCACTCATGCCAATACTCCTGTAAATGGCGTAACTCAGAACCCTTGGGCTGTAGCGCTAATTCTTCGAGATAGCGCTGACAGTCAGTGTAATTATGTAATCCAAAGGCAACTTCGGCTTTATAAGGCAATACGTGGCGTCTGGCCATGCCCAATTGAGTGGCTAGATTTAAGTTTTGTTGTGCATCATTTAATTTACCCAGCGCTAGCTGAATACGCCCTAAAAACACATAGCTTGCTGGTTGAGGATCAAACTCTATACTTGTTAAAGTCAGTGTTTCTGCTTTCTCTAGTACGTATTTCTTTAGTGCGCCTTGTGCTAACCCTAAGTAACTAAGCTCCCAATAAAGCTCTGCTTGTTGGCGCTGCAGATTGCTTAATTTGGGTTGCTGAGTAGTATTGGCTATGTCTTGCTGGCACTGGCTTATTTTTTCGTTCAGTGTTGTTTCTTTGCTATCTAAAGTTGAATAGGCAAGTAAGCGAATATCATCTTCTAAGTCTTTTAAGGCCAGTTTGAGAATAGGAATAGCCTGGGCATCGCTCATGTGCCGAGCAGCCATTACTGCACTTAGGCGTTTATTGGGCTCACTGGCGTGTTTTAAAATAGCTTTTAATCCACCCATTGAGTAAATAGGCGTTGCTGAAACACTTCTTGCTTCAAAAGGCAGGGCAGGAACCTTGTGCTCTACAATATCAACGTCGCTGTTTTTAAGCGGTTTACTAAGGGCAAAAGTAATGGCAAATACCACCCCTAAAATACCAAACACTGGCAAGGTAAACAGCAGCAAAAATAACAGCGCTGAGCCACTTTTTAAGGTGGTTTTATATTTGTTAGGCATAAAAGCATGGCTAACAAAGGTAAAGCACAGGCTAGCAATGCCATGCAATAAAACAATCAATAGCCAGTTAGGCGCATCTAAAATATGCGCAAACGCAAAGTATTCACATAAACAGCCAATAAAAGCGGCAGCAATAATTTTAATCATGAGGTGCAACTAGCTTAGCGATGTGTTCGCTACTTATTGGTAAGGCCATTTGTTCTTCTATTTTAATATGCAGTTGCTCAATGGTTTTGCCAAAGTGTTCAATACACCATGTGTTAATGCGCGATATAAATCCGCTTTTATCCAGTTCATTTGCCATTGGCATAAGCAATAACAGAGTGTGGTTCTCACTGTCGTAAAGGTAAATATCTAGTCCCCGACGAGCCTCACTTAAATACTCTAACAACTGACGCGACTCCTCACTTGTTTGCACTGCTTTTAGTTTAAGCAGCTGCGAGGGAATGTTATAGCGTTTAGCTTCTTTGTTTGCTCTGCGTAGCTGCCTTACAAAATAAGGCGTTTCTTCTGGGGTCATTACCGGGTTGGTTATTTCATGGCGAAGTAAATCACCGATATTACCGGCCATAACCGCAAGCAAGGTGAGAGTGGTGTTTTTGAGCGCAAAAAATTGAATGTTTTGTACTAAAATAACCCCATAAATGGTGTTATTAATATCAACCAGTGGGATAGCAATGTGGTATTGGCTAAACGTATTTTTAATCTCTTTTACCGAAACCAATTCGCGCTCTTCAAACATAGCTTTTATAAGTGGGTCGTCCAGCTTTAGCTCCCCCATAGCACCTATACTTGCTAAGGGCGGCTCTATTATGGCGTTGTTTTCTACTTTATAAAGTGCGGCTTTTTCGAGTGAGCCATACTCAACAAATAAGTTTAAAATGCTTGTTGCTGCACTGTCTAAGCGTCTTTGTGTTAGTTGCCCGATAACGGCCCGAACCGCTTGAAGTGATTCGCGAAGGCTAAGAGTATGACCTGCCAGCATTTGCTCAATCCGGTCATGGGATGAGTTTATTAAATGATATTGGCGGGTAAAGGTCTCTAATCGGTTAGTGACATATTCAAGTTCAATGCTTTGCTGTTGATTGGTGCGCTCCCATACATCTCTGAATTCGCCAGCAATCATAATAACAATTAAATAACCAATCATAGCGTTGATATTAAACTCGCTAGGTTGCGCTAATACCTGGCTTTCACTTAACAATAACTGCCCAGCTAATAAACATAATATACTTATAAAACCTTTTGAAAAACCGTAGCGTAGAGCCACTAACAGCGGCCCTAGGACTGGCCACGAAAACCCATTTTCCGTCCAAAAGGGGTCTGCGGCGTTAAATATAACCGGCAGTACAATTGCAAGCGTGGTAAATATAATTACCTCAGCCCAAATTTGTAGCTCAGGAACCTCTCTTGGTCGAAAAAAATGTGTTTTCACTCACTAACCTCAATGTACGAAATTAAATCGGCAATAACATCTTGTGCTGTGGCGGCAATACTATCGCGTCCCCAGCCACTTTTGGCGATAGTACCGGTCCAAAGTGGTGTTGTTTGACCTGTAGCCGTTAAGCTGAGTGTTAGTGCTACTACAGGCTCACCATCGAGGCCTGCTTTATAACGCCATTCTTCAATGCTGCCTGATAATACATAGTCTGTTTGCTGCGTGTTTAGCCACTGCATAGCTTTATCAAGGCGGTATTGGTCATCAAGCGGCGGAAGCTCCTTGTTATTATTTCGCGGTGCACGTAATAACTTTGGTAGCTTATTTTGCTGCCAAATACTAGCCAGTATATCTTCTGCACGTTCACCAGCTAGTGGGGTTTGCGCATGATTTACCAAAGGCAGTAACGCCACGGTAGTTGATGGTCCCAGCTCTACATCATCAGCCACACGGCTGGTGGTACATGCGCTGAGCACTAATACCAAACACGGTATGATTAAACGAAACATATTCTCTCCTAACATTAAAAATGTACGTAATAGCCCAATTGTAATTGTGTATCTGAGTTGCCCACTTTATTACTACTTTGATAACCCAGTTGTAATTTAAATAAGTCATCCCCTAGCACAGACCAGCCTGCTCCACTTGATACTGACACATCAAGGGTATCATTTAACGTTTGATAACCCGTACTGATGTCAAATAACCATGAGGGACTTTCGCCTAAGTATGGCGGAGCTAAGTTTGTGTTTGACGAAAGCGAGGTACCCAGAGCAAAGCGCCTAAATGGTTGTATATCAATAAGTTGCGGTCGTGCTCTTTGGTCTACACCTAAAGGGGCGAGTGTGCGCTCAAAGTCTTGCCATTGCGCACTAAAATAGGTATTCCAAATAGGGCGGTCTTTTAAAATAGTGTATTGATAGCGGGCGTTGTATTCTTGGCCTTTTACAAGCGTTGAGCTATCGCTGCGGCGTTTAAACGCCATTGCAGCTGCCGAGAGCTGCACGTTTTGGCGACCATCAATGGCGTAATTAATATAAGCCGTGGTTTTATTTAATTTAGCAAAGCTAAGCAAGGTTTCTGACTGACGGTTTTCAACATTGTGCTCAAGTTTTACACCTACCTGCGTGCGCGAGTCCCATTGGTAACGCGTATCTAGGCTCAGGCCTTGGCGGCTCATTAATTTGCCCTGATGCGAGTCTACTTTTGCATCAAAGTACCAGCGGCCCCACGTCATTTTATCTTCAATGGCAAACAGTAACCCGTTGTTATTTAGATTTTGCTGATTACTAATACTTAGTTTCCATTGCCCTTTAGCATACGGAAAATAAACATTTACATCGTATTGGCTAGTGTTTAGACCTGCCTCGGGCGATAGATTAATCTCTAATGCTCTAAAGTAGCTGGTGCGGGCATTACGTAATAAAGACGTTTCGGCTAGTGTTGGCTCTTGTGTTAACTCCTCATACCAATGCTGCATAGTTGCATAAGGTTGCTTTAAATATAATAAAGCGCTGAGTTCATCTACTTTGCCTAACGTTTGTGTATTTACCAGCGCCTTCACTTTATTAAATTCGCCGTTGCTCATAGCTAATTGTAGCTTTTGCCATGGCTCAAGCTTTTGTGCTGCCCGTCTTGCTAACCACCAGTTAGCGGTTGCGTTGTTTATAGCCTCAGGCGCTATGTCATCTAAGCTACTAAATTGGCGTAAGTGGGGCACGGCCATAGCACCTGCCCACTGGATCATTAAACCGCGGTATGCGTATTTGTCTTTTGGTAAATGGTTTAATAAATAATGTTTAAGTTCGCTGGCGTTAGCGTAGTAGCCTAATTGGTTCATCACATCGGCTAAATTTACTAAAGTGGTTAAATCCCGAGGATTACTAATAGCTAACTGGCGCAGATAAAAGTAAGCACTATTAAAGGCTTTTTGATGAATAGATAAACTCGCCAGTAATTGTGCCCAATCTCGGTTGGGCTCATTGCTTGAGTAGTTAGCTAAAATACGCTTAATCATAATGGTGTCGTGCATTTGTAATGCAAGCCAGCCTTGTGCCAGTACCACATCGGGATTGTATTCGCTTAGTTTTGCTGCACGGTTAAGTGTTGTGTACGCGTAGTTTAAGTCACTTTGGTTTTGGTACCAGTTTGATAAGATTAACCAGGCTGGGTAAAGCGCTTTATTATAACGCTGCTTTTCAAGTGCCTGATGAATACGTGTAACATATTTTTCATCGCCAATTTGCGTACTTAATAAGGTGATTTGAATTAATTGTCTATCGGTCAATGGCGCTTGCTGCCATAGGTAATTTAATAAACCTTGTGGGTTGTCGGCAAATTTTAACTGCTGATAATGCAGCATATCACCTACACTCAAAGGGGTGATGTTTTTTAATTGCTCTAAGGCGTACAACTCTTCTTGTTTATCGTTCACACGCATAGCCATATCAACACGTGCACTCCAAAACTCATCATCGTTACTGTGCGCTTTTTGCTTTAGAATGGTCAAAGCAGTTGTAAAGTCATCATTCAACCAATGTGCTCTTGCAAGCCAGAGTAAATCTTCTTCGTTTTTTGGCCCTGCGTAGTGAGGCCACAAGGCTCTTAATCCAGCTAAATTACCGGTATCGTGTAACACCTTGGCTTTCCAAAATTGAGAAAGTGGTGTTTTACCGTTTATTTTTTCATAGCGCTCAATATGGTTAAGCTCTTGTTTTGCATTACCAATAAATTCGTTGGTTTGCATCCAATTTGCAAAGCCATTGCCTTTAAGTTGCCTGTTCTGGGCTTTATATTCGTAAATGTCGTTAGCGTCTTGGTACAAGTAAAGAGCGTTGGCGTCATTAATACTATCGGTCAGCATAGCCACATCAACGGCTTTGTGAGCCATTAACCATTTAAATTCTTTAAGCGCTTGCTTTGGTTTGTTTTGCCAGCGCATAATTTTCCAGTTTAAAAGCCTAAGCGCTTTATTATTTGGGGTTTTAAGTAATAACTTTGCGATTAATTGCTCAGCCCCTGGTGCATCGCCATTAGCTAAGCGTAAATGCATGGCTTTGGTTAAATACTCGCTGTTATTAGGTTGTGCTTTTAGTAATATTTCAACCGCTTTCAAGGCGGCTGCATCATCACCTGCTAGGCTTGCATAATATAATGTACGCTCAGAATTTGCGGTATCACCGTATTTTTTCCACCATCGGTAGGCTTGCTTTGGGTTGTTAGCGCCAAGCGCAGTTTCAATTGCTTTTTGAGCTACATCAGCATTTATATGGGTTTTATAAATGGCCAAGGCCTTGGCTGGCTCTCCAGCGCTTAACCAAAAATCAGCGGCTAGTAATGGCTGAGCGTATCGCTCATAGTATTGGGCTACGCTTGTATTAAGCCCTGTTGCTTTGGCTATTTCTAATAATTGTTCATCCCAATGTGTGAATGCCGACAATTTAAGAGTTAATTCTTCAAAACGGTCATCTTTTTTAGCACCGCTATCAACCCATAGTGCGTATAAAAGTTTAATTTCTAGCTCAGTTTTTTTATCACTTTTAGGAAGCTTTTTAAGCTCGCTAGTTGCTTGTGAATATTCATTTAAACCAATATGAATGGCTATTTTTTTTGCACGTAGTTTTTCATTATAGGGGTCTGTACTTAACGCGGCATTTAAGTAGGTTTTTTCAAAGGTATAATCTTGCGATAATGAGTCGTCTTCAAAAAAGAGGGTGTGTGGGAACAGCGCGTAAAGAGAAAAGCAGCTTACGGCTAAAATAATTAAAATAGTTTTAACAGACACTAAGTGAGGGCGTTTTTTATTATTCATCATTGAGCCCTTGTTGCGCAGTTTAAATAGCCATAAAATTCGCCAGCAGGTAATGTAAACTGCGTTTTATTACCAAACCTTTTTCCACTGTAACGCTCACCCATATGAGAGATAAACTGACAGTTTTGGGCATTTCTTAGCTCAATTTTAGCTTCAATCCACGCTTTAAAGCTGACAGGGCCGTTTACCTGCCAATGACTAAACGCTACATTGGCAGAAAGCAAATAAGGTTGGTTATCAGGGGTTGTATGATCAAAGTTGATTGTGGCTATTTCATCGCCCACGTGAATATAATTGCCTTTCGCCGTTACCCCTAAAATACCGTGGCTGTTAGTCATGTTAGGTACATCAAAAATAGCAGGCAAGCGTAGCGTTTTTATATATTTAGAGCTAAAGAGCCATTCGCCACGCGCATTTTTAGCAAGCGCAGAGAAATAAAAATCTTTGGCGATACGTGCATATTGGCTCAAATGCACAGGGGTGTTTTCTCTGGCTAATACATAATCCACATTGTAATGCAGCGCGTCAAGCCCCGCCGGCACCTCGCCAGAGTAAAAATGAAAGTAAATTGTGTAAGGTTTTAACCTGTATGGCTTCTCGGTTATTTCAAATGTCTCTACTAAACGCTTAAAGCCATAGTAAGGGCCATGCCATAAGTTAGTGTAAACATTTTCGTTTAAAATAGGGGCGTATATTTGATACAGCAAATCTCGCTCAGGGCGGCCAATAGGCGAAATATGCGACAAGCTTGGGTTATCAGCATTGACGTCGGTATTTCCTCCATTTACGTTAATTACTCCCGCATTTCGTGCAAGCTCAAGCGCTTTAGGCCCAGGGGTCGCATCACCCGACCATAGCATCATTACGGTTTTTTTGTTTTTTGGTGCGAGTCGCTCATTAATGTAATTTATTGAACCAGTTATTTCTTTGTTTAAGTCTATGGCGTCATAGCCGGGAACATCTAAATGAAACCCGTAGTCGGTATCGTCTTTATCTATTTCTTTTCTGCCAGATAAGGCTGTCCAAAAATAGGGGTGGCTGTAGGTGTGTGATGCAACCTCAACATAGGGAAGCGCAAATATTTCTTTGGCTATTTTTTCAAGCTTTGGGCTGTCAGCGCTATGCAATCCATTAGGTTCAATATCAGCTTGAATAATTGAAGAGGTTAATGGCAGCTTATATTTTTTTATAAATTCATCACGGATTATTTCTGCAGCATAAGGCTTACCTGCAAAGTGCGCAATGCTCGTGAAACCGTCGCCATCAATATGCAGTGTCAGCATCCGCCGGCCACTTAATGTGGTGGTATCAGGGGCAAGTATTGGTGCAAGTCCCATCGCATCAGTTAATAAAGCAACTGGGTCTACAACCCAGTTGCTGCCCTCCATAGGTAATGTATCTATTAGCCAGGGGGCCGCAATGAGTGCACCGTACTTTGTTTTGCTGGCCTGAGTTAGCGTGGTGCCATCGTCAGCGTGTATTGATATTAATGATTGCGCGTTCGTTGTAAGTGTTAATAAATACGGTTTTACAATAGCGGGCGCGCTGGAAGATTCACCCTTTAGCCAAGGTACCATCGTTGCAAGCTTATAAGGCCCATTTGAGGGAGTGTTAAGGGTTTCTACCCCTAAACTTTGTAATAATTTATTAGAGGGTGGAAGCTCGCCGAGAATCAGTTGTGGTACCACCCCCAAGTTACCTTCGAGCCACTCAATAACTTGAGCATCATAAAACTGATCGCTCGTTGTCCACGAGATAATGCCAGCATGGAGGCTAGTATCTACTTTAGGTAAAGGCGTATTTGCTACATCAATGTAATCGGGGATGTAGCCTAAATACTCAATCATTGTGGCAAGTTTTAAATGGACAGTGGTGTATATCAGTGGCTTTACATTACTGTTATACGGAATGAGTATACGCCTAGGCACAGGCTGGATGCTTGATGTCCCCCAAGTTTGAAGGTGTCCATCAGTAACCCAAGGTGCATAGCCTTGATCGCTAATTTGTTTTGCCATTGCAAGGCGAGCCTGCGGTCTTGCATAGTCAATAACCTGCACATTAAAGCCAAGTTTTTGTGCTTTGTTAAGCTGTGCATTTAACCAGTTTTGATCATCCACAGTGGTGAGTTTGTAACTGTTATCGACTGGGTTAAAGTGGCTAAAGAGTCCTTCGGCAACTAAATCAGATGCGTAATTATTAAGCTTAGGCAATAACTCAAATCCTCTGTTGAGGATTAAGTGTTTGTTAAACGTACTCGACAAACCTTTAATTATATCAACAAGGCCCGCTTGTTGAGCTGCTTTATCGTAATCGGGTTTTAATAATTGGTAGCTGTCGAGCGTGTCTAAAAACAAACCGTTAAAGCCGCGTTGCTTTAACTGATTCGCTTGTTTTTGCAAGTGTTGTTGCCAATGCTCAGCGGTTAAATCAGCAATGTGGCTATCCCAATGTGGGTTTTGAGCTACTGAAGATTCATTCTCAGTGTACGATTCTCCTACACTCAGATAAGCATATACACTAATATCACGCTCTTTTAGCCAATTCAGTTCGTGTTTAGTGATATTTTGTGGTTGCACAACAACCCGTGAATAAAAGGTCATTTCAGCCAGTGGCATGGGCGATGAATAGTAAAAAGCAATACTCTTACTGGCAGGTTGAGCGCACACGTTTAAACAAATTAACAACGTTAGATATAAGAAATACTTCATTATTTTTTAAAAACCACAGCCTAAGTTAACGTTGAACATTGTTCCGTTTTTCGTATAAGTATTTATTATTAGAATTGTGATGATTATATGTTAAATAAAAATGCCTGGCTACCTTAATGTGAGGTGAAGACCGGCTCTATTGCTTAAGTGTTAACTAAATAAAAGGTAATAAAAACGCGTTACTGCACAGTATTTTCGATTAAAATTACGACTAATGTCGAGTGATACTATATATCTAAAGCGCTGTAATCTAATTATAATGCGCCCACCTTGCCAGCCCTTGGCAAACCCCTATGCTATTTATAAATTGGTATAAATAGTGACATATTGAATGCTTACTTTATTACGTTGATTGCTGCAAAGCAGACAGTGTTAACGTGTATAACTTATTTGTGGAGATTTAATGAGTAACTTAAGCTTGAGAAATAAACTTTTGTTACTGGCTATTTTACCGTTGAGCTTGTTATTAATTAGCTTAATGGCCAGCTCGTACTATTTAGAATCGCAAAACCAGCAACAAAATTTTGAAACAATTAAGTCTAAACTCATTAAAGACAAACACACGCTACTTGCCACTGAAGTGGAAATCGCAAGCAAGTTGGTACGCCATCAGTTGGATAACGGATCTACACAAAGTGTTAAAAATGTCCTTAGGGAGCTTACTTTTGGTGACGACGGTTACTTTTTTATTTACGACACACGCGGCGTTAGCGTGTTCCATGCCCTGTTAGGAAGTGCTATTGAAGGGCAAAATAAAATAGGGATGACAGACCCAAATGGTAAAAAAATAATTATTGGATTATTAGAGCAAGCACGTAAAGGTGGCGGGGCATTTAATTACCATTTTCAAAAGCCAAATACCAATGGACTGGTAGAGAAAATAGGGTATGCCGTGATGATACCAGGTACCGATTGGATGATTGGCACCGGTGCCTATATGGATGATATACAAACAGAGCTTGCATATTATAAACAGACTATGCAATCGCATACTCAAGAGAAAATCACCACCTTGTTATTAATTGCCTTATTTTGGGTTGTAGTTAGCGTTGTGGGCGCACTTTTAGCGTCTAACGCTATGGTTAAACCTATCCAAATAATGGGCCAAAGCTTAGATGATATTGCTAAAGGTGAAGGCGACTTAACAAAACGCCTAGCTATACATACGCATGATGAAATAGGGCAGTTGGGCGAATCGTTTAATGTGTTTGTTAGCAAGCTGCAAAGCATTATAAGTAATGTGGCTGATGTTACTAATGATGTAAAAAATGCTTCAAGCAATATTAATTCGCAAACAAAACTGTTTGAAAATAAACTACTTAATCATAACCACGAAACGGATTTGGTGGCCACAGCGATTACCGAAATGGCGGCCACTTCTCACGAAGTAGCTAAAAATACCACGCAAGTTGCTGAGTCTACTCAGACAGCAACACTAGAAGTGGCAAAAGCGCAAGAGTGCGTAGATATATCACTTAGTGAAGTTTCTAACCTTATGGGCGAAATTAACCTCGCTGCTGATCAGGTAAACTCTTTAAGTGAGCAATCTAAAAAAATTGACAGTGTACTTAGTGTAATAGGTGGCATTGCCGAGCAAACTAATTTGCTTGCCCTTAACGCGGCCATAGAAGCAGCACGTGCCGGTGAACAAGGTCGGGGTTTTGCCGTGGTGGCTGATGAAGTAAGAAGCTTAGCGAGTCGTACACAACTTAGCACCCATGAAATTAGTGAAATGCTAAGTGAGTTACATAACTTAGTGGGCGCCGCGGTAGATGCCATGCAGGCGAGCCAAGCAAGTTGTAATCGCTCAGTTGAGTCATCGCGCGATATATCGCAAAGTTTAGGTGCCGTGACTACGTCGGTTACCAGCATAAACGATATGAGTACGCAAATTGCGACCGCTGCAACAGAGCAAAGCTCAGTGACAGAAGAGATAAACCGTAATGTGTTTGCCATTCAAGAAATTGTCAATGAACTAACTCAAGCAAGTAAAGCCACTTCTGAGGTTAGTCGAGATTTAGCTGGGCGCGGCGAGAGCTTAGGGCAATTAATAGGGCAGTTTAAGGTTTAAAGTTTTAAACGGTATTGTTTAAATTACTAATAGCCGCGACTTACGTTGCGGCTTTTATTATTGAAAGTACGCTAACCCTAGGGAATTTTATTAATTATGTGTAGTCTATTACACGCATTTTAAATAAACTGAGTAACCCTTATATGCAACAAAGTATGCCTTCGATAAATAGCTGTAACCGAGCACAATTAATACCTGAGCAAGATTTAGGGCGAGTAATTTCGTTTTTACGTTCAAAGCTTTCTAGCCATATTGATACACAGCTTCAGTCAATGGGTTTAACGTCGGCCCAATATATTGTGGTGGTATTATTAGCAAAAGGCTCGGCAAATACATTAGCTGGGCTGTGTGAGCATATGGTTTACGATAAAGGGGCTATGAGCCGCTTGCTAAAGCGCCTAGAAGAAAAAGATCTTATAGCAAAAACTCAGTGCGAGTTCGATAAGCGCTCTACCATTTTAGGTTTAAGTGAAAAAGGCAAAGCCTTGTACCCGCAAATAATGCCTTTGGTAAATGAGGTATATGCTAAAGCGCTTAATGGATTCTCTGAAGATGAAAAACAGCAAGTTATAGATTTATTATTTAAAGCAATAGCCAATTTAGACTCACCTACCGAATAGATTATCAACATTTTAGCGATACTGTTTCAATAAAAACTTAGCCTGCTAAGTACTAGTTCTCATTGTGCGGCAAATCCAATCTTGTTAATATAGTTGCCTAGGCAATTAAAGTTATCATCTTGTTAGGTTTGTTATGATTGAAAATAAGTTGTTATCACAATTACAGCAGCAGTTTCCTGAACATGTATTTATGCAACAGTATTTAAGTGTTGTTCATAAAGGGCGTTTTGCGAACGCAATTGTATACAGGTACAAAGATGATACGTTTGACTTAATAGTAAAAGACTTTAGCCAAAGCCCGTGGTTTATCCGTAAAACCTTTGCCAAGCTTTCTGTAAATCAAGAATTTAAAGGGTTGAGCCGCTTAGCACAGCTTGATGCAGTTGCTAATCGGTTTAGCCGTTTATCTCCGATAGCGGTGGCGTATGACTACATAGAAGGCACGCCGCTTAGCAGCTTAATACAGCAGGGTAAGACGTTGCCTGTTGAGTTTTTTATTGAGCTTGAACGCCAAGTTGCAAAAATGCACCGCCTAGGCATTGTGCATTTAGATTTACGTAATATGGGCAATATATTATGTGGTAGCGATGGCAAGCCTTATATCATTGATTTTCAGTCAACCATTAGCTTTTCGCGCTTTGCGCGTTGGTTGCAGCGTTTTATGCGCGGCTGCGACATGTCGGGCGTATACAAAGCGTGGGATAAGCTAAGTAGTACACCTTTGCCGCGTGCTAAGCAGCAGTATTTGCAGCGTTTTAACCATGTTCGTAAGCGATGGATATTCAAAGGCTACCCAATACAACGTGCATATGCATGGGGTGCTGCAATGGTCACGCAGTTTGTGGACTCTGACCTAATACGTAACTTAACCGATAGATTTTAATTCCTCTTTTTTCATTGTGTAACTTTGCCCGTAACCGCTTAGCGTTATGGGCTTTTTTTGGCTAAAAATAAGGCCAATTACTTCTTTTTTAATTTTTAAAATAAACAGTAGTATCGCGGGTGTTTTTGCCCCTACAATGCGCAAAAAAATGAGTGCAGTTTCAAATGCTAAAGCTTAAAGTGCTTTAATAAGTTTAGGTTTTTTCTGCAATTTTTTATTGTTCAAGTAAACTATAAGCAATGTGCATTTTTAAATTTAAGGTTTCAAGATGATTGAGTATCCAGTCGACCAACTACCGCAGCTAATAAACGATTTATTACAATGCGAAACACACGCACAAAAAAGCCAGCTTTTAGCCGATGCACAGCTTAATTTATCTACTGAGCATTTATCACTACTTTTTGAAGCCATACCCAAAGAGCAGCGCCTAGAAATTTGGCAACTATTAGATAAAGACACGCAACACGAAATATTTGTCACCCTCAGTGATGACAGCTGTTTATGGTTACTACAAACCTTAGATGATAGCGAGGCGTACGCGTTATTAGATGAAGTAAATGTTGAGGAGTTACTTGAGCTTGAAGAGGTTATCCCTGAGCGCTTTGTTGATTATGCAAAAAAGCAACTCGATGAAGCACAAACCAAACAATACGATCTTGCTCAACAGTATTCGCCTGAGCAATTAGGCCACTGGGCTGGTTTCGACTTTTTAAAAATAACCGAAAAAGTAACAATAGCAGGTGTTAAAAAACTACTGCAAAAAGGGTTGCCGCAATACAGCGAAGTGGTGTATTTAGTTAGCCGCCAAGGCAGCCTAATAGGTGAACTTGCAATAAATGATTTAATAAAAGCCGATGAAGGCGATAACCTATTGGCGCTGGCAAACTATGACTTTTCATCATTACATGCAGATGATGATTTATACGAAGCGGCAGAAGTGGTTATTCACAGTGAAAAAATGGCGATGCCGGTGGTTAATAGTGATAATAAATTGGTAGGGCGTTTAACCATTAGCGCGGCATACGAATTACGCCAAGAAATTGCCGATGAAGCCGCGGCAAAAGCCGGTGGTTTACGTGAAGACGAAGACCTGTTTGCGAGTGTCAAAAAGAGTGCTAAAAACCGCGGAATTTGGTTGGGTATAAATTTAGCGACGGCGTTTTTAGCATCGTGGTTTATAGGTTTGTTTGGCGCAACAATAGAGCAAGTTGTGGCCCTGGCGGTGCTTATGCCTGTGGTGGCCTCTATGGGCGGAATTGCGGGTAGTCAAACGTTAACAGTAATAGTGCGCGGTTTAGCGCTTGGGCAAGTCACCGACTCTAACCGCAATGCACTTTTAAAAAAGGAGCTACGGGTAGGCGCTGTAAATGGTTTGGTGTGGGCCTTAGTGATTGGCGGGTTAACTTTTGCTTGGTTTAGCGACACCATGCTTAGCATTACAATTACCATTGCGATATTGCTCAACTTAGTTGCTGCGTCGTTAGCTGGGGTTGTTATACCGTCTATTTTAGACAAAATGAAAATAGACCCTGCGCTTTCTGGTTCGGTAATATTAACCACTGTGACCGATATAGTCGGGTTTGTGACCTTTTTAGGGTTAGGCAGTTTATTACTGCTTTAAGCTATAAAACAACAAAGCCGCATTAAGCGGCTTTGTTTGTTATTACAAATGCGCGTTGTTATTAATAGTCACTACGCGTTGCGGGAACGGTATTTCTATCTCAGCGCCATTAATGGCTTTATAAACACCAGCATTAATAGCTAGTTTGGTTTCTATAATTTTGGTTGTAGGTACCCAATAGCGATAACTAATGGTAACGCCGCTATCGGCAAAGCGTTCTATACCCACTTGTGATAGGGGATTTTGAGCGACCTGGTCATGGGCCTTTAACACTTCTTCAATAAGGCTAACAGCGGTATCAGCGCATGCAGTGTAGGCTATGTCTATTTCTCCTTTAACTAACGAGTAGCTAAAGGAGTTATGAATAATTTCACCCACTATGTGCTTATTAGGAATCGTGATCTCTACTTTCTCTTCATCAATTAAAATGGTGTAACCCAGCTCAATTGTTTTTACTTGGCCGCTGACCCCTTTTACTTCAATGGTATCGCCTACCACAAAGGGACGCGTGGCAATAATAGCAAGGCCTGCGCCATAGTTTGAAAGCATTCCTTGTAAGGCTAAACCCGCACCTAGAGAGGCGGCACCTATAGCCGCTACAAAGGGGGTAACACTAATGCCTATTTTGCCAAGCGCTATAACGATGACCATCACAATAAGTAATACTTTTACCACGTTACTCACAAAACTGGTAAGTGTGACATCTACATTGTGACGAGCCATCAATTTTGCGACTAGGTTTGAGAGTTTTTTTGCAACCCACAAACCTAATATAAGTATAAGAATGGCGCCCACAATTTGCATGCTGTAGGTAACCAAATACTCAGTGAGCATGGTGTAGTATTTTTCAAATTGTTCTATTTCAGAACTGATCATAGTGGGCTCTTTATATTGCGTAATTATTTTTGCTAACTATAGCAAAGTGTTGATTAAAAATGGATATAGCACAGGGACGATAATTGCCGTTAGTAGTGCACTTAAGGCCATAGCAACTGAGGAAAGTGCGCCTATTTTTGGGTGTTCAGCAAGAGCTGCCGCGGTGCCTATAGCATGGCAAGCGGTTCCCATTGCTACACCTTGAGCTTGGTGATTATAAACACCCACCCACTTAATGAGCATTAAGCCAAAGAGCGCACCGAGTAATCCAATAAAAATAACTAACGCGGCGGCAAGTGAGCTAATCCCCCCTAAAGACTCCGTAACTATTAACGAGATAGGCGTAGTTACACTTAATGCAGCTACGGATGCGCTTAAGTTAGCAGGAACATCAAATAAAATACTTAAAATAAAGGCCACAACCGTGGCGTTAATAATACCTAAGCTACATGTACTTACTATTAAAAGAAGATTTTTTCTGACATGAATAAATTGCTGGTATAAGGGTAAGGCTAGGGCCACTATAGCGGGCTCTAATAGCCAACTAAGTAGTTGGCTGTGAGCAAAAAAATCAGCATAAGGTAAGCTTAAATTAACCAGCACTAAGGCAATAATCGCAATACTTAAAAACACCGGGTTGGTGAGCGACTTCACTACACTGTGCTGCCAGCGTTTATTAAACGCTCTTAATAGTAAAAACAGCATAATAATAGCGGGGGTCGTTAAGTACCAAAGCGTTACGTGCTGTTCAGTCATTGTTATGTTTCCCTTTTTTGTAGCTAACAACGCTACTTACCAGTAATAGTGTACTGGTAGGAACGAGCAAAATAACGAACACTAAATACGGCCAATGCAGTTTTATAAGTGCTATGTGCTCGATAAAGCCCACGCCTGCAGGTATAAAAAATATTGGCATAATATTCAAAATAGGGGAGGCGCAGGGCTTAATATGGTGCTCTTTAACTACACCTAACAGTAGTAAACTTAGTAAGATAACCATGCCAAGGAGGGGGGCAGGAAAGCTGCCACCTATCAAATGCATTATTAATTTAGCACACCCTAAACACAGTAAAATAATTGCACTGCTAAGCAAGTACTTCATGATAATGGCTCATTAGTATATAAAAAAGCTAACGTTAGCAAATCCACCCCATTTTTAAATGCGAACTTAGTCTTACCAGCGTTTAGAGTTTGCATAGTTTATATCTGCTTTCCCTTTTGTTTTGGCGATCGCTTTTTTTGTGTTGGGGTTGAGTAGCAAACGAACTTGGCTAAACGTTTCTTTAGCTAATATTTTTCGTTGGTTTGTTGCATAGCTTTGCTGAGTAACGCGCTTTATAGCGGCCAGTGTGTCGGGGGAGCGCTCTAGTAATGTATTTAACATACGTTGGGTGGCTTGCTCTGTATTACTTGTTAGCTCTGTGACTAATCCAAGCTCGTAAGCTTTTTGCGCATTAATAGGGTTTGCGTGGCTTGCAAGCCAAAGCGCTTGGTCACGTTTTAATAAACCAGCTAGCACTGCATTGGCACCCATATCGGGGCATAATCCCCAGCGCGCTTCCATAATGGCCAGCTTTGCTTGAATATCAACAATTCTGTAATCGGCGCCTAGCGCTATTTGTAGCCCACCTCCTAAACAATTTCCATTTATTTGTGCAATAACTGGTACGCTTAAAGATTGCCATCCCAGCACCACTTTTTGCGCTAGGTTTTGATTGCCTGGCAACCATTTGAATAGCAGCTTTACAATATTCAAAGGTGAAGCCATAACGCCTGCAACATCAAGCCCTGAGCAAAAATGCTCACCGTCACCTTTTATCACTACAGCGCGAACACGCTTATCTTTTTTGATACGTTTAATTGTGTTGTTTAATTGCATAAACATATCAAAGCTAAGTGCATTTTGTTTTTCTGCGCGGCTTAGAGTAACGTTAGCAATGCCTTGTTGTATTTCTAGTTTTATCATTGCGCTCTCCTATTAGCGTGTGTTTGAGCTTATGACGTACGCAGTGCTAAGTAAAGTAACAGTTTGTTTTATAATACAAAATAAATTGAATTATTTTTAACTTTTTTAGTCAAAGTACGTTGAATCTTATTCAAGCTTAACCACACATGAGCTGGTAACAAAAAAGTCATTATTTTTTGGTGTTTTTTCTCAAATCACAGATGAGTTTTGGTATTATGTGTGCACTTAAAATGCATTGAGGTTTTACCCATGTCAGGCCCACGTTTATACAGCGAAGAAGAAGTTACCCATCAAGCGTACGATATTTTTTTAGAGCTGGCGCCAAATAATCTTAGCGAGCAAGATGTTGAAGACTTTAACGAATACCGAGAAGAACTTGGGTTTATTGAAGAGGGCGAACCTGATGCGCAATGGCAAGACTTTGTAGCACTTGAAATAGAGCCGGAGTTATTTGTACAGGTGTTAGTGGGGTTAGAGTTTGAAAACGAAGATGTGTTGTTTGCAAAAATTTTAATTAGCCGTGATAAAGACGCGCCGTTTTGTCATATTTTGTGGAAAGAAACAGAGCACGCTGAGTAAGCAGTTTTGTTTGTATGTGCCAGAGAGTTTACCGTGCATAAGTATTTACTATTCGTGTTTTTAATAATGTGCAGCCGTTGTTGGGCTGTTGACCCATTTGAAGACTTTCATGAATATGGACAACTCTCTGATGAAGAAATTCACGAGCTGCATAAAGGCGAAATGCTTTATGGCGATACTGAATTTGGCTTGATTTTAAGTAAAGGTAATACTAACTCCACTAGTTTTAAATTTAGAGGAAATTTATACCAAGACTTCGAAAACTGGCGCAATCAGTTTAAATTAGACACTTTATATAAACGCGATGAAAATGACGACACAGGGCAAACAGACGTAACAGCAGATCGTATTTTTGTCTCAGCCCAGGGTAACTACAAGGTGGGGGTTAAAAATTCTTCATTTTTTATTTACGGTGACTACGAAGAAGATAAATTTAGCGGTCTAGAATACAAAAGTACAGTCGCTACTGGTTATGGTGCCAGAGTATATCAAGGTGTAAAAAATAAAGTAGATATTGATATTGGCCCCGGTCTATATCGCTCAGTGGCTGATGATGAGTCAGAAGTAAGTGAAGAAGATGAAAACAAAACCGGTTATTTAGTACGTATTGCAATGCAGTGGGAACGTTTGGTATCAAAGCGTACGCGCTTTAATCAAGATGTGAGTATTGAACAGTCTTTATCGGGGTTAAATTCACGTTTGAAGTCAGAAACCGCTTTGATTAGTCAAGTCATAGGCGCGGTATCGTTAAAGTTTGCCTACATGTATCGTTATAACTCAAAACCTGAAGACGATAATCTTAAATACGACTCAGAATTAAGCGCCACGTTGGTGTACAGTTTTTAATAATAAAGAGAGCGTTATGTATCAGCATAAACAATATGCGGTGTTTATATTTTTTGTTTTAGCATGGATAGGCGGCTTTGTAGCCTTAGCCTGGAACTTAATGGGGGCAGATGCGCCATTAATGGTATTTGCCGGTGTACTCGTTTTAGTTGGCTTTTTGTTTCATGGTTTAACTGTAAAAGTTGACGAGCAAACAATTAGTTGGGCTTTTGGTCCTGGCGTTGCGGGGCAACGATTAGCGCTTGCAGACATAGTAGAGGCTAAAGCGGTGCAAAACTCCTACCGCCACGGTATTGGTATTCGTATTACACATGATGGGTGGGTGTATTCTGTATCAGGCTTTAGTGCAGTGCAGCTAACCTTAAAAGACGGTACTAATTACCGAGTAGGAACAAACGATCAGCAAGGCTTATTACGTGCGCTTGAGGGTAAAATAACACCTAATGAAACGCCTTTAGAGCAACCGGCGCCAATAAAAACCGCGACCTACAACAATATGTTATAAAAAAAAGCGCCTTAGGCGCTTTTTTATCAACGGCACTATGATTAGTGATCGTGACCACAACCGCCTTCACCGTGCACGTGGCCGTGCGCAAGCTCTTCTTCAGTTGCTTCGCGCACCTCTAAAATTTCTACATCAAAATTAAGAGTAATACCCGAAAGCGGGTGGTTGCCATCAACTATAACGTCTTCATCTTGAATCTCGATAATCATTACAGATTGATCACCATCATCAGTTGACGCTCTAAATTGCATACCTACTTCAATCTCCATGCCATCAAACATTGACTTAGGCACCGCTTGCATTAGGTTATCGTGACGTTCGCCGTAACCTTCTTCAGGTTCTACTTTTACATTTAATGTATCACCGGCTTGCTTGCCTTGGAGTGCATTTTCAAGCCCTGGGATTAAGTAGCCTGTGCCAATAATAAAAACCAGTGGCTCGCCATCAAAAGAGTTATCAATGGTATTGCCATCGTTATCCAGTACTGAATAATGCATTTTTACTACTGTGTTTGGTGCAACGATCATAGTCATTCCTATTTATTCATCTTCAAGAGAGTAAGGTAGAGGCAGAATGCTTAGCTCTACCTGAGGGGTGTGCTTTGCACGAAGTACGTGTGTACTTGGTGTATCGTTTGGCAGCACAACAAGGCCAAATAAGGTTTGGCTATTTTCGTTATAGCTTTGGGCAATTAGTTTACCAGCGCGGCGCCAGTTCTCGCCCACTTGGGTTTCAAGCTCTGGCTCTTCAAGTAGGCCATCACTTTTACCTGTAACAATATACATAGCGCGTTTGTTTTTACCTAGGTACTTCATACGGGCAACGGTTTCTTGGCCGGTGTAACAGCCTTTTTTAAAACTAATGCCGTTAATCGCCTGAAGATTCACCATTTGTGGTACGTATTCGCCAATGGCGTCACTATTTAGCTGTGGCTCGCCCGCTTTTATAGCGGCCTCTTGCCATAGCGCGCAGTTATCTAAAGTAGACACATCATCTGGCATACTAAATTGGCTATCAACCATTAATAAAACGCGATTTGGCGCTAATTTTAGTGCTTTACCGCTTGGAAAGTCACAGGCTGTTTGCTCGTCAGAAAAACGAATATCGAGCTTTTCAAGCACTGGGGCTAAATCGTCACTGATCAACCCAATTAGTCTATTCGTAGAGATATCTATATCTACTTTGGCAAACACAGCGTATTTTTTTAGCTCGATAAGCGATTGCTCTACCTCAGGCTGTGAGCCTGCTAGGTAATAACTATCTTGATGGGAAAATAATTTAAACACACCCCACAGCTTGCCTTTGGCACTGCAGTGGCCAGCCCATAAATAATTGCTGTTAGATAGTTTATTGAGATCTTGAGTAATTTGTCCGTGAAGATAAGACAATTTATCCGCACCGGTTAGGCTAATAAGCTGGTGAGATAACGGACATGCATAAACGCTCGACATAAAAACCTTCTGTGCAATACAAATGAGTAGACATAATAACGCAGTTATAACCAAGGGTACAGCAACGAAGCTGGGCAGTTTTTATTATTTGGCCAATGATTAATAGCTGCTAATTATGCAGGTATTTGTTAAACTCAGGGCAATTAAGTATGAGGTTTAAAATGACTGAAATTCATAGTAAAGCACGTATACGCTGGGCTTGTCGCCGCGGCATGTTAGAGTTAGATGTTTTGTTTATGCCATTTGTCGAGCAGGCATATGATTCATTAAATGCACAGCAACAGGCTGTATTTCAGCGTTTGCTAACCCAAGAAGACCCTGATTTGTTTGCATGGTTTATGGGCCATGAAGAATGTAAAGATGCTGAGCTTAATACTATGGTATCGCTAATTTTAGACCGAGTACGTGTATAGGTTTACAGTAGTAAATAACAAAGCAGAACATCGGCCTGTGGTGCTGTTTTTCTGCTTATTGAGTGTTGTAATAGGGCTTTACTTGAGCTCTTTTTTTAGCATTGTTGTCTGTTTAACTCTAAATGCAATTGCACTTTGCTGGGTATGGCAAAAAATACTCGCAATTCACCCAGATAGTGGCGTTATTATTTTAGAGCATAAACAAATACGCTTTGAAAACGAAAACGTAAAGATTCAAGGGCAAATCACCCCAAAAACTATCATATTAAATACCAGTGTATGGCTACATATTAAAGGCTTTAATAAACGTCAGTGGTTAATTATCTCAGCCAATAGTGTGAACAATCAAAGCTACGCGCGGTTAAAGCGCGCAGCTTTGATTGCTATTAATGGCGAGGAGGAGTCAAAATAGTAGGTGTTGGGTTTTCATTTTGCTCAGGGTAGTCAATTGTATAGTGTAAGCCTCGACTTTCTTTACGTTGCATTGCGCTTCTAATAATAAGTTCGGCTACTTGCACTAAATTACGAAGCTCCAATAAGTTATTACTGACTCTAAAGTTTGCGTAATAATCATGTATCTCTTGCTGCAATAATTCAACACGATGTAGTGCTCGCTCTAGGCGTTTAGTTGAGCGCACAATACCTACGTAATCCCACATAAATAATCGCAGCTCGTGCCAATTATGGGTAATAACAATTTCTTCATCAGAATTACTGACTCGGCTTTCATCCCAGCTTGGAAGTGCAAGAGGTTCAGGCGCCTTATCGAGCTTACTTAAAATATCTTTCGCAGCAGCATGGGCAAATACAATGCACTCTAATAGTGAATTGCTCGCCATACGGTTTGCACCGTGCAAACCCGTGTAGGCAACTTCGCCTACAGCGTATAAGTTATCTAAATCAGTTTTACCGTTAAAGTCACTCATTACACCGCCACAGGTGTAATGCGCAGCAGGTACAACCGGAATAGCCTCTTTGGTTATATCCAGCCCTACACTTAAACATTTTGCGTAAATAGTCGGGAAGTGCTCAATGATAAAGTCTTTATCTTTGTGGCTAATATCTAGGTACACACAATTTGCACCTAAACGTTTCATTTCAAAGTCGATAGCCCGAGCCACTATGTCGCGCGGAGCAAGCTCTTCTCTATCATCAAAGTCTTTCATAAAGCGGGTGCCGTCGGGGCGCTTTAAATACGCACCTTCGCCACGCATGGCTTCGGTAATTAAAAAGTTTTGCAGTTCAGGGTGATAAAGGCTGGTGGGATGAAATTGATTAAATTCCATATTGGCTACTCTACAACCTGCACGCCATGCCATGGCAATACCGTCACCGCTAGATACATCAGGGTTTGAAGTGTATAAATACACCTTGCTTGCTCCCCCTGTAGCGAGCGCTACAAACTTAGCGGAGATAGTTTCTACTTTTTTTGCTTTTTTATTCCACACGTACATGCCATGAATATGCGAACCTGGTTTACCTAAGCTTTTATCACTAATCAAATCGATGGCATTATATTGCTCGAGTAGGGTAATGTTTTTATGCGCTTTAACTTGGCTAATCAACGTGGTTTGTACAGCCTTACCAGTGGCATCGGCTGCATGTAAAATACGACGATGGCTGTGTCCGCCTTCGCGGGTTAAATGGAAGCGCTCTTTTCCTTTACTATCAAACTCCATATCAAAAGGAACGCCTTGCTCAATGAGCCATTGTAGACACTGGTGCGCATTACTTGCTGTATAATGCACCGCTTCTCGGTCACATAAACCGCCGCCGGCATCGAGAGTGTCTTCAACATGCGATTCTATGCTGTCGTTTTTTTTATCAAATACTGCGGCAATCCCGCCTTGTGCATACAGTGTCGAGCCTTCGGTGAGGGCCCCTTTACTGATCACAGTAACATTACAATAGTTAGCTAAAGACAATGCAAGCGATAAGCCGGCCGCGCCGCTACCGATAATAGCGACATCAGCAATATGATGTTTATTTTGGTTCATGTCAGAGGTACTTTGCGGTTACAATGCTCAAATTAGAGCAATATTTGTTTTTAATAATGTAGTTGTATCATATTTGTCATATTACTATGTAGTGATTTTAATGGCTTAGCGGCGTTATTTAAGACTATTTTATAAAAAAAGAATATTAAGCAGAACTTTTTATTCATAAAGAGGTCAGAGTATTTGTGAACAATGGCGACACTATGAATAACCAGCAAGAATCAAACAGAGGAGTACCGGCTCGAATGAGCGAGCAGGAATTAGATTTAGCGCTTGTAAAAAGGGTCCAGCAAGGAGATAAAAACGCCTTCAACCTATTAGTAAAGAAGTATCAGAACAAAATTGCAGGGTTGATTTCACGTTATGTGTCTAACCAAGGCGATATTGCAGATGTAGCACAAGAGGCATTTATTAAGGCCTACCGTGCACTTCCAAACTTTAGAGGTGATAGTGCCTTTTATACGTGGTTATACCGTATTGCCGTTAATTGTGCTAAAAATTATTTAGTAGCTCAGGGCCGTAAACCGCCAGCAAACGATATAGACGCTGAAGATGCCGAGTTTTATGACGGCGCGGATTCGATGCGTTCTAACGCATCGCCTGAGAACTTACTGTTAAGCGACGAAGTACGCGCTGTTATTTTTAATACGATTGATAGTTTGCCTGAAGACCTTAAAACCGCGATTACCCTAAGAGAAATCGAAGGGATGAGCTATGAAGAAATAGCCGTGGTAATGGATTGCCCTGTTGGGACAGTACGTTCGCGTATTTTTAGAGCCCGAGAAGCAATAGATAATAAATTAAACCCATTAATAGGCGAGTCTTAGTATGACAAAAGCACACGTTAACAAGTTGGATAGCGAAACGTTATCAGCATTACTTGACGGCGAACAACACCTTGCAGAGGGTAAAATTTCTGATGAAGATGTTGCTACGTTTGGTCGATATGCGCTAATTGGTGATGCGATGCGTGCTCAAAAAAATAACAACGACATACACATCGATATAAGCGAAAACATAGCTTTAGCACTTGAAAGTGAGCCTGTGTATGCCGATTTCACTCAATCAACAGTAAAGAACGCTCCAGATACCGAGCAAAGTGAAGCGCAGCAAGATAATAAAGTTGTGGCGTTTAACTGGCGCAGGCCGGTGGCACAACTTGCTATTGCTGCAAGCGTAGCTATGTTTGCCATTGTTGGCGTAAATACCTTACCACAAGGGGCGGGCGAGCAAGAAAGCGAAATTCCGCTGTTACAAACTACCCCGTTAACTGGTATGGCATCACCGGTGAGCTATTCATCAGAACCTGCTCTTGAAAATGCTGAGCAAGGTTTACGCGAATTACAGCAACAACGCATTGGCGCGTTAGTTTTAGAGCATCAACGTCAAGCACGTGTTGCACACTCTTTGCAAACAGCGCAAAATAGCGACAAAGCGCAAGAGGAAAAAAACTAATTAAATGAAAGTAATTACTTTTGTTCTGTCGTTAGTAGTAAGCTTTACTGTTTTTGCTAACGACACAAACCCCGCCAAAGATTTACTACTTAACATGGCAAACGCTGTGCATACCCGTAATTTTGACGCTTCCTTTGTGGTGGTAAAGGGTAAAGCAATGGAACCCTACCGCTGGGTTCATGCAAAGCAAGGTGAAACAGAGCTTGAGCATTTAAGTTTACTTAATGGCGCGGGCTTAGAAATGGTTAGAATTAACGACCAAGTTACCTACTTTGAACCGCAATCTCAGCCATACTCTATCAATACAGATTCTATTGCAGGGCCAATACCGGAAGTACTATTTAAAGATATTGAAGCGCTAAGTGCCCAATACGATTTTGTACTAGGCGGCAAAGGGCGTATTGCAGGGCGAGCTGCGCAACTAGTGAGAATAGAATCAAAAGATGAACACAAATATAACTATTGGATTTGGCTTGATACTGAGTCGTCACTGTTGTTAAAAGCCGCTTATGTTAACCACCAAGGCGAAGCCCTAGAGCAGCTGCAGTTAACCCATATTAGTGTAACAGAGCAGCCGGCTCCGATGATTTTAGAAGTCCTAAATCGTAATTTCCCAACGCCGTTACCTGGTAATGCATTGGAAGGTGAAAAAAGCAGTGCCACAAACTGGCACATTGGCTGGTTGCCTAGTGGTTTTAAATTACTAAAATCAGATCGTCATAAGCTTGATTTAAACAACGAGCTTACCGATTATTATTTATATTCAGATGGGTTTGTTGAAATATCTGTTTTTGTACAGCGCCCCTTACCGGGTCGTCGCTTAAGTGGATCATTAACATCTGGCGCAACGACAATTTATGTGCATAATGGCGGAAACTTTGATGTATCTGTTGTTGGTAATGTGCCAAGCCAAACCGCCAAAGCAATTGCAGAGTCGGTGACTCGCGCATTATAAACAATTCGTAAGGGTTGTTATGATTGAACAAACACTTACAGTGGTAGCCCTAGAAGGCTCCACTGCTCACTTAGAAGCCCAGCAAAAAAAGGCCTGCGAAGGGTGTAATGGACGCTGTGGCTCACAAGTTTTTGCCAAACTTTTTGGTAGTGATAAAAAAACCTTTCCATATCAATTTGATACCCCTGTTGAAGTAGGCCAAAAAGTCACGCTCTCATTAGATGATTCGCATTTAGTAAAACATGCCTTTGCTGTATATATGCTGCCTTTATTCTTAGGCTTAGCGTTGGCATTTGTTAGTGCCGAATTACTACTTTTAGCGCAGGGATGGCAAATTTTATTCGCCGCTTTGGGTGGAGTATGTGGTTATTTTTTAGCTAAAAGCAAAGTGAAAACATTAAGACACGATGTAAAAGTGATAAAAATTCATCCAATTAGCCTTCCTTTAACGCAAATAGATGGTGATTAAGGCCAATTAAATGTAAAATTGCCGTTTTATACCAGAGTAACTTGGAAATACAGGGTAAAAAGGCAATTAATAATTTGGTTATACAATGCGTATTTAGCCATTTATATTGCACTTTTGCTCAATAAGTATTTTCAAGTCACTCAGGTGTTCGTACTTAGCCTATTAAAATAGAAGTTTAGAATCCAGTTTATGAAGCATATCCGTAATTTTTCGATCATCGCCCATATCGACCATGGTAAATCGACCCTTTCAGATCGTTTGATCCAGGTTTGTGGTGGCTTAACAGACCGCGAAATGCAAAAGCAAGTGTTAGATTCAATGGACATCGAGCGTGAGCGTGGTATTACCATTAAGGCGCAAAGCGTAACACTTAACTACACTGCTAACGATGGCGAAACCTATCAACTTAACTTTATCGATACACCAGGGCACGTTGACTTTACTTACGAAGTTTCTCGCTCGTTAGCGGCATGTGAAGGTGCGCTTTTAGTAGTAGATGCCGGACAAGGTGTTGAAGCTCAAACGCTGGCAAACTGCTACACCGCCATTGAAATGGATTTAGAAGTAATCCCTGTATTAAATAAAATAGATTTACCACAAGCCGATCCACTTCGAGTAGCGGAAGAAATTGAAGATATTATTGGTATAGATGCCCTAGATGCCGTGCAATGTAGTGCAAAAACCGGTGTGGGTATTGCAGAAGTACTTGAAATGATTGTTAAAGACATCCCGCCACCGGTAGGTGAGAAAGATGAACCTTTACAAGCGCTTATTATTGACTCATGGTTTGACCCATACCAAGGTGTTGTATCACTAGTACGTATTAAGCATGGTGAACTACGTGCTGGCGACAAAATAAAAATAATGTCAAACGAGCAAGTTCATATAGCTGATCACGTGGGGATCTTTACCCCTAAACAAACCAACACAGGTATTTTACGTACTGGCGAAGTAGGGTTTGTTATTGCTGGTATTAAAGAAATACACGGTGCTCCAGTCGGGGATACCATCACACATCAAAAAAATGCGGCACCAGAGCGTTTACCAGGCTTTCAAAAAATTAAGCCGCAGGTCTATGCTGGCATGTTCCCAATCGCCTCAGATGATTACGAGTCGTTTCGTGATGCACTAAATAAACTAAGCTTAAATGATGCATCGTTGTTTTTTGAACCAGAAAACTCAACCGCACTTGGTTTTGGTTTCCGTTGTGGCTTTTTAGGTATGCTACACATGGAAATTATTCAAGAACGTCTAGAGCGTGAATACGATATTGATTTAATTACCACCGCGCCTACTGTAATCTACGAAGTAGTTACTAAAGAAGGTACGCGTCAAATCGACAACCCGTCTGACTTACCGGCGGTTAATGATATTGTAGAAATACGTGAGCCGGTAGTAGAAGCTAATATACTTGTGCCTCAAGAGTTTTTAGGTAGCGTAATAACGCTGTGTATCGAAAAGCGTGGTGTTCAAACTAAAATGAGTTATCACGGCAAGCAGGTCGCTGTAACTTATGAGCTACCTATGGCTGAAGTGGTTATGGACTTTTTTGATAAATTAAAGTCAACCAGTCGTGGTTTTGCATCGCTTGATTACAACTTTAAGCACTTTCAAACATCAGACATGGTGCGTGTTGATATACTTATTAATGGCGAACGCGTTGATGCACTCGCTATTATTGTACACAGAGATAGTGCTCAATCGCGTGGTCGTCAGCTTGCTGATGCGCTTAAAGAGCTTATTCCGCGTCAAATGTTTGATATTGCGATTCAAGCTGCAATAGGACAACATGTTATTGCGCGTACCACGGTTAAGCAATTACGTAAAAATGTAATCGCTAAGTGTTACGGTGGTGACGTGAGCCGTAAGAAAAAGCTATTGCAAAAGCAAAAAGATGGTAAAAAACGAATGAAGCAATTGGGTAACGTAGAAGTACCGCAAGAAGCGTTTCTAGCTATTTTGAAAGTTGGTAAATAAAAACAAAGGATTATAGATGGCTGGTTATTTCTCAGTTTTATTGGTGTTATTAACATTAGGCTCAGGTTTAATATGGTTAATTGACCACCTAATGTATGCGCCAAAAAGGCAAGAGCGATTAGCGCTTGCCCAAACATCTGCCGGTGGCCAGCTTGATGAAGAAACAGCGGCGTTAATTGCACCTGAGCCGGCTATTACAGAAACTGCAAAATCGATTTTTCCGATGATTGCAGCTATTACTATTTTTAGGTCGTTTATTTTTGAGCCTTTTCAAATACCATCAGGTTCAATGATGCCAACCCTATTAGTGGGCGACTTTATTTTAGTGCAAAAGTACTCATACGGGATTAAAGACCCGGTATGGCGAAGCCAGCTTGTAGATGTAGGCGAGCCTGAACGTGGCGATATTGTTGTTTTTAAATACCCATTAGATGAGCGAGTAGATTATATAAAACGTGCTATTGGTTTACCGGGCGATAAAATTGTTTATCGTGATAAACGTTTGTATATTCAACCTAATTGTAAAGAAGGTGAGACCCAGCAAGGTGACCTACTTTGCAATGAGTTTAATAAAATTGATTTTAAATTAATTAACGATAATGAGTTTAAACAAGGCCAAATGTCGCTTGCGCGTGTAAATGAAGATTTAACGACACTCAAGCATGACATTTTAATCAACCCACGCGCACCTGAACGTAAAGGGCGTTACTATCAGCAACCAGGTACTCCTTCTGATGAATGGACCGTACCCGCTGATCATTATTTTATGATGGGTGATAACCGCGACAACAGCCAAGATAGTCGCTTTTGGGGCTTTGTACCAAAAGAAAACTTGGTGGGTAAAGCTGTCTTTATATGGATGAGTTTTGAATTTGAAAATGGCCCAGATGATGTTTTACCAGGATGGGTTCCAACTGGTGTTCGTTTTGAACGCCTAGGTAATATTCAGTAACAATGAAAAAAAATGTAACAGAATTATATAAACGAATTGGCTACGAATTTGCTGATCAAGGTTTACTTGAGCAAGCAATGACACACCGCAGTCATAAAGGTCAACATAACGAACGTTTAGAGTTTTTAGGCGATTCAATTTTGAGCTTTGTTATTGCCAATGCTTTGTACGACAAATTTCCAAAAGCGCGTGAAGGTGATTTAAGCCGTATGCGCTCTACGCTTGTGCGTGGCCAAACATTGGCTGAATTTGGTCTCGAGTTCGGTTTAGGCGATTATTTACGCTTAGGCCCCGGCGAGCTTAAAAGCGGTGGTTTTCGTCGTGAATCAACCTTGGCTGATGCCGTAGAAGCTATTATTGGTGCTGTATTTTTAGACTCAAATATAGAGCGTTGTGGCGAGCTGATTTTAGCGTGGTACGAATCTCGACTTGATGCTATTTCACCAGGGCTTAATCAAAAAGATCCTAAGACCCTGCTGCAAGAGTACCTACAAGCCCGTAAGTTATCTTTACCAGGCTATACTGTTGTTGATACTAAAGGTCAAGCGCACAATCAAACGTTCACGGTTGAATGTATAGTTGAAGGTATGGATAGCATTATTTCTGTTGGTAGCTCGCGCCGTAAAGCCGAACAAAAAGCTGCCGAAAAAGCATTGAAGATACTAAAAAATGAATCTTGATACCTTAATACAGCCTCATGAAGGTGACATTGATACGTTTTGTGGCATGGTTGCCATTGTTGGCCGCCCTAATGTAGGTAAATCAACATTGCTTAATGAAATCATTGAGCAAAAAGTAAGTATAACCTCGCGCAAGCCACAAACAACGCGCCATCGTATTATGGGGATTCATACTGAAGGGCAGCATCAAGCTGTTTATATTGATACGCCGGGCTTACACGTTGAAGAAAAGCGCGCTATTAACCGCTTAATGAACCGTGCTGCTTCGAGCTCAATTGGTGATGTAGAGCTAATTATTTTTGTTGTTGAGGGCACTCACTGGAATGCCGATGACGAAATGGTGCTTAATAAAGTATCGCAAAGTGGTAAGCCTGTTTTACTTGTTATTAATAAAATAGACCAAGTTAAAGACCGCGACTTAGTATTACCGCATATGAAAATGCTTGGCGATAAATTTGATTTTGTGGGCATTATGCCGGTGTCGGCAACGCAAGGTAAAAACGTTGACTTAATTAAAGCCGAAGTGACTAAACGCTTACCGCCGTGTGAGTTTTACTTTCCTGATGACTATGTCACTGACCGCTCAATGCGCTTTATGGCAGCAGAAGTGATTCGCGAAAAGCTCATGCGCTTTATGGGTGAAGAGCTGCCGTATTCTGTTACTGTAGAAATTGAGCAGTTTAAATGGCAAGACAACGGTGTGTGGCATATCAACGGGTTAATTCTTGTTGAGCGTGAAACCCAAAAACGAATGGTTATAGGTAACAAAGGCGAAAAGCTTAAAGTGATAGGCCGTGAAGCCCGTAAAGATCTTGAAGAAATGCTCGATAACAAAGTATTTTTAGAGCTTTGGGTTAAAGTTAAATCGGGTTGGGCCGATGATGAACGTGCCTTAAGAAGCTTAGGTTATGGCGAAGATTAACCTGCATTTAACCAACTAATATGAATAGCGACTTTTACACAGCGTACCTATTACATCGGCGTCCTTATAGCGACTCCCAAGTAATGCTCGATATGCTGGTAGAAGGCGTCGGCCAACTTAGAATGCTGGCGCGAATTAGTGGTCGCCAGGCCACTAAACACAAAGCACAATTACAGCCTTTTCAGGCACTGCTTGTTCACTACAGCGGCAAGTACGATTTAAAATACATTAATAAATTTGAGCTGCATGGCAATCCTTTATATTTAACCAAGGATAAGCTTTACTGTGGCTTTTATTTAAATGAGCTGACTAACCGCATTGTGCCGGTAAACGAGCCACTTGAACACGTGTTCGAGCTTTACAAAACTCACCTAGAGAACTTAAATAGCGATGTTGATTTACAGTCAGTGCTGCGCTCATACGAGTTTCAGCTATTAGAGCTTTTAGGTTATGGTGTTGACTTTAGCTTTGATGCCAGTGGTGAGCCAATTGATGAAAAGCAAACGTATAGTTATTTCCCTGAGCTGGGTTTTTTGGTGCAACAAGATACGCGCTCTGGGTTTAGCGGTTCGCAGCTTAAAGCGATTGCCAATCATGACTTTAGTCAAAGCGATGTACTTTATATGGCAAAACAATTAAGTCGTTATTTACTAAAACCTTTACTGGGTAATAAACCATTAAAAAGCCGTGAATTATTTATGGCCTCTCAATAAACATATTTTACAGGTAATAAAATGAAAGACATTCTTTTAGGTGTAAACGTTGATCATATTGCAACGCTTCGCCAAGCGCGTGGTACATCATACCCAGACCCAGCACATGCGGCCAGTGTGGCAGAGCACGCCGGTGCCGATGGTATTACTATTCACTTGCGTGAAGACCGCCGCCATATTCAAGACCGTGATGTATACGTAATGGCTAAAACGATTCAAACACGTATGAATCTTGAAACCGCAGTTACCGATGAGATGATTAACATTGCGCTTGAAGTAAAGCCTGAATATGTATGTTTAGTGCCTGAAAAACGTGAAGAGCTAACGACCGAAGGCGGCTTAGATGTGGCCGCTAACGTAGATAAAATTAAAGCAGCCACTAAAACATTGACTAATGCGGGTATTAAAGTGTCATTATTTATTGATGCTGATAAAGCACAGTTAGATGCTGCTAAAGCGTGTGGCGCACCGTATGTAGAAATTCACACCGGCGCCTATGCAGATGCCACTAATGATGAAGAGTTACATAAAGAGCTTGAGCACATACGAGAGGGTGTAAAATACGCAGCGAGCTTAGGCTTAATTGTAAATGCAGGCCATGGTCTTCATTATCATAACGTAAAGCCGATTGCTGCAATGCCTGAAATTTATGAGCTTAACATTGGTCACGCTATTATTGCGCGTGCAGCTATTGATGGCCTTGAAAAAGCAGTACGCGACATGAAACGCCTAATGATAGAGGCAAGGTTATAAATTTAACCCTATGGTGACAGCATTTACTAGCAATACTTAACTAAGTAAAGCCGTAATATTAAAACCTATTAAAAGCGCATTTACTGCGCTTTTTTATTATGTGTTTTTTAGCGTTGATGCTCAGTAACACGTGCATCTGCCATGAGATTTTCCAGCTCATCCTGCAGCTCAAATAATTCAGGCTCAACGTTATCGAGCACGCAGTCACTCTTAAGTGAGGTTTCTATGGTTTCTGCCAGAGATTTAAGCTTAGGCACCCCGGTATAACAGCACGCGCCATGGAACTTATGAATCACACTTAATACTGTTTGGCAATCGTTTTGCTCAATAGCCTCGTTAAGCTGCGAGAGCGTCTCTGGCACACTATGTAACAGCATATTAAGCATTTCCATCGCCAGCTCACCTTTGCCGCCAGCGCGCTGTAGCGCAAGCGACCAATCTAAGCAGTTACTTTCAAATGGAGCTGGGCTTTGTGGCGTTACACTTTTAATTTTGTCGCGGGTTACAGGCGATTGCGGACTATGATCGCAAATAATTTGGCTGAGCATATCTTCATCGATAGGCTTAGTTAAATAGCCTTTAAAGCCATCTTTTAATAGCTGCTCTTTTTCACTGTGCAGTGCATGCGCGGTTACCGCAATAATAGGCGTGTCTTCGTTTAAAGACGACTCCTTAATCAATTTACAGGCGGTAATGCCATCCATTATCGGCATTTGTATATCCATAAAAATAACATCGTACTTGTGGCTTTTACTTAAGCTGTAGGCTTGAGAGCCATTGTAGGCCGTGTCTATAAATTCAACCTGTTCTTTTAATAAAGTGCAAATAAGTTTTAAGTTTGCATCGTTATCATCTACCACCAGTACTTTTAATGGCAATAAGGTTTGATCGCTTGGCTCAATATTTAAGGTTGGGTGATCGAGTCGATAAGGTGCAGCGAGTACTTCACATAATTTACGATGATTGAGCGGCTTGCTTAAACAGGCATCGGCGCCGCTGCCAATAAATGCCTCGCGCATATTATGCGATACAGTATTAAGCATAAGGTATAAATAATCGCACGACTCGCGAACCATATTCACATAGCCTTTAAGGCGCTGCATATCATCTACCGATGCCATATCACCAATAATACAAATATCGTATTTAAGCATTTTATGCTTGATAGCATCTAAAAATGCGGCCTCATTAAAGCAGGCCGTTACAACCGCTTCCCATTCGTTTAATACAGAAAGTACTGAGTGATGCGTATGCTCGTGCGGCTCTAAGTATAATATGCGTTTACCAATAAGAGACTTAGAAGGTAGGTCGTTACTGAAGGTATGATCAGGCAACCTAAACACACCATTAAAGGTAAAACAGGTGCCGCTTCCAGGAGCTGAATTTAGCGTTATTCGGCCATTCATAGCCTCAACAATGTGTTTAGTAATGATTAAGCCTAAACCTGTGCCGCCAAATTTTCGGGTAATGGATGAATCAGCCTGGCCAAATGCGGTAAATAGTGCATCTTGTTTGTCCATTGGTATACCCACGCCAGTGTCGGTTACTGAGACTAAAATAGAGGCACGGTCTTCATCTAATAAACGGTAGCTTATATCGACTTTTATTGAGCCTTTTTCGGTAAACTTAATGGCATTACTTAACAAGTTAATAAGGACTTGTTTAAGACGTGTTGGGTCACCCGTTAAATCATCAGGTACCTGCGGGTTAATATATATAGATAGCTCAAGTTGTTTTTCATGCGCCGAAGGCGCTAATAATGTCATCACTTCGTTTACGCTATCGCGCAGTTGAAACTGGATGGATTCAAGCTCCATGGCGCCCGCTTCAAGCTTAGAAAAATCTAAAATATCGCTAATAATCGTCAATAAGCTGTTGGCAGAAAGCTCTATGGTATCGAGGTAGTCTTTTTGATGTTTATTTAAAGGTGTTTTATACAACTGCCGCGTAAAGCCAATAACCCCATTAAGCGGGGTGCGTAGCTCGTGACTCATTTTGGCTAAAAAGTCTGACTTAACGCGGTTCGCATCTTGCGCCTCTTTTTTGGCCATGGTTAGCTGAATATTTGAAGTTTCGTATTGCTCTAGGGTTTCGCGGTAATCACTGGTGGCCTGATCAATATTTTTCTGCATTTCGTCTTTTTGCATAACCATAGTGTGGGCAATGGTATTAAGCCCTTCACGCAACAGTTCAAATTCTCCCATCATGGTGTCGTTTAAACCTGTGTCTCTTTTTCCCTCTACTAACTTGTCGGTAGCAAGTACCAACTTATTAAGCGGGTTCATGAACATTCGGCTAAGCTTAAGGGCTAAAATAGAAGCCAATACTATTGAAAATAAAATAACAATGCCGCTAATTAACACTGCTCGTTGCTGGCCTATAATGGCTTGGTCTTTATTTAGTTGCAAAATAACGGTGCCAAGCGGGGTTTGAAAATCATTAATATCCCATTTTGATACCGGCGCGGAGTGATTAAAAATAGGGGTGTAAAAGGTGATTAATTCTTCAGTCTTATTAATTTTTGTTGTATTGAGGTTTTCAATTTGTGCTTTTTGGGTCAGTTCATCAAATGAGCGATGATAGTTACTGGTCATAATAAGCTGATTGTTAGTATCAAAAATAGCAATCGACTTAATGGTAGGAGAGTGCTTATTGTGTGTGTAACTAATAAGACGATTGAGCAGCTTTTTATTTTTTTCTAGTAAAGGTTGCTCTAATGCAATTGCTAAAGGCTCAGATATTGAGCTGCCTTGTTGATATAAAATTTCATCAAGCTCAATGTAACGATTTATTGTAAAATAGCCGCCAAGTAACAAACCAATGATCACTGTGGGGATCAAGGTTAAGGTTAAAACAGAATCACGTAAGCCTAATTTGGTCATAATGGAAGCGTTATTATCATTATTAGTATGCACCGAGTATATACGGTTCATCGGCTATTCTCAAAGCATCTGATTTGCTTATACGTAATACAAAATTTAAGGTAATGCCGCATGGCGCAAATTTTTAAAGCAAAGAAAAAACCACTTAAACAGCAAACACTCACACTTAATATTACGGCCATGGATCATCAGGGGCGAGGTGTTGCCAAACACAATAATAAAGTGTGCTTTGTAAGCGGCGCTTTAACGAATGAGAAAGTAACGGCAAGCCTAATAGAAGATAAAGCTAAGTACAGTAGTGCTAAGTTGGTTAAGGTTATTAATCCAAGCGATGCACGCACGCAACCATTTTGCCCGCATTATAATCACTGTGGTGGGTGTCAGTTACAGCACCTAGAAATAAATCAGCAAGTGGTTGAAAAGCAGATAGCAGTGACGCAATTATTTAAAAAGTTTGCCAAATTAAGCGAGTTAAATTGGCAAGCGCCTTTATTAAGTAAGCCCACTCATTACAGGCGCAGCGCCCGAATTGCTGTAATGTATGATAAAGCCGCTAAAAAAATGCGAGTTGGGTATCGTGCGCTTAGCTCTAAAAATGTGATTAGTATTGAGCAATGTGATGTGCTTAGTAAGGCATTTACTAACGTATTTAGTATTTTTGAAACGCTTATTAATCAATATAAAGCGCTACACAGTATAAGTCATTTACAGTTATGCCAAAACGAAGCTGGGAACTTTATTGTTATTCGTCATACTAAAGCGATAGCAGATGAAGCCAAACGCTATGTACAAGAGGCGGCAAATGCACAGCAATGGTTAATTACTTGGCAAGACAGCAGCGATGTTATAGAGCAAACTCATTTACCTACACCTTATTATTTTTTAGAAAAATTTAATTTAAAGTTCGAGTTTGGCCTTGGTAATTTTATTCAAGTAAATGATGAAGTTAACCAAGCTATGTTAACGCAGTCGGTAAATTGGCTTAACTTGCAGGGAAACGAGCAGGTATTGGATTTATTTTGTGGGATTGGTAACTTTTCATTAGTGCTTGCTCAGCATGCTAAATCGGTTATTGGCGTAGAAGGGGTTGCATCGGCGGTTGCAATGGCGACACAAAATGCGCACACTAACTCTATTACTAATGCGCACTTTCATTGTTTTGATTTAACGCAAAAAATTGAAACAGCACAATGGTTTAATAAGGCGCTAGACGTATTAGTATTAGACCCTTCTCGTACCGGTGCTATGGCTGTTTTAGAGCAACTTTCTTTAAAGCAGTTTAAAACCATTTTATACGTTTCTTGCGATCCTGTTACTTTAGCCCGTGACAGTGCAATTATTTCGCAAGCAGGTTTTGAAGTTACTAAAATTGGGCTAATGAATATGTTTCCGCATACAGGACACATAGAAACAATGGCGTTATTTCAACGGAGGTAAAGCGTTTTATGGTCGCTACACGTCAATCACATCAGCAGGACGACACAGGTGACTTTGCTACTAGCCTAAAACAGTTAGCGTTATCGCAAGATAAAATAACGCTACTAAACAAAGCGCAAGCATTGTGTGTTACATGTGACAACCAAGCACGGCAAAACACGGCTATCGAAATGGTCGAGATTTTAGCCGAGCTTAATTTAGATGCAGAATCTCTCGCAACTGCGTACCTCACGCATTATTACTTAAATGACTTAGTAGATCTTGAAACCGTAGAAGCACAACTTGGCAAAAATGTAGCCATGCTTCTAACGGGGGTTGCACAAATGGCGGCTATTAGTACTTTATCTCACCAAGGTAAAGGAACAATGCAGGTAGATAACATTCGTAAAATGTTACTTACTATGGTTGAAGATGTGCGCGCGGTTGTAATTAAACTTGCCGAGCAAGTGTGCCATTTACGTAATGTAAAAAATGGCGATGAAGAAGAGCGTGTTATTGCTGCTAAAGAAACCGCCGATATTTTTGCCCCGTTAGCAAACAGGTTAGGTATAGGGCAGCTTAAGTGGGAACTTGAAGATTTATCGTTTAGGTATTTACACCCCGACACTTATAAAAGCATTGCTAAGCAACTTGATGACAAACGCCTTGCCCGTGAAGCCTATATGGAAGATATGGTTGAGCAAGTTAAAGCGCGCCTAAGCGAAGCCGGTATTGAGGCGCAAGTGTATGGCCGCCCTAAGCACATTTACAGCATTTATAAAAAAATGCAGCAAAAAAACTACGAGTTTGATCAGCTGTTTGATATTCGGGCGATGCGAATAGTGGTTGAGCGCCTGCAAGATTGTTACGGCGCCCTAGGTATTGTGCACACTAATTGGCGTCACTTAAATAAAGAGTTTGACGACTACGTGGCTACACCTAAACAAAACGGCTATCAGTCAATTCATACTGTGGTATTTGGCCCTGAAGGAAAAACCGTTGAAATACAAATACGTACCAGCGAAATGCATCAAGATGCTGAGCTAGGTGTAGCCGCGCACTGGATGTACAAAGAAGGCGCCTTACCAGGGCGTGGCTCAGGTTATGAGCAAAAAATTAGCTGGTTGCGTAAATTACTGCAATGGCAAGAAGAAGTGGTCGATGGAGGCGACTTAGCCGAAGAGCTGAAAAACCAAGTTGTAGAAGACCGCGTTTATATATTTACCCCAAGTGGCGACATTATTGATTTACCTGTTGGTGCTACACCGCTGGATTTTGCTTATTACATTCACTCAAATGTAGGGCATCGCTGCATAGGAGCGAAAGTATTTGGCAAAATAGTGCCGTTTACGCACCAGTTATCTACGGGCGATCAGGTCGAAATACTCACACAAAAGCAGCCTAATCCAAGCCGCGATTGGCTAAACCCATCGCTTGGCTATATTAAATCGTCGCGTGCGCGGGCTAAAATCCATCATTGGTTTAAACAGCTCGACCGTGATAAAAATTTAAGCGCCGGTAAAGAGATTCTTGATAACGAACTGCAAAAGCTAGATTTAACCTATAAAGATTTAGACCCCGCTATTAAGCGCTTTAACTTTAAAGAGTTAGATGACTTAATGGTTGCCATAGGCGCAGGCGATGTCCGTTTAAATCAAATGCTCAACTTTGTAAGCGACCGTACCGAAGAAGAGCCCGTTATTCGTTTTAAAGCGCCTAGTAAAGTAACAGGCGATAAAAACGGTATTGTGGTGGACGGCGTTGGCAGCCTAATGAGCCACGTTGCAAAATGTTGTCGCCCAGTCCCTGGCGATAAAATAATTGGCTATATTACACAAGGCCGAGGGATAGGCGTGCACCGCGAAGATTGCGATGCATTTAACAACTTAAAAGAGCAGCACCCAGAGCGCGTTATATCGGTGAGTTGGTCAGATGAAATAAATGGCTCTTATGCGCTGAGTATAAAAATTGAAGCAAGCGATCGCTCAGGTTTAATCCGCGATATTAGCTCTGTACTGGCTAATGAAAAAGTAAATGTGATCAACATGAACGTCAATACCGTTGGGGCCGATCAGTTGGCAGTATTTACTATGCAAATAGAAGTGCACGACCTATCGGGCACAAACCGGGTATTATCTAAGTTGCATCAAATTGAAGGTGTGCACAGTGCCAAACGAAACCAATAAAGTGGCTGATACCAACGCACTCGAGCAGCTTTTACATATAATGCAAACACTTCGCGATCCTGAGGACGGGTGCCCTTGGGATTTAAAACAAGACTTTAAATCTATTGTGCCGCATACATTAGAAGAAGCTTATGAAGTTGCAGATTGTATTGAATCGGGTAATTTAAACGATCTTAAAAATGAGCTCGGTGACTTACTGTTTCAAATAGTGTTTTACGCCCAACTTGCCAAAGAGCAGGAATTATTTGATTTTAACGACGTGGTTAGTGAGCTAAATAGTAAACTTACCCGCCGTCACCCTCATGTTTTTAACACTAAGCAAGCGTTAACCGACGAGCAATTAGCAACGCAATGGCAAGCAATTAAAGCACAAGAGCGTGCAGCAAAAGTACAGCCGAGCAACGCCTCGCTTTGGCAAGATATACCCACTAATATGCCAAGCTTAGCTAAAGCTAAAAAAATTCAGCAGCGGGTCGCCGCACTTGGTTTTGACTGGCCTAATTATCATGGTGCACTTGATAAAGTAAGCGAGGAAGTACTTGAAGTAAAAGAAGCGCTTGAGCACGACCCTTTATCTGATCACACCGCAGAAGAAATAGGCGACTTATTATTTGCTACGGTCAATGTGGCTCGCCATGTTAAACGCGACCCGGAGCAGTTACTCAGACAAGCCAACGATAAGTTCTCGGCGCGCTTTGAAAAAGTGCAAGGTTATTTAATTGCAAAAGGAAAAAGTTTAGAGAGCGCAACGCTTGATGAAATGGAAGAAGCATGGGAAGCCATTAAAAAAGTGAAATGAGATGAGCTCAGCACAAACTAATGTTAATCAAAGAACATTTTTTGTGCGGGTAAACGCTATTTTTAGCTGGATTGCTCAACGCTGTTTTGGTATAATTTCGCCCCGTCTTGATGATATACCCAGAGTCTCTTTCTCGGGTGTTATATTCCTTTTAATTCCTGATATTCTAGGGTTCGCATGAGTACAAAATTTATCTTCGTTACTGGCGGGGTGGTTTCTTCGTTGGGTAAAGGTATTGCAGCAGCGTCATTGGCAGCTATTTTAGAGGCCCGCGGTTTAGATGTTACCATTTTAAAGCTGGATCCTTACATAAACGTTGACCCAGGCACAATGAGCCCAATTCAACACGGTGAAGTATACGTTACAGAAGACGGCGCCGAAACGGATCTTGATTTAGGTCACTACGAGCGTTTTATTCGCACCAAAATGACCAGCCGCAACAACTTCACACAAGGGCGTGTATACGAAGACGTGTTACGCCGTGAGCGCCGTGGTGAATACTTAGGTGCAACCATTCAGGTTATTCCACACATCACAAACGACATTAAGCAACGTGTATACGACGGTGCTGAAGGTCATGACATTGCGATTGTAGAAATTGGTGGCACAGTAGGCGATATTGAATCACAACCGTTTATTGAAGCAATTCGTCAGTTAGGTACTGAAATTGGCCGCGAACGAGCGCTATTTATTCACCTAACGCTAGTGCCATTCTTAGGCCCTGCAGGCGAAGTTAAAACAAAGCCAACACAGCACTCAGTTAAAGAGTTACGCTCTGTAGGTATTCAGCCTGATATTCTTATCTGTCGCTCAGACCGTAAATTGCCTAACAACGAACGTGCAAAAATTGCATTGTTCACTAATGTTGAAGAAAAAGCGGTTATTTCGCTTCCTGACGTAGATAGCATTTACAAAATTCCTGCGTTATTAAAGTCACAAGAGCTGGATAACTTTGTGTGTCGTCGTTTCCACCTTGACGCACCAGAAGCTGATTTAGTTGAATGGGAACAGGTGCTTTATCAAGAGTCTAACCCAACTGGCGAAGTAACGATTGGTATGGTTGGTAAGTACATTGAACTACCAGATGCATACAAATCAGTTAACGAAGCGCTAAAACATGCAGGTCTTAAGAACCGCTTAACTATTAATATTGAATACGTTGACTCGCAAGACTTAGAAAGCAAAGGGGTTGAATTGCTTTCTCATCTAGATGCTATTTTAGTACCAGGTGGTTTTGGTGGCCGTGGTGTTGAAGGTAAAATTTTAGCGGCTAAGTATGCCCGTGAAAACAAAGTACCTTACCTAGGCATTTGTTTAGGTATGCAAGTAGCCCTTATTGAATACGCACGTAACGTTGCTGGTTTAACCGATGCTAACTCAACTGAGTTTAATATTAACTCAAAAGCACCTGTTGTGGGCTTAATTACAGAGTGGCTAGATGCTGAAGGTAATATTGAAGTACGTGATGAAAAATCTGACTTAGGTGGCACAATGCGTCTAGGCGCACAAAAATGTCATTTAACGCCGGGTTCTAAGGTGCATGAAGTGTACGGCAATACAGAAATTGTTGAACGCCACCGTCATCGCTACGAAGTAAACAACAACTTTGTAGAGCAATTAGAGCAAGCTGGCTTAAGCTTTACTGGTTTATCAGAAGATAAAAAACTAGTCGAAATCATCGAAAACAAAGATCACCCATGGTTTATTGCTGCGCAATTCCACCCGGAATTTACGTCAACACCACGCGATGGTCATCCGTTATTTGAAGGGTTTGTAGCAGCCGCTCATACTCATCAAAAAACGTCTTCGTAATTAAAAAAAGCCGTGCATATTGCACGGCTTTTTTGTCTAAAGGGCTGACTAAAAGATATAAAACGTAGTAAAGTTAGCTGAACTCACCATTTTGGGAATATAGAGGAATCAAGATGTCAGAAATCGTAAAAGTAATTGGTCGCGAAATTATGGACTCGCGTGGTAACCCGACTGTTGAAGCTGATGTATATTTAGCTGATGGTTCTTGGGGCCGAGCTGCCGCTCCTTCAGGTGCATCAACAGGTACTCGCGAAGCGCTAGAGCTACGTGATGGTGACAAAGCCCGTTACTTAGGTAAAGGTGTATTAAACGCAGTTGGTTTTATTAACAACGACATTGCGGATGCGCTAAAAGGCCAAAATGCATTAGATCAAAGTGCTGTAGATAAAGTAATGCTAGATTTAGATGGCACCGAAAATAAAGAAAAACTAGGTGCAAATGCTATCTTAGCAGTGTCACTAGCGACTGCAAAAGCCGCTGCACAATTTAAAAAAGTTGAGCTTTACGAGCACATCGCAGACTTAAACGGTACACCAGGTGTTTACTCAATGCCGCTGCCTATGATGAACATCATCAACGGTGGTGAGCACGCAGATAACTCTGTAGATATTCAAGAATTTATGATCCAACCTGTTGGCGCTGCAAACTTCCGCGAAGGCCTACGTATGGGCGCTGAAGTATTCCACAGCCTTGCTAAAGTATTAAAAGCAGACGGTCATTCTACAGCGGTAGGTGATGAAGGTGGTTTTGCACCAAACCTTGAGTCAAACGAAGCCGCTCTTGCTGCTATTAAAACTGCTGTTGCAAACGCAGGTTATGAGCTAGGTAAAGATATTACACTGGCTATGGACTGTGCTGCATCAGAGTTTTACGACAAAGAAGCAAACATTTACGACCTTAAAGGTGAAGGTAAAAAATTCACTTCAGAAGAATTTAACTATTTCTTAAAAGAGCTAACTGAGCAATACCCAATTGTTTCAATTGAAGATGGCTTAGATGAGTCTGATTGGGATGGCTTTGCACACCAAACTAAGCTACTGGGTGATAAAATCCAGCTAGTAGGTGATGATTTATTCGTAACGAACACTAAGATTTTAAAACGTGGTATCGACAACGGTATTGCTAACTCAATCCTAATCAAATTTAACCAAATTGGTTCACTAACTGAAACGTTAGCAGCAATCAAAATGGCTAAAGATGCAGGCTTTACTGTTGTTATTTCTCACCGCTCTGGCGAAACAGAAGATGCAACAATTGCTGATTTAGCGGTAGGTACTGCTGCAGGTCAAATTAAAACGGGTTCACTGAGCCGTTCTGACCGTGTTGCAAAATACAACCAACTTCTTCGCATTGAAGAAGCGCTAGGCTCAAAAGCACCTTACAACGGTCTTAAAGAAGTTAAAGGTCAGTAATTACTGCTCTTTAATTTAAGATTATAAAATCCTCGCCCAGGCGGGGATTTTTTATGCCAGTTACTTTTCTAGTAGGAGACCTGAGTGAACCTTCTAAGGTGCCTATTAGTAAAAACGAGCACACCTGAAGCGTTTAATAATTACGTGTAATTAAAGCTGAAACTGCTGCTTTAAAATCTCACCTGTAAAACTGGTTTTTAAATAAAAACCACGCGGTAGGGTTTTTATAATTTGACCATTTGGCCCAATAGCATCAGTAACCACTTTGCTGTTTGCCGCCTTAGGCCTTATTTGAATCGCATCCCCTAAATGACCTGATATTTCATCTACTCGCCCAAGTGCAATTAATTCCATTTGTTCTTCCCAGTCTCGTTGTAATAAGGCATCTTGCTCAGGTGTTGGTTGCCACAAAAAGCCGCTACCTATCGTTCTGTCAAATGGGGCTATATCTCGCTCACTTAGTATGGGTAACCATAAAACATGATTTAGCTTTTTACGCACAGCGCTTGTATGCCATGTCATACCGGTGACGTTTATTAAAGGTGTTACCGATACAAACGTAGTCTCTAGTGGCTTACCTTTGTAAGAAATGGGGAGTGTTTTTAGCTCTATCCCTAAATCTTCAAAGTCGGGGAGGGGTTTGGAGCCTGCAGTAGCGCCTAACACGTATTCAATAAGTTGCCCAGTCCAGCCTTTTTCGCGTAATAGGTCGTCAGGGGTTTTAAAACGGTATTGCGATGCCAATTGCCCTAATGTTAATCCGGCAATAGCGTTTACGCGTTGCATTAAGTCATTAATTGAATGGGGTCTAGTTGGTCGCATGCTATTGGTTTACCTTGAATAATTAACAGCGCCATGATAGCAAAAGCCTACTTAGGTGGATATCTTTGCTTTTGGTTGTTTTTTATACGTGCTGTGTTTGGCGTAATTTTGCTCACGCCAAAAAGTCACAATTTAACTGTAAGTGACTGACCAGCTTTAATATTTTTTCTTAACTTATTCAGTTTTAATTAAGTTGGCAAATTCTATATGGGATAAATACAACAATATAAACATGTTTATCCACAGAATCTGTGGAGAAAGCGAGTATTTAGATCTTCTATTGTGGACTTGTTTGCAAAATAGCCGTGTTTATTAAAAGTTATTCACAAGCTGTGAGTAAATAGTACAAAACATATTAATCAAGGCATAGCTTAGTTTTTTTTGCTAAAAGTTACATGATTTAGGGGTTATTTTAGCCCTAGACTCATCAGGTGCTAATTTATCATTAAGTTGTTATGCACAGTGTAAATAGTAAACTTGTAACTAGGGCGTGGTGACTTTGGGGATAATAGTGTTTGCCGAATTGCAGCTAATGTGGAACAATCATTAAAAATCGACTTACAAATGAGGCACTAAGGTGATTGATGCCGAAGGTTTTCGTGCCAATGTCGGAATTGTAATTTGCAATAATCAGGGGCAAGTTTTTTGGGCTAGACGTTACGGTCAACACTCTTGGCAATTTCCCCAAGGTGGTGTTGATGACGGAGAAACACCCGAACAAACTATGTACCGTGAATTACACGAAGAAGTAGGTTTGCGACCAGAAGACGTAGAAATAGTCGCAAGCTCAAAACATTGGTTACGCTATAAATTACCCAAACGATTAATTCGCCGCGACTCAAGTCCGGTGTGTATTGGGCAAAAACAAAAATGGTTTTTATTAAAACTGCGTTGCAAAGATGAAGATGTAAATTTGCTTAAAACTCATCATCCCGAATTTGATGATTGGCGCTGGGTAAGCTATTGGTATCCAGTGAGGCAAGTGGTGTCGTTTAAGCGCGATGTATACAGACGGGTGATGAAAGAGTTTGCACCGTTTGCAATGCCTTTTAATAAAAGAGAACATCATAAAGAGCAGTGGCGACACAAAAGGTAGTAGTATAATTATAAAATAAGGAGCAGGTAATGCTGGCAACACTAAGAACTATTGCTGAGTCTGTGTCGCAACAAGCGAACTTAGACAGTGCCCTAGTGTGCTTTGTGAAAATGGTGAAAGAAGCCATGAAAACCCAGTGCTGCTCTATTTATTTTGCCGACTACAGTCAAGATAACTTTGTACTTATGGCAACCGAAGGCCTAAACCCTGATGCCGTAGGTAAGTTTAGAATTGGTTTTACCGAAGGACTTGTTGGTTTAGTTGCTCAGCGTGAAGAGCCTATTAATATTGCTTTTGCAAAATCTCACCCACGTTTTAAGCTCTCCCCCGAAGTAAACGAAGAAGGTTACAATGCCTTTTTGTCTGTACCTGTTGTGCATCAAAAAAAGGTATTGGGCGTTATTGTTGTACAACAAAAAATGGCGCGGGTTTTTAGCCAAGACGAAGAGTCGTTTTTAATTACGCTTTCGGCGCAGCTAGCCTCGCAACTTGCGCATGCTGAAATAAAAGAGCTTTTACGCCAAGACGAATCATCACATCAAACCTCAGTGCTAAAAGGGGTGTCGAGTGCGCCGGGCATAGGAATTGGCCAAGCCTTTGTGGTGCTCCCCAAGCTTGATTTTAAATCTATAGAGCTTAAAAAAGACTCTGATAGTGCTGAGCAGAAACGTCTATTTACACAAGCCGTTGCTGCCACCCGCAAAGAATTTAATACCCTGTCTATGACTTTGAGTGACTCAATACCCCGTGAAGCACTCGCGGTATTTGATGTATACCAACAATTACTTGATGCCAAAAGTTTAGGCCACAACGTTGAGGTACAGTTACAAGAGGGCTGGTGTGCAAAAAGCGCCTTAAAAATTGTTATTGAGCGGCTTATTTCACAGTTTAATGCCATGCAAGACCCTTACATTAAAGAGCGGGCCGTTGATGTAAAAGACATTGGACTAAGAGTATTGCACCATCTTGTAAACACTGAGCACGCAGTAAAAGATTATCCGCCGAATACTATATTAATTGCGAATACCTTAACGCCCGCCATGCTAGCTGAAGTACCCAACGGGCATTTAGCAGGTGTAGTGAGTGTAAATGGCTCAGCCAATAGCCATGCCTCTATATTAACCCGCGCTATGGGAATACCAGCTATTTGGGGTATTGAAGATTTACCCTTATTGCAATTTGATGGTAAACCAATGATTTTAGATGCCTTTTCTGGGCGTTTATATATTTCTCCTTCGCAAGTGTTACTCGATGAATACGCACAGTTAAAGCACCAAGATAAATTACTCAATAACCGCTTTTTAGCAGAACAAAGTGCACAGTCGGTTACTTTAGATGGTGAGCAAATCAATTTAATGCTCAATGCAGGGCTTGAGCTTAATACTGAACAAAGCAGTACACATATTTGCGATGGGGTAGGGCTTTATCGTACCGAAGCATGGTTTATGCAAAAGGGACAATTTCCTTCACAGGCCGAGCAAGAAAACTGGTATAGGGAGGTACTAAAAAGTTATCACCCAGCGCCAGTGGTTATGCGAACGCTCGACATTGGTGGCGACAAAGTTTTAGATTACTTTAATATCACCGAAGAAAATCCCTTTTTAGGTTGGCGTGGTATACGCATAAGCCTTGACCATCCAGAACTGTTTTTAGATCAACTCAAAGCCATGTTAAAAGCAAATATGGGCTTAGGTAATTTAAAAATAATGCTACCAATGATCAGTGGCTCAGAAGAAGTAGACGAAGCGCTCGCGTTATTTGAACAAGCTTATTTTGAATTAAGCGAAAAGTGCCCAGAGCAAAACTTGGAGCGCCCACAAGTGGGTATTATGCTTGAAGTACCCTCCAGTATATTTATGCTCGACGAGTGGGCTAAAAAGGTCGACTTTTGCTCAGTAGGCAGTAACGATTTAACGCAATACTTACTTGCTGTAGATAGAGCAAATGCGAGGGTAGCTCAGTTATTTAACCCATATCATCCCGGTGTGTTAAGGGTATTAAATAAAGTGGCTAATGAATGCAGCAAACACAGCTTACCTTTTAGTTTATGTGGCGAGCTGGGCGGCGAGCCAGAGGGCGCAATTTTACTTATTGCCATGGGCTATAGGCGTTTAAGTATGAACATGTCGTCATTGACTAAAGTAAAGTGGATTTTAAGACGCTTAAACATTAACGATATGCAGCAGTTACTTGCAGAGTGCCTAATGCAGTCGAACGCTAAACAGGTACTGCGCCTAACGCGCAATTTTATGATTGAGCACCAATTAGGCGATCTATTCTACACCGCTAAATAATGCAGCGCTTAAAGATGCTATTAACGTAATAATCCTTTAATATAGGCGCACGAAAAGGTATTTGAGAACACTATGTATGACTTAGCTTTACTCGTGGCCAGTTGTGCGCTACTTGGCTGTGTAGTTGGCTTTTTAGCGGGGCTATTAGGGATAGGCGGCGGTTTAATTATTGTGCCTGTTTTAAGTAGTTTATTGCTGATGTTTAATGTTACTTCACCTGATCACGTTTTGGTTATTTCTATTGCAACATCGCTTGCCTCTATTTTATTCACGTCTACTTCTTCAGTATTGGCTCATCATAAAAATGATAATGTACCGTGGCAAATTGCGCCTTGGGTAATGTCGGGTGTAGGCCTAGGCGCTTTAATAAGTGGCTTTGCCGCCAGTTTAATACCAGAACAAGCGTTACGCAGCGTGTTTGCTGTGAGTGTTGTGTTTATTGCAGGCAGAATGGTATTGGCATCACGCAGTAAATCGCTTAATGAAAAACCGTTACCAAAAGGGCCAATTTTAGGGAGCATTTCTGCCCTTATGGGGGCGCTTTCTGGTTTAATAGGTATTGGCGGCGGCGCGCTTATTGCCCCTATGCTTAACTACTTCTCGGTTGATATAAAAAAAGCGATAGGGTGCGCATCAGCATGCGGCATTGTTATCGCGTTATTTGGCTCTATTGGTTATATAAGCGCAGGTTGGAACGTAACTGATTTAGCCCACGGGTTCGCAGGGTTTGTATACTTACCTGCATTATTTGGTATTGTAATAACATCGTGGTTTGTGGCGCCCTTAGGGGCTAAAGCAACTCATTATTTACCTGTTACTATAATAAAGAAAATTTTCGCGGTGTTGCTTGTGCTCATCGCACTTAAAATGGTTTTTAGCTAAAGGTTTATTTATGGCACTTGAGTTTCCTCAAATCGATCCAATCATTTTTTCTGTTGGACCGCTAAGCGTACGTTGGTACGGTTTAATGTATTTAATTGGTTTTGCGTTTGCAATGTGGTTTGCTAATCGTCAAGCCGCAAAACCTAACTCTGGTTGGACTAAAGAGCAAGTAAGTGACTTGCTTTTTTACGGCATGCTGGGGGTTATTTTAGGTGGCAGAATTGGCTATGTATTGTTTTATCAGTTTAGCTACTTTTTAGAAAATCCATTCTATTTATTTAGAATTGACCAAGGCGGAATGTCGTTCCACGGCGGAACTTTAGGGGTTATTACCGCTATTATTCTATTTGCAAAAACCCGTAAAAAATCACTGTTTGCAGTGGGTGACTTTGTCGTGCCGCTTGTACCAGTGGGTTTATTAGCAGGGCGTATTGGTAACTTTATAAATGGTGAATTATGGGGCCGCGTAAGCGATGTGCCATGGGCCATGGTATTTCCAACGGGTGGGCCGCTTGCGCGTCACCCATCGCAGTTATACGAAGCCTTTTTTGAAGGGTTAGTCCTGTTTTTAATTTTATTATGGTTTATTAAAAAGCCTCGCCCTGCAGGCAGTGTAGCCGGTGTATTTTTATTAGGGTATGGCGTATTTAGATTTTGTATTGAATATTTCCGCCAACCTGATGCGCAGCTTGGCCTATTTGCCGACTTTATCTCAATGGGGCAAATACTCTCGTTGCCTATGATTATTGGTGGCCTTGGGCTATTAATTTGGGCATATAAAAAACCGCAACCTGTAACAGCAGCAAAGGCATAGTAAAACATAACATGAAACAATATTTGAATTTATGTCAGCGCATCGTTGACGAAGGTGTATGGGTAGAAAATAAACGCACAGGCACGCGCTGCCTAACTGTTATTAATGCCGACTTAGAATACGATGTAGGTAATAATAAATTTCCTATGATCACCACGCGTAAAAGTTATTACAAAGCCGCTATAGCAGAGCTTTTAGGTTACTTACGCGGGTACGATAGCGCAGCGCAATTTCGCGATATAGGTTGTAAAACCTGGGATGCAAACGCAAACGATAATAACGCATGGCTAAATAACCCTAACCGCAAAGGCGAGGACGACATGGGCCGCGTTTATGGTGTGCAAGGACGTAATTGGCAACGCCCAGATGGCTCAACGCTCGATCAGCTTGCTAAAGTAGTAAATAACTTAAAAAACGGGATTGATGACAGAGGTGAAATAATTACCTTTTATAATCCTGGTGAGTTTGAGCTTGGTTGTTTGCGCCCATGTATGCACACACATACGTTTTCGCTGCTTGGTGACACGCTGTATTTAACATCATATCAGCGCAGTTGCGATGTGCCGCTAGGCCTTAATTTTAATCAAATTCAGTGTTTTGTATTACTGGCCTTGGTTGCACAAATTACCGGCCATAAAGCAGGCAAGGCGTATCATAAAATTGCTAATGCGCATATTTACGAAAACCAGTTACCGTTGATGCGCGATGTACAGTTAAAACGTGAGCCGTTTGATTCACCGCAATTAAATATTAACCCAAACATAAAATCACTAGAAGATATAGAAACATGGGTAACACGAGACGATTTTGAAGTAGTAGGCTATCAATGCCACGAACCAATCCAATATCCGTTTTCAGTATAATAAGATTAAGGAGAACAAGATGAAAGCAGTGATCCCAGTAGCAGGCCTCGGAACGCGTATGTTACCTGCCACAAAAGCCATCCCTAAAGAGATGCTTCCAGTGGTAGACCGTCCGCTTATTCAATATGTAGTAAATGAAGCGGTAGCCGCAGGCGTTAAAGAAATTGTACTTGTAACGCACTCAAGTAAAAACTCTATCGAAAATCATTTTGATACCAGCTTTGAGCTAGAAGCCACGCTTGAAAAACGTGTAAAGCGGCAATTACTTGCCGAAGTACAGGCAATTTGCCCTAAAGATGTGACCATTATTCACGTGCGCCAAGGGGAAGCCAAAGGTTTAGGTCATGCAATTAATTGTGCTGCGCCAATTATTGGCAACGAACCCTTTGTGGTTATTTTGCCAGATGTGATTGTTGATGACGTAGAGAGCGATCTTAAAAAAGACAACCTAGCAGAGATGATCGCCCGTTTTGAACAAACTAAGCACAGCCAAATTATGGTTGAGCCAGTACCCATGGACGAAGTAGACAAATTTGGTGTTGTTGATTTAGGTGACGTAGAGCTACACCAAGGTGAAAGCTCGCCAATTATTAACATGGTAGAAAAACCACCAGTAGATGAAGCACCTTCAAACCTATCGGTAGTAGGGCGTTATGTATTAAGCGAAAAAATTTGGCCACTGCTTGCTAAAACGCCGCAAGGGGCTGGTAACGAAATTCAACTTACAGACGCAATTGCCATGCTAATGGAGCAAGAAAAAGTAGACGCTTACGCAATGAAAGGCCGTAGCCATGATTGTGGCAGCAAAATAGGCTACTTAAAAGCAACGATAGAGTTTGCCCTGCGCCGCGACGAGTTTGCAGATGATTTAAAAACATTTATTAAATCGTTAATTTAGGTTTTATTAAATCACCGACCAAGGCGCCTAAAGGCGCCTTTTTTTATAAAAAACACAAATGCTAAGCTTTTAAATAGTGCTTTTACAATTTTGCATACTAGCTAATCTGTACGCTAAGTAATAAATCTATCTTGAGCCGTTATTATAGCGTTAACTACGTTGAATTTACTTGCAATAGGCCCCTTATTGAGACGTAATTTTGCCTTGTTTTCACTAAAAATTTCAGGCTAGATAGAGTAAATTTAAATACCAGCCTAATTCAATATGTTAGTTAATCTCTTAAGTAGAGCTCAGGTTAATTAAACATGCTAGTTGTAAAAATGGTCTACGCTTATTTATGTTCTGAATTTGACTTGCGTTATATAGCTACATAACGTAATTTATATTGTAAAGTTTATGTTAATTGGCATTAAAGTTGTATTAAAAGCCAAACTCACGGAAGGGACACGTTAATTATTACCTATGTAGGTCAATTAGCGTGGAGGAGCAAAAATCGCTCATTGTTTAAATTGCTAAGTTAAACGCTTTCTTGTGAGAATGTTTAACTGAAATGTAAGTGCACAGGCACTGCTTTCAGGATAACGGGTACATGCTTAAATTAAAAAAATATTATAAACACTTTTTTGTATGCCTTTTTACGCTTACGTTTGGCTCGGCGTGCTCTATTACGCCTACAGCTAAACCTGCTATTGATAATGAAATACCTAACACCGCGCCCGATTACGTATCGATAACGGCACTGGAGCTGGCCCAATTAAAAGATGCCGCCATGCAATGGCAACAAGCTCGCGCCGGTATAGAGCGCATTTTAAAGCTTGAAAAAGAAATTACTTACCTCGTTAATCATATAGATATAATAAACTCTAAGGCGATTGCACAATCTAATGCAAGCCCTGCCTACAGCAGCCGCTATACTCGTACGCCTTCGCGTATAGTCAGTAACAAGCCACGTCGCCAGCAAAGGTATAAAGCCGCTAACAATAATCTAAAGCAAACAATAAAGCTTAATACACCTAAACATGTATTTGCATTACAAGTTGCTTCGGTCGACTCTAAGCAAGATGTAGCCAAGGCTTGGCAAGAGCTGAATACTAAAGCAGCACCACTATTTAGGGATAAAATATTAACCAACGTAGAAACCGCAAAAATAAATGATAAAACCTTTTATCGCTTAAAGCTTGGCTCTTATAAAAGCCTTAAAAATGCCAAAGCCGACTGTGAAGTATTTAAAATGTATAAGCTTGACTGCATTGTAAGTAACTATACCGACAAGCCAATTAAACTTTAAAGCTGATAGCTCGATAGCCCTGACTTGCTAAGCGTTGATTGGCTGTTAAAATAGCGCCCACTCTTACCCAAATTAACAACATACTTATGCTGCACTACAAGGACTTTTTAGCTACATTAGTTTTAGGCTCTGCATTAGCAAACAGTGCTCACGCACTAGCAACAGATCAAAAGCAGGCGGTGTTTATTAAAAAGGATGATTTAGCTGTACTAAAAGAGTCTGCGCAGCAGTGGCAACAAACCCAGCCTCAATTAGAAAGACTGTTAAAGCTAGAAAGTGAATTACAGCGCACAGTCGATAAATTAAAACAACTAAATACCCAGCCAGAACTTGAGCAAACACAGCCAACTAACCACTTAGCTGTTGTAAATCCAAATGCGCTGTTTGCAGTTCAAGTAGGGGCTTATAAAAATAAAGCGGTACTTGAAGCGGCTGTAAAACAATATCAATCGGTGCCAAATATGCTTGAAGTTAATACCGAACAAGTACTCATTGAGCAGCACACATTTTATAGGTTAAAGCTTGGTGCGTTTAAAACAAAAAACGCAGCTGAAGATGCATGTAAGTCATTAATAAAAATTAATAACTGCTTTGTAACCTATTATGTCAAAACGCCTCAAAGTTAATTAGGCATAATAATTGCTTTATCCTCGATATGTTTTAAAGAGGACGGCAACTATGCGCCTTTTACTGCCTTTAGTATTGTTAAATTTAACTGCTTGCAATTTGGTTCCACCGCCTGAGCCGAGTGTACCTACTGACGCGCCAAAAGCAGCAATGGCACCCTATACTGTAAACGAGTATGTAGCCAATCTAACCTCGCAGCTTAATCATATAAATGGCGCTTTAAATGCCAATGCGCGCATTGGTGTGAGTAGCTTTTTTTATGCCGATGCTTTAGATACTAAGCTAGTAGCAGGGCAGGCCTCGGGTTTGAGCTTACAAATTCAAGAAAGTCTATTAACGCAATTTACCCAGCTTGGCTATCATACTGTTGAGTACCGCCTTGGTAATAACCTTATATTAGCGCAAAACGCAGACAGCATATTAAGCCGCGACTTAAGTAAACTACGCAATCGCCAAAATATTGACTTAGTCATCACCGGCACTGTAACACGCCAACAGCATGCGTATATAGTTAATGCACGACTCGTTAATATTGAAAATAAGCAAGTATTGTCGGCAGGCAGCACAGAGATCCCTATAAATGTAATGTGGGGAAGTGAAAAAATTCAGCAGCGCGACGGCTCTTTGTACCGCAGCGAATATTAATCAGGAGCACACCATGAGAAACCTATTAATTACCCTATGTTTGCCATTAGGCTTTGGCTGTTCGCAAATGCTAAATTCGCTACATTCAGAGCCGGAGCAGGTTGAGCAAGACAATGCAGCCCAGCTTGTTTCAGAGCAACGTGCGGTAAAAGCACCTGTAGCAAATGACGCGTTATTTCAGTCTAATTTAAACAAGCAAAGCAACTACACTAAAAGTGCCCCTGCAAAACGCAAAAATATAAACCATTATGTGCGCGGTATAATGCAAGACATGGTCGAAAACCTGCAATACGTAAACGACAAAACGCCACTTGCCGTTTCTAGCTTTGTATTTTTAGATGATGACTACAGTGATGGAAGCCTGTTAGGTAACCAAATAGCCGAAAGCTTTATGCACGAGCTGCATAGTTTTGGAGTACCGGTTATCGATTTTAAAACCACCGATTATATGCGCGTAACCCCCGCAGGCGACTTTGTATTTAGCCGCGACTACCTAGAGTTAAACCAAGATCAAAACTTTAATTACGTATTAGCAGGAACACTTGTGAGCCACCAAGGTGGCGTACTGGTAAATGCACGAATAGTGGGTATTAAAAGTAAAGCGGTAGTGGGCAGTGCGCAAGGCTTTATACCGCAATCAGTGGTTGATGCGCTAAACAGTAGCTATCGCACCGACGGAATTATGCTTAAACAAGCCAGCGAGTGAGGTTGACCATGTTTTATAAACTATCTGCTATAGCGGGGCTAACGGCAACGTTAGCATTAACTGGTTGTTCAATAACGCAAAATAATGAGCACAACGAAAACATTAACACGCGCTCAGATTACACCGTGGTAACGCAAAGTAACCAACCAACGCCAGTGTATGCTAACCAATCTGTGCAGCAGCAAAGTGAGTACGACACAGCAAGGCAGTTTACACCGCTTAAACATCACAAAACATTGGCAAACTATGTAGAGCAAATGGCGCTGGATTTAGTTGATACGCTTGAAGCCGAAGCGTCCGATAACAACAGCATCAACATAGCGGTTACCACCATTGTCGATTTAGACGCATCGCTTAATAAAAGTAATCAGTTGGGTAATCAATTAGCAGAGACGTTTATTCATCAGCTGCAAAAGTTTGGCTACGGCGTGGTCGATTTTAAAACCATGGACAACATTGATGTATCAAATAGAGGCGACTTTGTGTTATCTCGCGATATAGAAAAGCTAAGCGAAAGCAGCATGGCTAACTATGTATTAGCAGGTACGTTAATTTACCGCCCAAATGGCGTAGCAGTAAACACCCGCGTTATAAATGTTCACAGTAAACATATTGTGGCAAGCAGCCGTAAACTCATACCACTGTACGTGTTAAACAAAGAAGATATATATTTATCAAGCAATTAAGTTAATTTTAGCTTGATATGAAAAACAAGATGCCGTTATAATTTTTGTAAGCTGTAAGCTGTAAGCTGTAAGCTGTAAGCTGTAAGCTGTAAGCTGTAAGCTGTAAGCTGTAAGCTGTAAGCTCGGTGCGGCCTCTTAGTTAAATGGATATAACGGCCCCCTCCTAAGGGGCAGTTACAGGTTCGATTCCTGTAGGGGCTACCAACCAAAAACCTAATGCAATATTAGTAACTCTTTTGTGCCTGCGTAGGTCGGATAAGCGAAGCGCCATCCGACACAGTAAAATACCTTACCAATTATTATCAATATTTTATGTTGCCGAGTGGCTGAGGTGTGCCAATTGCGGACGTTCGTAACGCCCGCATAAAATGCGGATAATGCTTGGCTAGGATTAGCGAAGAATGAGCGCCAACCAAGCGTTTTGCGTCCTTATGAGTAACTTGTTATAAATTTATTGCACCAAGCCCACTTCAGAAGCCTTAGAAATATACCCTAATTTTAGCCTTTCATCCGCGGCTGAAAATGTATTTGTAGATTTCCCCGAAACTTTAACACAAGCACCAATAGCGGCTAAAGTAGTAGCTATTGGCATAGTAAAGCCATTTGATAAAAAATCTATTGCGGCTCCTGATGCTCCAGCCATAGCAATATCTTTACCATTTAGATTTAATTCAACAGATAAATCAAACTTACTTGTTTTCTTATACTTTTCGCCAGAAACCCTTTCAAGTGCTTCAATTTCTTTATTTAATCTTGAGAAAATGGACTTAGCTTCTAATGAGGGGTCTGGTGAGGTTAAAATTTCTTTATATAATTCATCAAGTGTTGAGTGCAATGCTTCAAGTTCCGCGCCTCTTTTTTCCTTGAATTCAAGTATCTCATTAATGTTTGTATCTTTACTTGGAACAGGCAATACACCAGACAAATCAACACGAATAGTGTTGTTATATTGTGAAGTTTTTTTAGGTAAGAATATTTGATTGCCAGTTTGGTGCACTACCCAATCTGTTTTAGAGTCTTTTAACATTAACTCTGCAATTTCGCTTTGTCCCTTAATTATAGCTTCACCTAGCTCATGGCCAGAAAAGCGACCAACATGACTTGTTCTAGGTCGCCATAAGGCTTTACTACTAATTAAATCTTCTTCATCAGGAATACCAAAATGTATTAGATTATTTGTTGGGATTATAATTTTATCCCAATACATTAAATAGAAACGGATATCTTCAGGCGTCAAGTTTGAGCTTAAGCCACATCCTTGCATTTGAAACTTAATATTACCAGCGACAGTAATTAAACCTCTTTGCAAAATAACTCCCTAGATGAAAAATTTATAACAATTTAATAATACGCTCATCGCGCATATTTCTGCTGACGCCACACTATTTTCTACATTATATATGTTTTAACAAATAACCTAAGATATTACTATCACTAAGTTTTCTAAAATTTTAAAGAAAAGTTAAATGAACTAATATGCGCGCGTCGTTCATTTTCATAGCTACATACGCAAAAAAGTAGTTTGACCGCTCAATTAACTATTATATTTATCCAATCTCAATGACTGCTCCTCGCTCAAAGCCGCCCTTAAAATACTAAAGACACCAATAACCACTGAGTTGAAGTGTTAGTAAAACAGTAATTTTAATAACTACACATAAAAAGCGAGTAAATATAAATCTACTCGCTTTACAATTTTGACAGCTAAAAGCTAAAAGCTAAAAGCTAAAAGCTAAAAGCTAAAAGCTAAAAGCTAAAAGCTAAAAGCTAAAAGCTAAAAGCTAAAAGCTA
>NZ_LKDW01000004.1 GCF_001401805.1 Pseudoalteromonas sp. P1-25
GATTCACTTGGCGATATGACACCAATAGGTTATCTTAAGGTGGCATAAAATTCTATGAAAGAGCTGTACTAAATTGGGTGGAGTTACAATTACAGGCTCAATTAGAGATGCTGAGATTGAAAAACTAAATTTAACTAAAGCTTTATTGAAGCTCACTAGAGGTGAGTTTGTGCATGATGATCTTGAATTTAGGTGTAGTGGTTTAATGTACAGCCTTGAGACTGATGACTTTTCTCCAAAAGGGTTGGATATAATTCCTCTATGGGAGGGGGAGTCTTCGATAACAGGATTCTACCTATTTGACTCGAAGCCGATTTTTATAAAATATTATATTGATGATATTGATTCACTGATACCAATCGGAAAGTCCGTTAGTAACTTAGTTGATTATTTGGTTACAGAATTCGGTGAAAATGAGGATGAACTTAAAATGATCTTATCACAATAAATCAAGCACATAACAAGCGACTATGTCATCAAAAAAATTAGAATGACCCCCACTCTAACTTTTAGATAATATTCAATTAATGCATAGTATTCACTACGGTTTAAGAATACGAATCACGCTAAAAGCTGAGCTATATTGATAATATGAAAGTTAAATCGTTAGCTCAATAGGCGCCAGCAATTTTTATTAAATTAGCTAACTTCTCTTTCAGTAAAAAAACGAAATGTTACGGATAATAAATTGATCTTACAGGTTAAAACGAATGTGAGTGCTTTTACTTTACGCTACGGTACCTGTATTGCCTTGTTCATAAATGAGAAAGCTGAAAAACATGATGCATTAAAAAAAGGGGAGCCCTTTATACCAAAATACGCCAATCAAGCACCTATAATTCCCTCTAAAACGTCCATTAAAACAGCCGCAAATTCTCTTCTTATATTTTATGTGCAATATCTATAACTGATTGAACCAAAATAGGAACTCGGCTATGGTTGATTCATTAATAAAAATAAATTCAAAACGAGTTAATTTACAAGCTCGTTAGTTGCTGGAGACTTATGAGTACAGCTGGAATTATTATTTTTGTGTTTCTCTTTATCACGTTTCTTTTCACTATAAGATATTTTTTCATTTTTGTAACAGCGTTTTGGCGTGGAAGGTTTAAATTAAAAGAGCTTAATTTCTGGTTGTTAGGTTTTATTATTTTTGTACTGACTTTTAATGTCACAATGAATTTTCACGAAGAGTTAGGGATAAAGCAAACGTGTGCACAAAATGCAGCTTCTTGCTAAGTATTGCTAATTTATGCCAATTACTTATTGTTTTGTAAAGCATTCCATATTCCTCCAATATCATTATTTAAGGATGACTTATGAATAACACAAAAGTGGTTTTAATAACGGGTGGAGGTCGAGGTATTGGTGCTGCTACGTCTAAATTATTTGCATCAAAAGGGTATGCGGTTTGTATCAATTACAAATCTAATCGAGCTTCGGCTGAAGCTGTCGCAAGCGATATTAGGGCTGCGGGTAATCGTTGTATTACAGTCCAAGCAGATGTTTCGGTTGAGGATGATGTAGTAAGGCTGTTTAAAAAAATTGATTCAGAGCTAGGCCCTCTATCAGTACTTGTTAATAACGCTGGTATTTTACGTAAGCAGTCGCGTTTGGAGAATTTAACAGCTGAAAGAATTAATACTATTTTAGCAAACAACGTGACTAGTTACTTTTTGTGCTGCCGAGAGGCCATAAAGCGTATGTCTACACGTCATGGCGGAAACGGAGGGGTTATTGTAAATGTTTCATCGGGGGCGTCTCGTTCAGGTTCACCGAATGAATATATTGATTATGCTGCCTCAAAAGGGGCTATAGATACACTCACCAAAGGATTATCACTAGAAGTTGCCTGTGAAGGCATTAGAGTTAATTGTGTGCGCCCTGGGTTAATTAATACGCAAATGCACGCTGATGGTGGTGAACCTGAAAGAGTAGAAAGGCTAAAGGAGCTTATTCCTCTTAAGCGTGGAGGTGAACCTGAGGAAGTGGCCGAAGCTATTTATTGGCTTTCATCGGCAAAGTCATCGTTTTCAACAGGGAATTTTTTAGACTTATGTGGTGGCCTCTAATACATAGCAAGCCAATGTAATGGCAATTCCCCAAGCTTAGCACTTTTAAGTGGGTGTTAAAATTTAATAGGGGGTTGAACATGCTACTCGACTTCTCAGTTCTAGTTCACAAGCCTTTATTAATCAAGTGTTTATACTAAGCCTAGCTGCGACGCATTGTTCAGTATTTCGATTTTAAAGCACTCACTGGCTTTAACTAAGTAAAAGCTGGATTAGCCGCATTTATTAAACACAACTATCCAAACATAATTATTCAAATACAACTTCCCCAAACGCAGCTAAGCATAAAAGCTTCGCCAAATAACGTTATTTTAGTAAACGCGAGTTCATATTGCCGTGTGTAATATCTTTACACGCATTTTAAGTTAGGCGCTCATACTGGGCGCTTATTTTTAGACTCATTTTACTAGAGATACTTTTTATGAAGTTAAAGTTATTTATTGCCGCTATTATTGCCTCCTCTGTGTCGTTACACGCGGCGCAAGCACAAGCAAGTGCTAAGTTTACTTTTGAAGATTTAAAAGCAATGGCAAAAGCCTCTGCCAAAAAGCCTTATACGCCAACTGCAGTTCCTGCACCTGATCTTATTGATAAAATTACCTATGACGAACATTGGAAAATACGCTTTAAAGAAGATGAAACCCTCTACCCAAATGGCAAAAAGGCACCGGTGCAGTTATTTTACCCAGGGCGATATTTTCCTGAGCCGGTAAGTATTTATATCAGAGATGATAAAAACAACGTAAAAGAACTGCCTTTTAATAATGCGCTTTTTGATATGCCTGACGACAGCCCTGCCCACGACCTGCCAGAAGGGTTTGGGTTTGCAGGTTTTAGAATTATGCGCCCTGATATAAAACCAGATTGGATATCGTTTTTGGGGGCGTCTTATTTTAGAACTGATGGCCCACAAGGGCAATATGGGTTGTCGGCTCGCGGTATTGCAATAAATACCGGTATGAGTGAGCCAGAAGAATTTCCGCGCTTTTCGGCATTTTGGTTAGGCCCTGCAGAAAATAAAGGTGAAAGCATGTCTGTGTGGGCATTGCTTGAGGGACCCTCTGTTACAGGTGCTTATCGGTTTGGTTTAAGTAAAGACAACAAAGAGGCCAAAGGGCATGTTACCTCTGTAAGTGCTAATTTGTATATGCGCGCCGATGTAGAGCGCTTAGGCATAGCACCGCTAACGAGTATGTATTGGTACTCAGAAAAAGATAAAACACAAGCTAAAGACTGGCGCCCAGAAATTCACGATAGCGATGGCTTAGCGATTCATACTGGATCGGGCCAGTATATTTGGCGACCGTTAAATAATCCGCAATCGGTGTCGACCAATAGCTTTATTGATGAGAACCCAAAAGGCTTTGGTTTAATCCAAAGAGATCGCGACTTTAATAACTACCAAGACGATGGCGTGTTTTACAATAAGCGCTCATCAGCATGGATAAAACCTCAGGGTGATTGGGGTAAAGGTGCTGTGCAGCTAATCGAAATTCCAACTAAAGATGAAACGTTTGATAACATTGTTGCTTATTGGGTGCCTGAAAAAGAGGTACGTAAAGGCGATGAGTTTACCTTTTCTTATGATATTGAGTGGCGTCCACTCGATCCAAAATTAAAAAACCTAGCAAGTGTTGTTAATACTCGCCAAGGGCAGGGCGGAGTTCCTGGCCAGCCTACTCCTGAGGGCGTAAACAAAATGGTGATAGACTTTGAAGGGCCTGTATTAAAAGGCCTAGACAGAGAAAGCGGTATAAAGCCTATAGTTGAAGCCAGCAACGGCGAAATATTAGAGCCAATTGGTGCTTACCCAATAGTGGGTACCAACCAATGGCGATTAGCATTTGACTACAAACAAAGCAATAACGACCCCGTAAGCATACGCGCGTATTTAGTTGATAAAAACGAAGAGCCGATAACCGAAACATGGGTAAGTGATGCAAAGGTAACGATTGAGTAACTATAAAAATTAAAGCGGGTGGCCCTAAAGTTAGTTTTATGTAGCCACCCGAACAACTGCATAATAAATGTTTTTAGCGAGGGTTAGCTAAAGCAATTCTCTTATTTCAATATACATCTAATACTTAGTTATAAATTTAATAGGCTTGGCTAACTACTTGGTGAATTGGCTATTTTAAGTTGCTCCTACTTGTTTTTATGTTTGCTTGTGTGAATAATAAACATTCGCTCAGGAAAAATAATAAAAGTAATTAAATTAAGGATATATATGAAACTTTACCCATACTCAAAAATTAAAACAGAAAACCTTAAGGGCCTGCTTATCGCTTCTAGAATGCTTGGGTTTTTGAGTTACATACTGTTTTTTGTAGCTATTTGCATTGGTTTATTTGGTATTTTCTCTAATCTTGGCGCACCTAAAGACTTAGGAAATGGAATAGTTATGTCTGCACCAAATGCCGGTTTACCTGTGATGATAATGGCAATGTGGGGTGCAGTATCGTCAGTCTGTATTTTAGCTTTTAGTGGCTTATGTGCAGCGGTTGTTTCATGCGAATACAAATATACAAAGTCTGTTTAGCTATATACCGGAGTATTTAGATAGTAAAAAAAAAAGGGCTTCTACTATCTAAATATTTATTTTTAAGACTAGGTCAACTACCACGAACAACTCTCAACTTTTTGTATCTCCTCCTTACCTCAACAGCCTGAAACTCATTTAAAAAAACACAAAAGAAAGTCGAATCTAGCCTTTATTGTGAGTGAATTGTAGCTAATTTACCTTGATTAACCCTAATTTATAGTTAAAATGGTCGGCTTATTTAACGAACGTGCCTACTTTATTACTGACACCGTAATAGAAGCAGCACTAATAGATGTAAATACCAAGCGTGCATTTTAAGGCGTGTTATTTACCTCGTTTATTACTAATCCACAATAATACTTGATCATTTTACGGGGCTAAACGTCTTGCTACCTGTTAAAAAAAACTCATTTAGAGCGACTAAATAGCGAACTTTTGCCCAGCTATCAACACGGGTTTCCCTTCTTAAAATAGATTACTTAATTAAGCGAGTTAGTATTTTTAAATTTACGCTAGGACGAAAATTGGTTTGATCTCATTAAACGATGACTTAATGGTAGGTAAAGGGGCGCATAGAACGTGTTATAGGCACCCTGAGGCACATAATTTATGTATTAAAGTAAGCCATGATGGGTTTTCGCAAGAACAAGACCAAGAGTTGGCTTATTATAAGCGACTTAGTAACCGAAATATTCAGTGGCAGTTATTAGCGCGATACCATGGTACGGTGCAAACCAATATTGGCACAGGGTACGTGTTTGATTTAGTGATTGATGCAAATAATCAGCCGGCTAAAACCCTTGAGCATTATTTAAATCAGCCAAATAGTGAAGCACTAGTCGAGCCGCTATTAAAGCTAAAAGATTATTTAATACATAACCTAGTGATCACCAAAGAAATAAAACCACGCAATATAGCGTGTGTTAATAATAACGGCACCATTGAGCAATGTGTAGTGGTGGATGATATTGGTAATACTGAGTTTTTTCCTATTAGTAATTATGTGAGCTCATCGGCTAAGCGTAAGATAAATAGAAAATGGCAACGTTTTGAAGCGAGTTTAAATGAGCTTGGCTTAAGCCTTAATTAAGTTTAAAACACCGACTTTAAATACTGGCTTTAACTAATAATCACAGCCAAGTTTAATACGCAGGGCTAAGCTAACAGACATAACTTTACCCTGCGGATGCATAAGCGTTTGTTACTTTTCTAACTCTTTTACATACAGCATAAGGGCGCTGTACATTACGCTAAGTGCTTTTGTTACATCCTCATCAATAACAGCTTCTGCGGGGTGATGGCTTATTCCGCCAGGGCTGCGTATAAACAGCATACCAACAGGGCAAATAGGGGCTATTGCCATGGCATCGTGCCCAGCGCCAGAGGCAAGTGAAGGCGAGGCTTGGTTATTCAATTTACAGGCACTGCTAAACAATTGTTGAATTTGAGTGTCGCACGCTACGGCGTCGGCCGCATGTGTCCATTGCCAATCGAGCGTTAAATTACGGCTAGTTGCAATTTGCTCCGCGCGGGTATGTACTGCATTAAGTAAAACTGCAAGGTCGTTATCGTTTTGTGCGCGTGCATCTAGGCTTATAGTGGTTTTACCGGCAATGACATTTGTAGCGCCTGGGCGTGCTTGAATTTGCCCTACAGTGGCTACTTCACCATTACTGGCACTTTTTGCTAGTTGCTCTATGGCAAGGGTAAGCTCGGCGCAGCCTGCTAACGAATCTTGGCGTAAGTTCATTGGTGTAGTACCCGCGTGGCCGCTTTGGCCTGTTAGCGTGATCATAGCGCGCTTTGCCCCTGCAATGGCAGTAACAATGCCTAATGCTTGATTTACCGACTCAAGCACGGGGCCTTGCTCTATGTGGGTTTCCCAGTAACCGAGTAACTCGTTTTTATTAAGCGCTGCTTTTGCGTAATCATTTGGGTTTAGGCCAAAATCAAGCATGGCTTGGCGCATAGTAATGCCGTTTGTATCTTCTATATTTAACCACTGCGGGTCAAACTCGTTTGCCAGTGCTTTTGAGCCAATTAATGTGGTGGCAAAGCGGGTGCCTTCTTCATCACAAAAACCCACAACATCTAAATGAAACGGTAAATCAAGCTTAAGTGTATGCGCAAGGGCGGCTATTTCAATACCCAGTAATACCCCTAAAATACCATCAAATGCACCGGCGTTTGGTACTGTGTCGAGGTGTGAGCCAATAATTAAACGTTTAGCGTTTGGGTTAGATGATGCTAAACGCCCCCATAAATTGCCGACTTGGTCTTGCCACGATTGCATGCCCGCCTCAGCCATCCACGCAGCAGTTACACGGTTACACTCTTTGTGCTCTTTAGATAAATACACACGGTGAATGCCACCTTGCATTTGCGATAGGCCACTGAGCGTTTTACAGCGCAATAACGCGCGCGCGGCAAATTTATTAGCCAGCTCAGTGTTTAATAATGGCTCATGGAGGGGGCTTGCGATCGTCATGCTAAATCCTTTTTTTATTTATAATGGGCAAGGGCGGCAATAGCGGCTTCGCCTTTAGGGCCTTTATAGCCGTTGGCATGTAAGCAGGCATCTAGGCTTGCCAATGTTTGTAATACGGCATCTTTGCGGGCGTTGTAACCCATGGTGCCAATACGCCAAATTTTGCCATGCAGCGGGCCAAACGAGGTGCCAATTTCAATACCAAAGTCGGTTAGCATTTGAGCGCGGACGTGGTCAGCATTAATGCCCTCGGGGATATACACACCCACTACGTTGTTCATTTTATGGTTTAAATCGCCAAATACATTTAAGCCTAGCGCTTGAATACCCGTTAGCATGGCATCGCCGTGTAACTTGTGGCGGGCAACGCAGTTATCTACGCCTTCTTCAATAACAATGCGAGCGCATTCTGATGCGCAATACAGCATGCTGGTGGCTTCGGTGTGATGGTTAAGGCGCTCCTCGCCCCAATAGTTCATGATCATGCCTAAATCAAAGTAGTTTGAGCGTACAAATGGCTCGGTGCCGTCGGTATGATCGGCCGTGCGTATACCCGCTTCTACTTTTTTGCGCTTTTGGATCCAATCGGCGCATTTATCGCTCAGTGTTAAAGGCGCAGAGCCAGAAGGACCGCCTAAACATTTTTGCAAACCAACCGAAAGCGCGTCGAGTTTCCACTCATCGGCGGGTAAATCGTTACCTACAATCGAAGCAGTGGCATCGCAGTAAAATAATACGTCGTGCTTTTGGCAAATATCGCCAATGTGTTCAAGCGGTTGGTTCATAGTTGTAGAAGTATCGCCCTGTACCATAGCAAGTACATGGGGTTTTACATCAACAATGGCTTTTTCTATTTGTTCGGGGGTAAATACCTCACCCCACGGGACTTCTATGGTGTGTACTTTTGCGCCTACGCGCTCGGCTATTTCAGCAAGCAAGTGGCCAAAGCGGCCCATAATGGGCACCAGCACTTTATCGCCGGGGCGTAAAATAGAGCATAAAACGGCTTCTATGCCTGCGCGCGATGTACCGTCAACTAGCAGGGTCCATTCGTTTTTGGTTTTAAAAATTTCGCGATAGCGAGCCATGGTTTCGTTCATAAAACCGGTCATTACTGGGTCGTATTGGCCAATTAGCTGCGCCGATATAGCACGTAGCACGCGTGGATCTGCGTTTATTGGGCCTGGGCCCATGAGTAATCGCTGTGGCGGATTTAAAGTTTGAATTTGCGTGTCGCTAAACATGTTTAGGCTCCCAGAGTCTGAATAAGCATACGAATGCCCGTTATCATTAATACAACGGCAAAGGCGCGTTTTAATTGTTTTTGATCTAGCTTGCTACCAATTTTTACGCCAATAGGCGCAAACAAAATAGTAAGCGGAATAATAAGTATAAAAGCAGGTAGGTTTACAAGGCCCCACGTGCCAAGCGGTGCATCGGCGGGTGTAGTACCAATACTTAATAAAGTAATAACGCCCGGTAGCGCAATTAATAAGCCAAATACAGCAGCGGTGCCAACGGCAACATGGGCGCGTACGTTAAACGCGTTTAGCATGGGCACGCCAATAGTGCCACCACCTATACCAATCATTACCGATAAACCACCAACAATACTTGCCATAATGCCTTGGCCAAATTTACCTGGTAATTTACTAACTAGGGCAGGCGCGCCGGCTCTAAATAACATGTTTAAACTTACTAAAATAGCAATACAGGCAAACATAAGTACCAACGCATTACCGCGTATTGAGTGCGCTAAGTAGCTACATACAACGGCCATTACTAAAATAAACGGGGCCCAGTATTTAATTAAAGCAAGGTCGATATTGCCTTTTGCATGGTGCGAACGTATAGACGAAATAGACGTAGGCACTATGGTGGCAAGCGAGGTCGCCGTGGCTATCATCATGGCCGACTCGGGGCTTACGCCAAAGCCTTGCAATAAAAAATACAGCACAGGCACAATTACTATGCCGCCGCCTACACCAAATAGGCCTGCTAAAATACCTGCAAAAATGCCGGTTGCTATTAAGGCCGCTATAATGGGCCATTGATTTATTATTTCTGTCATTGTGTTCCTGCTGTAGTTACTGTTGCACGACCATCTGAACGAGGGTCGGTGGCTGCTTCAAGGCTTGTAGGTGTATCTAAAATGGCACCCGCGTGGCCCATCATTTCATTGTTATTATCAACGCTTACCCAGTCGTGGTCACGTTGATTTAATTCATGTTTAACTTGAATTACTAAGCTTTGCTCTACCTTTAAGTTTGTGCTTGTATCGCCCCAGGTGCGCCCTAGTAACCAACGCGGATCGCTTACTGCTTGGGTAATTGATTTATTACGCCATGCGTAACCACTAAATACGGCAGCTTGTGTTTGCGGTTGGCCTTCGCCGCCCATGGTGCCGTAGGCAAGGCGTCTGCCATCATCAAATTTTGCTAAAGCAGGGTTAAGTGTATGAGCTGGCTTTTTATGTGCTTTTAAGGCATTGGCATCGTTGTTATTTAAACTAAAGCTCAAACCACGGTTATTCCACACAAAACCACCTTCACTCATTAATATGCCGCTGCCAAATTCCCAGTAAACACTTTGAATAAAGCTCACGAGTTGGCCGTTTTTATCACGTGCTGCCATCCAAACGGTATCGCCAGGCTCTGCATTAAATGGCCATTGCTTGGCTTGGTTCATATCAATATTGCTGGCAAGCGCACTTAAGCGTTCATCGGTTAGTGCATTTTTATAATCATCACCAAGCGCATCTGGGTCGGCCCAAAGTGTGGGACGGTGAGTAAAGCTTTGTTTGGTTGCCTCAACAATTAAGTGCATCCAATCGGCCTCTGTTTTGGCCAAATGCTTTAGTTTATTAACGGCGCCAATTATTTGCAGAGAATGCACGCCTTGCGTGGGAGCAGGTAAGTTAAAACACTGTATGCCCGATAAATTAGCATTAAGTGGTGTTACTACATCTGCTTTTGTATTGGCTATGTCGGCTGGGGTAATAACACTGCCTGCGGCTGCTAAATCGCTTGCAAATGAGTCGGCAAGTTCTCCTTCATAAAAAGCATTTAATCCCTGCTCGGCCAAGTGCTCAAAGGTACTGGCGAGTTTTGGGTTTTTAAAATGTTGCCCTGCTTGTAGCGGTTTACCATTGGGTATGTAAAGCTCTTTAAATGCAGCGTTAGTGTTTGAAACGGCGGCAAGCTTTTCGCAGCCTGCTTGCAGGCTTTTTGACACTGTAAAGCCTTCGCGCGCAAGCTTTATGGCAGGCGCTAAAATAGTACTTAGTGGTAGAGCTGCGTGCTCATCTACCTCAAGGGCTTTTTGCCAGCCACGAAGCGTAGCCGCTTGGGTCAATGCGCTTAAACCACCGCGCTCTGGTATGTGTGGCTCATTGCTATAGGCGCTTATATCGTTTGGTGCGCGCCCGCAGGCATCTATAGCTGTGGGTGTGCTTTGGTTTAGGTTATCAATAAGCCAAAAGCTGTCGCCGCCAATTGAGTTCATATGCGGGTATACCACGCTAATAGCAGCGGCGGCTGCTACCATGGCCTCAACGGCTGTACCGCCTTGCTTTAATATTAGGGTGCCTGCCTCGGTTGCCGCAAAATGCGGGGCAGTAAAGGCAATGTTGTGTGTGCTCATGCAAGTGTGTCCTGTTTAAAGTGGGCAGCTAATTGTTGTACGCAGGCAAGTAGGCTTTTATCGTTGCCATGGCTCATCATTAATGAAAACCCATAAGGGTGGCCATTTTCTAAATTAGCCAATGGTAAGTGTACTTGCGCCGAGCGGCTCAAACCCGCTATGGCCGATAAGGTGATTATTTGCATGCGTAAGGCGCTTGTGTCGGCGCCCAATTTAGGTGCAGTTATGGGTGTGGTTGGCAAAAATAAACAACTGTTTGTATTTAGGTTTTTAGCAATTAATGTTTGCCATTGGGTTTGTACATTTAGTGCTTCTTGTTCTTCTTGGGCGGTTAGGGCAAGCGCCATGTTAAAACGTGCCGCAATTGCCGGAGCAAACTGGGGAAGTTGCCCTGGCAATTGAAGCCAATCTTTATGCGTTTTTGCGATTGCTCGCCCTTGCAGTATTCTAAAGCTGTCAGCCAGTTCGCTTAATAAGTTGCTGTCAGGCAGTTTAAATTCTTTATGGTGTTTAAAATAAAGTTTGGTTTTTTTAAGCAATTGTTTAAGCGGGGCTTGTAATGCAGGGTCAACCAGCTCAAATAATGGCTCGCAAATAACTAAAGTATCAACGTTATTAATAGCTTGATTTGGCAACAGTACATTGCCTATATCGCTTAGCAGCTCTGCACTTTGCGTAAGCCAGCCAATGGTATCAAAAGGGGGCGCGAGCGGTATTAGGCCATCTTTTTCAATTACGTTATGGCTTGGCCTTATGCCAAATAAGCCACAATAACTTGCGGGTATTCTAATAGAGCCGCCGGTATCGGTACCTAAGCCAATATCGGCTAGGTTAGCAGCTACGGCGGCCGCCGACCCCATACTTGAGCCACCACTTGCATGGCCCTTAAGTTTTGGGTTTTGTGCTGCACCATAGTGAATGTTATTGCCCTCTAAGCTGTAAGCCAGCTCATCGGTATGGGTAAAGCCTGTAAAGCGACAACCTTCATTCATTAGTTTGTTTACGGCACTTGCTGTTTGCCGTGCAGGTTTTGCTGCTTTAAACCAGCTTGGGTTACCTGCGCTGTTGCGCTCGCCTTTAACAGCAAATACATCTTTTACCGCAAGGCGCTTATTTACAAGTTTGCCGTGGGTGTGTGTTTGCCATGCGTTAGGGCCATGGTCACAAAAAATACCGGTAAAATTATTATGTGTTTTGGTACTCATATCACCACTCGTTATAAAGTAAATCTGACCAACTGGTTATAATCAGATTTAGGGTGATTAAAAAGACGAATTAGTTATTATTATTTTTCAGCCCACTGCGTAACATCTTATTTTTATTTTACAGAGCCTGATCCGCTTTTTAATCGGTTAGCTATTATATTGCCTAAAAGCTAAGCAAAAGCAATGCCAAATGCAATAAAGTTGTCCACTCGGTCAGGTTTTATTTGGTTTACATGGGGTTTAGCAGATATTTATAAAAATATAAGTATTAAAGAAGGCGTAATTTAGAGGTGAAAACACACCAAGTTGGTGCGTGATTGCACCAACTTGGTTGCAAATATGGCGTTTATAGTAATGCGTTAGGGCTAATAATTAAGCCATTTACATCGGCGTATAGCCAATCGTTAGGGTTAATTGAGGTACTCAGCATGGTTACAGTTTGGTTTTTATCGCCAAAGCCACGCTTTAATGTACTGCGCGGGGTTGAACCTAGCGCCATAACCGGTAAATCCATAGTGGCTAGTATTTCAATGTCGCGGCAACAGCCGTTAATAACAACGCCTTCCCAGCCATTTTTTAACGCGCGCTCAGCCATAATATCGCCTATAAAAGCAAAGCGTTTGCTAGCAAAGCCATCAATAACCAATACTTTACCCTCACCGTTTTCATGCAGTATATCGGCGGCAAACGAGTTATCGTCTGGACATGTAAGGGTAACTGCTTGACCACTAAAGGTGGTTTTTTTACCAAAGTGGCGCAGGCCGCTGTCGGCGACTTGTACGCTTTCGCGGTGATCGTCAAATAAGTCTGGGGTGGTAAAGTTATTCATGGGTTAGGCCTCACTGTGCTCAGGTATTTTTAAGCCAATACCTTTTAAAATTATGTGGGCAGTTGATTGCGTTATTTGTGCCACATCGGTTTCGTCGTATTCTAATTTGTTCATTACCAGTAGCACTTCGGCCTGAAAGTCGGCGTAGTACTGCGTAGTTGACCAAATGGTAAATAATAAATGGTAAGGGTCAACATTATCCATTTTGCCTGCATCTATCCAGGCCTGAAACATGTCTACCTTTTGTTTTACCCACGGGCGCGTGTTAGTTCTAAAGTAGTTTTGCAAATATGGAGCTCCGCGCAGTATTTCACTGGCAAATAAACGTGATTGCAGTGGCTGGTTTACGGCAAGTATTACTTTACTTTTAATATAGTGATAAAGCACATGTGCAGGGTCGTCCTCAGGGGTTACGTTATCTAAGCCTAAATTCCAGTGCGCAATTATGCGATCTATTACGTTTTCGTATAGGCCGTCTTTGCTTTTAAAATAATATAAAATATTGGCCTTAGGAACGCCTGCTTCTTTGGCAACCATGCTCATACTGGTGCCATCGTAACCAAGCTGAGAAAATAATTGCTCGGCGGCATCGAGTATTAATGTTTGGTTTTTTACTCGGGTGAGTTCTTTTTTATTTGGCTTTGTTTGTGTGCTCATTATGGCGATGCTGTTTTTAACGTGTTGAATGATTGTAACTTTACTGACCAAAAGGTCAAACACTTAAGTGCAGGCTAAAAACACCTTTATAACAATAAATGATGAGCAACAATTGTTTAAAGCATTAATTACTGTTAGCGTAACGTCAAACATAAGTAGTACTTTTAGGTAGTTAATGGATTTTTTTTCTAATCACAAATACACGCTTTATGGCATTGCCGCTATTTTATTATGGAGCTGTTTAGTGGCTCTGCTCAGGGATGTTTCGGAGTTATTTGGCCCTATAGGTGGGGCGGCACTTATGTATAGTGTAAGCGCGCTGTTTTTAATTTTGGTAATGGGGCGCCCTAAATTTGCTGGGTTTAATAAGCGTTATATTATTTGGGGTACTGCTTTATTTGCACTTTACGAGGTGTGTTTGGCACTGTTTGTGGGGCTTGCTAATAATCGCCACCAAGCAGTAGAAATGGCGGTTATAAATTATTTATGGCCCACGCTTACCATTTTGCTCAGTATTGTTGTTAACCGTAGTAAAGTAAGTGTATTGATTTACCCCGGTATGCTGCTCGCCTTTTTTGGCGTGGCATGGTGCGTGGGTGGCGATAGTGGGTTGTCAATTAACAGTATTATGGGCAATTTTGCAAGTAATCCCACGGCTTACTTGTTGGCGTTTGTAGCCCCTTTTATATGGTCTGTTTATTGTGTGATTACTCAAAAAAATAGTAATGGGCAAAATGCCATTGTGCTATTTTTTATCGCCACAGCACTGAGCTTATGGGTATTGTATGGATTAAGTGACGAGCCAAAAATGACCTTTACACTACACGCTACCATAACGCTTATTTTAGCTGGTGTGGTTGTTGGCAGCGGTTATGCACTTTGGAACCAAGCAATTATTGGCGGTAACTTAATGCTGCTTGGTACGCTTTCGTATTTTACGCCGGTTTTTTCGGCGATTATTTCGGCGCTTTATTTATCAATTACCCTTAGTGCCTCATTTTGGCAAGGAGTAATAATGGTCACTGGTGGTTCACTCGTTTGCTATTTTGTAACACGTGAAAAACCAGCTAAAAAGCCACTAAACGCCGTAAATTAACGGCGTAAACGCATCCTTTTTTAACTGTGTTTGTTTAGCCAGTTAAGTGCCAGTGGCCATAGTCCGTCTGACTTTTTACTAAAAAACTTCATATGGCCAATTTCCTTCAAACCATAGTCGTGTGGGTTTAAGGTGAGTGTTTGTGCTTTTAATTTAGGAAAAACCGAGAGCATATCGGCGACATTCGCGTTATTTGCAATGTCGTCGTCGGTAGCATTAACCCAAAGCGAGGGCATAGAAAGCGTGTTGTAACAGTGTTGAAATACGGTATCGCCAAATGCTGATTGCACATACCCTTGTGCGTTACACCATTTTTGCCATTGTTTAGCTACGCCTTTAGGTAGTGGCTCGCCCATGCCAAACCATTGTGATTTAGTATGGCCAAATAGTGCATTACTAAGGGGGATAACCCCATTCATAAAAAAGTGCGCTTTAACCTGATACGCCAAGCGCATATTAGTTAATTTACCTGACGAGCAAGCAAAGTTAAACGCAGAGCTTAGCTCGTTGGCGTTATGCATTAGCCCCACTAATTGCCCGCCGGCACTATGGCCCACTAAATGATACTGCGTATTAGGAAACACCCTTTGCAAATGCTCAAGCACCGCAGGCATGTCTTGCTCGCCCCAGGTTTGTAATGTGGCTTTGCTTTTTTTAATGCTGCGGTTAAGCGATTGGCCAATACCACTGTTATCAAAGGTAATTACGCCAAAGCCCTGTTGTTGTAAGTAAGTAGCAAAATTTGCATAAAACTGTTGTTTTATACCGGTTGCAGGGGCAATCATCACCGCACCTTTAATAGGGCTGGTGGGTGTAAATACACGGGCGCTTAGAGTTTGCCTGTTGTTACAGGTTATAGTGGTGTGCTCAAAGTGTGGTGAGGTCATTAGAATTATTATTTCCCATATAAAGTACACAGGTTAAAAACAATAGCTGGTAAGACCAGTTTAAGCAAGAGGGGAAGGCGTTGTTTATACCTACTCCATTAAGTATGTGCTCTTAATTTTACGCCGACAAAAAATTCAGCTTTAGGCATATATTGATGTAAATGGTTGTTCCCTTGTCGAAATTACAACAAAAAAATGAGTTGTTTTAGCGAGTAAAATAGGCCAGCTATTTATTGGAATTGGTATAAACCACGCCCCAAATGAAGTGGGGCGAGAGGAAGGTTTAAATAACTACACGGTACTACTTATTTTGCTAAAGCCTTGTTATTGGCAGTTAATGGAGCCTTATTGCCATTAACAATAACGGGCTAATAGGTATATTAAAAGTTGGTTAATTAGATTTACTGTTTACCTGAGCGAGTAAGTCGAGCACTTTTTGTTGGCCAAATTTTTGTGCAAATTGCTCGGCTGTTTGGCCTGCTTTGTTTTGATGTGCGTTGTCGCAATCAAGGCCTACAAGTGTTTTAGCGATACTAAATTCGCCTCTAAATATGGCGGCCATTAGTGCTGTGTTACCGCGGTTGTCTTCAAGGCAGGCATTAGCGCCTAATTGCAATAAGGTGTTTACCGTATTTTTATTGCCGTGGTAGGTGGCAATCATTAGTGCGGTGTAACCTTTGTTGTTGTAACTATTAATAGGAATGCCAGCATCAACAAATTGCGTTATTACGGCGGTGTCGTCGGTGCGTGCGGCTGCAAAGTAATAAGCAAGTAAGCTGTCGTATTGCGACTGGGCGGTGCTTTGTTGATTTACAGGGCTTTGTGGCTCATTGGCAAAGCCTGAAAAGCTCATCACTAAAGTAAATATAATAAGTAATTTACGCATACTGGTTACCTTTTTAAAAAAGAGGAAAGCTAGGCTTTCCTCAATAACTTACAGGTTGGGTAAAATATTAAAGCTTAGCGGCTAGTTGCTTAACTTGTTTCATGTCGCCGTTTACAGCGTTAGTTAAGCGTGTACCGTATTCGCTATCTGCTTTGTAGAAGTGGCTAAGCATTTTGTGCATAACTTTGCTGTCTTTCACTTTGCCTAAATCGCCGGCTAAGTTGTTAACTAAGTTAGTGCGCTCTTGCTTGCTAAAGCTGCGGTAAAGTACACCCGCTTGAGCAAAGTTTTGCTGCTTTTTAATAGCTGCTTGTTGTACGTAGCCTTTTAGCTCTGTGTTACTTCTGCGTGCAATTGGGTTTTCTGCAACGTTTTCGTGACTTGGTTGGTAATTCACGTTACTTGTTGTATTACCGTAGTTCATTGCGCCGTCTTGGTTGTAGTTAACCACTTCAACTTTTGCACGGTTAATTGGCAATTGTTGGTGGTTAGCACCTAAGCGGTACATTTGCGTATCGGCGTAAGAGAAAACACGCCCTTGTAATAGTCTGTCTTCAGATGGCTCAATACCCGGAATAACATTTGCCGGTGCCATTGCAACTTGTTCTGTAGATTGGAAGAAGTTAGTTGGCATACGGTTTAGGGTCATGGTGCCTACTTTAGTTTCTTTCACGTCTAACCACATTTTTGTTGCATCTAATGGGTTGTAGTCAAAGTCATCTAACTGCGACGGATCAAGGGTTTTAATGTATAGATCCCATTTAGGGAAATTGCCTTTACCAATCTCACTGTATAGGTCGCGTGTTAAGTGCTGGAAGTCTTGGCTTTGCACTTCAGCTACTTCTTTTGAGTCAAGGTTATCAATACCTTGCTGGCTCACCCAATGAAACTTAACGTATTTAACATCGCCTGACTTATTAATCATTTTGTAAGCATGTACGCCCCAGCCGTCCATTTTACGAAGGCTTGCAGGTGTGCCGTAGTCGCTGTATACCCACGTTAACATGTGAGTAGAACCTGGCTCGTATGAGAAAAAGTCAAAAAAGCGGTTAGGATCTTGAATGTTATCAACCGGTGATGGCTTTAACGAGTGAACCATGTCTGGAAATTTAATCGCATCGCGAATAAAGAATACCGGTAAGTTGTTACCTACTAAATCCCAGTTACCTTGGTCGGTGTAAAACTTAGTCGCAAAACCACGCGGGTCGCGCAGTGTTTCTGGGCTACCTTTTGAGTGAATTACTGATGAAAAACGTACAAATACGTCTGTTTCTTTACCCGCTTCTGCAAACGGTGCAGCAATTGTTAAGTCATCTAACTCTTTAGACGCTACAAACACACCGTGAGCACCTGTACCACGCGCATGCACTACACGCTCAGGAATGCGCTCACGAGCAAAGCGTTGTAGCTTTTGAATTAGGTGTACGTCTTCAAGTAATACACTTCCGCGCTCACCAGCGGTAATAGAGTTTTGGTTGTCGCCAACAGCCGCGCCGTTGTCTTTAGTTAAGGTGGTAGCGGCACTTGCAGGTAATGCCATTGCTAGCGCTAATGCACTTAGCGTTAATGTAGATTTATTATTAATCGTGTTTTTTTGAGTATTCATTGTCGACCTCATCTGTATAAAAGTGCCGGCAGTGTTGCTGGCTGTTTAACTGTGAATGAGTGTATTAACAAAAGTTAGTTCGGTAAAATTGATTGTTTAGATTGGGGTAATCACAAATTTAGATTGTTATTTGTGAGCTGCCTTCTATTTTCTAAATAGCGTTTTTGTAATGTTCGACCTTAGTCGTAATTGCAATTTTGAAATCAATGAAAATACAGACAATTTCATATTTAATGAATAAATATTCACCATCATGGTGCGTTTTTCACTAACAAGATGTTGACTTATTATAACAATAAAGAGAATATGCTCACTTGCTGGGCTTATGCTCAAGTTAAGGTTACACCAAACTAGGTGCATAAAAAGGGGCAATATGAATACTAAAATAGAATTAGTTATTTTTGATTGTGATGGCGTTGTTATAGATAGCGAAATATTGAGCGCGCAAGTGTTAATAAACATGCTTGCAGAGATTGGCGTTAATATTGACCGAGCCTATGTACAACAATATTTTTTAGGCTGTAATTTTAAAACAGTTACCCAAAACTTATTCGATACCTTTAACGTGACATTAGCTGAGAGCTTTGAAGCCGATTACCGAGAAGCATTATTAAACGAGTTCGAAACTGCATTAATGCCAACTAACGGCATTAAACACGTGCTAGAGCAATTATCTGTACCTTGTTGTATTGCAACAAGCAGTAGTCCTAAACGCACTGCTAAAGCGCTTAATGTGGTTAATTTATCGCAGTACTTTAATAAGGTATTTACCTCAAGTGAGGTAAAAAATGGTAAGCCCGCACCCGATTTATTTTTACATGCTGCAGAGCAAATGGGTGTTAACCCAAGCAAATGTTTAGTGATTGAAGACTCAAAAGCCGGTGTGTGCGCTGCACTTGCCGCCAATATGCAGGTTTTGCATTACAGCGGAGGTGGGCATATGCAAGATGCAGTGAACTTTGTTCACCAAGCTTACCCAGAGGTCGCACATTTAACCCATTGGGATGACTTTTATAAGCAGTACCCAGCATTACAAACACAGTAATAGAATATTAACGTTGAGCTTTATGACACTGACAAAGCTTAACGTAAAATGCATTAATTATTAGATAGTTATAGTAGTAGCATTATAAAAAGGCACGGCGATTTACTCATTATTAATTTAAATAAAAAAACACTTATTTAAATTAATAGTTAACCTGAACTTTGGTTAAGAGATTTACTAACATATTAAATCAAAAGTGATATCTATGTTTATTTTCTCTAGCCAGAGATTTACAGTGAAAACAAGGCGAAATTACGCGTCAATAGCTAGTCTATTGCAAGTAAATTTAACGTAGTTAGCGCTGGAAATAGCTGCTTGAGATAGATTTATTATCCAGAGTTCAGGTTAGTTAGGGCTGTGCTTAAAACAATAGGAAAATACCATGGCATCAAGTCCACACACACAAACATTTAACGATGTTAACGAAGAGCAATTGCCCGTTGCTAATCATAAGCTTCATGGTTGGAAGCACTTTGCCGGCTTATACGCTGGTGAGCACGTTGCAGCCACCGAATTTGTTATTGGTGCAACCTTTGTTGCATTAGGCGCATCGACCATCGACATTCTATTAGGTTTATTAATTGGTAACCTATTAGCAATGTGTTCGTGGTGGTTAATTACTTCTCCAATTGCGGTAGAAACACGTTTAAGTTTATACAACTACCTAAATAAAATTGCGGGTAACTCAATGACCAAGCTCTATAACTGGGCAAACGTGGTCATATTTAGTGTGATATCCGCCGCGATGATCACGGTATCGGCAACCGCCGTTCGGTTTTTGTTTGATATACCCGCACAACTCGATTGGTATCCTAACAGCTTAGCATTTGTGGCCATTGTATTATCGGTTGGCTCTATTGTTGTATTTGTCGCTATGTATGGTTTTTCAACTGTTGCTGATTTTTCTAAAATTTGCGCGCCGTGGTTGTTTGTTATTTTTATAGCGGGCTCGTTTGCATTGTTTCCTGAGCTTTCTAATCATGTATTAGGGGTAACCACGCTAACAGGTTTTGACGACTTTATGGCAATAGGGGATTCATCAATCTGGACTGGTACCACTGCTGATGGCGAAAAAGGTATTGGCTTATTAGAGGTTATCGGTTTTGCATGGGCTGCAAACTCTATTACCCACTTTGGCTTAATTGATATGGCTATTTTTAGATTTGCCAAACGTAAAAGCTACGGTTTGTTTTCTGGCGTAGGTATGTTTTTTGGCCATTACTTAGCGTGGATCTCGGCCGGTATTATGGGCGCAGGTGTTGCGGTATTACTTAAAACCACTATTTCATCGCTTGACCCAGGTGACGTTGCTTACCACGCATTAGGCTGGACGGGTTTTGTAATTGTTATTATTGCAGGCTGGACAACAGCTAACGCTAACCTATACCGCGCAGGGCTTGCAGCACAGTCTATTTTTGTTGACCAATCACGTGAGCGTACAACCGCCATTGTGGGTGTTGTAACCGTTATTATTGCGTGTTTCCCGTTTGTATTTTCGCAAATGTTACCACTACTTACCTACGCAGGATTATTAGTAGTGCCTGTGGGCGGTATTGTATTTGCTGAGCATGTTTTATTTCCTAAAATTGGTTTAACCCGTTACTGGGCTAAATATAAAAACATTACCCGTAGCGTACCGGCTATTGCCTCTTGGGCGCTGGCACTTGTGTTTGGCTTTGGGTTAAATGCAATTGATGTAATGTCATTTTACTACCTATTTATTCCTACTTGGATATTCACCATTGTGGTTTACACCCTACTGGCTAAAAAGTACGGCGCAGGTGAAGACTACAGCAAAGAAATTGCAGCAGAAGAGCAAGAGCAAAAAGACATAAAAGAGTACCAAGCAGGACTGGCTAAAGATGTTAAAGCGCCAGTTGTTGATAACTCATTGCTAACCAAAGTGTTAAATGGTGTGTCTACTGTTTCGTTACTTATTATTTTTGGCTTTGCCAGCCAAGTCATGTTTTTTAGTGACAGCATGAGCATTTACGCAGGAAATAAAACGCAGTTTGAAATTGCCTGTTTTATTTGCACCATTATTTATTTTGCAACCGCTTACTGGTCGCTATTGCGCCATAAAGCACTCAACACTGCATCTTAAGTTAAATTTTTAATATTGTTTTAGTAAGGTCGCACCATGACGCAACACCAGCACACTGACGCTCTTGTTAAAGGGCTAAACCAACAAAGCTTGGCAGATATGCCAAGCCATGTAGATACACCAAACTACGACCGCAGCAAGCTAAAAGCGGGTATAGTACATATTGGTGTGGGCGGCTTTCACCGTGCTCACCAAGCGGTGTACATAAACGAGCTATTAAAAACGCCAGGTGCTGAACAGTGGGGTATTTGTGGTGTGGGCTTATTAGAGGGTAACCGTGGTCTGCGCGATATTTTAAAGCAGCAAGACTACCTTTACACGCTAACAGTAAGACACCCAAATGGGCAGATAGATAACAAAGTTATTGGCTCTATGATTGACTTTTTGTTTGCCCCAGAGGACAAACAAGCGGTTATTAATAAGCTTGCGCACAGCGATACGCATATTGTGTCGTTAACCATTACCGAAGGGGGTTATAACTTTAACCCTGTAACGGGTGAGTTTGATTACTCAAATCCAGACATTATTAACGACATTAATAATCCTAACGATCCAATCACGGCGTTTGGTTACATTACTGCTGCGTTAAAACTGCGTAAAGAGCAAGGCCTTGATGCGTTTACTGTACAGTCGTGCGATAACATTCAGCACAACGGTAATGTAACGCGCAAAATGCTACTTGCCTTTGCAGCTGAGCAAGATAAAGAACTAAGCGAGTGGGTTGCCGCTAATGTAACCTTTCCAAATGCAATGGTTGACCGTATTACACCGGTGTCTAAAAAGAGCGATATTGACTACGTTGTTGATGCGTACGGTGTTAGCGATGAATGGCCAATTACGTGTGAGTCGTTTACTCAATGGGTGATTGAAGACTCATTTTGCTGCGGACGCCCAGATTGGGATAGCGTAGGCGCACAATTTGTAAGTGATGTAACGCCTTATGAAACCATGAAAATACGCTTATTAAATGCAGGCCATTCGGTACTGGGTTTATTAGGCTCTGTACATGGCTATAGCACAATTGACGAAACAGTATCTGATCCTTTATTTGCGAAGTACCTACGTGCGTTTATGGATAAAGAAGTAACGCCTAACCTAGCGCAACTAGAAGGCATTGATCTTGAAATCTACAAAGACACGCTAATCGAGCGTTTTGCTAATCCAAACATTAAAGACAGCTTATCGCGCATTTGTTCAGAAAGCGCAGCAAAGCTACCTAAGTTTTTAATTGCCACTATTAACGAAAACCTAGCGCAAGGCCGTGATGTGTCTCTTGCGACTCTTGTTATTGCTGCATGGTGTTTTTACAGCGATAAAGGGGTCGATGAGCAAGGCAATACACTTGAAATAATCGATGCAATGCAAAGCGAATTGCATGAAGCCGCGGCTAAAACAGCCAGCGATGACCTTGCATTTTTGTCGCTAACAAGTTTATTTGGTGATTTAAACACGCAAAGTGCTTTTACGTCTCACTACAAAAACAACATAGAAGCGTTATACGCACCGGCAAGTAAAATTAAAGCAATTATGAATAACGTGCTTGAGCCTAAAGGTAACTAATAATGAGCATTTTAATTGATTCTAAACAAGGTAAAGACGTAAGCGTAAGTTGCTTTGGTGAAGTACTATGGGATTGTTTTGAAAACGATAAACGCTTAGGCGGCGCGCCGCTTAACATGTGTGTGCGTATTAACTCACTGGGCATTAAAGCCGACATGATAAGCGCGGTAGGTAACGATGAACTTGGTACTGAGCTATTAGGCGAAATTAAAAGCAAAGGCGTTAGCTGCGAATATATTGGCGTTAATAACGACAAAAAAACCAGCACCGTGCAAGTTACCCTAGATAAAAGCGGCTCAGCCAGCTACGAAATAGTTGCCGATACAGCATGGGATAACATTGAGCTTACAGACTCACTTATTGAAAAAGTAAAAGCCAGTGATGTATTTGTATTTGGTAGCCTAATTGGCCGAAGCGAAGCCTCACTTGCTACCTTAAACCAGTTAGTTGATGTAGCTAACTTTAAAGTGTTTGACGTAAATTTACGTGCGCCACACTACACGTTAGATACATTAGTAGATTTAATGAATAAAGCCGACTTCATCAAATTAAACGATGAAGAGCTTTACGAAATTGCCAAAGCAATGGGCTGTAAGTTCCATTCACTTGAGCAAAATTTAGCGTTTATTGCACAGCAAACAAACACCGAATACTTATGTGTAACTAAGGGCAGCCACGGTGCACTACTAACCATTAAAGGCGAAAATTACTATAACTCAGGTTATTTAATTAGCGTTGTGGATACAGTAGGTGCGGGGGATTCGTTTTTAGGGTCGTTAATTTATCAGCTTTGTAGTAGTGATTGTGCACAACATGCTGTTGATTTTGCGTGTGCAGTAGGTGCTATGGTGGCAGAAAGTGCTGGTGCTACACCTACACTTACTCATGAACAAATTAACGAGTTTATGAGCCCAGCGTAACGTAAATTACACAGCTATACCCAATCATTGTGTGTGTAAGCGGTTTTACTTTTTATAGTAAAGCCGCTTTTTTTTGCTTTTATTTTTATTAATGAAGCCGTTTAGATTAAGTGTTGAGCAAGGTGCACAAAAAGTGGCTGGTGTATTAGCTAATCGTCTTATAGCGGTGGCATTAATACTTTGTTAATGTTCGTCGATTATTCATGGATTGAAAGGCGGGGCGTTAATTACACGCTCTATACTCCAAATACAAAAAGAGAAACGTGCTTTATGATCATCTTTTTTATCTGCATAACAATCTTAATACTGGGATATAAGTTTTATAGCCCGTTTGTTGAAAAACAAGCAGGTATGGATACAACGGTTGATACACCACAAAAACGCTTTAGCGAAGGTGTTGACTATGTAGCCATTCACCCTGTGCGTGCATTTTTAATTCAGTTTTTAAATATTGCGGGTGTAGGCCCTATATTTGGCCCAATTTTAGGTGCACTTTACGGACCGGTAGCACTTGTGTGGATTGTGCTTGGTAACGTATTAGGCGGTGCAGTACACGACTTCTTCTCAGGTGTGATGAGCATTAAAGAAGATGGCAAAAGCTTACCAGAAATAGCAGGACACTATTACAACGTTGTGTTTAAAGGCTTTATGCTGATATTTACAGCCATGCTGCTGTTTTTTGTGGGCGTTGTATTTATTATGAGCCCAGCGGGCTTATTAAGTAACTTAGATGTATTTGAAGGCACTTTTTTTGCTAATAATACTTTTTGGGTTTTGGCTATTTTAGCGTACTACTTTTTAGCAACGCTGCTCCCTATTGATAAAATTATTACTAAGTTTTACCCGCTATTTGGCTTATTAATGATTGTAATGACTACATTAATAGCCGGTGCGCTATTACTCGATGCGCCACATTTACCAGTTGCAGGCGACTTTTTAGCCTACTTTGAAGCCGACCACGCGCATGACTTTTTAGAGCCAAACCCTGATGGCTTACCAACCTGGCCATTACTGTTTATTACCATTACATGTGGTGCTATTAGTGGTTTTCACTCTACCCAAGCGCCTATTATTGCCCGCTGCTTAACAAACGAAAAATACGTACGCCCTGTATATTACGGCGCAATGATGTGTGAAGGCATTGTAGGTTGTGTATGGGCACTTGCGGGTATTGCTGCATTCCCAGAAGGTTACGCTGGCTTAAAAGCATTGCTTGACCAAGGTGGCCCAGGTTTAGTGGTTAACCATGTAGCAAATAGTTACTTAGGCGTAATGGGTGGTATTATGGCCATTATTGCTGTTGCGGTGTTCCCTATTACCTCTGGCGATACGGCGTTCCGTTCACTGCGTTTAACCGTGGTTGATGCGTTTAATATTCCGCAAAGCTTACGTAATCGCTTATTACTGGCAGTGCCTATTTTAACGATTGCCTTTTTTATGACTAAATTAGATTTCTCAGTGATTTGGCGCTACTTTGCGTTTTCAAACATGCTGCTTTCAACAAGCGTACTATGGCTTGCTACTAAGTACTTGTTTGATAGACGTGCCTTTCATTGGATCACCAGCGTACCTGCTGTAATTGCAACGGGCGTAACTCTTTCGTACATAATGACCGCTGCAATTGGCTTTAATTTATCGGCCGACCTAGGCAAACCTATTGGCGCAGCAGTCGTTGTTATTGGTTTAATTGCTTTAGTTTTTGTACACTCTAAACGTAAAAAGTTAGATGTAGCATAACAGCTTAAAAATTTAAGGAAGCGAGCTTAGTAAGCTCGCTTTTTTTATGCGTAAAATTTACTCTCACACTATGCAATTTTAAAGGTAAAAAAATGAAAATAGCCGCCGATTTTTCAAAGCGTGTCGTTGTTCATAGTGAGCAGCTTGATTGGATTTCCTCACCTATGGCAGGCGTTGATAGGCGCCCTCTTGATAGAGTTGGCGCAGAAGTAGCCCGCGCTACAAGTATTGTGCGTTATGCCCCTGGCAGCGAGTTTTCGCCTCATGTGCATACAGGCGGCGAAGAATTTTTAGTACTAGAGGGCGTATTTCAAGACGAACATGGGGATTTTCCGCAAGGCTCGTATATTCGTAACCCGCCGAAATCAAAGCACAAACCAGGCTCCGATGAAGGCTGCATAATATTTGTGAAGCTCTGGCAATTTCAGCCACATGATAAAACCCACGTGCGCCTACAAACACACCACATGGGCAGCGTACAACACGCCACATTTAAAGGGCTTGCCATTACACCACTTTATAAAGATGACCTTGAAGAGGTGAGCCTATTGCATTTTGAAGCCGGTGCTAACATGCAAATTAGTGCAAGCGATGGGGCTGAGCTACTGGTGCTTGAAGGCGATATTCGTGAGCAATCAGACACTTTAACAAAGCACAGTTGGTTAAGGCTGCCTATTAATAGCGAGCTTAATATAACTGCTGGTAAGCAAGGTGCAAAAGTATGGCTTAAATTAGGCCATTTAACAGATGTAGATAAGCAAATTGAGCGAGTGCAAAACGCTTAGTAAATACCCTTATTTAGCAGTGTTGTTTGATCTAGTTCAGTACTAATTAACTTAATAGGGTGTAGTTTTATAGTTTAACTCAGTAAGTGATGGGTATTTTTGGGGTTTTTATTTTTTTAAAGGGAATAATTTCACTTTATAGGCTTTAATTAACTCCAACTTTCGTTATTAAACCCACTCACACAGGCTGTAAATAACATAAGCGCACCCGATTAAGGAGAGCTGCATGGTACACACAACACATGGTTTATCTATTGGTATTGAACGCGCAGGCCGAGAATTCTTTTTAAAATTAAAAGCAGTGGGTACACTCACTCACGAAGACTATAAAGTCATTACCCCCATGATCGACTCAGCCCTTGGCGAGGTTAAACACCCTATTGCCAACGTGCTTATTGATGCTAGCGAGCTAGAAGGCTGGGAGCTTCGCGCCGCATGGGATGATTTAAAGCTTGGCGTAAGGCATTCAAAAGAATTTAATAAAATTGCTATTTATGGCAATCAGGAATGGCAAGCCCGCATGGCCAAAATAGGCAACTGGTTTATTTCAGGTGAGGTGCAATACTACGAAAACGCCACCGCCGCTATTGATTGGCTAGATGAATAACGTGATTAAAAACGCTCTCAAGAGCGTTTTTTATTATTTAAAGCACCTTGCACTCTACTTAAGAGTTACATTACATCAGCGAGCACTGGTAACGCCGGAAAAGCACCTTTAGCTAAACACGCTTTAGAGCCACATTTAAGTGCAAAGTGCAGGGCGCCTTTTACGCTTGTTTCATCATTTAGTTTATCTGCTAGCGGTAAATCACGTCCTAGGTTATTTAAGTAGTATAAAACTCCCGCTATAAATGCATCACCCGCACTTGTTGTATCTACTGCGTTTATTTTTGGTGCCGACTCGTTAAGTGTAAATGCGCTGTGGTAAACCTTGGCAGGCTCTGGCCCGTCGGTTAAAAACACCAGTTTTACTCCCGTATTTAATAGCGTTTTAATGTAATCGTCGCCCGTTGTATCGCTATGCTGTGCTAAAAAATTAAGTTCATCACGCGAAAGTTTTACTATGTCGCAATAGGTATAACAGGCTTGTACATTGCTTGCTATATCATTTGTGTTTTGCCACAAGCTATAGCGTAAATTCACATCAAAACTAACGAGCTTATTATGTGTTTTAGCAAGTTCTAGCGCTTTAAGTGTTGTGCTGGCAATTGCGGGGGCGGTTAGGGTGTTTGAACAAAAGTGTAGGGTGCTAATGTCTTGCCAATTTATATGCGCTAAATGCGCTTGGGTTAATAATACATCGGCTGTGTTATGGCGATAAAAGCCAAAACTACGCTCGCCGGTTTCATCAAGGCTGACTATTACCATAGCGGTTTGTGAGCCTTCAATGGCAAATAAATAGTCTGTATTTACATTATATTGCGCTAATGCATTGTTTAATTGATTGGCAAAATGATCATCCCCTTTACCACCACAAAACGCGGCTTCACCACCGAGTTTTGCATAGCCAACAGCTACATTGGCAGGTGCACCGCCAGGTATAGGTAAATAGGCCGAGTTATGAGCATCTTGTGGCAGCATATCAATTAATAGCTCGCCTAAGCACAGGAGTTTTGTCATTTTGAATATCCTAAAAAGCCTAGCAAGGCTAGGCTAAAAACGTGAAGGGGGTTATTTATTCATACTTTAAAAGGCGCTACAGTGATTACTCACTGCAGCGCAATACACACATTTAGTTAAAAGCGTATTTTAAAGTAACCGACGTTGTGCGGCCGTTAATTGTACGGGCACGAATAATGTCGTTTTCAGGTACTGAACCTTCTTCAGCTTCTGTAATACCTACTGTATCGAATAGGTTGTTTACATTAAGCGCAAGGTTTAAGTTTTCTGATAAGTCGTAGCTTACAAATGCATTTACTTGCGTGTAGCCGTCAAACTTAAGGTCGTTGTTATCTTGTGCGTAAGCATCGGTTGTTCCAATAAAGCTTACACCTGCCGCGCCTTTATCGTAGCTGTAACGTGCCATTAGTGAGTAAATTAAATCCGCTTGGCGACGTGGTGTGTTACCTACAACTTCAGGGGTTAGCGCATCTTTTGCAATTTCAGCATCGGTCCAAGTAAAGTTACCTCTAAAGTCCCACGCATCCATAAAGTAAGTTGATTCTACCTCAATACCTTTTGCTTCGTATTCGCGGTCAAAAAAGGTTTGCGAAGTTGCTTCAAAGTTTTGCTCTTCTGTTTCTGCATAGAAGGCCGTTGCAAATACTGAGAACGAATCAAAACGTTTTTTCACACCAATCTCAAATTGATTTACCTCATCTACTGCATCTTCGTCAGCAACACTGCCGTCACTGCGTACTTTACCAAATAACAAACGGTCTGCATTGGCACGGCCGCCTTTACTGATACGCGCAAACGTAGCAAGGCTTGGGTCAATTTGGTAGTTAGCACCCACTGAGTAAGATGAGTAGCTCCAATCGTAATTTACTGGGCTGGCGTTAGCTATATCAATACCAGCTACGTTTTGCTCAGGAATAGAAATAGTGCCATCGCGGTTCATATCTACTGTTGAAGTTACAGCACCCGCGTAGTTACCGCGTGCTTCACCGCTGTCGTAGCGGGCGCTTGCATCAATGCTTACATCACCAAGTTTTGTTGAAAAGGCAACGTACGGGGCGCGTGTATCGTACTCGGTGTCGTAATCGCGCTGACAACAGTTACCCCAATAAGGCGTGCCATAAGCGTATAAACCATTTTCTGAATATTCAGTGCCATCGGCTGCGGTTACATTTAAAAGTGCAGCATTGTCGCCTTTAAGCTCCATTAAGTACGAGTTCCATAACCACGACATCGCAATATTTTGTGTAGAGGCAAAGTAACCAAAAGTTAGGCTGGTGTCATCGCTAAACGATTTAGTTAGTTTAAAGTCGTTAACAATAGATCCAAAGTCATTAAGCGTTACATCAAAAGTGTGAATACGCATAGCAAGTTCATCATTAAACGCCTCACCCGTATTTGCGTTACTCAGTGTTGCACCTGCACCACCAATACTTTGTGCAATAGACGATGCACTGCCAACTTCCGCAGGAATTAGCGAGTTAAAGTTGCCGCTAATTGACGATTTACGAAAACGGTTTTCGATACGCCAATCGTTATCTAAATCAAATACAGCTTCAAAACCTACCGCATCTACATTAGGGTTCATGCCGTCGCGTAAATCGCCACTGCTAATTTGGTTTTCGCCATTTAAGCGCACTGTTTTAGTAAATAAAGCAGAGTGTGGTGTATCTGATTGTGCATCAAATCCTGCAATAGAATCACCATTTGAGTACATTGGCATAGGTAAGTAACCTACGCTTTTATCGTCTAGGTGTTTGTAGTAAAGGCGTACGTAGCCGCTTTCAAAATCTTTAGTAAGGTTAGCTTTAATTTGGCCACCCTTATTTGATGTGTAGCCTGTTTCGCGCGGGCCTTCGCCTTGGCGTACAAAACCGCCTACATGAAAACGTACACTATCGGTTAAGTAGGTGCCGTATTCAAAGTCGGTGCGAACACTGTCGTAATCAAGGCCAACAGTAGAAGATACGCTACCCGATTCGTTTTCGCCGTTTTTAGAAATAAAATTAATAATGCCACCGGGTGCATTACTAGCCGAGGTAGAGGCAGAGCCACCACGGATTGATTCGATTGTTTGCACCGTGTTATCAAGGCGCATAAAAATATCGGCGTTACCAAAGGCAACATCACCAAACTGCATCACAGGCAGGCCATCTTCTTGCAGTTGTAAAAACTTAGCGCCACCCGAGGCTACAGGTAAACCACGCACTGCAATATTTGCGTTACCTTCACCGCCTGTTGATTCAGCGCGAACGCCCGGGATAATTCTAAATGCCTCAGCCGTTGAGCGCGGTGTAGATACCTCTACTTGTTCAAGCGATAAACTGCTTACTGATGAACTCGACGCCATAATAGTTGTGCGGCGAGGAACGCCGGTAACAACAATTGTTTCAAGCCCTTGGTTAGCTTGCACTTTGGTTTCTTGCTCGTCTTGTGCATGAACGCCTTGGCTTACTGCAAGTGCTAAGGCACTGATTAAATATAAAGGTGTGTGGTGTGTTGTCATGTTAACGCCTCATTGTGTTGTGTGAGTTTGTTATTTTTACTTAATCGATTAAGTAAAAATAACAAAGTTTTTACAATAAGCAAATTATTTTTGTGTGTAATTTGCTCTTATTTTATTTTTGTATTGATTTTAAAGGTGTTTTTTATACTGGTTTGAGCAGCTATTTATGCATTTTTAGTTAATGCTTTTGCCGCAGGGTCGCGGTAAAAGTTATAAAGCATGGCTAAAAATAAGATCACAGCAAAGCCGGTAGCTAAGTAAAAGCCATAACGTACGTGGCCAAAGTAATCACTTATCACGCCCATAAATAAAGGTGCCAATGCGGCCGAAAGCGCGGTAAAAAATAAAATAACACCAGCTACTGCACCATGTTGTGCAACAGGAAAGCACGATATACCTTTAGAGTTTAAAGTAGGGTAAACCATCGACATAAATAAACCTGAAAGCGGAAGTAATCCTACAGCCCAATCCACACCGCCTACCAAAGTGCCTACATAACACAGTGCGATACCTAAACTTAAATATGCCATAACGCCCTGCCAGCTAAAGTGATTTAAAAGCCATACAGCAATAAAGCGCCCAGCAGCACGTAATACAAAAAATACAGTAAGTGCGTAGGTTGCAAGTAAAGGCCACGAGCCTGTGTAATCTTTTAAAAGGGTTGGCATCCACACGTAAATCGCAACCTCGGTTGCCACATACAAGGCAATTGCTAGTGAAAAACCAAGTGCGTACGGGTTTTTAATCATTTTCATGGTGGTGGCAAGTGAAGCGGGCTTCTCTGTATTTTTGACAACGGCAGGGTAGTCGGCGCGCCATGCCATTAATGCTAAAATTAAGCACATAACACCGGCAATAATATAAAGGTAAGTCCAGCTCACGTTTTGAGTAAGTAGTACGCCTACCAGCGCAGGGCCAACTATAGCGCCAATTCCAAAAAAGCCTTCTACTTTATTCATGGTTTTGGTGTGCTCTGCGTTACTTGCTGAAATATCGCCAAGTAGCGCTAATGCACCCGTTTTAAATAAACCAATGGCTAAACCTATACAGCAAAGCAAAATTAAAAAAACCGAAAAACAGTTACTAAAGGCGAATAAAAAACAACTACCCGAAAAAATAAGTAAGCCCAGCATTATGGTTTGTTTGCGGCCTAGGCTGTCGGCTAAAAACCCTAAAAATAAGCCGCTAAAGGCAATCAGTGCCATAGGTGCGTAATGAAAAGCACTGGCTTGGGTCATGCTTAAACCAAAGTCTGTGATTAACTCGGGGATGATCATACCGACCGCATCAGAGGTCATCGCAAACATAAAAAACATCATGTAAGTGAGTATTCGTATGCGCTGCATTGGGTCGCTTTGCGTGTGTGTGTTTAAATTCGTCATGTGATTTTTCCTCGTTGTGGCTCAAGTTATAGTAATAACTCAATCACTTACTCTGATTAGTATTACCTTTGTCACAACTTTTGTATGTAAAATATTTAAAAATTACTTGTAAAATTGTACGTGCTAGTTAAAGATATATCTTAATCGATTAAGTTTCAACTTGGTAATCACACATGATGAAGAATAAAGTTCAATTGATCACATACGCTGATCGAATCACAGGGCAAGATATAAACGCACTGACAACACTATTAAAAGGGCCTTTAGAGGGCGTATTTGGTGGTGTGCATTTACTGCCTTTTTATAATCCTATTGACGGAAGCGATGCGGGTTTTGATCCGATTGACCACAGCGAAGTAGATTCTCGCATTGGTACATGGGCTGATATTCAAGCACTGGGTGAAAACCATGACCTAATGGCCGATTTAATCGTTAACCATGTATCGGCGCAGTCTTATCAGTTTCAAGATGTGCTAGCAAAAGGCAAGCAATCAGAATTTTGGGATTTGTTTTTAACAAAAGAAGACGTTTTTCCAAATGGTATGAGCGAGCAAGAGCAACAAGCAATTTATCGCCCGCGCCCAGGGAGCTGTTTTACGCCAATGCAGTGTGGCGATGGTCAAACGTATGATTTTTGGACCACGTTTACCGATAACCAAATTGACATAAACGTAAAAGTTGAAGCGGGTATTGCGTATTTAAATAACGTATTAACTAAGTTTTCTGAAAATAACGTAAATATTATTCGTTTAGATGCAGCGGGCTATGCAATTAAACAAGCCGGTACAAATTGTTTTATGCTAGACGAAACTTTTGGCTACCTAGATAACCTCTCAAAGCAAGCAAACGAGCTTGGCATGGAAACCATTGCCGAAATACACAGCCACTACCAAACACAAGTAGAAGTAGCAAAGCGTGTAAATATGGTTTACGACTTTGCATTACCGCCGCTTATTTTACACAGCTTATTTAATAACGATGTAGATGCATTACTTAAATGGTTACAAATTTCACCACGTAACTGTTTAACGGTACTTGATACGCACGACGGTATAGGCATTATTGATGCAGGCCCAATGGGCGACAAGCCAGGGCTATTAAATGCTCAGCAAATAGATACCCTTGTAGAAACCATGCATGCCAACAGCAATAACCAAAGCCGCCAAGCTACGGGTGCTGCTGCCAGTAACGTTGATTTATACCAAGTAAATTGCACGTATTACAATGCATTAGGCGCTAACGATTTAGATTATTTGATTTCGCGTGCCATACAGTTTTTTGCCCCCGGTGTGCCGCAAGTGTACTACGGCGGTTTATTTGCCTGCGAAAACGATATGGATTTACTTGCGCGTACCAATGTGGGCCGTGATATTAACCGCCCGTATTTAAATACTGAAACAATTGAGCATGCACTCAATAAACCTGTAGTAAAAGGTTTAATTGAGCTCATTAAATTACGTAATGAACACCCCGCTTTTGCAGGCGAGTTTAGTGCTCATGGTGCAGAGGGAGAGTGTTGTTTAACATGGCAACTAGAAGAAAAGTCTATTGCATTAAGCGTTAACTTTAAAACACGCGATGCGTTGATTACTCAAGTTAATGGGGATGAAGAAACAACGATAAGTTTAAACGCATTGTTAGTTTAACAGGCTATTAAAACATAAAAGCCAAGCTCAAAAGCTTGGCTTTTGTTTGCCCAATCCTTTTTAACATAACCTATTAACCGCTTGCGCCAATATCTAGCTCGTAACTTACATCACATATTTTTTCTTCTTTTGATATAAAGAGCTCGGCGGCAATTACGCCTTTTTCTTGGCTGTTTTGATGAATAGTGGTTAGGCGCGGCACAAAACGAGCGGCTTCGTCTATTCCATCAAAGCCGACAATACGCAGTTCTTCACCTATTTTTATGCCTTGTTTTATCGCTTCTCGCATGGTGGCAAGGGCAATTAAATCACTCATACAAATTATAACGTTAGGGCGAGGGGAGGCACTTAACACCTCTTTAGCGGCAATGTTAGCAAAACGCTCGCTGCTCTCAGGTATATTCCAAATGCGGTCATCAGCCACCGTTATATTTGCCTCACTTAGAGCACGTTGATAACCCCGTAAACGTTGGTGCGAAATAGATTGCCCCGTTTCAAATTCGTGATGTTCATATACGCGGCATAACACGTTTTCATCAAGTAACCTTAAGCCTAAAATAGCGACTTTATCGCTTGTTTTTTTTAAAACATGCTTGGCTATTTCGTAACTTGCTTGCTCGTTATTTATATTTACTGAGGCATTGCGGGCTATATCAAAATCAATAGTGACCACATGTTTAGAGACCGTTTTTAACTGTTCAACTAATGCGTTATTTCGAGGGCGGCCATAACAAATAAAGCCATCAACAAAGTCGACCACGCTGTTAAGGTTATCGCTATTTCCTGAAAACAATAAAACATTAATGCCGTTTTTTTCAAGCACCGAGGTTACACCCCGCATAAAGCTACTGGCCACAGGGTCCGATACCATATATTCCACACTATCGGGCAGCACTAACGCTACAATATTAAACGTACCACTGCGAAGCGATTGCGCGGCTTTATTGGGCCCGTAATAGCCCAAGGTTTTGCACGCTGCAAGAATATCGTCTCGGCGTTTAGCCGATAGCTGATCAGGGCGATTAAACGCATTAGAGACTGTTGCGTTAGATACACCTAACTCTTTAGCAATACTTTTTAGGGTCCAGCGGGTTTGCTTACTCATACCAATTCTTTACTCAATACTCATGTTAATAAACTAACATATTCAGGGCGTTAGCAAAGTAAAAAATAAGGTTTTAGCCTTAATGCCGGCACTCTTTAGGCGCAATGCCAAAGGTTTGTTTAAATACACGACTAAAGTGGCTCGCGCTATTAAACCCAACATCAAAACACACTTGGCTAATTGCATGGCCTTGTAGTAATTGATTGCGGGCTTTTTTAAGTCTTAATTGTTGCTGCCAAAGGGCTGGGGTAGTGCCAAATGCCAATTTAAACTGCTTATAAAACTTACTGCGGCTCATGCAGGCTATTTTGCACAAGGTATTTATGTCGAGCGTTTCGTTTAAGTGCTCTTCAATATAAAGCAGTGCATCGCTTATTTTTGTTTTAAGGCGTGGTTTATCGCTATTAGCGAGTAATAAATCGCGACTTTGTTGTTGTAACAACCGGGCGATCAATTCGTTTAATGACAAGTCAATTAAGTAATGTCGCTGTGCGCCTTGTTCGCTAAATAAATGCACCATGCGCTCTAATAATTGCTGTGTTTGGCTATTATGTTGGCTATGCACCAATTGCGGCACATACTCGAATAAGCCGCCATCGTGTGCAAAGCTTTGCTGCATGTTAAGCGCATTTGCCACAGCGTTTATTTTATCTTTGCTTATTTCAATTGCTAAACAAGTGGTTGGGGCGTGCATTGATGCCTGTGGAAAATCAATTAATACACCTTGCTCTGGCGCTAATACAAACGACTCGTGGGGTAAAAATGCTTTATGGTATTGGCTACTTTCTACGTGCATTACTTTTTTACCGCTGAGCATGGCACAAAACAGTAACTCGTTTGAATGCAGTGCCACCTTTTGTGCGCTTTGGTACGTGTCGTAAATACTCAACTCGCTGTTATCTGCTGCAAATGTCACTTTATTTTCTATTAAAACATCAAGTTGTTGGCGTTTTTTGTTTAACTGAGATGTGTGCATATCAATCCTTTAAATTTTTATTAGTGTGGACTCACAGACAACTTTTATGGACAGCTAATCAAGTTTTTAGGTGCTCGTTAGGCTAATGTCAAACTAAATATAAAGCATTTTGTTTTATATAAATGTTCGACCTTTAGCTAACAACAATAAAGAGAGCACACACATGATATATGCAAATCCAGGCAGCGATGGCGCACTCGTAAACTTTAAAAAACAATACGGTAATTACATTGGCGGGGAGTGGGTAAAGCCTGTAAACGGCCAATACTTTGATAATATAAGCCCAGTAAACGGTAAGGTATTTTGCCAAATACCTCGCTCCGACAAAGACGATATAAACCTAGCACTCGACAAAGCGCATGCAGTGCGAGAGCAGTGGGGCACAACCTCGGTGACCGAGCGCAGTAATATACTGTTAAAAATAGCCGACCGAATTGAGCAAAACCTAGAGCTACTAGCTGTTGCCGAAACATGGGATAACGGTAAAGCCATTCGCGAAACACTCGCGGCTGATATTCCGCTCGCGGCCGATCATTTTCGCTATTTTGCAGGGTGCCTGCGCTCGCAAGATGGCAGTATTGGCGAAATTGACGAAACCACGGTGGCATATCATTTTCACGAACCGTTAGGTGTGGTTGGGCAAATTATTCCATGGAACTTCCCTATTTTAATGGCCGCATGGAAACTTGCACCGGCACTTGCTGCAGGTAACTGTGTGGTACTAAAACCTGCCGAGCAAACACCGGCCTCTATTTTAGTTTTAATGGACATTATTGGTGACTTACTGCCTGCAGGCGTGCTCAATATTGTAAATGGCTTTGGTAAAGAAGCAGGCGAAGCACTGGCCACAAGCAAACGCATTGCTAAAATTGCATTTACAGGCTCTACACCTGTTGGCTCACATATTTTAAAATGTGCTGCTAAAAACATTATTCCCTCTACAGTAGAGCTTGGCGGTAAATCGCCCAATATATTTTTTAATGATGTAATGGAAAAAGACGACGCGTTTTTATCAAAAGCCATAGAAGGCGCCGTACTTGCTTACTTTAACCAAGGCGAGGTATGTACCTGCCCGTCACGATTATTTATTCAAGAAGATATATACGAGCAATTTATTGAGCGAATACTCGAGCGCACTCAACAAATTAAACGCGGTAACCCACTCGACAGCGACACCATGGTGGGCGCTCAAGCTTCAAAAGCACAGTTTGATAAAATACTGAGTTACATAGACATAGGTAAAAAAGAAGGTGCAGAGGTACTTACAGGTGGCAATGTAGAGCAGCTAAATGACGATTTAAACGGCGGTTATTATATACAACCTACGCTGCTTAAAGGCACCAACGACATGCGTGTGTTTCAAGAAGAAATTTTTGGCCCTGTTATTTCAATGTCGACCTTTAAAGATGAAGCCGAAGCACTTGAACTTGCCAACAGCTCAGAATTTGGTTTAGGCGCAGGGGTGTGGAGCCGAAACATGAACCGTGCTTATACCATGGGTCGTAAAATAGAAGCAGGGCGAGTGTGGACCAACTGCTATCACATGTACCCAGCACATGCTGCGTTTGGTGGTTATAAAAAATCAGGAATAGGGCGCGAAACGCACAAACTGGCACTCGATCACTACCAACAAACTAAAAATTTATTAGTGAGCTACAGTGAAGATCCGCTCGGCTTTTTTTGATAAAACAGTTCAAGCTTAAACACAACAACCATTAAGTAATGAGGGCGCTGCATATTTGCAGCGCTTTTTATTCACAGTACTCACAACGCTACTTTAAGCGTGTTGTAATATATAAGTACAATACCAGCCGCGTTCAAAACGTTAAAACCTAAGCGTTTTAATAACTCATCACCTGCGTTAAAAACGATTTTACGATATTAACTCTTTATAAAAGTTGCTCTAAAAATGTGCAGTGATTTATGCATTGTCGGATATTACAGATCTCCCCCATTTAGGTGCATTACAGCATTAACGGAGATTTCTTTATAGTTAACTAATTGTTTACAGGTGGTTATTTGCTAGCTAAGATAAATGCATTGTAATATAGGGACATTTGTCGGTTTATAAAACGACAAATGTCGTAGACAAAGTTGTTAGGCATACAATGAAATCTATCTGCGGAATCATATTTTTGATGCTCAGTTCAACAACTTTTGCGAGCGAATGCAAAGTTGATGAGGCTAAGTTTGCTAACCAAGTTAAACTCGTAGAACAGGGCTATGGCAATTTTATTGTAACAGCGCCAATTGAATTAGAGTCAAAGCCATTTCAAACTATGTATTTAGTTATCGAAAACAAAAATAAGGCTCCTTTAATCCAAGGGGAGCTACGCACTACAATAAACAATGACTTGGCTATGGCTCACATTAATGTAACTGAGAATAACGGTTTAAACGCACATATTACTATTTATTGGGAGCCTCAAGGTGGTGGTTGCCCAATCATTGTTAGAAAATCGGTTTAAAGTATGCCTAACAAGGCGCTCAAGAACGGACAAACAACAGTTGGCTTTTGCTCGTTCCTCGCTAATTTTAGCCAACAATTTTTTGCCGCTTAGCGTGGCGTTAGGTGCTTCTGAGAAATCAATGGTCAAATCAGAGATAAGACAGTTCTTAAAAGAAATCCGCACTAAATTTCCTGACGTTGTGTCTCTCATGGAAAAACATGAAAAATGGGCACTCACATTCCTAATGGAAGAGTTCGCAAATTTGACAACCATTTTGTTTAACCAAGGTAATTTAGAAGAAGCATTAGAACAGTTGCAGTACATGAGCGAAAAACTAGATACTGCATCCAAAGCAGAATTCGATTACATAGATGTATATTATGCAGAGCACTTATTCTGGAAAGGTACAAAAGAAGGTATTGAGCGTGGCTGGCCTCTCGTGCCAGATAATCTCAAAAAACTATACTTGGGCTTTCATGGTAAAGCCCCTAGGGTAGTGGTTTAAATATGCACGTACCTAATAACCCAATCAACACACTCACTTCGTTCGATGGGACGAAAACACATGGGCTGCGTCGCTTCGATCCAAATTATAGCCCATGTGTTTCCGCCCCTAAGCAGGGTGCTAGGAGGTGCTCTAGATAGTATGCAGAATATAAATCCATGGCTTTGGTCAGCTTTTGTTTTGTCTCTTTCAGGAATCTTTTTTAGATGGGTGTTTGGTAATACGTTTGTGAGCTTTTTTCTTGCCGTATTGCTAGCTTTAGTGATAGTGCCTTTAGTTAAAAAAATTTAGAGAAAGAATTAACAAAACTCCCACCTTATACTTTCCTCTTTAAAAAGCCTAGATCCTAATAGGCTAAATAAAGTGGGTGCCATTATAATTTGGTGTCTTGGCATAAATTAAAAATTATTCGTAAAGAGACCCATTAATAAAAGATAACCCCTGAATCTGTATGGCAGGTTTAGTTGCACAGTGTTGTTTGTTTTATTAAGGTGACTACCTAGTTTGTGTGATTCAGGTAGCTGATTAGTTTATATGATTATTAGTATATTCAGCACCTTAAGTAGAGGGAAATATGTTTTTTGAATCGTGGAGTGAAATAGCGCGCATTGTTACTACAACCTTGATTATTTATCCCTTTTTAATCCTAGCGACGCATTTATTGGGTAAACGCTCATTTGCTAAAATGAACAACTTTGACTGGATAATCACCGTAGCGGCAGGCTCCATCTTAGGTTCTGCTATCTTATTGAAAGACGTGGTAATAGTTGAGGTTTTAGTCGCGGTAAGCCTACTTCTCTTTTTACAATATCTACTCACTTGGATCAGCGCCCATTTTTCGACGTTCGACAAAGTAGTAAAAACCGCTCCACAATTAGTTTTTTTCGACGGTGAATATATAGAGGCTGCTATGAAAGACACTCGTCTCACCAGCACCGAGGTGGAAGCGAGTGTTCGAAAAGCCGGTTTTGGTGATTTAAGTAAAGTTATGGCGGTGGTTTTCGAGGCCGACGGTGAGTTAAGTATTGTGCCGAAAAGTGAAAACTATGATCAACTGATTACGAAGTTACGCAATCCCCAAGATTAATTGGCATGGCTTTTTTACTGTATCAGACACATTACTCACCTACTAAATAAGGTTGGACGATTCTTAAGTTTTTACTTAGGTGCTAGGTATGTATTTACATATGTACCTTAAATCGCTTTTTTAGTATTGTTAATGAACAATAACGTAACCAGTAATTTGTTTTTAGCTTAAACGGATTTTCATGACTATAAAAACAAAAATAACCATTTTGTATTGCTCCCAATATTCCTACTACCAGCAGTTGTAAATGCCGCACAAGAGCCAATTATACCTACTACACCTGAGCAGTGGCGCAGTATAACAGAGCGCGATATTGAGGCAGCATATAGCATTACCGCACATAATCATCCCGGTATGTTTGATGCCAACAACGCCGCGTTTCCTGATTTATTAAAACAAGCAAAAGCGGAGGCACTTACATTGTCGGCTCAAGCGAGTGGGCCGCAGGTTCATGCGGCGGCAATCTCTCGTTTTAGCACTATATTACAAGATGGCCACGCCGGTGCGTTTTCAAGCGTAGATAGACCCGCGCGCCGCTGGCCGGGCTTTAGAACTGTGTGGCGAGGTGATGCGCTAAAAGTGTATTACAGTGAAAACAAAAATATTAGTAAAGGTGATGTTGTAAGCCAATGTGATGGGCAAAATACAGATACCTTAATGCGCAAGAGAGTATTTAAGTTTCATGGTGAAGTTGCACAGCCTGGCCATTGGTGGCAGCAAGGTTGGCGGTTACTCATTGACGAGGGCAATCCATTTTTAACTCCCCTAAAAGAATGCGAATTTGTTAAAGCTAATGGCGATACCTATACACACGTATTAAATTGGTCTGTAAGGCCTAAGTCAGCCTGCAAGCATTTAGAAAACGCCTACAACGGTGATGAACTCCCCATTGATTTAACCTGGCCTGAAAAAAACATTGCGTGGATTGCTATGCCTAGCTTTTCATCAACCGATAAACAAACTGTTGCCTACAATAAAGTGTTTGAAAAAATACAACAGCAACGTAGCAAGTTACTTACTGCAAAAGCTGTGGTGTTAGATTTGCGCCATAACCAAGGTGGCTCATCTTATTGGAGCTCACAAATAGCCAAAGAACTTTGGGGCAAAAAAAAGTAGAACAAAAAGTAAATAATACTTCTCAAAACACGCAAGTGTGGTGGAGAGCATCAAAGGATAATACCGACCATGTAGTGTCTTTATTAGAGGTTGTAAAAAATCAGCCTGAATTATTGAAAATAGTTAAAATCACAGCTGCGGGTATGGCTTTATCACTTAAAAGTGGTGATCCATTTTATGTAGAGCAAGAAACTTATACGCTAAATAACATACCACAAAAGCCTTTAACTAGTGACTTTAAAACCAAGGTGTTTGTTATTGTTCCGCCGCAGTGCGCCAGTGCTTGTTTAGATGCGCTTGATAAGTTTAAGCTTTTTGAAAATACAACGTTATTCGGTGCACCAAGTAGTGCTGATTCTATGTATATGGAAGTACGCTTAGCTGATTTACCTTCAGGGTTGGGGAAAGTGATTGTACCTAACAAAGTATACGTAAACAGAGCGCGAGGGGCCGGGGATTTTTACAAGCCCGATGTGGCTTATAACGACATTGATTGGACAACCAATGTATTGCTTGAGCAAATAAAAGCGTTATAAAAAAGCCGCTTGTTAAAACAAGCGGCTTAACTATTCTAACTAGGGAATAGTTTAAAACGTGTAACGGGCACCAATTGAGTAGCGTGGGCCGTACTGATTAGCAAATAAAAACTGCTCTTCGTAACGGCCGTAGCCTTCTTCGGTGGCATTATTTAAGTTTATGCCATCAAAAAATACGGTTACGTTTTCGTTTACATCGTAGTTTACGCTCATATCCCATTGGCCGTAGGCTTTAGCATATTGCGGTGGTGCATCGGCTGAGCCTTGTGCTTGGCCAACACCAATTAAGTACGAGTCGCGCCATGCGTAAGTGATTTTGATTGATAGGCCGTCTTTTTCGTAAAAGCCTTGAAAGTTAGCAGAGTCACTTAAACCTGTAAGCGGCGCTTGTTGGTCTAGGCTTTCGCTATCAAATTCTACATCGCCATCTACAAACGTGGCGTTAACACCTACACCAAAGCCGGTTTCGCCAATTAAGTGCTGAACAGCCACTTCAAAACCATCTACCGATTTGCTGTCGGTGTTTTGTGGCTGGCTTATGTTCCATACCATAAGTGGGTCATCGCTATTTGGCTCAATAACGCCATTGGCATTGCCATAACCATTGCTAATCATTTGCGCAAAAATTGCGTCGGTAGTTGCTTGCTCGCCGCGCGATTCAATGTCGCTCACAGCTTGTAAGTAACGCGGGCCGTTTAAAATGTCGTATAGGCCTTCAATTGTGGTTTGCGTAATGGTGGTTTGAATAAAGTTATCTACGTCTTTTTTAAAGTAACCAACAGAGGCATAGCTGCCTTCTGCGTAGTAATACTCTAGTGATAAGTCGAGATTGGTTGATTCAAACGGTAGTAAGTTTGTATTACCTTGGCTACCCGTGCGCGAGCCTGGTTTTGGGCTGCCTGTTAAGCTACGGCCACCGGCTAAATCACCCAGTGGTGCACGCGACATAGTTTTACCCCATGAAACACGGGCTACAACGTCTTCGGTTAAATCAACACTTACATCGATTGACGGTAATAGTATGTCGTAATCGCCTTGCTGCTCTAAGAAGTTATCATCGCCGCCGGCTGCATATTGCATTATCCACTCTGATGCGCTGATCCAGTTTACTTGCTCTTCAACACGTTGGCGTACTGTGCTGGTCACATCTGTTTGTTCGTAGCGTAGACCTGCGTTTACTTTTACGTAGTAATCGCTTACGTCAAACTCCCAGCTTGATTGAATATAAAAGCTGTTTGTGATTTCTTCTACGTAGCTTTCGCTATCAATACCATCCATGTAAGCGTTGGCTGCGTATGCATCGCCACCGGTTACATCTGCTGTTAAATAAGCCATTTGGCGAGCTACGGCTTCATCAAAATCAAAGGTGTAGTAGTAGCTTGGTTGTAAGTCGCTGCCGCCGCCATCAAATTGATCTAAAAGGCCTGATGTATCCTGGCGAGTAAACATGCTGTCTGGGAATATTTCTGTGTACGATGGGTTAAAACCAGGGCCACCCACTAAGCCACTCCATGCAGTGTAACCGCCGGTGTTTTGCTCAGTGCGTGATGCACCAAATTTTACTTTAACCAGGCCAATATCAAAGTTTTCGTTGTACCACGTGGTGTGTAGTTGCAACTGCTCAATATTTGATTCACCCGGCGAGTGCGTAAATTGGCTAAAGTTAGAGTCAATTTCGCCTGGCGTTAATTCGCTTGTGCCGTTTAACCAGTTAACTTGAGCACTTGGGATTTCGCCTGTGCGGTAATCATAAATTTTATTAGCAAGCTGATCAGAGCCTAAAATAACTTGGCCAGTGCTACCTAGCCCGCTGTCGGCGCCGTTATCGGTTTCATTTTTAGAGTCATGGTAATCAAGCTCAACGTGCCATGTGTCGTTAATTTCCCACTCTAGGTTTAAACCAATAGAGCGTGCTTTTACTTCTGTGGTGCCTTTGTTGGCTGTAAACGAGGCATCATTACCGCTAATATCGGCATAAACAGCGGTGCCGTTTTCATCAAGCTCGTAGCCATTAATATTGCTACCAAAGTCGTTCCAAATACCCCAGCCAATACTTTCGGATCCCGTAACCGCTTTACTTGCTGTGTAATCAAGTGTGGCTACAAAGCCATCAACCGGTTCAAATTGAAAAGTAACTTGGCCGTTAGTACGTTCACGCTCTACATCTTCAATAGAGTAGTTCATGTCTTTAGGGAAGTAGTAGTTACCTGATGGGTCTGTACGGTTATCAACAACGTTACTGCTATCTAATTCAGGTAAATCAACATTGGCTTGCCAACCTTGGATATTGGCGCGTTGTTTTTGAAAGTCGCGTTCTTGGTGCGAAAACGAAAAACCAAAACCAAATCTGTCATCTGCAAATGTGTTGCTATAAACAGCAGAAAGCTCAGGCGTTACATCATCACCAGCTTCGTTTGATGAGTCGTGATTTGCTTTAACTGTGGCTGAAAAATTTTGACCTGGCTTTTGAAAAGGGCGCGCAGTAGAAATGTTTACCGTAGCACCTAAACCACCGCTTGGTACATCGGCGCGCGCTGTTTTAAATACTTCTAAAGCACTTACGCCTTCAGAAGCAATGTTTTCAAGGTTGTACGAGCGCGTATAACCTGTGCCTGGCATTTGGCGGCCGTTTAACGTAATTAAGTTAAACTCTGGGCCAAAACCACGTACGGTAATTTGGCTACCTTCACCGTTTGCACGACTCACCGATACACCGGTAATGCGTTGTAATGATTCTGCTAAGTTGGTGTCTGGAAATTTACCCATTTCTTCTGCTGAAATGGCATCTACTACGCCCGATGAGTCTCGCTTCATATCCATAGAACGAATAAGTGAACCACGAATACCTTTTACTTCAATAACTTCTACATCAGGAGATGCTGCTGTGTCTGCTTCGGCGGCAATAGCCGTATTTAACGTGCTCGCAGCAATGATAAGAGACACAGAAGCCGCAAGTTGGCTCTTTTTAAAATTGAATGTGTTCATAATAGCTCTGCTTTATAAAATGTTGTTGTGTAGCAATAGGCGCCATGCGCCTATTGTAGTGTGTTTTTATGGATTCGCGATAATCACGTTATCTATGCGGTATAGTGCGCCGTTGCCCATATCCCACGTAGGAAAAACCATGATCACGTTTATAGCGCTAATATCTAGGCCCGCATCAAACAGTTGCCCAATAGGGAAGGTGTATGTTTGCCACTCACCTGTAACCGGTGTTTGCCCTTCAACGCTTTGATTTAATGCCAGCTCTACTGCGCTTGAAGCGCCAATTGATTCGATTTTAAATAACCATTGAGCATCTACATTTGAGGGTGCTGTTATTACTTTTAAATCAAACTGTACAACGCCATTTTCTAACAGGGCTGATGCATCAAACGATACGTCTTCATCGGCTAAAAAGCCCATTACAGTAGGTGTTGCACCAATGCTAAACTGTGCCACTGCGCCGTGCTGATCATCGTCGGTTTCTGTAGTCGGTGTAGAGCCGCCACAGCAATCCCAAATACTCCACTGATCGGCGACTGTATCTGTAAATACGTTTAGTTCACCAGAGGCAAATGGCGCTGCATTAGGGTTGTAAATTTTAACGTTATCTACACGGTAAACCGCGCCTTCACCTGCGCCCCATGCCGGAAAAATCATAAGTACATCAATTGCACTTACATCAAGGCCTGCACCTGCGAGATCTGATAACTTAAATGTATAAGTTTGCCACTCGCCAGTTACTGGCGCTACACCTTCAACACTTTGCGTTAGTTCAAGCTCTGCAAACGATGTTGCGCCATTTGCTTCTACTTTAAATAACCACGGTGTAGCAGGGTCGCTTGGAGTAGATGTTACTTTTAGGTCAAACTGAATAACGCCTTCATCTAAAATGCTGCTAGCATCAAATGATTCACCTGCACCACCTGCTTCAGTACGGCTGTTAAAGCCCATAACTGTAGGCTCTGCACCAATACTAAACTCGGCAGTTAAACCGTGTTCTTCATCGTCCATTGCTTCAACAGGTGTTGAGCCGCCACAACAATCCCACATTGGCCATGCTAGGTTTTGCTCATCTTCAAAAATGGTTAGCTCTGATGATGCGCCTAGGTTGTCTTGTGTAATTTCAACGTCGTCAATTAGAAAGGTTGCGCCTTCGCCCGTGCCCCACTCAGGAAATACCATAAGTACGTCAATTGCACTTACGTCCAAATCTAAGTCAGCAAGGTCAGAAAGTAAAAATGTGTAGGTTTGCCACTGACCCACTACAGGTGCTTGGCCTTCAACACTACTTGTAAGCGGCATATCTGCATCGGTTGAGGCTTCTGTGCTTTCAAGTTTTACAAACCAAGGTGTGTCTGGCACGCTTGGTGCGCTTGTTACTTTCATTTTAAAGCGTACGTAGCCTTCTTCTAGCATAGGTGATGCATCAAAAGGCGTTGCAGCGCCGTTTTCGTCAGTAATAAACGCATCGCGGCTAATAAAACCAACTACTGTAGGCTCGCTGCCTATTGTAAATTCAACAACGTCGCCTTGTACTTCATCACTTACAATTGCAGGTGTAGAGCCACCACAACAATCCCATGCTGGCCAGTTAGGGTTAAAGCTGTCGCCAAAAATAGTTAATGGGGTCGCAATACCGGTAGATGGCGGGCTAGGAATAGGCGCTTCGCCCTCTAGCAGGGCATCGTCTAGGCTATCGTAACCTGGGCGAATAGTTTCACACCCTTTGCCGGTATCTGGGTTTGATGCACATTGATAAACGCGTACGTAGTCAATTGCAAACGTTTGACCGTTTTCAAATGCGCTGGCATCTACGCCTAACTCATTTACATTTTCCGGCCAGTCGCCGCCTACGGCTAAATTTAACAATAAGTGAAAGTCTTTATCGTAAGGTGCGCTATCCCAGTGGGTTTCAAGCTCCCCAGAGCCTTGTTCGAAATATTCTGCAAACCAACCGCGGTGAGCAAGGCCTACCGCTTCGCCATTGGCATTAGTGCGTACTTCTGATTGGCGCTGTGTGGCGTATAGGTAGCCATCAACGTACCAGCGTATTTCACCTTCTTGCCATTCTACTGCGTAAGTATGAAAATCATCTGCTGGGTTGCTATCTTCCGGAAATTTATATTCTTGGCCTGTGTAGCTGTTATCTGGCCATGCACGGCCATAGTGCAATGTTCCATGAATGCTTGATTCAACACCGCCATCTTCGTCAGCAGTTTTTAGGTTTACTGATTCTAAAACATCAATTTCGCCTGAGCGTGGCCATGTACCGTATTCTTCATCGGTTGGTAACATCCAAAATGCAGGCCAGCTGCCTTGCCCCGAAGGTAGCTTTGCACGTACTTCAAAGCGGCCATAAGTAAAATCAGCATTATAGCGGGTATTTAAACGCGCAGAGGTGTAGGGCTTTTCAGCGCCTTCTGTCGCTGGTAGGGCAACAATGTTTAACACACCGTCTTGTATAAAGGCGTTTTCTTCGCTGTCGGTGTAACATTGTTTTTCGTTGTTACCACCGCCATCGCAGTTTAATTCAAAGTTCCATTTGTTAGTATCAATGGCTGAGCCTTCAAACTCGTCGCTCCAAACTAATTGCCAATCTGAAACTGGCTCAGAAGCGTCGATATTTTCAAAATTAGATGTTGTGGCAGAGTCGCCACCACAGCCTGCTAAAGATGCTAATGAAATAGCAGCCAGTAAGCGAGCAATGTGTGTTTTTTCAATGTTCATAGCTGAACCCCGGTTTCACAGATTGTTGTCAGAATGTGTGTTTAAACTTATTTAAAAGAACTCTATTTATTTTTTGTAAGCGCTTACATTCGCCATGTGTTTTGTAAGCGCTTACAAATAATATTGCGCACTACGTAAATGGTCAACATATTTGTGAGTTTTATTTACATTTAGTTTACGGTAAGACCAGTTTACCAAGCCGGCTATTTATTAAAATAGTAGTTTAATCATGGGGTTGTATTTTTACTCTAGGTTTTTTGGTCAGCTAGTATACAACATTTTTAAAGCGCACTTAGCGGAGTAAGAGAGTCATTAGCTGGTTTTTAATCGGTACATTTGTAAGATTATATTGCGTTATTTCACCTGCTTACGGTGTGTAAGCAGGTAAAATATAGCTACAGGCTAGTTATTTTTAAAAGGCATAATGAGCAACGCCCAAAGGGAGGCATTTTGTTTTTGGCTTGGGTATTCTTTTAAGCCAATATCGATGTTGTTATCGGCTTTTTGCGCTTCATTTTTGTAACTACCAAACAGTTTGTCCCACCAAATAACGCTAAATCCGTAGTTTGAATTGGTTTCGCTAACACGTTGGCTATGGTGAATACGATGCAGTATTTGGGTCATTAAAATTAATCGAAGTGGTTTTTCTATAGCTTGTGGTAAGCGTATATTTGCGTGGTTAAACAGCGCTAAACCGTTAAGTGCTATTTCAAATATTAATACAGCAATAGCGGGTACACCCAAAGCGGTAACGGCAATCAATTTTATAACTATGCTGAGCACAATTTCGATAGGGTGAAAACGCAAACCTGTGCTGGTATCTACGTGCGCATCGGCGTGGTGTACACGGTGCAAGCGCCACAAAATAGGCACCTGGTGAAATAGCCGGTGCTGCCAATAAATAAGTATATCAAGCAGTAATATGCTTAAAATAATAGCAACACTACTTGGTATGGCTATTTGATTAAATAAACCGATACCGTGCTCTTGGTTATAAAGCGCGACGGCAGTTAAGCCTATTGGCACACTTAAGCGCGCAATTAATGATGAAGCAAACACCAGCCCAAAATTAGCAAACCATCGGGTGTTATTTTTTATAGGTGATTTACGTGCAGGCATGCGCGATTCTAGCAGCATCATAATAACCAAAATGCTAAAAAAGAATCCTAGTCGCCACCAAATTTCATTACTCATTGGCTTGTGTAACCTCATCAGCTTCTTGGCGTTTTAACGTGTTATACCCACCATGTATACGTGTAAAAATGGTAATAGCGCATGCAGTGGCAAAAATACTCGCCATTATGGCAAAGTGCTGCGGCCAAATACAAAAAGCAATAAACAGCGCTATGGTTTCTGTGCCTTCGGTTAAGCCATTTAAATAGTAAAAGCTTTTGTATTTAAACTGGGGCTTATCGAGCTTAAATTTTTCGGCTGCAATGGCAAAGGCTAAAAAGCTTGAGCCAGTGCCTATAAAGGTGGCCAATAATACCGCACCTGCAATCGCGTTTTGCTCGGGGTTTGCCAAAATAAAGCCAAGCGGAATTGCCGCGTAAAATAAAAAGTCGAGGGTAATATCTAAAAAACCGCCAGCGCTTGAACTTAAATTTGCATATCGTGCCAATGCACCATCTAGCCCATCTAAAATACGATTTAAAGCAATAGCCGCTAACGCTGCGTACCACATTTCATATGCAATTAATGGCACAGCTAATAGCCCTATTAAAAAGCCTGCCACAGTGAGTTGGTCGGGCGTTATACCGCGCTTGTGGATTAACGCTACAACCGGAGTTAACAGTGGCTTTATAACTGGGGTGATGTATTTATCTAACATGCTCGTTGCCTTGTGCTTTTACTTATTTGGCTAAATTTAAAGTGATCTGTTTGCCGTTTGCGGCCTCTGCATCGCTATGATCGTGGGTGACCATAATAGCGGGCAGTTTGTGCTCACGTATTTGGCTAAATACCAACTCGCGGGTATCTACTCTTAATTGGGTATCGAGTTTGCTAAAGGGCTCATCAAGCAAAATAGCTTTTGGCTCGCTCAATAGCATACGCAGTAAAGCAACGCGGGCTTGTTGCCCACCAGAGAGGTTGTCGGGGTGGCGATTAGCCATGCCTTTTAATCCTACTTGTTCAAGCGCGTGCTCTATTTTTTCGAGGCGCTTTTTTTTATTGCCTTTAGGCATAGCAAAGGCAATGTTATCGCTTACCGACAAATGCGAAAATAATAACGCGTCTTGGTAAAGCACGCCTATATGACGTAAATGAGTAGGTAAGTTATTAATGTTTTTGCCGTTAAGCCACACTTCACCATTTGCGCTAAAGCCGCTGGGTAATGTGCCTGTAAGCCAATTTAATAAACTCGATTTACCACTGCCTGATGGCCCCATAATGGTGAGTATTTCGCCGCCTTTTACTTGCTCGTTTAAACTAAGTAATTGCTCGTTTTGACGATAAAGCTCACAATTTTTAATCTCTAAAGATGACTGCATTAAAAACCTTTTAATTTATGGGTTAGCGTTGTGCGCTTTTAAAAAAATACTTAGGTAACACCCACGCCAGTATAAAGCCAAAGAGTGGCAATGCCATTTGCATAATGGCATACACAGCACTGGTGCGCCTACTTGCGCCATTAGCAAGGGTAACCGCTTCGGTTGTTATGGTTGCTATGCGCCCGCCACCGGCTAAAAGAGTCGGTAAATATTGGCCAAAACTAATGGCCAAACCAAGTGCGGCCGCAATTAAAATAGGGGCAAATAACTGGGGTAATTTTACGTGTAAAAACACTTTGCAGGGTGTTGCGCCAAGGCTTGCTGCTACTTGAGCAAAGCGAGGGTCTAATCGCCTATAACTGCTCGCAAGCGATAAAAACACATACGGTAGTACAAACAATAAATGGGTAAATACTACATTAAAAAACGCAGCTTGGTTATTGACTAATTGTTGCAGCCACACCAGGCCAAATAAAAACGCAATACTTGGTACAAGCAGCGGTAAATAAATAATTAAACTGGTAAAGCGCGACATGGGTTTTGCACTTAATTGCTCTGACTCTAAGCACAAAAGCGTAATTATAATGGCAAATAACGTTGTTACTAACCCTACAGCAAGGGTATTAAAAAGCGGGCTTTGCATTTGCATTAGCGCGCTTTTAAAGTGAAGTAGCGTAAGCTGCTCAGGCAAAGCCGCCGGAAAGCGCCAAAAACCAGCGACAGACCACATAATCAAGCCAATTAACGAGAGCAATATAAAGCTAATTACAAATACTGTAAGGACGGTCGTTATTTTTTGCCAATAAATGCCGCCGTATTCTCGCTCGCCATTGGTGAGTAAATCATTAAATAATGCTTTTATCGCTTTTTCGCCGCTAAGCCAAAATGCTAACAATCCAGCAGTAAGCACAAGCTGCAATAACGCCCCAGCAGACGCTTTAATACGCAGGTTTAAATCTACATCGTTAAACCAGTGCATAATCGCCACGGCAAGTGTTGGCGGGGTATTTGGCCCTAGAATAAGAGGCATTTCTACACTTGCGCTGGCATAAGCCAATACGGCTAAAATGGGTAGGCGCAGTAATGGATAAAGGCTTGGTAATATTACTTTAAAAAAAGCAGTCATAGGGCAGTAGCCTAAATTAAGCGCTACTTTATGTTGCTGGCGCAGCTTTTTGCCAAGCTCAGGTTGGGCAAGCACACCTAGCGCCATTAACAGTAAAAAAGGCAGCTCTTTAAGCGTTAGCCCTAAAATTATACTAATGCCAAACGAGTCATGCGGAAACATTCCGTTAGGGGCAAGCTCCCAACCACTTAACCACGGCGATACTAAACGCGAGATCATACCCGAAGGAGCAATTAAAAAACCAACGGCTATAGCCGCTGCCGCGTGGGGTATTACCAATATTGGGCTCAGTAAACGTTGAATACGGTTAAGCCACGGGCTATTAAAAAATGCCGCTAAAATCATTAACGTAATGACAAAGGCAAGTAAGGTACTTATTAATCCGCTGCCAACACTTAGCATCACCATATGTGTTAGGCCGGGTGTTTGCATAAGCATAGTAAAGCCATGTAGGCCAAACGTTGTATGCTCAAGTACCGGTGCATAGCCAAAAGCGGGCAATAGCACGCTGATTAAACCGCCTATTACAGGCAAAATTAGCAATGCCAGTAAAAAGCGTGGGCTTAATTTTACAATGCGGGTGAACATATCAGTGCTGCAATGCGTTGTTGCTTTAGTATTTACAGCTACACTTTTTGAAATAACGCTCATTGGCTTACTCCATAACGCGCTTGCCACCCTTGCATAATAGCGTTTACCCAGCTTGGGTGTGGCTCGCTAAGCGTGCGTTTAATACTATTTAAAGGCAGCGCGCTTGGGTGTGGTTGCGTTGTTTTAAATAAGGCTTGTTGCTGTGGTGTTAGCGTTGATTGAATAAGTACTGTTTTATCGCCCCATACATGCGCTTTTTGTTTTTGAGCTTGCGCCTCTGGGCTTAATAAAAAATTAGCCACTAACTGCGCACCTTGATGGTGGCTAGCATTATAAGGAATAGCCACAAAGTGGGTGTTACTTAAACTGCCATCTTGCATTGCATAACTGCGAATACTTTTTGGTAAATCATAACGTTTAACGGCGGCAGGTACTTCGGGCGCAGAAAACGTAAACGCGATGCTTAGCTCGGTGTCGCCTACTAAACGGCGCATTTGCGCGCCACTTTGCATAAAGTGTTTGCCACCGTGCCAAAGTGTTGGGTGCAGCTTATTTAAAAAGTCCCATAATGGACTTAATATTTGGGCTGTGTTTTTAGCTGTAGCAGGCTGATTTAACTGCGCTTTAAGTGTGTCATCACTTTGTTGATGTAGCATAACAAGCGCGTATTTTAAAAAGCTCATGCCTAAAAAATCAGGGGGTTTGGGGTAACTAAAGCGCCCTGGGTTTTGTGCGCTCCAGCTAAGCAATTGGTTTAAGGTTGTGGGTAGTGTGTTATTGGCAGTGCCGTCAATTGCTAAACTGTCGTAGTAAAAGGTGAGCGAAGCTTGGCCCCAAGGGGCTTCCATTCCATTAGTGGGTATTCCAAAATCAAAATTAACCGCAGGGTTATTGCTAGGGTCGGTGTAGCTAAAATTAGGCAGCTTATTAGCCCATTGTTTAAGTAATAATGAGTGCTCGCTCATGGTGGAAAAGTTAGCACCGTTTATCCAAATTAAATCTACGCTGCCTTTATCGTTATTATTTGCTGATTTTTCGGCCAGTACGCGGCTTACAGCTTCGCTGGTATCACTGAGCTTTACGTGTACTAAGTTAATGTTGTATTTAGCTTTTACTTGTTTTGCAGCCCATTGGATATACGCATTTATTTGCGCATCACCGCCCCACGCATAAAAATACACGCTTTGGTTTTTACCTAAGCTTTCAACTTGCTGCCAACGGCTTTGTAATTGTGTACTTGCTAGGCTTTTAAAGCTAATAACTAGGCAAATGCAAAACGCGACACAGCACACGCTGTATCGCGATAATGTTTGCCATAATTTATTGGCGAGCATTTAAATCCCAGCTGTAATCTAAAAACTTAATCTTCATGTTATCGTTTTTAAGGGCTATTTGCTGTGCAGGGGTTAAGTTAAGTGCTTTAGGGTGTTGCAAAAAAAACTGCTGCAATGTGTTTGCACCTTTAAAACCTTGTTCAAAATCATCGCCGTACCACTTAAATATTGAAGACACACTGAGCGTGTTGTCTTGCGCTATATTACGGGTTGTGTCTGATAAAAAACGTACCGTTTGCTCTTGTAGTTGTGCTTCTAATGTATCAGCAGTATACGCTTCTTCACGAAGTGCAGGGCAGCCAATACTTGCACAATTTACAGCAAAGTGAATACGTGGGTCGTTGTATTTACCACTGCCACGTATTAAACCATGCTCTATATCATCAAGGCTGCGAGTTTTACCAAGTAATGGCACAAACTCTTTGCTCCATGGTGAGCTAAAAAAACTGCCTAAATCTTTAATCGATTTAAGGTTTGGGTATTTTGTTAATATAAGCTCAACAGTAAAGGCGTTATATGCGTTGATTAAAAACGCCAGCTGCTTTGGTTTTTCCCATTTATCAAACTCATTTTGCGTAACCGCCGATAACGAATCTAAATAGGTTTTAAGCTCGCTGTGCTTAGCTTTAATTGCTGCATAATCAACCTCTGTGCTGTGGTCATGATTAATAGCTACAACATGATTGTTTAATAACGCATTCCAGCTGTCGTGCATGTTTTGGGCATTGCTCGCAAACGATGTTGCAAGCAAAGCAGACCCTAACAAGAGCGCTTTTAAAGGTGTTTTAAACATATTAGCCTCTGCGCCATGTGTGGTATTTTTCAAGCATGTTAAGTACTTTTTCAGGTGCGTGAGCGCGTTTCCACTCACCCGCTGCGTACTTATTACCTTCAGCCCACGTAGGGTAGCTGTGAATAGTGCCCAGTATTTTGTTAAGGCCTAAACCGTGTTTCATTGCCAGTACAAACTCAGCAATTAAATCGCCAGCGTGCTCAGAGACCACAGTAACACCGAGTATTTTGTCTTTACCCCTAGGGGTAATTACTTTTATAAAGCCTTTTGTTGCGCTGTCGGTAATGGCGCGGTCTAGCTCTTCAAATTCAAAGCGAGTGATTTCATAATCTATGCCTTTATCAATAGCGTCTTGTTCGTTTAAGCCAACACGTGCTACTTCAGGGTCAATAAATGTGGTCCATGGAATAACACGGTAATCGACTTTAAACTTTTTAAGGTTACCAAATAAGCCATTTACTGCTGCGTACCAGCCCTGATGAGCGGCTACATGCGTAAATTGATACGGGCCTACAATATCGCCTGCCGCAAAAATGTTAGGGTAGAGCGTTTCTAGGTATTCGTTAGTGACTACAGTGCGATTAGTTTCTATGCCAAGCTCTTCAAGGCCGTACCCTTTAAGACGAGCGCTTCGGCCAACAGCACATAGGAGCTCGTCGTATTCAATATCGATTTCGGTATCGTTATGTTTTGCCACAATGAACTTTTTACCATCGCGTGCTTCACAGCGCAGTGCCTGATGCGAGGTTAAAATGTTTACGCCACTTTCGGTAAGCGCTTCGTGAGCAAAGGTAGACACTTCTAGGTCTTCTTTGATCATAATGCGTTCAGCCATTTCAATTTGCGTAACGCTTGAGCCTAAACGTGCAAAGCTTTGAGCAAGTTCGCACCCAATTGGGCCGCCGCCAAGTACAACCAGTTTTTTAGGGGCTTCATCTAGCTCAGCAAATTTAGTCCATAACGTATCGCTTGTTACATAGCCTGTTTCTTCAATACCAGGAAGTGGAGGTACAAATGGGCGTGCGCCGGTTGCAATAACAATTGTACGAGCAGTTAACGTTTGCGTGCCGCCATCGTTAAGTTTAATTTCAACAGTCCACGGGTCTAATAATTTACCGTAGCCTTTAACCACATCTACACCTAAGTTTGTGTAACGCTCAACGCTATCGTGTGGGGCTATGTCGGCAATAACTTTATGTACACGTGCCATTACTTTTTTAAACGAAAACTGCGGCGTCGCGTTTTCAAGGCCGTAGTGTTCCCCGTGGCGAATTTGCTCAGCAATTTTAGCACTTTTAATAACGGCTTTACTTGGCACACACCCATAGTTTAAACAGTCGCCGCCCATTTCGCCGGCTTCAATTAGGGTTACTTTGGCTTTAACGGCTGCTGCAATGTAGCTTGTTACTAAGCCGCCAGCTCCAGCGCCAATAACAATCATGTTGCGGTCGAACTTTTTAGGCTTAGTGTAATTTTTGTATACGCGACGTTTTTTAAACACGTTTAGGATTCCTTTAGCAATAAATGGGAACACACCCAATAAAGCGAACGACAAAATAAGATCGAGCGATAAAATGCCAGATAAGCTTTCAATTTGCGCAAGTTGCGTACCTGCGTTTACAAATACAAATGTACCCGCCAGCATGCCTACTTGGCTTACCCAGTAAAAGGTCCACGCTTTAATTGCAGTAACACCCATCAATAAGTTAATTAAAAAGAACGGAAATACTGGCACTAGCCTAAGCGTAAATAAGTAAAAGCCACCTTCTTTTTCAACGCCTGCGTCAATAGCGTCTAGGCGCTCAGGAAAACGTTGTTTAATTGTATCGCGCAGTAAGTAACGCGATACTAAAAAGGCAAGTGTAGCACCTACCGTAGAGGCAAACGATGCAACCAATAAGCCTTCAACTAAGCCAAATAACGCACCTGCGGCCAGTGTTAATATAGCCGCACCCGGTAAAGAAAGAGCCGTTACCACTACGTATAATAAAAAGAAGCCCCCAAAAACCAATAATGGTGATTGTTCTTTATATTGGTTAAATTGCTCCATAGAGCCTTTTAAGCCTTCAAGCGTAAGTAACTGGTGTAAATTAAAGTGAAAGAACATGCCTATTACGACCGCTGCAATCAATATCAAAAATAGTTTTTTTATCATGTTCTCTCTCTTAAAACGTCCTTAAAAATTATGTGAAAGTGTTAGTTTTGCGTTAATTGGTAACTCTGGAAAAGCCAGCGTTGCGCCAAAGTAACCCCCTTCAAATACTGGGCGCCAGTTTTTTTGATTAGTGACGTTGTTTACATCTAATCGCAACTTAGTGCTAGGCGTAAATGCGTAGCTAGTATTAACGTTTAGCGTGTATTGATCACGGATTTTAACTGTTGCCAAAAAGTCTAATGGGTAACTCTTTGTATATAGACCTGAAAAACCCATTTGCCATTTCGAATTAATTGAATAATTTCCGTTAAAACTGAACGACTGCTCAGGAATGCCCTGAACTTGGCGGTTTGAAGGTGCAAACGCGGTAAAACTTGGCGCGCCAACACCGGTACCTGCAATAATATCTGGACGCGAATTGTCAAACGCATCGATTACCTGAGCAGAATCTTGGCTGCTTGCAGAATTGTCGTAACGAGCATCTATGTAGCTGTAACCCGCACTTAGCCAATAAGGGTAAGCATCATAAAATACTTGGCTTTCAAAACCTGTGGTACGAATACCTGTATTGCTGCCGTCGCGATTACGTAAACTGCGGCGCTGACTAAATACCGCGCCATCAGCGTACCAATCGCTGTCGGTTGGGGCGTACTTTAAGCCAAACTCAACTAATGTGTTTTCGGTTGCAAAATTTTGTGCGCTAATGGTGTTATCACTGCCAAGCGATGTACCGCCAGCCATACTGTTTGATGTTGCTTCGTTATAACTTGCTGCACCATAGGTGGTGTAATCGGCATTTAATTTATAATTAAAGCTAACTTGGCCAGAATGCAGGGTTTCGTTAATGCTATCGCTTGCGGCAACTTGGCCTTGTGGTGCAATAGGGTCGTTTGCTGCTACATCGTAAAAATCGATGCGGTAACCCACGCTAGTATGAAGTTTATCGCCCCAATCTGTGTCTTGTTGAATAGCAAGCCCTGTTTGCCATGAACGTGAGTCGGTGGTGTCTGATAGGTTAAAGTCGCCGCTGCCATCGTTATCTAAATCGTATTGGCCGCCAGGCGATACAAATACACCAGGACTTAGCTCTACTAAACGCGCCTTTTGTGCATCGGTTAATGGAATGCGGCGGTTTGAAAGTGGGCCTGTTAAATCAATTGGTAAGTCGGCCTCGGTAGTAAATTGGCTGTAGCCGAGCACTTTATTGTAGCGCACGTCAAAAGCAAAAATTGTTTGCTGGTCACTGTTCCAGCGGTACGTAAGCTCCGTTCGGTTTTGCGCTGTATCAGCGCCGTCTATAATTTCTACAAAGCTGTTTTGGGCTATTTCTTCACGCTGTAAATGCTGAAAATACGTAATGTTTTTAAGTGAGGCATTAGCGCTTAGCTCACGCTTATAAATGCTGTGAATTAAGTAGGTTGTTGCTTCGTTTTGGTTATCAGGGTCGGTAAGTACGGTGCTGCGATCTATTTTTACTTGCCCAGTAGGCGACACAATAGAACCCGCTGCGGGTACGGTACTGCCATTGGCTTGCACGCCTTGGCCGGTAATATAAAGGCCATCATCAATTAAGGCTTGGGTAGGGCGGTTAATACCGGCGTTATCGGTAAATTCAACTTGGTATAGCTCAAAGTTAATATCCCAACTGCTTTTGTCGCCTGGTAATATCCGTAGTGCTGCAAACAAGCTGTCGCTTTTAGTGCCTGAGTAATCGTAGTAACTGCCTTCATCGAGGTGCTCGTAACTTACTCTAAGGCCAACTTTGTCTTTTATAATCGGCGCTGTGTAATCTACTTGGGCGCTGTATTGATCCCATCGTCCTGCAGAGAGCTTAACCTTACCCTTACTTTCATCTGTAGAAGCAGCTTTAGAATGTAAATTTACAAAACCACCGTTACGTTGGCTTGAACCAAATAAAACCGGCGGGGCACCCTTTACTACATCTATTTGTTCTATAGAGTTGAACGATAACGGCACGCCAAAGCCGTTATTACCTGCTTGGCGGCGTGTACCATCTTGATAAAGCTCACCCAGTTGGCCACGAATAGTCGGTAAACTTGGCGCACCAAAGCCACTTGCAGAGTATGTGTTTGGGCTAACTGCTAGTACGTCTTGTAGGGTTGTAATGTTTAATTGCTCTATCAGCTCGCTTGAAATAGGCGTAACTGAGCGAGCTATATCTTGCAATGCTAGGTTGTCGCCGAAGGGGCCGTTAATAGTGGCATCTTTTACAGAAAGCCCTTGAGATTTAATCGTTTGGCCCGCTACTTCAATACGCTCAATTGAGTCGGTATTAGCTACAGATTGTGCCGCATAAGCATAAAAATTAGGTGTGAGTGAAGCAGCTATAAAAAGTGCCAAATATGAATGTTTCAAAAGGGTTCTCATTTTGGTTAGTGTTAATGTGGCAATAAAGACCTGTAGGTTTGTGAATAACTTTCAGCAATTATTAATTCTTTTTGTTTTTTAGAACGAAACGTTAAAAGTCTAGCATATTGCTTTAAAGCGTTATTCAGTTTTAGGCACTATTTATTGTTTAATAAATGCTGTAGTTAGTTATTGTCTTAATAAGGTTGTAACTTACAAATAGCGGTTTTATACGCATTTAAGCACAATGCAGCGCACCCAATTTATTAAAAAGTTATGCATAAAATGAAATAAAATATGTGTTAAGCGGTCTTGCTAGTTTCACATTAGATTATTTAGTTTTAAGGAAATTTTATGACGGGTACAACAGGTACTGACTTTCAAAATCGTCTGCAATGGTCGCTTTTTTCGCTACGCCTTGGCGTATTTATTGTAATGATTATGTGGACGTTCGATAAGTTTGTTAACCCAGGGCACAGCGCACGAATTTTTGAGCACTTTTATGGGATCAGCGGCTCTACAGATATGGTTGCGTATGTACTGGGGGCGTTACAGCTTATATTAGTATTGGCTTTTTTAGCGGGTATTAAAAAACGCCTTACTTATGGCGTTATATTTGTAATGCACGGCTTATCTACGCTCTCATCTTATAATCAGTATATTGATGGCTTTAATAATTTATTGTTTTTTACAGCGTGGCCAATGTGGGCAGCCTGTTTTGCACTTTACCTATTACGCGAGCAAGACGTTAAATTTACAATTAAGTAGCAGAGCAAAAAAAATGGTTATAAGCCGTAAGGCTTATAACCAATAAGTACACAAGGGAGTGTATGGAAGTTGGTTTAAGTTAAAACTAATGCATGGCATCGTTATATTGTTTAGCTAGGCTTTCTTTTTGCCCCTCAGTTAGGGCTTTACCCGCTAATTGAAATACCTCATGCTCTTCTTCATCTAAATGGTGATGTACTAAGTGGTGCAGTTTTTTAGCTGCAACTAACCACGCCGATGAACTCATTTCGGTGTCTTCAAGTTGTTCTATTAGTTCGTCAATTTCATGATGCTCGGCAACGCTGTGGCGTGCTTTTTCATGTGTTAAATCTTCAAACATAAGTGGGTTATAAAAATAACGCTCTTCAAATTTTGCGTGATCTTCTAATTCGGTTTTTAGCTTGTCCATTAGCTTGTGGCGTTCAGTGGTATCGCCGTGCGTTTGAATAAGAGCATCTACTAACTCGCGTTGTTTGTCGTGATCGTGACGTAGTGCTTCAAAAATATTCATAACTCTTTCCTTGCTGTAATTGCTTTACAAACTTAAAAGCAAGCGAAGTGCCAAAGTTTAAGCTGTTGATATATATGAATTAAATGAATTATAAATGCTTGCTATAGAATTGCTCTGTAACTTTTACACATAAAAAGCTGCAATTTTTTCAGATTAAAAGAAGAAGGTTGCTTATCACGCTACATAAGCTTACATATTTTTACTGGTTGGGTATTTTAAAGGGGTGTTAAAGTGGCGCATTATTTAGGTACGAGTTGAAAATACTCGCCTTATATATTTTTTATAAAACTTTAGATATTAGGATAGTTTAAGGATGAACTTAAAAAGCCCCACTACAGCATTAATATTGTGTGTGTTATTAAATGCATGTACTACAGCATCGCATTACAGTAGCCGTTTATGTAGAGAAGAAGCTGAAATGACCGAGCTAAAGGGAATTCAAACAAGCTTAAAGGTTTACAATGAATGTATTAGCGCTCAAATAAAAAAGGATGCTAAAGACGACGCTTTTGTAGATGAAGTAGGTGTGTTTTTTATTGATCTACTTGTTTTGATAACCGACTAACTAAGCAAACTTACAGCTATAATCTAAAGCAAAAGGGTGCATAAAATAGGATGGATGATGAAAGCGGTTTTAGCTTTATTATTGCTGAGTATATTTTTAACGGGCTGTGCGGCAAAGCCTTATGCGGGCTCTGCAAAATGTATGGAGCAAGCTGATATAGCTTATGAAACCAATATACATAAAAATGAGCCGCTAAATAATGAATGCAAAGCTACAAAAGTAAATACGCCTAATAAAGAGTTTGAGAATCATAGTATTGTTGATAGAAGTCTTTTACAGCTAATTGTTAGTTTTTTAAACGGTATATTTAGATAATTAAAATACAATTAAATAAGGTATGTATGCAGGAAGAACTAAAAGCAAAAATTATAGCTGTATGCGATAAAAAAATAGCAGCCAAAGGCGAAAACGTAGGTCTTTCTTTTTACGCTTTTTTTGCAAATAAAAACGACAATCCAGAGCTGCTGATGCAAGCCGCTACGTGGTGGATACACACCCATAAGTTAGATCACTTTGAAAAAGCGATAAAAATAAAACAAATGATTATAGAAGGGCAGTAATAACGTATATTTACGCGATTGCTATTTGGTTTCTGCCATTTTCTTTTGCTTTATAGAGCTGTTGGTCTGCACGTTTAATGAGCTCACTTAGTGAGTCGCTTTTAGCATGACTTATTGCCACACCAGCACTAAAGGTAATGTGTGTTTTACTTGGCAATGCTTCAATATCGCTGCAGTACTGCGCTAACTTATTTTCAAGATTTTTGAAAAAGTTGTTTATTTTATCGCGATTTTGCGTTTTTAAAACAAATAACCACTCTTCGCCGCCATAGCGTCCAAACTTGTTAGTAGTATTTAGAGTGTCTTTTGCTGCTTGAGCAAAGTTTATAAGTACTAAATCTCCTATATCGTGGCCAAATTTGTCGTTAATAGCTTTAAAGTAATCTAAATCGACAATAGCTATTGCTAGGCTCTGCTGGGATAAGCACTCATCAGCTTTTTGTAGTATGCCACGTCGGTTTAAGCTGTTAGTTAGGTAGTCGGTTAATGCTATAGCATGGTATTTTTTACGTTGGCGCATTTGTCGGTAAAATAAAAATAGCGATACGATCACCACAATAAAGGCAATAGATGCACTTAACCGCCAAATTATTTTTTGTTGGTGTTCTTCTGTTGCTTGCAATTTGTTTATGTTTTTTTCGTATTCTAGCTGTAAAATCTTGTCTTCTTTTTCTTTTACTTCAAATTTAACCTGCAAGGTTTTTATATTGGTTTCGCTGGTGGCTTCGTAATGTTTTATTGTATAAGCAAGCTCATCTTCAATGGCGTTAAAGGCATCCTCGGTGTAGTTAAGTTGACGCTTTAATTTATAGCGTTTGCTTAAAAAATCAGCCTTATAAATGCTGCGACTAAATTTATCGAGATTTAAAAATACCTCGTCGTTTACTTGGTTGGCTTTATTTAATAAATTTTGTTTAATGTAAATGTCTGATAATAAAATCATTGAGGCTAAATGCATATCGTTAATGCCGGCGGAGCTTGCAAGTGCAATGTTTTTGTTTGCGAGTATTAAAGCCGTATCGTAATTACCCTGCAGGTATTGAATATTTGCAATAGAATATTGAGCAAAGGCTAACCCTTTTTTCATATTCACTTTACTAAAATAAGCCAGCGCTTTATTTAAGTATACAAGCGCGTTTTTAGGCTGACCGACCTCTAGTAATACATTTCCTAAGCTCCAATAAGCCTTTGCAGTAAATAGACCATCGTTTGTTTGCTCGTAGGCATCGACCGCTTTTTGGGCATAATAAATGGCTTTTTCTTTATCATCTTTGTAGAGGTAGTTATAAGCGTCGGCAATTTTTCTGAAAAAGTAGCCCTGCGAGGCTATGTCTTCTTCTTTTATAGCAAGCTCTAACCCTATTAATGCTGCGCTTAATGTTTTTTTAAGTTCGTCGGTTTCGGTGTAGTAATAGGCCATAGCCCGAAAAATAATAATTTGCTCGTTAGGAGCGAGTTGTTTTACCTGGATTTGAAGCTGCTTAGCAAGCGATTGCGCATTACTTAGCTCTTTGTTAATTGCATAAAGCTTAAGCTGAACCTCTAAAAGTAGCAGGTGACTACTTTTATAATTAATAAGATCAGTATTATTTAAGTACTCAAGTAAATGAGTACTCAGTGCGGTGTATTTTTCTTGTCTAAAAAGTAGCTCTGAATATAAGGCTGCCGCTTCAAGGTGCAACTGTTTGTGCTTTGTATGTTTAGTGACATTATAAGCGTAGGTTAGCTCTTTTTGGTGCAAAAGGTAATCTAGCTTGTTGGATTTTATATCAGCCAGCAGGCTTTGGATTGATTTTATATCAGATGAAATTAGTGAAGAACTATTAGCAAATGATGAGTAACTGGTAATTAAAAATAAAACGAGCCCGAACAAGCAAAGGCATAACGGGTTAATTTTTGTTATTGAATTGTTCGTCATTTATTGTTTTCTGAATTAAAACTTAAATCTAATTGGCTAACTATAGCATTGCTTGTAAATAATAAGTTAATACTTTATTCGGTCAGTCTCATCGCGAACATTAAATATAGCCTTATCTCGCAAATAAGTATGGGATTTACTAAATAATAGACATGATACCCATCTAAAAATAATAGTCATGACACCCATCTAAAAACTAATTTAGACACCTACCTAAATAATAAAAAGACACCCATTAGATAATTGTATAAAACACTGGTTCAAACTACGCTTTAGATTAAATGATAAACAGGGTTTTGTAATGGCTATTGCTCGTAAGCGCCAAATAAGTTTGGCAGATACAAAATATTATCACTGTATTTCCCGTTGTGTTCGCCGTGCCTATTTGTGTGGTGAAGACCCCTTTACTGGGCAAAGTTATGCGCATCGAAGAGAATGGGTAGAGGAAAAGCTTATCACCCTCGCAAAGGTTTTTTGTATAGATGTATGTGCATATGCCGTTATGAGTAATCATACTCATATAGTGTTGCATGTAGATGATAATAAGGCGAATAGGTTAAACGATAGAGCAATAGCAATTCGTTGGCAGAAGCTTTTTAAAGGCACTGCTATCACACATAAATTTACAAGTGGTGAGAAGCTATCGGCTACCGAGCGTTGGTTTTTAAACGAAAGCATAAAACAGTACCGTGAACGATTAAGTAGTATTAGTTGGTTTATGCGTGTATTGAATGAAAATATTGCAAGGCGAGCTAACAAAGAAGATGGCTGCACAGGCCGGTTTTGGGAAGGACGGTTTAAATCTCAAGCGTTACTAGATGAAGCTGCTTTGTTAGCGTGCATGGCATATGTAGATTTAAACCCAATACGCGCCAAAGCGGCTGTCACGCCTGAGGGTTCGCACTTTACAAGCGTAAAACAACGCATACAATTAATTGCTTCTAAAAGCGACCAGTCGTTAAAAGTTAAGCAGCCAAAACAGTTATTACGCTTTGCGGGTAAACCCAAAAAATACATGCCAAAAGGTTTACCATTCGAATTAAAAACATATTTAGAGTTAGTTGAATTAACAGGCCGGTGTGTTCGTGCTAATAAAATAGGTTTTATTGCGCATTCAACACCTGAATTATTGATACGTTTGAATATAGCGCCAGAGAACTGGTTAAAACTTACAACTAAATTTGGCAACATTTTTCATGGAGCGGTGGGGCGTATAAGTTCATTAGATAGCTATTGTAAACATCAAGCTATTAAGCGAAGGCCTAGCTATTCAAACAGTAAAAAATTATTAGCCTAATAAAACCATTAAATAAATAGTATGTCACTTAGCTTTGCTGAGCTTTTACGCTGCGTTAAGTTTCTTAATGGCCATAAGATTACGATAAAAAGCTCAAGTCTATAAATTTAAACATCTCTATTACCACTCAACATCTCAACATATAGCCCCAACCAAATATTTCTCACTACATTGTTTGTTATAAATAATTAGAGTGGGTGTCATCATATTATTATTTATATTTGAACTCGAGGGCTTTCCTCATCTTAATTTTATAATGGGTGTCATAGTTATTATTTTTTAAATTTTAAGATGGGTGTCAAAGTAATTATTTTGTATAAATCTGTATTGGTTGACATGTAGAATGAATGCTCTACAATATTGAGTAGAGCATTCATTCTACACAGGTTAAATACTATGCTAAAACAAGAAATAGCAGCTGCGCTTGAGGTGGCTTTTAGTCAACATGGTTTTGCTGAGCCAAGCGTAGCTAAGCTGCAAAAGCTCAGTGGCGTTAGTTTGCGCACTCTCTATAAATACTATCCGTCAAAGCAGGCAATGATCATTGCTGCGCTAGAGTACCGCCATAATCGCTATATTAATTTTTTACTCAAAGATGTGCCGGCTCCGGGCTTAGAGGCGGTTTTGCACATGTTTGATCAGCTAAAAGGGTGGATGGTGGAATTTGCGCCTAACGGCTGTTTATCTATCAATGCGCTGTCGGCGTTTCCTGAGGATGAAGCTATTAGCCATGCGGTGCAAACTCATAAAAATGACGTAAAAAAACTGCTAGGTGAGCAAGGGTTAAATTCATCATTGGCTAGTAGCCTGTTTTTGTTACACGAAGGCGTGTCGAGTGCGTGGCCAGTTATGGGCGATGAGGCGGTAACATCAGCAAAAAACAGTATTCTTAAATTAATATAATGGAGCTATTAATGGCAAATTTACCTACTACAATGCATGGCGTACAGCTTACCGAACATGGCGATTTTGATGTATTAAAGTATGCAACTAACTTACCGCTGCCAACGCTTGCACAAACCGATGTACTAATAAAAGTTATGGCGGCGGGTGTTAATAACACCGATCTTAATACTCGCACAGCTTGGTACGCTAAAAAACAAAGCAGTAAGGACGATGCAAGTTGGTCTGGTGATGCGTTTGTTTTTCCACGTATTCAGGGAGCAGATGTGTGCGGTGTGATTGTGGCTGTTGGTAAAAACGTAGATCCAAACCGTATTGGTGAGCGAGTAATAGTTGAGCCATGTTTAATTAAAGCTAACGGCGAAACACTAAAAGCACCGTGGTACTTTGGCTCAGAGTGCGATGGTGGTTTTGCACAGTTTACGCGCGTTGACACTATTCATGCGTATAAAATTAATAGTAACTTTAGTGATGCTGAGCTGGCATCTTTTCCGTGCTCATATTCTACAGCCGAAAACATGCTATTTCGCTCAAACCCACAGCCAAGGGAAACTGTTTTAATTACGGGGGCCTCGGGCGGGGTTGGCTCTGCGGCGGTGCAATTAGCTAAAGCGCGTGGTGCTTTTGTTATTGCTATTACAAGTAAAAGTAAGGCACAGCAGCTTGAAGAGTTAGGTGCCGATAAGGTTATATTTCGTGAAGATGATTTAATTCAAGCTATAGGTAAAAACAGTGTTGATGTAGTCATTGACCTCGTTGCTGGCGAGCAATGGCCGACGCTTTTGGAAGTATTAAAGCCAAAAGGGCGTTATGCGGTGTCGGGCGCTATAGGCGGGGCATTAGTAGAGCTTGATATACGTACTTTGTACTTAAAAGATCTAACTTTTTTTGGCTGTACAGTTATAGAGCCTGAGGTATTTAAAAGCTTAGTTAACTTTATTGAACAAGAAAAAATTAAGCCCATAGTGGCGCAAACATTCCCACTGAGTGAAATTGTTACGGCGCAAAAGGTGTTTGCACAAAAACTACACGTAGGAAAAATTGTACTAACCATCCCCCATAACGAATAGCAGTTTAAACAACACAGCCCGTTACAAAGTTAACGGGCTTATTAGTTGTAACGAGTTTATAAGCTTTTTTTAGGCGGTAAAGCCACGTTTGCAAATATGAGCCCTGCTACAAGCGACATAAATATTAAAAACGTTTGCTGGCCTATATGTTCAGCATAAACAAAATCTTGGCCTTCAATAAGCGAGTTTAAGCCAATATAAGTTTTACTGCCGGGTACCAGTACAATTAAGCCCTGCATGGCAACAATGGAGGCTGGGGCATTTGCAACGCGATTAAATAAGTTACTAAATACACCAACCGAGAGCGCACCAACAAATGTACCTAACGTATAATCAAGGTACATTGCTGAGCCAATACTCGTGCCATAGGCTATAAAACCAGATGCGATAGACCAGCCCGCATGCTTAATTTTAGTTCTAAATATAACAACTAAGCTGCTACAAAGCAGAAGTATTGCTAGCCAAGCAGTCCATTTAGGAAGAGGCTCAGGTTGCACAAAGTCTGCTTGGCCGAAAATGGCAAAGCCAATGCCTATGCCAATAAATGCACCAAAGTACAATTTAAACAATAGCATAAACGAGTCCATTACCCGCGCAGTTCCCGACACCAAATGCCTAGCTGCAAGTTCGGCTAAACCAAGTGCAAGGGCTAGGCCTGGTATAAATACAATAATGGCTGAAAGCACCACTAAACGTATATTAATTTCGGGGGTTATATACACACTTACCGCACAAGCTAATATAGCTGAAATAATGGCTACAAGTGGCTCAAGCATATGTGCAACACGTTTAGAGCGACTTGACCATAACACAAATAAATATACAACTAAGGTGAGTAACCCAGACCAAATAACGTCTGTCCAACTGGTGCCCATTAACATAGCAAACGCGCCACCCGACGTTGCAAACGCAATACCGGTTACGAGTTTGTTGTACGGATTTGGCATGTCGTAAATGGCATCAAGCTGGGCATCAACCTCTTGTAAAGTGAGCTTGTCGTCGAGCATTTGATTTACCAAATCGTCGGTATCGGCTAGTGAGCCTAAGTCGTGATCGCCCGGGTCTACGCGTGCCACGTGGGTGTATTCGTCTTCGTGGCCATCAGTCCAAATTACAAACGTTACTGAAGTTGGCGACATAACAAAAGACGATTTAAGCCCTAAGTAGGTGGCCACTTCCATTAAGTGTGCTTCTAAACGGTACGCAGGGGTGCCGTACTTGTGTAGCATTTTACCTAATTTAACGATAAATTTGCGCTTTTCAGTAAAGGTTGCAGTTTTCAAATCTTGTATGGACCAGTGAGTAAATAAATTAGCTAAAAGTATAGGCTAAAACGCCCATTTGTAATGGGCGCGATTTTAAACACAAATTTGTAGGAGTCTAGTCATTTTTAATCTAATTTTTTATTTTTTTCAGCAATCCATTGCGCCATATATTGCGTACTGCGCATAGTATGGTGTTTTAACATTTGTCCTGTGAAGTTTTTTTCCCTGTGCGCTTTTAAATCCTTGCTTATTGAGTCAATTTTATTAATTAACCCCGTGCTTAATTTTACTTTGTCGTACAGGGTATTAAGTAGTGTTTTGCCAGCTTGTTGCGCGTGTTCAAAATCGGCTTGATTGGTGTAAAGCTCAACGGCTGCATTTGCAAAATCGTCGGTATTATTAGCCACTTTACCAGGCCAAAGTAAATCGTTGTGCATTCCCTCTGCACCAATATTAGTGGTAACGCTGGGCGTTTGCATTATCATCGCTTCTAGCAGCTTGCCTTTTATACCTGCGCCAAAACGAAGCGGTGCTAAACACACGCGCGCGCTTTGCATTACCTCATAGGCGTCGTCGGCCCAGCCTTTTATTAAAAACCCTGTTTTAGGGTTATTAAGTGCAGTTGCTTTTGGGGGCGGATAAGAGCCATAAATGTGTAGCTCGGCTTTTGGTAGTTGCTTGCGAATAAGCGGCCATATTTTTTGTAAATACAGCACGGCGTCCCAGTTGGGGGCATGTCTAAAGTTACCTATGGTCATAAAGTGCGCGCGTTCATCAAAGCTTTTTGTGGTTTTAGGTAATGCACTTAAATCGACCATAAACGGTAAATGGTGTAATAAGCTTGGTTCGACCTTAAATACACTATTGAGCAATTCCATTTCGTAGCTTGAAATAATTAAGCTGAGGTCGCAGCGCAAAATAGCCGCTATTTCGCGTTTTGCTATGTCGGAATGTAAATCGTTGGTGGTAAACTCGCGCTCGCCTTTATGCGCTTCGTGGCGCGCATTTCGTAGGCATTGTAAATCTTCTGTATCGAGAATTTTAATGGCATTAGGGCAATGTTTGTCTACACGCCAGCCAAATTGCTCTTCCATCATAAAGCGGTCAAACATCACTATATCTGGATTGTACGCTTTAACGTACTCATCAAAGCTTTCGCAGTTTAGGGCTATGCTTTGGCTGGTAATACCGTACTCGTCTAGGTTTACCATGTGCTCGGTGCGTTGTGCTGGGGTGGCAAATTCTACTTGCCAATTTTGCGCTTTAAACGCGTTTAATAACGACATCATGTGCGTACCCGCAGCAGACGAATTTGGTTCTGGCCATACGTAACCAATTACCAGCACTTTTTTCATTACGGTGTTTCTCTAATTTGAAGGTTTACATTTACCAGCGTTTTTACTGGTGCTGTGTGTGTTTGGAGTTGTTCTTGCAGCACTAAAATACTGCGCTTAGCAAGCTCTTGTGTGCTTATATTAGCGCTAGTAAAGCGAGGCTGCATTTCGGTAATATCAGGAATATGTAAGCAACTCACTATACTGTTTTTTAAATGCGGGGCGGCGCTTAAAACGCCATGTGCAATAACAGTGTTAGCGCATACTACCGCGTCAATACTCGGCTTATTAAGTAATGTGTTACTAAATACTTGCTTAGCATGTAATGGGGTGCTTTTTGTGCACGTAATTGCAGGCTCGGGGGTTATATTGTGTTTTTGACACGCGCTATTAAAGCCACTTAATAAAGCCTGTGCCGATAAGCTTTCATCCCCTATAAACAGCATGTTTTTAGGCGACTCATTTATTAGCTGCAATGTGACTAGGTGGCTTGCTTTAGTGTAGTCGGGCAAAACACACGGGGCTGAGCTGTAGGCCACTTCGTGCATTAGGCTAATGACAGGGTAGGCAGTAGTAAGGTTGTCGAGCCACTGTGCACAGGTATTTTCCACAGGGCAAATTATAAATGCAGCTACTTTGTATTCTTTTAAATTATTTATTAGCTGCGTTTGGCGCTCTACGCTGTTGTTACTACTAACAATAATGGCTTGAAAAAAAGCCTCGCTTAAAGCCTGCTCTATATTTTTAGCAAGCAATGCCATAAGCGGGTTTGTTAAATCGTCAATTACTACAACCACTAAGTTAGTGCGCCCAGAGCGCATAGCTGCAGCATCACGATTATACACATAGCCTAGCTCTTCAATGGCTTGTAACACTTTTTGTTTGCTTTTATCGGCTACCTTATTGCTGTGCGTAAGCACCAGCGACACAGTCGATTTAGACACCCCCGCGTGGTGAGCAACATCAAAAATAGTGACCGATTTAGCTTTATTAGGCATGGAATTTTAAGCGCACAGTAATGAGTAAATAGCTGCGTAGTGTAGCGTATATAATGCATTTAAGTCATCTTTTAGCCCTGCAATTTAAAGCTTAATACTTTATGAACAGGGCAAAACATGTTTATATACCTTTTATAATCTTAAAAATAACAAAAGGATAAAAACATGAACGCATTTAGGCTGTTAGTTGCCTTTATTTGTTGTGTTGTAATAATGCCAAGCAGTTATGCTGAGCAAGGCTATCAAACACCTTCGCCAGAGCTTGCTGCTGTGGTAGATGCCAAATTAGCACCGACTAGTTTTTTATCGAGCGATGGCCAGTGGCTTGCTTTATTTGAGCGAAAGCGCGTAGTAACACTAGATGAGCTTGCCAAAGATGAGCTTAAACTTGCAGGTATAAAGCTTAACCCTGCTAATTTTTCACGTTCGCGTGTAAGTGCTAAATACAGCGCTGTTGAGCTAAAGCATGTGCAAAGCGGCACCGTTATTAATATTAACAATTTACCAAACGGTATTATTCGCTCGCCTAAATGGTCATCTAATAGTAAATATTTAGCGTTTGTTGTAGAGCAACAAAACCAAGCAAATTTATGGCTTTACAGTGTAGAGACAAAGCAAGCAAAAATACTCTCAAACGCAGCGCTTAACTCGGTTATTACCGCTACGCCCTACCAATGGCTGCCCGATAGCAGCGCACTGGTTGCAAATTTAGCGGTTAATATAGGTAAGCCCGCGCTTAAAAACAGTAGTCAAAATGTAGTGCCTGTTATACAGCAAAGCACAGGCGAAAAAGCCCCTGCGCGTACCTATCAAAACTTATTAACCAGCCCCTTTGACGAAGCACAGTTTAAATTTTACGGCCAAGGGCAATTAGCTTACGTAACGCTTGATGGCAATACACAAGCTATTGGTAGCCCTGCATTATTTAAGTCATTTTCGGTATCGCCCGATTCAACCAATATATTAGTGGCTGCGATAAACGAGCCGTTTTCGTACCAAGTACCGTACAGCCGGTTTGCGAGTACATGGCAAATATGGGGCATGCGCGGTTATGCATTAGCCGAACTTGTAAAACAGCCACTTGCCGATAACATTCCGCAAGGCTACGACAGTGTTCGCACTGGCCGACGCAACTTTGAATGGCGCGCGGATCAAGGCGCTGAAGTTATTTGGGCCGAGGCGCAAGATGGCGGCGACATGAAAACCGATGTTAAGCACCATGATTATATTTACAGCTTACGTGCGCCGTTTAAACGCGAGCCTAAACTGTTTGCTAAAGTAGAGCGCCGTTTTGCAGGTATTGAGTGGGGTAACCAAAATGTTGCCATGCTTAGCGACTGGCGCTTTAGCGACCGCCAAGTACGTACATTTGTTATTCAACCGCGTAATGCCGATAAAAACCGCGTGCTGTTTTCAGAGCGAAGCTATAACGATGCGTATAAAGACCCAGGTAGCTTTATTTACGAGCGCAACGATTTAGGCGCCAACGTGATTAAAATTGTTGGTGGGCGCTATATGTACCTGCGCGGCAATGGCGCATCAGAGCAAGGTAATATTCCGTTTTTAGACAGGTACGATGTAAAAACAAATAGCAGCAAGCGTTTATGGCAATCACAAGCGCCATACTACGAGCGTGTTCGTGCATTGCTTGACGATGAAGGCGAGCGCTTTATAACTGTGCGAGAGTCTAAAACTGAGCAGCCTAACTTTTTTATTCGTGATTTAGATAATGATACGCTTACCCAATTAACTAATTTTGCTCACCCATACCCTGCATTTAAAGGGGTGACAAAAGAGCAATTACGTTACAAACGCGATGACGGCGTAGAGCTTTCAGGCACACTTTATTTACCACCAGGCTACGACGTAACCCAAGGCCCGTTACCAGTACTTATGTGGGCGTATCCGCTTGAATACAAAGATAAAGCCGTAGCATCGCAAGTTCGCGAGTCGCCTTATGAATTTACTTACATTGGCTATTGGGGCCCAATGCCTTACCTTGCTAAAGGTATTGCCGTGTTTGACGACCCTAAAATGCCGATTGTAGGTATTGATGGCAGTGAACCAAACGATAACTTTAGAACACAACTTGTAGCAAGCGCGCAAGCAGCCGTTGATGTGTTAGTTGATAAGGGTATTGCTGATAAAAACAAAATAGCCATAGCAGGGCACTCATACGGTGCATTTATGGTCGCAAACTTGTTGGCTCATAGTGATTTATTTAAAACCGGTATTGCCCGCAGTGGCGCGTATAATCGCACATTAACGCCGTTTGGTTTTCAAGGTGAAGAGCGCGACTTTTGGCAAGCACAAAGTGTGTACGCTAATATGTCGCCGTTTTTTCACGCAGAAAAAATCAATGAGCCAATGCTGATGATTCACGGTCAAGAAGATCCTAATTCAGGCACCTTCCCAATGCAAAGTGAGCGCATGTACGCAGCGCTTAAAGGCTTAGGTAAAGACGCTCGCTTAGTTATGCTTCCTTACGAAGCCCACGGTTACCGCGCACGTAAAAGTTTATTACACGTACTGTGGGAACAAGAGCAGTGGTTAGATAAGTATTTGTTAAATGATACAGCAGAGCCTGTAGAGGTAATTACTGAACCAGAGGCAAGTACTGGGCAATAGTAATAAACATAAGTAAGCAAAACGCGGCTACTTATAGCCGCGTTTTTGTTTTAATACGAGAGTAAATTAATGATTGATGTAGCAGCGCTTGCGGTTTTTATTCCTACCTTCTTTTTTGTATCTATCACCCCAGGTATGTGTATGACCCTTGCCATGACACTCGGCATGAGCATCGGTGTGCGCCGAACCTTATGGATGATGATAGGTGAGCTATTAGGCGTAGCAACCGTTGCCGTTGCTGCGGTACTCGGTGTTGCAAGTGTAATGCTAAATTACCCAGATGCGTTTGCTATTCTAAAGTGGGTAGGCGGCGCGTACTTAATTTATATTGGCGTAAATATGTGGCGCGCTAAAGGTAAAATGTCGGTTAATACACACAGCCCAACCGATGTAAGTAGGCAGTCGCTTTTTACGCAAGGGTTTATTACCGCTGTTGCTAACCCTAAAGGGTGGGCGTTTATGATTTCACTACTCCCACCGTTTATTAATGTTGATCAGGCCGTTGCGCCACAATTAGTGATTTTACTTAGCGTAATTATGGTAACCGAATTTGTAAGCATGTTAGCTTACGCAACGGGTGGTAAAAGCCTGCGTCTGTTTTTAGCCCGAGGCGATAATATTAAATGGATGAACCGTATAGCAGGCAGTTTAATGATGCTTGTAGGCGTTTGGTTAGCCTTAGACTAATAAAAAGAGCCCTAGGCTCTTTTTATATTATGCATATTGCTTTTAACATTTTAATTAGCGCGTGCGTCATTTAACTGCGCTTTTAAAAATGGTGCCGTTTTACTTTTTGGGGATTTAGCGACGCTTTCAGGTTTACCTTGTGCAACTATTACTCCGCCTTCGTCGCCCGCACCTGGGCCTATATCAATAACCCAATCAGTGTTACTGGCTACTTGCATATCGTGCTCAACCATAATGACGGTGTTGCCCGCATCAACTAAGCCATTTAGCTGCGTCATTAGCATAGCTACATCTTTTGGGTGTAGGCCTGTGGTTGGTTCATCTAAAATATAAAGCGTATCGCCGCGCTGTGTGCGTTGCAACTCTGTGGCAAGTTTGATGCGCTGGGCCTCGCCGCCCGAAAGCTCAGTAGCAGGTTGGCCTAAACGTAAATAGCCAAGGCCCACTTGTAAAAGCGCATTGAGCGCACGTAAAATAGCGGGTTCATCGGCAAAAAATGTATGCGCAGACTCAACGGTTAAATTAAGTACATCGGCAATGGTTTTATCTTTATAGGTAATCTCGAGTGTTTTTTGGTTGTAGCGCTTGGCGTTACACACAGGGCAAGGCGAATACACGCTAGGTAAAAATAACAGCTCTACGCTTACAAAGCCTACGCCTTCGCAATTTTCGCAGCGTCCTTTTTTAACATTAAACGAAAAACGGCCTGCGTCGTACTTACGTGCTTTTGCCTCTTTGGTATTGGCAAACAGTTTACGTACGTGATCGAACAAACCCGTATAAGTTGCAAGATTTGAGCGAGGTGTGCGACCAATGGCTTTTTGATCAACCGTTATTAGGCGCTTTATGTGCTCAATGCCCCCAGTTATTTGCCCGCCGGTTGTTATATCGAGCTCTTGCTCGAGCAGTTCGGCTTCATCGGTAGGTATTTGTGGCTGCAATTTTTGCCCTAGTGCATCGTAAACCAGCTCAACAAGCGCTTGGCTTACTAAGCTTGATTTACCTGAGCCAGAGACTCCTGTAACACTTGTAATAACCCCAAGCGGAAATTCTACATTAAGCTTTTGTAAGTTATTACGCTCAACATTTTTAAGCGTAAGCCATGCTTTTGCTGGGCGTTGTTTACCTTGTAATTGAGCTTGCTGAGATTCGTTATTTTTAAATAAGTATTGGCTCGTGTGTGAGCTGCTAATTTGCTTTAAGCCCTCAACAGGGCCGCTATAAACAATATTACCGCCACGGGAGCCCGCATTTGGCCCTACATCAACCACCCAATCGGCATGGCGAATAACACTTACGTCGTGCTCAACTACAAACACTGAGTTACCAGCGGCTACTAGTTCATCTAATGCGGCTAATAAAGCTTGAGTATCGGCAGGGTGTAAACCTGCCGAAGGTTCATCTAACACATACACAACGCCAAATAATTTTGAGCGAATTTGCGTTGCAAGCCTTAAGCGTTGTAACTCACCCGGCGATAACGATGGAGTGGTGCGCTCAAGCGATAAATACCCTAAACCAAGTTTGGTGAGTGCTTCTACGCGTTTAAGAATGTCGCCTGCTATACGCTTTGCAACTATGGCTTTTTCGGGATTTGCAGCGTTACTTTTAGCGGGGTTACTAACGGCAAATCTTAATTTATCTGCCAGCTCATTGAGTGTTAATTGCGAAATCTCACCTATATCACGCCCCGCTACTTTAACCGATAACGACTCTTTTTTAAGCTTTTTACCTTCGCACTGCGGGCATTGTGATATTTGCATATACTGCGATACGCGCTTTTTAGTGCGTGGGCTTTGAGTGCTCGCAAACGATTGTAAAACAAAACGTTTAGCACTTATAAAGGTACCCATGTAGCTAGGGCTTTCTTCATTTTTAATCGCCGCTTGGGTTTGTTCAAGCGTGTACTCAGGAAACACGGGCACTGTGGGTGTATCGTCGGTAAATAAAATCCAATCACGGGCTTTTTTAGGCAGGGTATTCCACGGTTTATTAATATCGTAACCTAACGAGGTGAGAATACGGCTTAGGTTTTTACCTTGCCAAGCTGGCGGCCATGCGGCTATAGCGCGCTCTTTAATTGATTTAGTAGGGTCGGGCACTAACAGCTCTTCGGTTACGTTAAATACACGGCCAATACCGTGGCATTCTGGGCAGGCGCCTTGTGGCGTATTGGGCGAAAACGCATCGGCGTACAGTATGCTTTGCCCATTGGGGTATTCGCCTGCGCGTGAGTAAAGCATTCGCAGCGCGTTAGAAATAGTGGTCACACTCCCTACCGATGAGCGTACCGAGGGTGCACCACGTTGTTGTTGCAGGGCTACCGCGGGTGGCAGCCCTTCAATTGAATCTACATCAGGCTCGTCTACTTGGTCTATTAATCTGCGTGCATAAGGGGATACCGAATCAAGATAGCGATGTTGCGATTCGGCAAACAATGTTCCAAAGGCGAGCGATGATTTACCCGAGCCTGATATACCGGTAAAAACAACAAGTGAATTACGGGGCAAGTTTACATCCACATCTTTTAAGTTATGAACACGCGCGCCTCGTACTTGAATGCTGTGCTCTGGGTTTAATAAAGCCGATTGCGCGTTACTAACCTCATGTGAATTTTTAGGTGTGGTTGCCATGTAATTTACTCCTGTTTAATAACCGTGTGTTTATTAACGTGCCGCAAAGTATTAATACTAATGGGGTGACACTGAATGAGGGCTTAGTTAATTTACTGAGCTTTTAATAGAGTGTTTACATAATAGGTAAAAACTGCGAGTATAAATTTTAATCAAGCATCTAAATTTAAAAGGACTTTAAGTGTGGCAAAAATTGTCTTTAGCTTATTATTTTTATTAATACTTTGCGCCAATGTGTTTGCAGCGCAAAATAATGTACTAAACGTAGACCGAGCCATACCAAATAGTATGCAGTTGTCGTTTCCAAACGATAACAATATAACGCCTAAAAAGTCTGACTTTTCAATTGTAAACTATGTACTTATGAGCAACGAAGAAGGGGAGCGTTGGGCGGTTATTACCCTTACTAATTTAGCCTCTGGCAAGCGTGAACTTAATCAGGATCATTTATTAGCGCTGTTTGCAGATGGCAGCAGGCTAACACCCAATGAATTTAAGTTAGGCTTTAATGGCAACCAAACACAGTCGGTAACGGTATCGTTTGCGGAATATAAGTTTCCTATTTTAAGTGTGTATTCGAGCAATGATCAGTAACGCATTTTTAGATACGTTAAATGTGTAGTAATTGCTTTAGTTTATCGGCACCGGCTCTGCTTGTGCTTAGCTCAGATTTAATATCATCATTTACAATCACCATTAGCTTACCGTTAAACCAACGTTGTATTTCTTTAATGTGGTCAACGTTAACCAAATAACTTCGATGAATTCGCACAAAGTTTTTTGCTACTAAGGCATGTTCAAGCTGGTCGAGCGTATCGCTTAAATGATGAAATGTGTCGCCATTCCATGCCAAACTATTACCTTGCTCCGATTTAATAAATTTAATGTCACCTGGGGAGAGTAAAAATATACGCTCACCACTTTTACTAATTAACTTATTTAATGTGTTTTCGGTTAATGCAAAGGTTTGCTCGTGTTCTTGGCTGTTAACTTGGCTGTTAACTTGGCTGTTAACTTGGCAGTGGGCACGCTGTTGCTCAAGTTGCTGCTGCGCTTTGGCGAGTGCTTTTTTTAACCGAGCAATAGGAAAAGGTTTTAGTAAGTAATCTGTTGAGGCGTTCTCGAATGCTTCAATCGCAAATTGGTCATACGCGGTTGTGTAAATAATAATGGGCTGGTAGTTAAGTAAATCAATAAGTTCTAAGCCGTTAATTTCAGGCATTTGTATATCAAGTAATACCACATCAGGTTTTAGCTCATTTATTAATGTTATGGCCTCTTTACCATTTGTAGCCATACCCACTACATCAACATGCTCCATTAAGCTTAATTGATGGCTTAATTTTTCGCGAGCGGGAAGCTCGTCATCAGCAAATAATACACGCATTTTAGCGACTGTATTTGGCTGGCTTTTATTGCTCATAGTGTTAGCTCCAACGTAACCACTGCACCATTATTATTGCTGAGGAATACCTTACTTTTGCCAAGTTGTTTAACGCGTTTTAATATGTTTTTCATCCCTACACCACTGCCATGGCCGTGTTTTATTACCTCGCTCGAAAACCCTTTACCATTATCGCTAATTTGTATTTTAACGCCGTTAGGCAGCTCACTGAGCGTTATATTAAGTATTAACGACGTTTGTTTGGCGTTATGTTTAATGGCGTTTTCAATTATGGGCTGAATAAGCAGCGGTGGTAGCGATATGTTTTTAAGCGTACTAGGAATGTGGTAATTAACCTGAAGCTTATCGCCAAAGCGTGCTTTTTCAATATTTAGGTACTTTTCTATTATTGTCAGCTCTTGTTGTAAAGGTATTTGCTGTTGCTCGGCAGTATCAAGCGAGTACCTTAAAATATCAGCCAGTTCATGCAGTACTTCATCGGCTAAATCGGGCTTTGTATGAATATAAGCCGAAATTGTATTTAAGCTATTAAACATAAAATGTGGGTTTAACTGGTAGCGCAATGTAGCAAGTTGGGCTTGTTTAAGTGCGTGTTTTTCGGCTGTTGCGCGCTTTTTGCTCTCAATAAAAATACTGGTAAAGTAAATACACGAGCCCCAAAGTAAGCCGTTAAATACAACAAATACCCCCATGGACTTATGCCCTTCAAAAAGCGCTGTGAGCACTGTATCAGTAAGTACATTACCGAGTGCCATAAACATAACGGCAATTACCCATTCAAACGCTATTTTATGAATGTGTTTATTGCGCAGGTAAAAAATAACCGCTGCCGCACTCCACACCGGCACCCAGTAAAAAGTAACAAACCACACGGCGGCTGCGAGTGCACTACCCGCAGTAAAAGGTGTAGAGTTAGCAATTATGAGCCCAATGGCATAAGCAATATCTATTATAAGTAGAATAAAAAAGCTGTATTTATAGAAAGGATGTTTGAGCATAATAGGTGCTTCTTTTTGTAAGTGATTAAACCATAACAAAAAACAGTCAAAACCCAAAGACTTTGTGTTTTGACTGCATCGTATTTAAAAGTAAGTTAGCTCGCTGATTTGTAAAGTATTTTTTAGTGGCTCATTGCTTGTGCCTGGCATTTTACGCCACATTAAGTTAACCCCAGTTAATTGAGTGGCCGACCACGTAACGGGACTACCAAAGCCGAATTGTTTAAAAGTAGAAAAGGGAATATCAAGCGTTGTCCACTCATCCCGCGGCTTTAAAAGTACACTAAAGTGATCCCAATCTTTTACATCACTATGATAAACAGACATAGCAAAAGGCGTGGTTGAACCTTTATAGGTTAATCGAATACCTTTAAATGCAGAGGCATCAACCGGCGATGTAAATTTTATTTCAGCGCCTGCCCACGCGCCAAAGCTGGTTGGTTTTGTAATGGTTGTATCTATGGTTAAGCTGTTTTTATGCGTAGTAAGTGTTGCCACAGACTGACCACCCATAACCGAGTCGCTCAAGGCTTGCCATGGTGTATCACCGGTAAAATCATCAATAACATGCTGCGCTTGGCTGCTTTTTATTACTTCATTACAAGCAGGGCCTTTTGGCTTTATGGCTTTGTTTTGAGCAATAAGCGCTGGGCGGTCTACTTGTATACCTGATTTGTAAACCTCTGAGATAGTGTGAATATGGTTTATATCATCAAGCGGGTTTTGCTTAAGCAGTACAAAGCTTGCCTCAAAGCCTTTAGCCAGCTTGCCAATGCTATTGGCTTTATTAATAGCCTTTGCGCCGTTAACCGTTGCCGCATTAATTATTTCACCATTTGTTAGGCCCGCTTTTTTAAGTGCATCTAACTCGTTGTGTAACCCAGTACCGTGCAGCGTGTAAGGGTTTCCGGCATCAGAGCCTGTGCCAATAATGATATTAGCTTTATGTAATTTTTGTATATTTGTATAAGCGGTGTTACGTTCATCCCACGCGTGCTCTTTCCATTTTGAAGGTGCAGGCACGTTTTCAAACAAACACCCTTGAAGCTTTTCGGGAATGGTTTTTAGTAACTCTTTTTGTGAGCTAATAGTATGATTATGCTTTTCATCGCTATGGTTATGATACACCGCAAGGGTAGGAATGTAGGTTACGTTATGCTTTTTCATAAGCGTAATAAACTCATCATCAATCGCTTCGCTATTAATACCGTGGGCTAAAGCCGTTGCACCCGCTTTAATAGCGCGTTTAGCATCATCTAGTGTAGAAACATGCACAAAATACGGTAAATTAGCAGCCTTAGAGCGCTTACCTAATTCGCTTAACTGGCTATCAGTTAACGATTTACCCACACCGCCAAAGGTTTCTATCACCGCTTTAGTTACATGGGGGTGAGTGCTTATATGTTTTTCCCATAGCGCTTCTATGTCTTCATCTTTTGCAATTTCATAAGCTTGCCCGCCAAACTGCGTGCCATGCCCGCCAGGGTTGGTAAACAAAGTACCTGCGTAAAAAAGGTTAGGGGTCACTTGGGCTTTTTTTAATTGTGCGGCTTCGTTTAGGGTTTGCTCAAACGAAAACAAATCAACAATATTAGTTACGCCTAAATACAAATTAGAATTAAAGTGCGATTTAACCGGCAAATACTGAAACTCAGAAAAGTTACTACCCGATGAACCCAAATGTACATGTAAATCAATTAAACCGGGTATTGCATACTGGTTGTTGGCATTAATAGTATTGTCGGCGTTTTGTAGTGGGTCGCTCGCTTTAGTAATACTTACAATTTTACCGTCATCAATATACAGCGAACTTGGCTTAGAAAAGCTTTGCGAGCTACTTTGGTATAAACGAATGTTGTCGACTCGCAGGTCGATGGCATACGCACTAAAGTGGCTTACTAAACTCAGTGCGATAACTGTTTTTGTAATAATGTTCATGACTATATTCCTTATCAAAATAGGTATTTGGCGTTTTGTTGATAAGAAATTTAGCGAGTTTTTTAACCAGCTTCATTAATGTTTATCTGAATCGACATTATATGAGGTTGAACCGACATAAAAATAAATGGGGGTTGTGGTAGGAGAGGTTAACTTTATAGCATTACTTTGTTTATATGCCTAATATGTAGCTAAAAGTGAAACGAGATTAATCAAGCTTTTACACTTATAATAGTCATGCGCTAGTATAATAAATTATAAAAAAGTCATGGAAGATCAATGAATAGTATAAAGTTAATACTTTTTTCAATTACCTTAGTTTTGGCTCCTTTACAGCTTTTAGCTGAGCAACAGCTCCCTACCCAATTTGATAATAATCGTATAATTTTAATCCCGGAACTTACTAGTGGCAAAAAGCTAAGATTTTTTACAGATACGGGCGGTGGGTGGAATGCCATTTCGAAAGAACTTCACCAGCAATACAATTGGCCAACAATCATAAAAGTAGCTGATGGCGAAGAGTATATCTTGTCAGAAATGCCAAAGTTTAACGCAGAAGCAAAAATACCTGCTGGTGGCATTGAAAACTTTATGGCTGGGTATTTGTTTATAGCCCCTGAAGCAGAACTATCACAAGAGCAACAGTTTGATGGCTTTTTAGGTGGTCGATGGCACGCAGAAAAAATTATTAAAATTGATTATGTAACTGAATCAATGTTCATCCTTGATTCTCTTGATGAGGTTAACTTAAACAAATTCAAAAAAGTAGAATTGGGTTTTCAAAAAGACTCTCAGCAAAAATACACCACAGCATTTCCTAGAATGAGTATTAAAGTTCAAGGAATAGAGTATCAAACGTTGTTAGATACTGGTGCAACATCAACTTTAACCAATAGCGCAAAAAAACAAATACAGAGCAAATCGAATGTAGTTGGTACTTCTTTTATTGCGGCTAGTGTATTTGATAATTGGAAAGCCAGAAACCCAGATTGGGACGTTATCGAAAAAGCCGAACATGGCACCGAGGAAGCTATGATTAAGGTACCTTTCGTTATTATAGCCGAACAAAGTATTGGACCTGTTTGGTTTACAAGAAGAGAGGATAATAACTTTCATGAGTTTATGTCTTCAATGATGGACAAAAAAATTGATGGCGCATTCGGTGGCTCAGGTCTGAAGTATTTTGACTTAGTGATAGATTACATAGACGAGCATGCTTATTTTAAGGCAGGGCTTTAAATTTAAACTCGCTTGAGTGGTTTTTAAAGGCGGTTATGAGCGAATAGCGGTCATTAGAAAATTATTTTACAACACTGATTTTATGTCCACTTGCTATGTGTTTCTCCTATATTCAGGAAAACGACCCATTTGGTCGTTTTTACCATTTTCATAATTTCTATAATGATTAAAAGTTTATCTGTAGCAACAAGTTAGTTAGTGTGATAGAACTGGTATAATGATAAAAATGACCCGCGGCTCGGTAGAAAAACGACCCAATGGGTCGATATTAAATTGTTAAGTGCCAAGAGAAATATTCCAATGCAAAGGTTCTATAAACATAGCTTTTTAGTCTTGGGGTTACTCGGCAGTGCGGCCTTTATTTGGGATGGCTTGTACATTGGGATGTTCGCCAATGACGACGTTTTAGCTACTTACCCTTGGGGAACTGAGCTAGGATGGTCATATGAAAGCAAGTCAAATTACATGGTTAAAGGATTTATTTTGGGTTTCCTGTTTTGGTTACCTTATGTCGGCATAAAATTGTATGAGAAACATGGCACCTAACAAACCAATCAAGGTCGCTCACTCCGTTCGCTGGGACAGTTACTCGCATGCGGCTCCGCAATTTTCGCATGCAAGCAACTGCCCCTTATTGGGGTGTTAGCAGTCGATATGAAATTTCGCATAATTAGAAGCATTGAAGCACATATTATTAAAGATCGTGTACCAACTGAGTACAAGAGCTTAGCGGCAGCTTGTGAATCTCAGTTTTCTGAAAAATGTACTTTGATTACTTTTCCACATAATAGAAAAGATGTGATAAAAAGTAACCTTACAGAAAAAGCATTAGAAAAGATTGGAGAGCCGAGCCAAGATACTTTAATAGTTGTTGGAGGCTGTTTTTCATTAGAATCTGTTGAAAAATTAAAAAAGTACAATGCCGTTTTTCTTGCTCTATCGGAGTTCTCATGGACAGATAAGCGTCACACGTTAATAAAGTCAGGCGAACCTAGGTAGAGTCAACTGCTAAGAAGTCGTTTAAAAGGACAAAAACAGTTGGCTTTTAACGAGTCGTTACGAACGTCCGGAAATGGCACCTTCCAGCCACTCGACAACATAAAATGAGATAATAATTTGCAAGGTATTTTACTGCGTCGGATGGCGCTTCGCTTATCCGGCCTACACTTACACAAGTCGCCTATTTAGATTCTCCCATCGGTAAAATAAAACGCTTATTCAACACTAATACCTTGGCTTAAAAGGTACTTCACTGCTGTATTAGTGTGGGGTTTAAATGCCTTCCAACGGCCAATGGCTTTGTTGTTAAGTGGTTGGCGTACTTGCACTTTACTAGGCGTAGACTCTGGTGCGGTGTTTAAGTGAAAGTCTATACATTGTACTTGCCACTCTAAATTACAAAAGCTAACTAACTCTTTTATTTGCTGCTCGGGCTGTGCGACTAATTCTTCGTATTTTACTAATTTTATATTGCTGTGCAGGGCGCTAAAGTGCTGCATGAGTTTATAAAAGCGGCTATTTAAAAAAGATAAATCCCCCCATACTGGGGGCATTTATCAAATTAGTATATGACCTTAATATAATTACTAGTGATGTTATTTTGAATTGGAAATTACTGGCCACTCGTCAACTAAAATGCCATTACCACAATCGTTGTCTGCATGTATTAAATTAGGTTTTAGATTAACCAACTGTGGGAACGAAATGGTGTAATTGACTTTATAACCGCAAGAGCCAAAAGCAGAATATAAGCGCAGAGACTTTAATTGGTTCCCTATTTCGGTAATTTCAATACTGCCGGTAAGTAAATTAGTTTGCTTTAGCTCCCACTTATTATCAATAAAAGTAGGTTCTGACCAAGTTATGGGGTAAGCCATGTTAGTTAACGTCTTGACATAATAGGTCAAATAACTGTCTTGATATGCTCCAGTGTTGCAAGCTAATGCAAGCAATTTATCACCCGAACTTAGTTTAAAAACTGAAACAAATCGATTGTTATGATGTTCGTCTTTGATAGAACAATTGTCGTTTTTATTTAGTGAGCCAAGAAGCTTTTTTTGAGTTAATAGTTCAAAATCTAGAGGCAACTTTTGACCAGAGGGTATCTGCATTTTTAAGGGGTTATTATTCTTAATATCTGCATTGAGTGAAGCGGCATTAACATGCGAGCATAATAAAAAGATCATAACAAATAAGGTCATATTTAATTTCACCAAGAGTTAGTCCATAAAAGTATATGTGTGTTAAGCTAACGCTACATTTGTTGAGAATAATAACTTTTCAAATTCAAATGTACCTCGTGACGCTTTCAATAGTCGCTCAAAAATTATAGCGTCATTAGCAATCTCTAAAGCGTGATCTTGACCATTAATTATTCTCCTAGCTCCAATATAATTAGAAGTTGCACCTGATATAAATTGGCCTAGCTTCGCTTTAGCAAATAAACCTTCTCGCATGCCATAAGACATTATTGCATAAGCAATTTTATGATTAAGTGCTAGGTCAGGATTTATATAGAGCTTATCTCCTAGCCCTAAAGCATCGCCAACCTTTTTATAATTATAATCCCATGTTAATTGTACATAACCCCTTCCGTAGTATATGTTTTTTTCTACAGTTGAAGTAGTTGGAACATCGTGTACGCTACCATACAGCTTACCTTTTCCTTTTCCCCACTCTTTAATTGGTTTCCAGGTACGTCCGCACTCACGTTTTACTGTCGCTAACATGTAAGCAATCCATCGGATATCGGTAATGTGAGGATCCATTACACACTCAATCAAGAGTTTTTTTAGATCATTAAATGCTTGCTCATTAGGGAACTGCTTTTTATATATTTTAATGAAGTGTTCATAATCAATAACTTGAACTTGATTTAAAAGCGCAGCTTCTTTGTGCTTTTTTAGAAAGTTCTGACTTAATGAGGCTACAAGTGCTTTGTGAGTTAAATCATCAGGTATAACTTTTTTACTTGGGTGTTTATTACCCAATGCAGCGGATTGAAATAGCTTTAGTTGCTCTTCAGTTTTACTACCATAATATCCATCGGGCTTTAGTACTTTTTTACCGAAATACTTTTTTGTGGTACCTAATAAAAGCCTTTGTAGTACTAAAACATCTAGTGGGGCATTCCTAGCACCGTGGCCAACACTATTAGTTAACCTTGTTATATTTACTAAGTTTAGTTCTTTAAATATTAACATTTTAATCCTTTAGTAATTATGCCACTCACTATGTGGCCCCTTCAAGGGAACGTTAGCTGAATTTTATTCCATTTATATTATTCCTTTTCTATCAATATTTTTCAGTAAGCATTGGCAACTGTGTTAGTTTGATCGTCACAGTGCTTATATTTATTTTAAAAAGTAATTACCTGACTATAAATTAATTAAGCGAATTTATATAAAATAGAAGTGATATTTCATCCTATAATATCTTGTTGTTTTAAGTAGGTCTCAGCCTCATCAGTATGGGGCTTAAATGCCTTCCAACGGCCGATTGCTTTGTTGTTAAGTGGTTGGCGTACTTGTACTTTACTGGCTGTAGATACTGGCGCGGTGTTTAAATGAAAATCTATACATTGTGCTTGCCACTCTAAATTACAAAAGCTAACTAGCTCTTTAATTTGCTGCTCGGGCTTTGCGACTAATTCTTCGTATTTTACTAATTTTATATTGTTGTGCAGGGCGCTAAAGTGCTGCATAAGTTTGTAAAAACGGCTATAAAACTTGGCTGTGTCGAGCAAGTCTAAGGAGTAAGCATAATACGGGTTATTTATTGTAAATAACTGGCGGTAGTTACCAATGCAGGTGTCCATGGGATCGCGCAGCATACAAATAATTTTAGCGTTTGGCAGCGCTTTAGTAATTAAGTCGATATAAAAAAAGTTAAACGGGAGTTTATCTATAAAGTGTTTATGGCTGCCAGTGGTTACGCGTGTTGCGTTTAAATAGGTTGTCCCAAGCTGATTAAAATCAAGCTCATACGCTTTAGTGAGTGTTTGAGTATCGAGTACATGGGGTGTTTGAGTTTGGCTGAGCTTTTTAACGCTAAGGCCAAAGTCTTGTAATTCACCGGCTGATTGTACGTCGCTGTGGCTCGATAAAATACGGTCAACCAATGTAGTGCCAGAGCGGGGCATACCTAATACAAAAATAGGCTCTGGTGTTGGGTTACCCTGTGTGAGCGCGTGTTTATGCTGCTCGCTTAAATGTTTAATGTGTTCAAATAATGCGGCTGATCTTTTATGATCAAACGGCTGCGTAGCGCGTTTAGCCGTTTTACCTTGCTCTAGGCTGTTAAACGCATTATCAAACTTGCCTATGTCTTGGTACTCTTTTGCAAGTGCGTGGCCAATGTGTAGTTTTGCATCGGGATGAGTGATTTGCTCAGCTACGGTTTTTAAGCGCGCTATATGATTAGATTGCGCAGTGGCTTTGGTTAAGTCACTTAATGCAAAATGGCTTTGATGGTGCAGCGGGTTTAGCGTAATGGCGCTTTCAAATGCATTTTGGGCTTGTTCAAATTGGCCTAAAAATTTAGCGCTCACTCCTAAATTATAATAAAACTGAGGTTGTGGTTTATTTGCATGGTTAGCCAGTTCAATTGCGCAGTTAAAGTAATTTAGGGCCTCTTTGTGTAGGCCTGCTTGTGTAAGTGCAACACCTAGGGTGTCGGCATCAAGCGGCTTTTTTATTTGCTCAACGGGTATGGCTAAAGCGGTGTTTTTGGCTTTAGTTAGCTCGCCTGTAATTGCGTAACACTTTGCAAGTTGGGCGCTGTATTCAATACTTTTACCAAAGCTAAGGGCTTTTTCTATAAGCTTTATGGCTTTGTGTATTTGCCCTACGCGTAAATTAACCATGGCCAGTAAAAAGTAGCCATCGGCAAAGTCGCTTTTTTGCGTTACTAATTCAACTAACGCTTTATGAGCAAGCTCAATATTGCCTTGGTTTAAATGTTTAATTGCACTTTGATGAAGATGTTTTAAATTTGGCTGCATTGTTTAATTTTTATTATTTAGTTACGCGTTTATAAAGAAAAAAGGCTCAAATAAATTTGAGCCTTACAACATTGTTTAAAAGTGACTATAAATTATATTTCAAATTTGTAGTTAAATTTAACGCCTACCGTAAGCGGGCGGTTAACATAGTGGCCGTAGTTACGCTGTATGTCAGCACCGTTTGCAGTTGTTATGTCTGCATCTGAGCGACGAACCGATGTAAATGCATATTTATTAAATAGATTATCAACATAAAGAGTTGTTGACCACTCATCGGCTGTTAACTTAGCAGAAATATTACTTAAGCTATAACCTGGTAGTGTTTCACCGCTGTCATGCAAACCTACTTTTGAAAGTACATCGCTTTGCGCGGTTAAACCGTAGTTAATATCAAGGGTTTTGTCGCTAAATACATCTGTTTGGTAGTTTACACCCATTGAGAACTGATGCTCTGGCGAGCCCGGTAAACGGTCGCCGTCTTCTGCGCCATCTGTGCCATCGGCGTTAAATAAAAATGGTGCATCTGAGGTTAGCTCTGCTTTTGTATATGCATAAGTTGCGTACACGGTAAACGAGTCAGATAAAATGGCACGGGTAGATAGCTCAACCCCTTTTGCGTTTGCACTGCCTGCGTTTGAAAGATAAGTTAATTGGCCTACATCAGTAGCGCCCGTAATTTGTGCATCATCCCAATCTACGTTAAATAACGCGGCGTTAAAGTGTAGCTGGCTTTTAAGCCAGGTGCTTTTAAAGCCTAACTCGTAGTTTGTTGTAGTGTCGGCTTCAAATAATAATTCGTCAGGTTTACCACAGCCTGTTTGTTGATCTTCAGGGATTGGATCTGGGCAAGACACTAAACCGTTTGAGCCGCCAATTCTAAAGCCTTCACTCACTGTTACATAAGCCATTACTGAATCAGTAAATTGATATTTAGCATTAAATTTAAATAAGTTACCGTTATCGCCGGCTTTGTCTTTTTCGTAAGCAACGGTGATTGCATCAGGGTCTGCATCGCCATAAAGAGTATTTGCAAGCGGGAAGTCAAAAGCCGCTTGCGACTCTACATCGTATTCGTAAAAACGTGCACCGATAGTAATATCTAACTTTTCGTTAACTTGATAGCCAACTTCACCAAATAGTGCGGACTCAGTAACTTCACTTTTTGTAAGCTCTAAGTATTCTAATGAGTCAGGTCTTAGCTGCGCGCCGCCAAAGTTATCGATAGCGAATTGGTCAAACCCAGGTGTAAACTCTCTGCTTGATGCTTCTGTTTCGGTTTTGTTGTAAAACGCGCCTACAATCCAATTTAGGTCGCTGTCGCTTTGCGATACTAAACGCAGCTCTTGCGTAAAGGTATCTTCTTCATCAACCTCTCGGGTAAATGCTGAGAATGAAGGGAACTCTTCATAACCGTAATCAAGGCGAATAAGTAAATCGGTTTGGTCGCGTTGGCCGTCGGCATCAAAGCTCGAAATACCGGTTGCCGATACAAGCTCTGCAAAACCTAAGTCGGCTTTTAGCTCGAGGCTTAGTAGTTGATCTTCTTTTTCGCGCGGCTCTTCATAACGATAAGCCGACTCGTACTTACCTACAATATCGCTTAAACCGTTATCATCGTTTAGGCTGTTGTAATGAACAATTGAACGGCCTTCGCTGTCTTGGTTTTGATAAAAGTAATTAAGCGTTCCTTCAAATGTTTCGCTTGGTTTGAAGCGTACCGAAATGCGCCCAGTCGTGGTGGTTTCGCCGTTAGCATCTTCAACATTTTTAATATTGTTGTTTACTTCGTCGGCGTTGCTCCAATCAGGGTCCGGTAGCGATACACCTGGTTCGCGCACTGTATAAGCATAATCAATAAAGCCTGGGTCTTCGTATACGTTTAAGCTTGCACGTACAGCTAATTTATCTTCAATAATTGGCAGGTTAACAATAAAGCCACCTTCGCCGCCTAATGAGTCACTTTCTTGGGTTTGAAATAGGTCACCAAATACTTCTACTGAGGTAAAATCAAGCTCTGGCTCTTTAAGCATGTAGCGAATTGCACCGCCGAGTGTTCCAGCGCCATATAATGTGCCTTGTGGCCCAATAAGTACTTCTACGCGTTCTATGTCGACTAAACGCATATCTACTGACACTGGAATTTCGTTAACGTATGTGGCTACGGTACCACCATCTGATGAGGGACCTGACGAGTTTGTATTTAAACCACGTACAATAATAGGCGAGCCTGAGCGACCACCTTGATCGGTAATTGTTAAACCAGGCACCCAACGCGCTACATCGGCTAGTTCGCCAATGTTTTGATCTTTCATTACATCGGCATCAAGTGCGGTAATGTTTAGCGGTGCATTTTGTACAGAGCCGCTGCGTCTGGTTGCTGTAACTTCGATTACTTCGAGCGATTTGTTTTGAGCGGTAACTTCTTCTTGCGCCACTGCAGAATTAGAAAATATAAATGCGCCAGATACAGCGCTCGAAATAGCCAAGGCTAGTAAGCTTGGTTTAAACATAAAAAGTGATCCCCAGATTTAAAATTTAACACCAGTTAATGTAGGTTAATTAGTTTATCAGGGAGTTAAAGTGGTGGGAATGCTAAAATGAATTTTAATTCACTTTTTTAGAATAAATATAGGTTAGCTTTAGCGGGAGATAATATAAATATGTATAACATCCAAACAATTGGCTAATTAAGGTACAAGCGAGCATGTTTTACTCGTTGAGTAAATGTAAATAGCAGCTCGCATTGGTTTATTACCTAAATGTGTTAATACAGTTAAAAAACCTATAAGGCCCTGTTGAATATTTTACTAAACAGCATTTATTCACGTTTTAGCACTATAAAAGTGAAGTTTGATCCCCATTAACCCTTCATACCGTAAGCTATAGCATTTCGTACTAAAGTACGCGTATTAAGGAATATTTATGAGTCAATTATTCTCACCTTTAAAGCTCGGTGAACTCACTCTAGACAACCGTATTATTATTGCGCCTATGTGCCAGTACTCAGCACACAATGGAGCTGCCAGTGATTGGCACACCATCCATCTCGGGCAATTGAGCTTAAGTGGTGCAGGGTTATTAATATTAGAGGCCACCGCGGTAAACCCAGAGGGGCGCATTAGTTACGGCGATCTAGGGCTTTGGAACAGCGAAACTCAGCAAGCATTAGATAAAAGTTTAAAAGCGGTTAGACAATATAGCCCTATGCCTATTGGTATTCAGCTTGCGCATGCTGGGCGTAAAGCATCTACAGAAAAACCATGGGATGGTGGTGGCGCATTAAACCCAACGGATGAAAACGGCTGGCAAACGCTCGCGCCTTCAGCAGTTGCGTATGACGATAATAGCCCAGTCCCCAAAGCCATGAGCCAATCCGACATAGACTCATTAATTAACGACTTTGTTAGCGCGGCTAAACGTGCTGATGAGCTGGGCATTAATTTAATTGAGCTACATGCTGCACATGGTTATTTGTTACACCAGTTTTTATCACCTTTAAGTAACAAGCGCGATGATGAATATGGCGGTAGTTTGCAAAACCGTATGCGTATTGTGCTAGACGTATTTAATGCTGTGCGCGCAGAGTTTAACAGTAGCAAACCCGTGGGTATTCGTATTTCAGCGACTGATTGGGTTGAAGGTGGTTGGGATTTAGATCAATCAATAGCGCTTGCCAAGGCACTTGATGAGCTTGGCTGCGATTTTATGCACGTAAGTACAGCAGGGCTAAGCCCAAAACAGCAAATACCAGTAAAACCTAACTTTCAGGTGCCATTTGCAACGGCTATTAAAAAGGCCGTAAGCATGCCTGTTATAGCCGTTGGTTTAATTACCGAGCCACAACAAGCCGAAAATATTGTTAGCGAGCAGCAAGCAGACGGTGTGGCCCTTGCCCGTGGTATTTTATATAACCCGCATTGGCCTTGGCATGCCGCAGCCGAGCTTGGCGCAACTGTTAAAGCACCAAAGCAGTATTTGCGCTCTAGTCCGCATGGGCAGCCTTCACCTATTAAGTAACTTATATTTTTACATTTACCATGGCTACCCGCTGCATTTATTTGCAGTGGGTTTTATTTTTATAAATTAGAGTGTTTCATGAACCAAACTGCTGCACACCCTGTGCAAATAAGTAATACCTTAGTGAGCATTATTGCGTTGTGCTGTGGCCTTATTGTGGCAAATATTTATTATGCCCAGCCAATCATTGAGTTATTAGCGCCCGATGTTGGCTTAAGTGCACATAGCGCAAGTTTTATTGTGTCGCTTACTCAAATTGGTTATGCGTTAGGACTGTTTTTTTTAGTGCCATTGGCTGATTTAGTCGAAAACAAACGCTTAATGCTAATTACTTTAGCGATAACATTTTTAAGTTTAATAGGCGCAGGTTTGGCGCAAAGCCCGGGAGTAATGTTAGTTTTATGCTTACTCGTTGGGGCAAGCTCTGTATCGGTGCAGGTATTAATACCGCTTGCTGCGCATTTATCGTCAGATGAAAAACGCGGGCAAGTACTGGGTAATATAATGGCGGGGCTGTTATTGGGTATTTTATTAGCGAGGCCAGTTTCAAGCTTAATAGCCGATCACTTTGGTTGGCGAGCTGTATTTTACTTTGCCGCAGGTTGTATGGCATTTATAGCCAGTGTTATCTATTTTGCGATACCGAGCAGGCAACCAACACAAAATACAACGTACTTTAAGTTATTAAAATCGCTTAAGCAGCTAATAATACAGCAGCCAGTGCTGCGTCAACGGGCGCTGTATCAAGCGCTTATGTTTGCCTCTTTTAGCTTATTTTGGACCAGTGTACCGGTTGTATTAGCCAGAGAGTATGGTTTATCGCAAACACACATCGCGCTCTTTGCGCTTGTTGGGGCCGCAGGCGCTATTGCGGCCCCCATTGTTGGGCGTTTAGCCGACAAAGGCTATACACATCAGTTATCGTTATTGGCAAAAGTGATTGCCGCAGCGTGCTTTTTACCCAGTATATTTGAGCTACCACAAGGCGTGATTATTTTAGCGCTTACGGGTATGTTTATTGATTTTGCTGTGCAGGCAAATATGGTGCTGGGTCAGCGAGTGGTATATTCATTAGAGCCACAAAGCCGTGCTCGCTTAAACGCCATTTACATGACCAGTATTTTTGTAGGTGGGGCGCTTGGCTCGTTAATGGCAAGCCCATTATACGAAGCTGGTGGCTGGCAAAGCGTGGCGTTAGTAGCAGCGGGTATGCCAGTTATATCACTAATCGGCTATTTAATAACAAGTAGAAAGTAGCGCGGTATAAATCATAAAAGGGTTTATTATTTAAAAGGCCAGCGCAGTTATGTGCCGGCCTTTTTACAGAAGCGATTATTGTTTTTTAACACTCGAAAATGAGCTACCCACCGAGGCTATAATCACCAATAAAATAGCCAACCATTGCCACAGGGTTAATAACTCGCCAAGTATAATAAACCCAGCAAGAGCAGCAAATGCAGGCTCTAAACTTAGCATAATACTAAACCCTTGAGCGGGCATATTGCGCAGGGCAACCATTTCAAGCGTATAGGGCAGCGCGCTTGATAAAATAGCAATGCCAATGCCCAGCGGTATTACACTCCATGTAAACGCACTGCTTTGTAATATGCCGCCATAAGGTACAAGTACAATGGCTGCAACAGTCATACCCAAAGCAACCGTTGCGCCGCCCGAGCTTTGCGTGCCTGTTTTTTTACCAAATAAAATATAGGCTGCCCAACAGGCACCAGCACCTAGCGCAAGTACTACGCCTATTGGGTCTAGGCTCTCTTGGCTGCTCATATCCGGTAGTAATAGTAAAATACCCGCAATGGCACACGCTACCCAAAACAAGTCGCGCTTTGCGCGTGAGCTAAATAACGCCACAGCGAGTGGGCCGGTAAATTCAAGCGCAACACCTATTCCTAAAGGGATACGCTCTATGGCGTAATAAAATAAAATGTTCATTCCGCCTAAGCTTAAACCGTATATTACAATTGAAAGTCGATTACCTTTAGCCGGCAGCTTTTTCCATGGTTTAAATATTAAACACAGAATAAGTGCAGAAAAGCCAAGCCTAAGCGCGGTGGTGCCTTCAGGGCCTATAATCGGAAATAGCTGCTTAGCAAATGAAGCGCCAGATTGAATTGTGATCATGGCTAAAATTACGCACACAAGCGCGAGCAAAAAGTTTTTAGTGGATGATTGCATTGTTTTCCTTGGTAACAATCGTCTAGTTTTGCGCAGTGTATCTGTTTTTTATTAGCTAAGTAATAGCTTATATGGCGTACAAATTAAATTTGGGAGGGAGTAACTAATATGTGCGATGAATTTGCGTAACTACTGATAAATAACCAAAAGCAAAGGCTGGGTGCCCTTAAAATAAAAAAGCCAGCGAATAGATCACTGGCTTAAAAACGTTTAGGCTGTTTTAGTGTGTTTTGCTAGCACTTTTAACTAGGCCATCTAAAGAATAAAGGCCACGTTTTTCATCGTTTTTACGTTTGATCTCTTCAAGAGCACGTGCTTCAACAGCATCAAATAATGCATTAATTAAACGGTTAAAGTGTTTATGCATTGCCGTTCGTGCGGCGCTTGCATCGTGGGTTTGCAGCGCATTATAAATAGCGGTGTGCTCATCCATTACGCAATCGTTATTGTTTTTACACACACTGCCGTAATCAGCCACAATTTGTGAATTGTTTAAACGTAAATCCCATAAATTTGCCACCGCATACTCAAGGGCTTTGTTACGTGTAGCTCGCGCTATTATTTCGTGAAACTCTCGGTCTGCTTGTTCTACATATAAGCCTTTTTCCATGGCTATTAGCGTTTGCTTTAATTGAGCTAGTTCTTCATCGGTGATTGATTGAGCGGCAAGTGCGGCTATTTCACCTTCAATGAGTGCGCGGGCTTGGGTTAGTTCAAACGCGCTGATCTCTTTAGTTTTTACAGATGTTTCTTGTTGTTCTATTACATAGACGCCAGAGCCGGTTTTAACCTCTACGCGGCCTCGTACTTCTAATGCAATAATAGCTTCACGAATTGTTGGGCGGCTTACGTCAAACATGTCGGCAAGTTCTCGCTCTGGTGGTAAACGACTCCCAGCAGAAAACTCTCCTTGGTTTATCAAAGCTTCAACTTTATCAACAATGCGCCAAAATAAGCGACGGTTTCCCATATTCTACCTTTATTACCTTAAGGAATAGCGGCTAATAGGCCTCAATAGCCTAAACCTACTGTTATTAGCAGAGGTTACCCCAAAATTCACTATTATGTCAAAATTCTAAAGTGTTGTAACGGTCATATAATATTATAAATGAGTGTTAACCTGTTTATGTTACCAATTTAGTATAAATTTTAATAATTGGCTAGCTTGATTGGTCATGTTTTTATGTGGTAAGTTAGCTTTACTCTTTTAGTAAAGAGAAGTTAGGGCGTATTAATTATCTGTACTCGATAAAAATAAGTAAGCCGATAATTTTATATTTGCCCTAACCTTGATTGCCCACGGATGGGGGTCAACTTTAGTAAGCTTAAGCGCTTGTGTCATTAGGGTAAACGACCCCAAGCTGTTTTCTTGCGGTATCAAGTACGTTCATTACGTCGCGGGCAAGCTTATGTGTATTAACATCTGACTCTAGCTTTTTAGCGTTGGCGGTTTGTATAAAGTGCGCAACTTCGTACTTCATAAAGTGCTCATCAAACTCATCAGAAATAACTTCAACTTCTCCGCTATTAGAAACAAACTCTATGTGTTTTAACTGCGACACGGCATGTATTCGCAAACGGCCGCGCTCGCCTTGTATTTCGGTAATGTTATCGCCTTGAGAAATTTTTGAATAGCTAATAACGGCTTGTTTATCATCGTAATTTAATAATACGTCGCCTGCACCATCTACGCCCGTATCTAATAGCACACCACTGGCACTCACGCGCTGTGGGGCGCCCCAAAGCGCGATGAGTAGGTAAAGTGGATACACGCCTAAATCGAGTAAAGCGCCGTTGGCAAATTCGGGTAAAAAGGTATTTGGACGCTCGCCGTTTTTGTATTTATCGTATCGTGATGAGTATTGACTGTATTGCCCAATAAACTTGCGCGGTGTACCAATTTTTTCAAGCGCACTTTTAAGTCGCGCAAAGTTTGGCAAATGCGTGGTCATCATTGCTTCCATATAAAGGCGCTTATTGGCTTTGGCTGCAGTTAAAATAGCGTTTAGCTCTTGGCTATTTGCAGCTGAAGGTTTTTCGCCTAGTACATGTTTGCCTGCCTCTAGGCACATTACTGCATATTGCTTGTGTAGGCTGTTTGGCGCTGCAATGTAAACCGCATCAACATTGGGATCTTGGCATACCTGCTCAACAGAGGTGAAAATTTTTACATCGGTATTAGGGTGATTAGATAAAAAGGCTTCGCCGCTTGATTGCTTGCGAGAGCACACACCGTATAAATTAAATACAGGTAACGTATTAGCTGCGTTTAATAAGGTATCACTAATAAAATTTGTACCGACAATGACAAAGTTCATGCCTGCTCCTTAGCTTAAATAATAAGAGCCGTTACTTTAACATTTTTTAGCCCTGTATGCTTTAGGGCGTGTTGACCTTTGGTGGTTGAATTTACAGCAGTATGTTTGGTTTTTAGGCAAGGCAGAGCCTATGTAGTGTGGTTATTCCCCATAAATAGGCGATAACGCAGCATAAAGACCAAACATGCGCTGCCCTATGGGTTCTTTCTAGGGACGATTGACTCTTTGTTGCTCGATTTTTACTTAGCCCACTAGGTTACAAACCTCGCGCCGCGATTAAATCGCCCCTAGATTGAATAAATTTCAATCCACAAAGTTCGACACGCCCTAGGAGAGTCGCCAAACCAGCGTTTAACACTTGCGCATAAGGTTGCTTGTTCTTGGTAGCCTAAAAGCATTGAAATAGTGCTGATAGAATAGTGTTTTTGTAATAAATAATGCGCCGCCAGCGCACGACGTGTGGTGTCTTTGAGCTTTACAAAACTGGTGTTATGTTTTGCCAATTCTCGGTGCAAAGTACGTGGGTGCATGTTAAGAGCCGCGGCGATAGTTTGATTTGAACACTGATAAATAGGCAGCATTGGCCTTATTAATGCACTTACTTGGGCAGGCAATGAATGGCTATGCGCACCGCGTTTAGCTAAAAAGCTTAACGCGGCATCGGTTTTATTGAGGCTACTGTGGCTAAGTTTAATTGATAAATCGGCTTTGTTTATTACAATGCCCGCGCTATTACGATGCTCTATTACTTTACAGCCAAAATAGGTTTTGTATGCGTGTGTATTAGCAGGTAGCTTTTGCGGTAAAAATACAGTGCGGGGCTTGCACTGATTATTACTTAATTTCTTAATTATGCTCATGGCTAAGCCTAACGTCAGCTCTATCGCTTGGTTTATTTGTGGTAGTGGCTTTAAGTTAAATTCAAATGATAAAAATAAGGTATCGTCATTATCTAATGCGTGGGTTGTTAAACATAATGCTGGACTGTGTAAGTGTAAATATTTTACAACCCAATCGAGGGCTTCTTTTAAGTCAGTGCCACTTTTAGCGGCTATGGCTATGTGGCCCCAAATATCAAAGTTTTGTTTATTTGCCAATTTAAGTCCAAAGCTTGGGCAGTTAAGTGTGTGGCTGCAGTATTCTAATAAGTTTGCGTAGCTGAGGTAGGGTAAATAGAGGTTTTCGAGGTTGTTAAAGTCGACATTGACCTTACATTTTTCCAGTATGCTTGCTGGCTCTGCTCCAAGCTCTTTAATTAACGAATCGATTGAATATAAAGAGGTGGCACGTATTGGGCTGCTCATACACTGGTACTGTAAATTAAGGGGGTGTCTAAAAATATCAAGTTTTGTGGCATTAATCTATGCACTATAGTGTTTTGTGCAGTGTTAATTTAAAGGTGCCTATGGTTAAGCAGACATTCGATTACATTATTATTGGCGCAGGCAGTGCAGGATGCGTGCTGGCTGCACGCCTATCAGAAGATCAGCATATAAGTGTATGTTTAATCGAGTCGGGCGGGAGCGATAAGAGTGCTTTAGTACAAATGCCCGCGGGTATTGCGGCCAGTGTGCCATATGGCATAAATAGTTGGCATTATAATACGGTACCGCAAAAGGCGCTAAATAACCGATGTGGCTTTGTGCCACGGGGTAAAGTACTTGGTGGGTCTAGCTCTACTAATGCCATGGTGTATATACGCGGTAATAAATACGATTACGATAATTGGGCAAAAAATGGTAACCCTGGATGGGACTATAACAGTTTATTACCGTACTTTATAAAAGCCGAAAATAATAAAACATTTAATAACGCGTTACATGGCACGCAAGGGCCATTGCATGTACAAGAGCTAACTGAGCCAAGTGCTGTAAATGACTGCTTTTTAAACGCCTGTGTTGAGCAGGGTATACAGCTAAACGAGGATATTAATGGCGCTGAACAACATGGAGCGCGGCTTTCGCAAGTTACGCAACATAATGGTGAGCGCTGTAGTGCTGCTAAGGCGTACTTAACACCAAACTTAAACAGGCCAAATCTTAGCGTGTATACCCACAGTCACGTTAACAAAATTATAATCAATAACAATATTGCTTGCGGGGTAGAGCTTCAACAAGGCGGTAAAACCACGACGTTGTTGGCAAAAAAAGAAGTGCTTTTAAGTGCTGGGGCGATTAACTCCCCTCAGTTGTTAATGCTATCAGGCGTTGGGCCTAAAGCACATTTAGAGGCGCATAACATTGCGCTTAAGCATGCACTGGAAGGCGTTGGGGCTAACTTGCAAGATCACCTAACTGTGGTGCCTTTGTGTAAAACAAATACAGCAAAAGGCACCTTTGGGGTAAGCGTTAAAGGCGCTGCAAGTATTATTAAAGGATGTGCGCAGTGGTTTAATAAACGTAGGGGAGTGTTAACCAGTAATTTTGCTGAGTCGCATGCGTTTATTAATGTGTGGGATAATTCGCCCGCGCCAGATATTCAACTTGAGTTTGTTATTGGGCTGGTGGACGATCATAGCCGCAAGCTTCACCGAGGTCATGGCTATAGTATTCACAGCAGTATTATGCGCCCCAAAAGCCGAGGGACAATAAGGCTTGCCAATAGCAATCCACGCAGTGCGCCACTTATCGACCCTAATTATTTAAGCCACCCAGATGATTTATCGCTTATGCTTGCGGGGCTTAAAAAAGCGTTACACATTTTGCAAAGCAGTGCCTTTGATAAAATTCGGGGCAATATGGTTTACCCGCTTGATGTAAACAACGATGCCCAACTTATAGAGTTTATACGCCAAACGGCCGATACCGAATACCACCCTGTTGGCACTTGTAAAATGGGTAACGACAAAATGGCGGTAGTCAATAGTAAGCTACAAGTTCACGGTATACGCAGCCTAAGGGTTATTGACGCTTCGATTATGCCAACCATAGTAACAGGTAATACAAATGCGCCGGTTATCGCCATTGCTGAAAAGGCCGCTGATTTAATTAAATTGAGCTATAAAACAGGGTTATAAGGTGCGGTTGTAAAAGTCAGTAAGCCACGCCTGCCAGTCATCTTCTAGTTTAAGCATTTGTTGATGCTTTTTAGCGTTAAGGTGTTTGTTTTCATCTTCGGTGGCAATAAAAGGGCCTACCCGACAAAGCGAGCAATAATTTTCATCTAAGTACGCAGGTTTTTTAAGGTGAGTGCTTAGCTCGTTTATGTGTAGCGAGGTTGCTTTAGGCGTAAACACATACGTAATGCCGCTGGTGTCTTTTACGTGCTTATCACGGTCTACATTTCTTATTTTATAGCCATCGAACTGGTTAATATCAAAAGACATTTGGCCCGCGTATTTAGCTTCAAGGCCAATACTTAAGCTGCCTTCAATATTCCACTCGCGGTAGGGCTTTACATCTTTTGAGGTTATGTAGCATAGCATAGGGCCGCTTTTGTCGAGCGCATAATGGTTTGCATATTTAATAAATTGATGAAGCAGGGCACGATTAAGCACGTTCATACTGGTTTTTTGCGTGTTGCTTTCAAATGCTTCGCGCCCTACAAAGGCAGGAATAAGCGGAAACTGAAAAATAACCAGATCAAAGCTGTGTTGGTGGGCCGCTAATTCTTGCCAACATAAAGGGTCAGTTACATCAAAGCTATTAATAACTTTAACATTGCATTTTTTTAAACTACTGAGCGCATTATGTTGGTATTTTTGCTCTATTGTTTCGGCGCTATCATAAGTAGATGCGACTAACTTTGTCGGTTTTATATGGTTAACCACCGCATGTGAGAACGATAGATCGCCATCGCCTACGGTGAGAATTCGCCAATTAGGATTTAAATACATAACTTAATTAGGTGTGTGAGAGTTTTGATCTGAACTTTGCGCATGTTGCGCTGTATTAGCACCCTGCAAACGATAAAACGCAAGGCGTGTTTTGAGCCCTTCAATGGCTATTTGTTTTAAAATTAAATTAAAGGTAATTAAAATAGCAAACACAATATGAACAGGGCCATGTGTAAAACCCGCTTCTGGGTTATAAAGCGTAAGCCCAAACAACATAAATAATACCACTAACAGTATTTCTATTAATTGATTTGAGTAAAAGCTGAGCCGGCCTTCATTTTTGTGATCTTTTTTAATGCTAATAGCGCAAAAAAACGGAATAACTTTAATTTTAAAAGCGGCGTTTTTTTCTACGTAGTTTTCGCCAAGCTCGTTAAGCTGCTGGCGTAATGTATCAATCATGGTGCGTCCTTAAATAGCAGTGCGCGGATGTTACACTATTACGCCTAGTAGGTTAAGCAGCGCAAGGTTATTTTGGGTAAAGGCTCATACCAATGGTGAGTATGTGGCACACAAATACCACAGAAGTAAGAATAAAGCGCATTTTTTGATAATCACGATGGTAGGTTTGCCATTGTGGTGTGGCTTTCTCAAAGATAAGCACTAACCAAAAACTTGCCCCTAACCAGGCAAGCGCCCACACCAGCGGAATAAACGATAAAAATGGTATGGGTATAACGGGCAAAACCGCTTTAATTGCATCGCCGTAACTTTGCAATCCAGCGCGCCATAAATTGCCCGCCATAAATGCCAATATGGCAATGCTATAAAAAGTAAAAAACTCAAGATTAATACTGTTGCTACCAAACATAAGCGGCCACGCTACACAGCCTAAAAAGGGCAGTAACCCCAAATAGCCAAGTTGAATATGATTAACAAATTTTTCCATTACAGCATGCCTTATGTTTGTATGTTTTAAGCTCCGCTATTGTAGCAGTATTCTTATCACTTATAGCTAACTAATCACTTACGAATAGTACAGCCAGATAGTTCAATCCTAAAAATCGATTGTTTTAATCTAAACAATCAATTTTATTTAATTTATCAATGGGCTTATTGTATTAATCAAGCCAGCAGAGCTAGCCGATAAATTTAGCTTTGCTTGGTAACTTAAATTAATACATTAAATATAAATGAGGAATACTATGAGCACTTCATTGATCAACACAAAAATTCAACCTTTCAACGCAACTGCATACCACAATGGTGACTTTGTAGAAGTGTCTGAAAAAGACGTACTAGGTAAGTGGTCAATCTTCTTCTTTTACCCTGCAGATTTCACATTCGTATGTCCTACTGAACTTGGCGATGTTGCTGATTACTACGAGCAACTACAAGAAATGGGCGTAGAAGTTTACTCAGTATCAACTGATACTCACTTTACGCACAAAGCATGGCATGACACGTCAGACACCATTGGTAAAATTAAATTCCCAATGATTGGCGACCCAACTGGCCGTATTACTCGCAGCTTCGGCGTTATGATTGAAGAAGACGGCCTTGCACTTCGTGGTACGTTTGTAATGAACCCTGAGGGCGAAATCAAAGTAATCGAAACGCATGACCTAGGCATTGGCCGTAGCGCTAAAGAGTTAGTACGTAAAGTACAAGCTGCACAATACATTGCAACGCATGACGGTGAAGTTTGCCCTGCATCTTGGCAGCCAGGTGAAGACACACTTGCTCCTTCACTAGACCTAGTTGGTAAAATCTAAATACAGGTTTACCCACTTTTATAGGGGCAGGCAACTGCCCTTAAACCAACATCATTTCGTTTGTTGGTGCCTCCTATTTCAACTCGGACTCATTAGCACATGCATTAGTTGGCATGGGAGGCTTGCTGTTTAAATTTTCCTAAAAAGGGTTAAGCCATGTTAGATAACAACATTAAAAATCAATTAAAAAGCCATTTTGAATCGCTTACTCAACCTGTTGAGCTGCTTATTGCCTTGGATGACAGCAAAAAATCAGCAGAAGTAGAAAGCTTAGCAAACGATTTAGCTTCGCTAAGTGACAAGTTCACGGTAGTTAACAACCCAGACTCGAGCGCACGTCGCCCATCTATGGTTGTGCATTCACCTGAAAAAAACACCCACATTACGTTTGCTGGCGTACCTATGGGCCACGAATTTACAAGTTTAGTGTTAGCGCTTTTACACACTGGCGGTCACGCAAGTAAAGCCAAAAGCGAAGACATTGAACAAATACAATCACTCGAACAAGAACTTAATTTTGAAGTATACATAAGCTTAAGTTGCCAAACGTGCCCGCAAGTAGTGCAAGCGCTAAATACAATGGCCGCAACAAACAGCAAAATTAAAGCGACAATGATTGACGGCGCACTATTTCAAGATGAAGTGGAAGAGCGCAATATATTAGCAGTACCCGCTGTGTACTTAAATGGCGAACCATTTAGCCAAGGTGCATTAAGCTTGACCGACATTTTAAATAAAGTAGACACGAAGGGCGCAGCTAAGCAAGCTGCAGCACTAAGTGAAAAAGATGAGTTTGATGTACTTGTCGTAGGTGGTGGCCCTGCGGGTGCCTCAGCCGCTATTTATTCTGCTCGTAAAGGTTTAAACACCGGTATTGTAGCCGATAGATTTGGTGGTCAAGTTGCCGATACGTTGGCTATCGAAAACTTTATTTCGGTTAAAGCCACTGAGGGTCCAAAGCTTGTTGCTCAGCTAGAAGAGCATGTTAAGGAATATGATGTAGATGTAATGCATAACCAACGCGCAGCAGGGCTTGGTCGCGGTACTAATGGTTATGAAATTACCCTTGAAAACGGTGCGACTTTAAAAGCTAAATCGTTAGTACTTGCCACCGGTGCACGCTGGCGTGAAATGAATGTACCTGGCGAGCAAGAATACCGCGGCCACGGTGTCGCTTACTGCCCGCATTGTGACGGCCCTTTATTTAAAGGTAAGCCAGTTGCCGTTATAGGTGGTGGTAACTCAGGTATTGAAGCGGCAATCGACTTAGCCAACATTGTAGAGCATGTAACTGTACTCGAGTTTGCTGATACGCTGCGCGCTGATGAAGTACTCGTTCGCAAAGCGAATAGCTTAAGTAACATTACTATTATTAAAAATGCACAAACCACTGAAGTGGTAGGCGATGGTAAAAAAGTAACCGGACTTAATTACACTGACCGTGTAACAGGCGAGGAAAAATCATTAGCACTTGCAGGTATTTTTGTACAAATAGGTTTGATCCCTAATACCGAATGGTTAAAAGAGAGCGACCTTACACTAAGCAAATTTGGTGAGATAGAAATTGATGCTAAAGGCGCAACCTCGTTACCGGGCGTTTATGGTGCGGGTGATGCGACAAATACGCCATTTAAACAAATCATTATTGCAATGGGTAGTGGTGCAACAGCAAGCTTAGGCGCGTTTGATTACTTAATTCGCCACAGCGAGCAAAGTAATCAAGACCAAAATGCAGCTTAATAGGCAAATCGTCTCTTGATGTAACAGCAAAAGGTACACCCAAATGCTGTTTGTTAACCCAAGCCGCCCTCTCCAAAGGCGGCTTTTTTAATGTTTATAACAATATCTCTATTAATCACAGCCACCAGAATCCCCACCGCAATCATTATTAGAGTGTGAGTTATTACTAGCATAAATTGAAGAGTCAGTGCTTGTATAAGTTGAACGGCCTTGTGATGCCTTACCACTGATAAACGTAACTAATAGCAATACGCTTGATACAATAACAACGGTTATTGATGAACCCCATTGCCCTGTAGAAATGCCTTTAAATATGGCTAACAGCAGTACAGTAAAAAGTAATGTTCTTATTATATTTCTCATAGTATGTCCTTACTAAATTAAAGCGAGTTAACGTTAGTTGTATGCTCGAGCGCATTGGCAAGCGCTTTTTCAATCTGCGGCAGCTTAAACGGTTTAGAGACAAACATATCCATGCCCGCTTGTTGGCAAGCTAACTTGTCTTGCGAGGAGGTGTTGGCTGTAAGGGCTACAATGTAGGTGCTTTCTTTAGGGCAAATACGCTGCGTTCTTAGTGTTCTGGTCGCTTCAAAGCCATCCAAAATCGGCATAATGCAATCCATAAAAATAAGGTCGTAATGCTTTTGCTTGCACTTAAAAATAGCGTCTTGACCATCAATGGCGCAGTCGGCTTTTACGTTTAACTTATCAAGAGAGGCATCAAGCACACGGCGGTTTATATCGTTGTCATCTACAATAAGCACACTGAGCGAGTGGTTGTTTAGCTCAATTTTTGATTGAATATCATCTATTATTTGTTCTTTACCAAGCTCTAGCGGAATATTAATACTGAACGTAGAGCCTTTTGTTAGCTCGCTCGTCACAGTGATTGTGCCGCCCATGTATTCTACAAGTTCTTTTATAATTGCTAGGCCAAGACCAGTGCCCCCTTTATTGTTTTTAGCATCAACCTCTTGTGTAAATGGCGAAAATAAAGACTCTAAAAAAGCGGGGGTCATTCCGCGGCCAGTATCAGAAACTGTGATACCAAGAGATAACGCATCGTTATTATTTATGAGCTGGGTGTTGAGTTTTACTTGGCCTTGCTCGGTAAACTTTAATGCGTTACTTAATAAGTTAGAGGTAATTTGGCTAAGGCGGGTACTGTCGCAAAAAGCCCAGCAGCTATCATCAATCGTATTTTCTATGATTAACTCAACACTGGTTTCTTTAAACAAGGGGGTATATAAAGAGGCTAAGTCACTAAATATGGTTTTTAGCAGTACATCGGTTGGCTCTAGCTTTAACTCACCATGATTAATTTTAGAAAAATCGAGTACTTCATTAATTATGTTAAGTAAAATGTCAGCGCTGCGTAGCGCTATTTTTATTTTTTCGTCTCGTTTTTCAGTGTTTTTTTCATCTATTAGGGTGGTGAGCATGCCTGTTATGCCATTTAGAGGGGTGCGTAACTCATGGCTAATTTTAGCAAATAGCATACTTCTATCTTCTAACATATGCTCTGCTTCGGCTTTTTTCTTTTTAAGTTCTTCTCTAAGTAATATAGATTCGGTTATGTCCTGAAATGTACCAAATAGCCTTATGCAATTGCCTTCATGAAATTCGGCTTCTCCAAAGGTCGAGATCCAAATTTCTTGGTTTTGTGCAGTAATAACCTCAAGCTCTAAATTCCACTTTTCTCCTTTGTTAATGGCATTTTCAACTGCTTGATTTATCGCATCTTTGCTTGAGCCGTCTTTGTAAAACTCAATTGCATTATCCATGATTGGCTGATAGTCATCGGCAACCTGATGTATACGTTTAGTTTGCTTACTCCAATACACTTTATTTTCGATTAAATCGACTTCCCAAGTGCCAATGTTAGCGATGTTTTCAAGCTTAGATAGGGTGTAGCTATTTTTTAAAAGCTGCTCTTTGGTGTCTATTTTTGCAAATTCAGAGCCTAGCCACTGTGCAAATAGCTCTATGTAATCGTACGCTTCGTCGCTAAATGCAGTTGACTCGTTAGGGGATGAAAAGTTAACGGTGCCAAATGTTTCATCAGCTATTTTTATGGGTGCACCAATGTAAGATTCAAGTTGAAAGTTTATGTAACAAGGGTGGTTTGCAATCGTACTTTGTGAGGCTTTATGAAACGAAAGCGCTGAGCCTGCAGATAAAGTATGAACACAATAGGTGCCGTCTAACTCAAATTGTGTACCAGTAACTAAACTGTTATCGGGTGTTATGGCGTGGAGTACTGTGTAGGTATTGGCTTCAATTTTACTAATTATTGCTATATCAAGGCTAAACACTTCTAGACCAAACGCAAGTAGACTTTTTATTTTGGAGTCAAAATCTAGTGTTTGGTTTGAGACTATATCGTGAAAACGCCTTAAAAAATTCACTGCAATTACCTTCGTTTTATTTTTATATCGCTATGCGTATCGGCAGATAGGCATAATTGTTTAGCCAGTTTGTTACAGTTTATACTAATAGAGACAAACCGTTGAAAAATTTATGAAGTAAAGACGGTTATGAAATTAATACACGCGCTTAATGGATGTATGTCATTAGTAAAATTTACCTTACTTAATATGTTGAATTAGGCGTGTATTCTGGGTTTATGTCGCCCCCGACTTCCTCCGGATCAACATCGTTAATAAGTAGTACTTCGCGCACAGCTTCAATATGGTCAAGCACCGTTTGATAGCGCTCTCCATATTCGTATTTTGTTACTTCAATCGCTTGTGGCATGTAAGTGAATGCAATTTTTAGCGCGTGTAACGCTTCTGGATTAATTTTATCGCTCATAATTTTCTCTCATATAATCAAATGTATAACGGTTAATTTTACAGCTTATTTAAGGCGTAGCCCAGTGGCTTTTAGCTTTTATTGCCTAGGCGCTCACAACGTAACAATTATTAGTAATAGTGACACTAAAAATTAAAGCTTACCTTTTAACGTGGATTCTTAATGTGCTCGATAGCGCCATACTATTTAAGCCCATTAAAGGTACATACTTTGTACTATTTAAAAGTAGCTGCCCCATGCATTGTTGTCTAACAACTTACAAAGCAGTCAAGCCCTGACTGGTCATTATTGTTGTAGTTGGTGTTGGACTGTTACCTACTTTTAGTTTAAGTGCATTTAGTTTGCTATTGAGGGGTAATTGTATGCTTGTTTTTTATTAGAACGATAAGTTGTTGCATATATTCACAAATACGCAATATAATGCGAACAATTGTTATTTGCATGCGCAAAGATGTGCGCTTGCTACTTTTTTAAACGAGCTAAAAATGAATAATAAAAAAACATTTAGCGCTACAAAGCGTCGCCATTTTATGGCGTGCGTATTAGCACTGGTGACCGCTACGGTAATGATCACCGGTATGACTACCTATTTACCCTTTCAAATGAGTGAACAAATTTTACTGCCTATTTTACTGTTTCCCATTATTTGGGTAGGGCTGTTTATCTATGCCTACATTTGCGAAAAAGCATGGCAACCATTTTTACTCATGATCACTTTGTGTTTAGTGCATGGAGTTTTAAGTTATTTAGCATTAGTGCAGGGACAAGGATGAAATCAATTACATTAAAAAAGCTATTCCTATTACATAGCTGGGTGGGTGTAGTTACAGCTGTTCTATTATTTATTGTAGCTTTTACTGGTGCGCTTGCAGTACTTGCCAGACCAGAGCTTAAAATTTGGGCTAACCAATCGTTGCATCAAACTCAACATATTCCTAATAGTGAAGTTAATTCGTTAGTAAATACCTACCACGCACAAGTACCTGAAGAGTTTGGTGAAAATATTCATGTATTTATGCCGACAGGGCATAATTTTCACTTGCTTGCTTTAGTATTCGAGTCTCACCATGGTGATGAAAATTACCAGCAAGAAGTACTTAGAGCATTTGAATTTGACCCAGCAAGCTTAGCATTGGTAAATACCTACTATGGTCCAAGTAAGCAATATTATGCCAACAGAAAAACAGATGCAGCTAGTTACATTGCTGAGTTTCATGCTGACTTACATTTAGGGCGCCCTATAGGTCTTATTTTAACTGGCTTTTTGGGCTTAACGTTATTAGTAAGTACGGTAACGGGGCTATTTATACATCGTAAATTAATTAAAGAACTGTTTACCTTTAGATGGCTCAAAGGTTTTGATGTCACTATTAGTGACGGCCACAAAGTAATGGGTATTTGGGGCAGTATTTTTAATATTGTAATTGGCTTTAGCGGCGCATTTTTAGGCTTGGCCACCGTAATTTTACTACCTGCCGCCGCTTTTGTTAGTTTTGGTGGCGACCAAGATAAGTTAATAGAAACCTTTACAGCTATCCCTGAACCTATAATTAGTCATGTAAATCAGCCGACTGACATAACCGCTATTTTAGGTGATGCGCAGCAACGCTACCCACATGCTGTAATTTTAGATGCCACGGTAATGGCGCATAACGATGCAAACGCACAAGTGTATTTACGTCTTTTAGGAGGCGAGGCTGTGGCTTCTCAGCTATTGCATTACAATGGACAAGGGGAGTACATCGCTTCAATGAGTAGCTTTGGCGATATAGCAGGGGTATCAATTAAAATTATTGAAATACTCTTCCCATTACACTTTGGTAATTTTGCTGGATTATTTGTGAAACTACTTTGGGTAATGCTTGGTTTAGCATGTGCCTTAATGCCACTTTCAGGCATGATGATGTGGTTAGCAAAGCGTAGCAGAGGTAGCACACCAACGCTTAGTGCTGGCGCATATGCAAAGTGGAACCGCTTTATTATAGGCAGTTGCGGCGGTTTAGTGCTTGCCTGTTGTGTATTATTCCCTATGCAAATACTTTTAAATTATGCCGTGGCAGGTGTTGAGCACAACGCTTACTTTGGGCCGCTATTTTTTTACTCGTGGTTAGTTTGGCTAGTAATTGCCATATTTTGGCAAAACTATAAAAGCTACTTTAAAGCCACTGTGCTATTTTGCGCTCTGTCACTAATGAGTGTTTTACCACTTAATAGCGTGTTAGGTGTAAATAATGTTATTAACGCAAACAGTACCTTGGTAGTAGTTACCGATATCAGCTTTTTAATTGTTGGACTGGCGTTTTTATGGGGGTACTTAAAAACACACTCTGCAGCAACGCCACTTACAGAGGTAAAAACAGCATGAATACTTTGGCGATAGTGATTGCGTTAATGTGTTTACTAGCTGCTTTATTATTAATGAGAAGTAAGCACTACAAAGTAACCCATAAATGGCTGTACTGTTTTGTTTTAACAGCTATTGCCTTGGCATGTTTTATACATGTTTACGCTATAATAGCGGGTGTTGTATGCACCATTGCAGCGTTTACCGTAATGGGCATACTGGTTACGGTGTATTTAGGTAAACAGCGCTTAAGTTAAAAAGGCTTTGGCTGTATCAATTCCCATTTTATACCCATCGTTGAGCCGTTTAACGTTTTTGGTTGTACGGCCCACTCTAAATTGAGGCGGTGGGGCAATGACATTGATTTTGCAATCTTTAGGCGGGTTATTAATAAAATCTATGCTCCTGTTGTAAACGTGCGCTCTGTTCGTCGCGCTTTTTATGAGAGCTGGGTAGTTTTTATATAGTTTTTTAGTTAACCACTGGGATCTATTTGGCTTTTTTCTATAACCTAATGGCTGAGAAAGTACGACGGTTATTTCTTTAGCACCCATTTCGTAAGCTTTTATAACAGGAATAGAGTCTGCTACGCCGCCATCGGTCATCGCAATATCATTAATAATAGGGTAGTTGCGATACGCAATAGGGATAGCACACGATGCCTTAAGTTGCTCTATCATTAAATCGCTCGTTGCTTTTAGGTATTGAGGTTGCCCTGTGGTGATGGCGGTGGAGACGATATAAAATTCATGAGCCGCTTTTGCAAAAGTGTTTGTGTTTAGCGGGATCTCATCAATGGTTGCTTGCCACAGCCAATCTAAATCAAACAAGTGTCCGCCTTTGATAAAGCGCGCTAAGTTAATAAATTCTGGCCGACACGAAAAATCGGTAATCACATGGTAATTTCGTTTAGGTTGTTGGCATAAATAAGCGGCTATATTGGTAGCGCCAGCAGAAACCCCAAAATAATTAGTAAAAGGCTGATAACGCTGCGCTAAAAACTCATCAAGCACCCCGGCGGCAAAAATACCGCGCATTGCCCCTCCCTCGACGACTAAAGAATGTTTATTGTTATTATTAATCATACTATTACCTCCCTTTAGATGATATTACCAACTAACTAAGTAAAGCGCGATCAAATGCTTAAAATAATTATACCCATCTGACATATTACTTAATTCATTTAAGGAATGAAACGTGATGTTAGCGGTGCTAAAAATTTTGATATAAACAGACGAATTACGAAACTTTAACCCCGTCATCTACATGTTTATTATTTGAGACTAAGCCACTTAATTAAGCTATTTAGTATTAGTGCACTGTTTAGCTTAGAAAACGTGCCTAGTTGTTAATGTGTTTTGATTAATCGTAAGTGTCGGGTATTTCTGATAAGGTATTTATTAATACAAGGCTTTGTTAATAATAAAGAATCGTTATTTATGACTGACTCAAATGTGACCGTATTTAGTAATCTACAAAATAAGTTAGGTGAAAGCCCGCTTTGGCACCCTTTGCTTGAAACGCTATTTTGGGTAGACATAGAAAAAAATCTATTGCTGAGTATGTGTCTGACAAAACCAGACTCGTTAGCTCAAGTTGAAATGCAAGATACGGTTTCGGCCTTAGCGTGGCTTGACAAGGCACACCTTATTATTGGCACCAGTACGGGTATTTATAAATACCATATAGCTTCTGGGGTGCGCCAAACGCTTACATTTTTAGAAAACACCCAGCCTACACGACGCGCTAACGATGGCCGAGCCGACCCTTGGGGTGGGTTTTGGCTAAGTACTATGGATAAAAGCGCCCGCTCAGGCGGGGGAAAAATTTACCGATTTTATCAAAATTCGCTTAATTGTGTGGTGCAAGGGTTAACCATCCCCAACGGTCTTTGTTTTGATAAAGCACGCTCACGCGCGTATTACTGCGACTCTAAAGCCAGTTGTATTTTTTCTTTGAATGTACACCCACAAAGTGGTGAGCCTATTTTACCAGCGAGTGTTTTTTATCAATTTAAAAATACTGAAGTGGACCCAGACGGTTGTGTGATTGATGCACAAGGGAATTTATGGCTTGCAGTGTGGGATATGGGCTGCGTTATGTGTTTATCCCCAAATGGGGAAGTTTTACAAACACAACCATTACCCGCTAAAAAGCCTACAAGCGTTGTGTTTGGTGGCAAAAACGCGCAGTGGCTATTTGTAACGTCTGCAGATGATAGTAATGTAAAAACTAACCAGTCATTACAAGGTAATGTATTTAAAATAACAGGCATACAAAACGGGCAGCTAGAGCCGCCCGTGATGCTATGATTGAATTTAGTTATTTAAATTGGCACACTTTATTTCGTCCTGTTTCTTTTGCTTTGTAGAGTGCTTGGTCGGCTTTATTTATAAAGCATTGCGGTGTGCTGTTTTTATCCGGCATGGCAGAATAAAAACCAATACTTAACGTTAGGTACTCACTTACACTAGATTTATTGTGTTTTATGCCTGCCGCTTTAATTGTTTGTTGAATTAAGCGGGTAAATTGCAGGCAGTCTTGCTCATTAGTTGCCGGTAAAATTACGGCAAATTCTTCACCTCCATAGCGTGCGGTTAAATCGCCCTCGCGTCGGCATTGCGCCTTAAGCGCAGCTGCTACTTTTACTAAGGCTTCGTCGCCTTGCTGATGGCCATAACTGTCGTTGTAGTTTTTAAAGAAATCTATATCGCACATAATTAAACTAACGGGTTGTTCAGCACGTGCGCAGCGCTTAATTTCACTCTCTAGTGCTTTGTCGAAACATCGCCGGTTTGCAATTGAGGTGAGGCTGTCGGTATTTACAAGTTGGTTGAGCTTTTGATTCGCAGTTATTAGCTGCTGTTGTATGCGTTGAAGTTCTTGCTTGTAATTTAAATTTTTAAATGCGTTAGCAATTATCTCGCCTACAAGCTTTATTCTAATTAAATCTAGGTCTGTCCATTCGCGTTTTTGTTTTACACAGTCACAACCTATAAAGCCTACCAGCTCTTTATCGTAGCGAAGGCCAATACATAATACTGATTGAATTCCTTCACGCTCTAGTTCTTGTTTTTCTTTAGTTGCTTTTATTGGGAGACTGGCAACATCATTTACTTTAAATAAGTGCGTGGTATCCATTAAATTAGCGAAGTAGGGGAGTGAGTTTGTTGGGACATGTTGTAGCTGCTCTTTAAACGCCTGAATGCCTTGATTAACCCATTCATGAGTATTACGCATTGACTTACCATCTTCAGAGAATTTAAATAAGTAGCTTCTATCGGCATGGCAAACAGTGCCAATGGCTTTAAGTGCAAACCCTATATGCGTATCAATATTGTCATTTTGGATATCTATTAAATCAGTAGAAATTTTTGAGATTATTTTATCAAAGTTATATTGCGCATCTTGGTTGTGCTCAATAACTTCAAACGTTGCTATATGTAAGTGTTTATTTAGCTGGGCGAGTTTGGCATTTAGCAACAGGCTTTTGGTTTGTTTTTGTAATAATACGTGGCAGTTAGTATTTATCACCAAGTATTTTTCAAACAATTGCTCAATCGTAAATTGTTTTCTACTCTCAGGGCTGCTGAGCTTAAGGTGCTTAAAATCAGCCTTGTTTAGGGTGTGTTTTTCAGGTAGGTCAAATATAAGCTGTGCTTGCGAGTTTGCTTTATAGGTGTGTTTTTTAACGTCATAAAGTACAACAGCAAATGGAATAAGCTTAACAGTACTCCAAATATCCTCTAATTGTTTTAAGCCCACTCATTGCTCCAGTTGCTTGTTTATAGAATGTGTTATTCCCTTTATGTATTGTTTAGTACAGTTTTAGCAATTTTGCTAAGTTTTTAGTGCGTTTAAAGGTGCTTCGTATTACAATTGCAACTGTATATCATTGCCCTTTTCTACTCTAAGCCATCTGCCGGCTTATTTGCAATTTAAGTATAGGTTTTTCAAGCTTTTCATGACAGAAATCACTACACACCAAGCGTCTCGTCGTCGGCTACTTATCGCTTTGGCGATCACATGTTCATTTATGGTAATTCAGGTTATTGGCGCTTATTACGCAAATTCGCTTGCTGTGCTTGCTGATGCGGGGCACTTATTTGTGCATAACAGCTCGCTATTTATTGCTCTTATTGCCTCTACCTTAGCCATTCACTTTGCTAAAACTTATAACGATGGCTACCAACGCGCTGAACTTATTGGTGGTCTTATAAATGGTCTGCTGTATTTGGCTATTAGTTCCGTTATTTTATATGAAGGTATTGAAAGAATCTCCCATCATAACGATGGCCATGATTTAGAAATAAACAGCTTTTTAATGTCGAGTATTGCCTCTGTAGGATTTTTATTTCATGGTGCCGCAGCGTGGGTACTTTACAAAGGGCGCAAAGCGAGCATTAATGTTTACGCTGTGTTTTTACATTCGTTTTTCGATATTATATCGACCATTTCTACGTTTATAGCCGGTGTACTCATTTACTATACAGGTTGGAGCATTATTGATATTTTATCGAGCATGTTGATAGCCTCGTTTGTGCTCTTTACAGGCGGTAAAGTAATTACTAGTTGTATTAAAGGACTGTTTTTTAATAGCGCTAAATTGCCTAAAGTAAAAGACATTGAGCAATCTATTACCGACTTAGAGCATGTACATAATGTACATAATGTGACGGTACTGCGTAAAGACAATGATATTATTGTCGGCGCTCATGTAGTGTTAAAACAGCATTGTACTATTGAAAAGCACGACGAAGCTTGTCGCTTAAAAATAGAAAAGCTCCTTGCGGCTCGTTTTAATGTTAAAAGCAGTGTATTGCAAATAGAGAGCCACGAATGCCAACATATTCATAGCTAATTGTTTATTAAACTCTGAATATGCTCAATGGTTTCTGCGCTTTGCAATTGCTGTGCGCGCATTGGTTTTGCAAAATAATAACCTTGCACAACATGACAGCCTAAGCCTTCTAAAAACGCTTTTTGTTGCTTAGTTTCAACGCCCTCGGCTATGCAATAAAGCCCAAGGTTTTGGGCCAAAGTATAAATGGTTTTGATTATAGACTCATCACTCTTATCACTCCCAATACTGTTAACAAAGCTTTGATCTATTTTAATAACATCGATAGGGAACTGACTTAGATAGGTGAGTGATGAGTAGCCAGTACCAAAATCATCCAGTAAAAGCTTAAAGCCAGCAGCCTTTAATTTTTGTAATTGTTTAGCGGCTTTTTGCTTATCTTCGAGCAATATGTTTTCAGTTATTTCTAAGCGCAGCTGCACTGGGCTCATTTTATGGTGTTTTAAAATATTAATCAGTTTGGTGGCTATATTGGTTCTCAAAATGTGTTTTGGTGACAAATTAAGCGAGATATAAAATAATGGGTTTTTAGCTAAAGTAGGTGCTAGTTCAGATAGCGCACGCTCTAAAGCTTGTTCAGTCAACGCTTCAATAAGGCCTGTTTCTTCTGCTAATGGGATAAATAAAGCCGGTGAGACAAATTGACCGTTATTTTCCCAGCGCATTAGTAATTCAACGCCATTAATTGTTTGCGCTTGCGTATCGATAATGGGTTGGTAATGATTAAATAACAGCTGATCTTTAGCGGCATCTTTTAAATCGTTTTCAAGGATGAGTTTTTGTTTTATTTTCTCGTTCATCGAGTCATTAAAAAACTTAAAGCCGTTTCTGCCAGCCTGCTTTGCGTGCATCATGGCTACGTCTGCATTTCTGATCAATAAATCTGTTGAACTGGCATCATACGGGTATAAAGCGACGCCTATACTTGCAGATATATTTATAGAAAAATCTTCAATAATCACTTTATTAGCAAGTTCTGAGCTTATGCCTTTAACTGTTTGATTAAGAATCGAAATGTCTTCAACTTTATCTATAAGGACTAAAAACTCGTCACCGCTTTGGCGACCAAGTGTGGCATTACTTGGCAGCATTGAACTTACCCTTTGGGTAATATTACATAGAAGCTGATCACCAACAGCGTGTCCAAACGTGTCATTTACCGGTTTAAATTTATCCAAGTCAATAAATAATAATGCGCTTTGCGTTAGTTGTTCACGCGCAATCTCAATAGATTGACTGATTTTTTGATGCATTAAACTGCGGTTAGGCAACTGTGTGAGCGGATCGAAGTTAGCTAAATAACGTAGCTCATCTTCGGCCTTTTTTTGCTCGGTTAGATCGGATATAACAATTACATAATAGCTAATGCTGTTTGCTTCTTTCGCGATTGCGGTAGCACTTATATGGATCGGGTGGTGCTGATTAGTCGCGGTTTTAATAATGGTATCAGTTCGCCAGTTTTGCTTAGCGGTTAAGGTTTTTAATGTGTTGGCATAGCGTTTACATTGCGCTTTACCTATCGCTTTAACAAACACTTTTAAGCTTAGTGGTTGCGTATGACTTTGTGAGAAGGTTTTTATAAAACTGTTGTTTGCAGAAACCGGCACTAAGTTATTATCTAAAATAAGCAACCAGTCATTTATCTGTCCAAACGCCTCACCTAAAATGTTGGCTTGCTGTTCATTGGCACGTTGCTCAGTAATGTTGGTGTATATACCAGATACAGAGACAGGCTTGTGTGTTTGTTCATCATAAATAATTTGCCCTAAATCTTGATACCATAGCCAATGGCCCAACTTGTGCTTTAACCGGTATGTTGCTTGCCAATGCTCTTGCTTTTTTTGCTTTGTAAAATTTAACCAATGAGAAATCACGCGTGGTTTATCTTCAGGGTGAATCAAAGCTAAATAGTGCTTTAGTGGTATGCGTTTTGGTAAATTTGTATAACCAAGTTCACTACCACGGTTAGTATTTACCGACTCGTCGTGGTAGTGGTAGTCCCAAATGCCACTTTTATTGTTTGTAAGGGCAAGCTCGGTTTGTTTTTGCGAGTGTATAGTCGCTTTTTGCGCATTAGCGATAGCTAGCTGCCTGCTTCTGTATTGCCAAAAAAGTAAACACAATATAGTGCTTATAATTAAAATATAAGCCGCATACGCATAAGGAGACTTCCATGGCGCGTACGCCACTTTAAAATTTAACAGCGCCGGCTTCGACTCTGTCGCACTATTAAAATTATATGCGCTGGCCGTTAATTGGTAATTACCTGGCGGTAGCGTTGTAAAAAATATTTTATTTGTCTTTAAATTATCATACTCGAGTGAAGTAGGCCCTTGAAGCGTAATTTTGTAACGTGTTTCCGCGCTATTTTGAAAATCAAAATTTGAAAAGCTTACCTCTAAGCCCATATCTTCATGTGTTAATTCCAACGCAGAGACGGCAAACTGACTGGGTTTATAGTTTAAGTCGCGCGACATTAACCTAATATCGGTTATTGCCGTGGTTGTTTGTTTGCTTTGCTGTAAAAACTCAGCTGGGTCAAACGAAATCGCACCATAACTGCTGCCAAACATAATATTGTTATTTTTAAGCGTAATGGCCCCTAAGGTACTAAATGAATTAACCGACAAACCATCTTTTACCGTAAAAACTCGCAGCCTTAACGTGTCGGTATTTAAGCGGTACAAACCATTTTTGCTGCTAAACCATAAATACCCATAGTCATCGCTAATAAGTGAATAAATAGACTGCGTTTTTAGCGCATTAGTGACGTTAAAGTGGTGTTTTTTTTCATAGCTTTGTGCATCAATTCCCACTAAGCCTTCACTGGTTGTGGCAAGCCATAAAATGTTGTTTTTATCAATCAACCAGTTTTCTACTGTGTGGTAACTTTGGTTGCCTTTTTTACTGGTTTTATAAATAGCGGTTAAGGTGTTTGTTTGCTCGTTATATCGATAAAAATGGGTGGTTGTGCTTATTACAAACTCATTGGGGTAATCGTTAAAAGGACGATGAAAAGTGTACGCATTTAGAGGGTCTATATGCTGTTTTAAGCCTTTAATTTCGCGTGTTAATCCCGTTTTACCATTATAAACATAAAAGCCGTGATCATTATAAAACGCAAATGTATCTGGAGCTATCTCTGACACACCATAAATAGTTGCATCTTTGGACATAACGTTATTTAAATCTTTTTTTGCAACCGTGGTCCCCGTTTTTTTATCAAATAAAATTAAATTGTAGTATCCCGTTAGCCATAAGTACCGCGAATTGGGTTCTAAATGTGCTTTATTAATGGCAAAAATTGCGTATTCGCCATACACCGCTTTAGGGTCTCGCGAGGTTAAGTGATAAGTGGTGTGATTGTCAGCATTTACATGAGCGAGGCCATTATCGGTGCCATACCACATAGTTAAGTCAGCATCTTGGAAAATACTATTTATATGGTTGTTTTTGGGTAAGGTTACTTTTTTAAAACGTCGTGTGTTTATTGACCAAGTAAGCACACCTTGCGTGCGCGATGCAAGCCAAAACACGCCGCTTGAGTCAACCATTAAATCGTTAATGGTATTTTCGGTAATATTAAATTTGCTTTGATCAAAGCTAAGTACCAGCTCAGTCGTCCCTTTTGCTCGCTTAAATTCGAACAAGCCATGCTCTGTGGCAATAAATTCGCCATAAGGTGTATTGGTGTAATCCCAAATATTGTAATCAGCAATAACACGTTTAGTGCTTTGATATGCAGGCGTATGAGCTTTTTTATCTAAACTTAACGCGTACATGCCTTCAACTGTGCCGACTAATAACCCTAGCATGGGGTCGATAGCTAAAAACTTAACATTATTATTATCGGCTGTTTGTTTATTGGGGGCTTGTAAACTAAGAGAGCGTAAAGATTCTGTTTTTAGGTCGTAACTAAATAAACCTGCTTGTGTGCCTATAAAAAGCGTGCCTTGGTAATATTTTAGCGCGCGTACCATGGTCTCTTCACTTTGTGCTGTAAACTCTAAGGTGAGTGAGTTTGTACTAGAACTCAGTGAATACACGTTGTTTAAAATGGCAAAGTAAAAAGTATCCTGATACTGTTCAACAGCTTCAATTGAGGCGTAGTTTGCTGTATTGCCAGCAAGGCTACCTGAAAATATATTGCGAGTAGCTAACGTTTTAGGATCAACCAAAAAAGCGCCTGCAAGCTCAGTTGACACAATAATATTGCCTTCATGGGTTTTAAAAAGCGTAGTAATGAAATTTTCGTTAAGGTTAAATCCGCCATCAAAGGGAGTGACAGTGTAACCATCAAAGCGGTTTAGGCCTTGCGCTGTGGCTATCCAAATGTAACCTAAATCATCTTGTAGAATTTTAGTTACGTAGTTTTGGGATAAACCTTCATCGGTAGATATTCGTTGTAATTGTTGAGCATAATTTGTGGTGGCCGATACGCTATTAATACAAAGAAAATAAACAGTGGTGAAGAGAAAAAACAGAATACTCAATCGCACTAATAAACTCGCTCTAGGGCAGGGGGAATGTACATTTAAAAGTTAAATATAGCACACTTTTTTGAATTGTGGATTACAACTTATATCAACTAAACTTAGTCATTAATAATTACTTAAGCTACGCTTGCTAATTATAATTAAGTAAAAAACGGGGTGTTATGATGAGTCACAAAAATTTATATGCTGATAAAAGCATTTTATTAGTAATAGACATTCAAGATAACCTCTCTCCCGCAATTAGCGAATTTTCTGATTTACTGCAGTGGTCAATAAAAATTGCCAAAGTTAGTGCCATTTTTAAAATTCCTAGCATTGTTACAGAGCAATACCCACAAGGACTAGGTAGCACAAATAGACGATTAAAAGACGCGCTTTTAAATGCGCAGAGTATTGAAAAAACACATTTTAGTGCATGTAACGAGCCGACATTTAATGCTACGTTTAAACAACTTACACGCACGCAAGTTATAGTAATAGGCACAGAGTCACATGTATGTGTTTTACAAACCTGTTTAGATTTAATAGCGCAAGGGATTGAAGTATATGTAGCTGCTGATGCGGTAGGCTCACGAGATCCGGAGCATAAATCATTAGCTTTAATGCAGCTACAACAAGCAGGTGCTATCATTACCAGCGTAGAAAGTATTATTTTTCAATGGACAAAAAACGCCGCATCGCCAGAATTTAAAGCGGTTTTATCAATTATTAAGTAAAGTTTGCAGGCTAAGCTATAGTAATAAAAATGTGGTCGAAATTATCGGCTAATACGTACAAAACCCGATTATATTATAAAACTAATAACTAAAGGTATTTATGAATAGTGTAAGTCGTTTATTCACCATAATATTCATTTTTTTGTTTGTAGAGTCAATAGCTCTAGGGGTGTACTTTGGCACACTTGCACAAGCATTTATTGTTGGCTTACCTTTAAGCTTATTGCCCATTTGGTTACTTAAAACTCAGCAAAATAACCCCGTTACTGGGCACGTGGTTGCAGCAGCAATCATGATGTTTTCTTTTTTGCACATACAACAAGCCTTTGGATTAATAGAAATACACTTCGAAATATTCATCTTAATGGCCATGTTAATCATGTTTGTGAACTGGCGCGTGTTTATCACTGCCATTATTTTTGTGGCCATTCATCATTTAAGCTTTTATTTTTTACAAATACAAAACACTGGTTTTTATGTATTTGACCCAGATAGGCTCGCCTTTACTACGGTACTTATACATGCCGGTTATGCAATAGTAGAGGTGTTTGTAGCCGGTTATATTGCTAAAACATTGCAACAGGAGCGGCGTGCTGGGCTGTCTTTAACCAAAGCGACAGAAGCTATTATGCACGACCCAGAACATATACAACTTTCGCTCAGAGCGGATGACAAAAATAGCAATGCCGTGGCGGGTTTTAACACCTTATTAGGTTATTTATCGGATGTGATTAGTCAAGTACAAACCCAGTCTCTTTCACTGCAGAAAAACTCTCAGCAATTAATAAACGTACATGATGAGTTAGCAAGCGGGGCTGAGCAAAGAAAGCAACAAACTAATGATATAGCTGACTCAGGCGCGCAAGTTGCCCAAGGCTTTAGTTCAGTTGAGCATGAAAGTAATGTGTTAAAGCAACAGGTAGATAGCATTTCTCAAGCTGCCAACAATGCATCTAATGATGTTATGCAAACTGCGACTAAAAGCACAGAGTTACTTAATTTACTTAATCATACCGAAGAGCAAATAAATCATTTAGTGGCAGCAGGCGATGTAATATCAGGTTTACTCAATGAGATATCAGGTATTGCAGAGCAAACTAACCTACTTGCGCTAAATGCAGCCATTGAAGCTGCAAGGGCCGGTGAACATGGCCGAGGGTTTGCTGTTGTAGCCGATGAGGTAAGAACCCTTGCTACAAGCAGTAAAGCGACGACAGACAAAATTGCATTAACGCTAAAAGATTTAGTTACTAACAGTAAAACCTCAACCCAATCTATGAGTCAATGTGTTGATTTTGTGGTTGATTTAACGCATATAAGCACCACCTTGAAAGAAAACATAAGTGCGATGAGTGAGCAAATCAAAGCTGTAAACCACAGTGCTCACTCTGTCTCACAAGTTGTTGCTGATCAAGCGGTTAACACAAAACAAATAGCCTCCAGCACAGAACAAATGCAGCAAAGCCAATATCAAGACACCAAGGTGGTCGAAAAGTTAACCGCCAAAGTTCAAATGATAGATGTAAGTATTGCCGTGTTAGAGCAGAGCATTGCCAAGTTTAAGTAAATCAGCCATAAAAACGAGGATAGTAATAGTTTTGTGGCTAGTTGTGACTGTCTCAGGGCTGGTTTATTATCAATACAACCAGTTACGTGTATTTGATAGTGTGGGTGTACTTGAGCAAACTGGGTGGTTTGCCAATTTTAAGCAACACATAGGATTTATAACCACTAATAAAAATGCGTTGATTATAGTCACCGACCCTGACTGCGGCTGTACCAAGCAAGCTCAACCTCACTTAAAGCAATTAGCGGCGTTTTCTAAAGCGCACAACTTTGCGCTTATCAATATTGAGCAAACAGCCTCTTTACAAAAGTTGCTCCCATCTACCCCCGCGGCAGTAGTTATTAATGACAAGGGTGACTTTGTTTATGCAGGCCCTCTTTCTCAAGGGCTTGGCTGCGCGCAGGGCAGTGGTTTTGTCGAAACGGTTATAAATAATCTTGTAGCTGGATTTAACAGCCAGCTGTTACTTAATAAAACCAGTGGTTGTTACTGCACTGCTTAATATTTGTAAAAAATGAATCGTTTCTGAGATTTTCAATTTAAAAAACGTATCTCATTATTGACTCAAGGTAATGCTTAATGCCATATAAATTTAATAAAGTATACAGTATGAATGTCGAGCCTGGTGAGTTTCTCTTACTTGGACTTCCCAGCTTTCTCTAGACAGTTTCTAACTCAGAAAAATACGCTTCCTCAAACTTAGCAGGTGAAACACCGCCTGTGTGTGAATGGCGTTTTTTTGGATTGTAGAACATTTCTATAAAATTGAATATCTCAGCTTTCGCATCTTCCCTTGTCGAATATATCTTACGCTTAACTATTCGCTTTTTAATCTTTACAAAAAAGCTTTCAGCAACTGCATTATCGTGACAATTCCCAGCTCGACTCATTGAGGGTACAAGGTTATATTCTTTCATAAAGGCTAAGTAATCAGCGCTACCATACTGGCTTCCTTAATCACTATGTACCATTACGTCAGCTTTCGGCTGGCGCTGATAAACTGCCATGAGCAATGCTTTAATTACTAAGTGTTTGTCCATGTTTTTATCCATCGACCAGCCTACGATGCGCCTAGAGAATAAATTCATGACAGTGGCTACATACAAGAAGCCTTCATAGGTTCTCACATAAGTAATATCACTTACTCAAGTTTGATTCGGCGCAGGAGGATTAAACTGTCGAGCTAGCAAGTTATCTGCAATGCGCGATGTTTTACCGCCTTTAATAGGGCGACGTTTATAACCTATTTGCGCTTTGAGTTTATGTTGGCGCATGATTTTAGCTACGCGATTAACACAGCATACTCACCAGCTTCACGTCAATCTTCGTGTACCTAAGGACTACCGTAAGTGCCACCACAGGCAACGTAAAACTTTAATAAGCTTAAGCAAACGATTATCTTCGATTGCTCTGTCACTCAATGGCTTTTTTAACCACACATAAACGCCACTACGGTGTAGCTTAAATAGTTTACACATCGCAACAATAGAAAACTCATTGGGTTTTTAGCAAACTATGGGGAGTCCATAGAGTGCCTAAAAATTATATTACCGAGATACACGTGCAGTATGGTGAAAGCAAAAACTTTAAAAGCGTCGTTTGCGCTTTAATAAGCACGTACTTTTGAAAATTTGGCGTTTTGATAAAAGTTAATTTTTATGTGAAAAATAGTATTTAGTTGTAAAAAACAAATTACAAATGCAAACATATGATGTATGTTATCATTAATAAACCTTAGAAACATAATAAATACGATCTATAAATAACTTTTCTAAACGAGAGATAGCATGAGACAACATCTATTAGGCTTCACACTAGCCCCATTATTTTTACTTACATCAGCGTGTTCACAGCAAGAAGGTGTTATAGACTCAAAAAACACTGAAACGCTAAGTGCAGCAAGTACTTCGTTGAATAGCTACGAAAAAGCAGCACAACTAAAAATTAATAAACTTAAAAAGCTAATGGCAAAAGCTAAGCGTAAGCAAATAGATGTTACACGTGAGCAGAGCGTTGTGTGGTTTGCAGAACAGTTTTTAAAGTTTGCTAATTGGGATGAGAACAATTACGACGCTGTTGTTAAGCTATTTAGTTATGAACGTTATTATAAAGACAAAAAAGAGCAGTTAGCAAAAGACCTTCCTGATTTTGAGCGAAAGAAAGTCATTCAAATTTTAGATAAAGGGATAGATGATTTGTCTAAAGAGCTGGCTGGTGAGATAAAGCGTCGTCCTGTAAATAAAGTTGATTGGCAAAATACTAAAGCACAAGACAACATGTTTGTAAGTAATGGTAAGCCAATATTTCTATATGACTATTTTTCAAAAACGGTGGGGCAACCGCTTACAAATAAAGATATTTACAACGACCATTTAGGTGCGCTTTATCATGGTGGTGAAGATTTATACCCTGTTGATCATGATCGCGCTATTAATTCTTTTTTAGTGCGTGAGGATGGTACCTTTGACGAGGAGCTAATGAAAGAGTTAACCCGTATTCCAGACACTAACATTGGTTTTTTAGTTTATTGGCTAATGGGTATCCCACAGTGGGTTGAAGAGCGAGAACCCGAGGTTAGAAAAGGGCGTTCTTTATTTACTGGGTTCGATATTGACAACCCATTAGCACGCGAAGTATGGGGCAAGATAATTCGTAAAACGGGTGAACTCACCAAAGGTAAAAAAGTCACTGAGGTGGGTTTTGTGCTTGCTAACGAACCACATTGGTATGCTGAAAAAGGACATTGGACACAAAATTTCCAAGAAATGACGAGTATTTCTTCGTACACGTTAAATAAATTTAGAAATTGGTTGCGCACTAAATATCAGGGAAATATAACTAAGCTTAATGAAAATTGGGATACTAATTTTAAAAACTTTAAAAGTGTTGCAATAGAAATCCCTATTGATCCGGCGTTAAAAGGCTTACCCATCTGGTACGACTGGACGCGGTATAATATGGATAGAAGTACGGATTGGTTTACGTATGTTCAAAACGAACTGCACTCTGTAAATGAAGACGCCGATACTCATATTAAAATTATGCCTCGTATGTTCATGGAAGACTCTCGCTCTGGAGGTATAGATACCGAAGCTCTAGCTGAATTGACAACTATGGTTGGGCACGATGCCAAATCATTTGGTAGCGAAAACATTCGCCCTGGTAAATCGTCTAAATGGATCGAAAAATACGCTTATAATTGGGGCATTGTGGCTATGTTCCATGATTTTATGGAATCAGTAGCACCAAATAAAATTAATGTTAATTCAGAGTCCCACTTTTTATCATCGGGTCAGTGGCGTGATTTGGATACACGTACTAGTTATGTACGAAGTGTTTACTGGCTTGCCACTTTACTTGGTATGGATGCCAATATGGGGTGGTTTTGGGCACGCGATCCTGATGGTTCGCCAGAGGATCGATTAGAAGGTGACTTAGACTTTTTTGACCCAGGTTTGGGAGGAGCATTTGCGGGTTCTAACAATATGCAGCCCCATGTAACTAACGAAGTTACTCAAGTAATGTTTGATCTTAATAGTTTTTCTGAGGAAATTGTAGAGCTCAGAGAACAGCGTCGTCCGCTTCGCTTATTTTATTCTGAAACCACGGCTATTAATATTGATGACTATATGAGTAAAGGTTACGCGCTCTATGAAGATTTGTTTTTTGAAGGTTTTCCGCTTGGCTTTGCTACAAAAAATATAATCGAAAAACAAGATAATAGTAATTGGGACGCGATACTTGTCTATCGTAATAAATTTGTTACTGATGATGAATTTAAGACACTACAAGGCTATTTAAATAATGGTGGTACAGTTATTTTAGACTCTGAACAGAGCCTGTCTTTAAATGAATATGGCCAACCACGTAAAGTTAAGTTAGCACCAGGAAAAGGTAAGCTTATTGTTATGCCTAAGGGTTCTGATACTAAAGCAATTAAAAAAATGGCACTTGAGCAAGTATCAGACAGTCTACCAGATGTATCAATAACGGCGGATAATGGGGAAGATTTTAAAACGGTAACATGGCGTACTGTTAAACAAAAAAATGGGAAATATCTTGTTAATATCTTAAATTTAGGTCATGGCAATGCAGATATAGAGTTATCTCTTAAAGGCAGTAAGAATGTAAATATTAAAAACTTGATGACCAGCAATAAGCTTAAAAGTACTTTTGATATTCCATCTGAGGGTGTTCTGCTACTCGAAGTTACACCTAATTAATCTGCTTAGAACCTGTGTATATTTCACACAGGTTCTAACTGTTAAAAAAGGGACAAACCCTTTTTTTTATTGAAAACCTAAACATCATATGTTTATATTGTTTGTATTAATATTACTAAGCTAACCATTGTGCTAAATGGATAACTATTTTAACAATGCTTAGTAAGTTAATTTGTAAAACCTTTCACCTGACAGGACACACATAATGAAAGTATTCAATTTTAAATCACTGATGATAATAGGGTACTGCGCACTGTTTGCATCTACTGTATATGCCAATGACGCGGGGAAAGAACATACGCAAAAGAAAAAGCCAAATGTACTTATTTTAATGTTTGATGATATGCGATTCGACACTTTCTCCTATAGAAATGGCCCCGTTTCGACGCCAAATATTGATGCGTTAGCACATGAGGGTACGCGCTTTGATCAAGCTATGACATCTACGGGGTTATGCTCGCCTTCTCGCGCGGCTATGTTTACTGGGCGTTGGGGGCATAAAACGGGGCTTGACGATAACGTAGGGCTTTATCATTCAAGACTCTCTGAACTATCACTAAGTGAGGGAAGCGTTATTAAACGTGCAACTAGCGTAGGTTACGATGTTAGTTATGTGGGTAAATGGCACTTAGGCGCTCAAGGTCCCACCCTTCGAGGTGCTAACTTTATGTGGGGTCACGATAAAGATGAAGAGCGTAATGGCCGGCCCTTTACACCTTATGGTACTAAAAAAAATGTAGAGCGAATGAACGCTGGGGAGCGAGATGAAAACGGTGAAAAACACGACTACTATAAAACTTTGCCTGGCACTTATGCTGATACGGTAACGGCTAAAGAAGTAAACGAAGGCAAACTAATGCTGAGAAACGCAGCTAAATCAAACAAACCATTTTTTGGGATTGTTAGTTTTGAGCAACCTCATCCGCCGTACCGCGTACCAGAGCCTTACGCCAGCATGTACGACTACAAAGATATAAAACTTCCTCCCAATTTTGGTATTGAACGTAAAAACAAACCAATGGCACAAGACGATATTTGGTGGCCTTGGCATGATGTAAGCCATATGACTGAAACTGATTGGCGCAAAGCACACAGTTTTTACTATGGGGCTATCGCCATGATAGATCATGCTGTTGGCGAGCTCATTAATACCGCCAAAGAAGAAGGTTTATACGACGACCTGCACATTATTTTAGTCGGCGATCAGGGCAGCATGCTAGGCGAGCATAACCTGTACGACAAAGGCCCCTACGCGTATGACGAATTAATGCGTATGCCGCTTATTATTCGTGCGCCAAATATTGAGCCTAAAATAATTAATCGTCAGGTATCTATGCTTGATATTGCACCTACACTTCGTCAATGGATGTCATTACCCCTTGATGGTGACGAGGATGGACGTTCACTCGTGCCGTTAATGGAGCAGGGTGATAGCGCGGATTCTGGCAAAGATGATGTAGCACTTTATGCATACGAGTGGTACAACGGCGGCTGGTTTGGTATTAGAGCGATACGTACTCCTGAAATGAAGTTTGTATGGAATCCCGGCGACAGCCGCGATGAATTATACGATTTAAAAAATGATCCTTACGAAATCACAAACCAAATAGATAATCCTAAATACAAAAAACAGCTTACTGATTTAGTTAATAAAATGGCTGGGGAGCTGAAGCGTATTGAGGACCCATCATTAACTAAATTTAATCATCATATGAAAGCTTTTTTATAGCCGAGAAATGCCCTTTGGTGGGCCTTAATTGGCCTACTATTTTTTATTATCAAAATTGAGACTGGCACTATGAAAATACACACAAAATTATTGAGCGCTTTATCATCGCTTGCGCTATTAGTTGGCTCTGCGGGTATACATGCAAGTGAACAAAAACCCAATATTATTCTTATTGTTGCAGATGACCTAGGTTATGCAGATGTAGGTTTTAATGGCTCTAAAGATATTATTACCCCAAATATTGATGATCTTGCTAAATCAGGAACTTCCTTTTCAGACGCTTACGTAGCGCACCCGTTCTGCGGCCCAAGCAGAGCTGCGTTAATGACAGGTCGTTATCCACATAAAATTGGCTCACAATTTAATTTACCGACACGCGGCTCAAACGTAGGCGTGCCTACTGATGCTAAGTTTATTAGTAAATTACTAAATGAAAATAACTACTTCACTGGTGCTCTTGGTAAATGGCACTTAGGTGATGCGCCGAAATATCATCCTAATCAACGCGGTTTCGATGAATACTATGGGTTTTTAGGGGGCGGGCATAATTATTTTCCAAGTCAATACCAGCCAATTTATGAAAAGCAAAAAGCACAAGGTTTAAAAAATATTTTTGAATACTTAACACCGCTTGAACATAACGGTAAAAAAGTTAGAGAAACAGAATATATTACCGATGCACTATCACGCGAAGCCGTAAATTTTGTAGATAAAGCAGCGGAAAAAACTAACCCGTTCTTTTTATATTTAGCGTACAACGCCCCGCATGTACCACTACAAGCTAAAGATGAAGATATGGCAATGTTCCCTAATATAAAAAATAAAGATCGTAAAACATACGCGGGTATGGTTTTCGCCCTCGACCGTGGTATTGGTAAATTAGTTAGCGCTCTTAAAAAAAATAATCAGTTAGATAACACGCTTATCGTATTTATGAGCGATAACGGTGGAAAATTAAGCAAAGGCGCTAATAACTTCCCACTCACAGCCGGTAAGGGAAGTACACAAGAAGGCGGCTTTAGAGTACCTATGTTGTTTCATTGGCCTAAACATGTACCTGCGGGCAAGCGTTTTTCGCACCCTGTATCGGCACTTGATTTATACCCAACATTTGCAGCTTTAGCGGGCGCTAAAATTGAAGAAAGCCAACAATTAGATGGCACTAATATGTGGCCTGCATTTATTAAAAATGAAAACCCACATAAAGATGAGCCAATTTATGCTCTTCGTCATCGTAAAGGTTACAGTGATGCAGCGATACGCTTAAATCAATGGAAAGCTTTGAAAGTTAACCAGCAACCGTGGCAGTTATTTAATATCGAAAACGATATTTCTGAAAAAAACGATGTAAGTAAATCTAATAAAGCACTGTTAACCGACATGGTCCGCGAAATGGAAAAATGGAGCTGGGATAACCAGCAGCCTAGCTGGTTCCATGAAACTACAGAGGGTGTGAACTGGCGGCTAGATGCTATGCCACGATTTGATAAAACGTTTAAAACAACTAAGTAAGTTTTATCAAATTCACGGAGGTTTTATGAAAGTAAAAGCAGTTGTATGGCATGTGTCTTTGTTATGCATGGGTGCAAGCTTACTAGGTTGTCAGCAAGCGAGTGCCCTAACGGGCGCTCAGATAATACCTGGCAGTACATTATTTACTGAGCAGCACCAAGCAATTAAATTAGAAAACAAAAACCGGCGTAAATGGGATAACGCATTAATAAGCGATTTAGACCAAGACGGTTACCCAGATTTATTACTTACTGATCATGGTTATACCATCCGTTTGTATTGGAACAATAAAGGCGTTTACGATAAAGGCCGCGACCTAATTGTGGGTGATATGCACGGTATTGGCGTAGGCGATTACGATAAAGATGGCAAAATGGACATTTTGCTTTCGCGTGGTGGTGGCTCGGGTAGTAACGCACGCAATGCTAAATTGTTTCATTTTAACAAAAGAGAAATTATTGAAGGCGGCGAGTTTTCACCCAAACTGCCAACGTTACGTGGGCGTACTAGTAAGTTTTTTGATGCCAATAACAACGGTCATTTAGATTTATTACTAATGGGATTCCCGCAGGCGAATAGTGGTAAACAAACCAGTAATTTTATTTATAAAAACGATGGCACTGGCAATATAACCCACGCAACTGATTTACCAAAAACTAATCGAGATGGTCAAAAAGTTCTTATTACAGATTTTAATAACGATAAAATTGACGATTTAGTGATATATGGCGACGGCGCTTTACGTGTTTTAAAAGGCAATGGCGACTTTACCTTTAGTGACGTAACCGCCAACGTTTTACGTGATAAAATAATGAATGCGACGGGTGTAAGCGAAGTCGATTTTGATAACGATGGTGACTTTGATTTATATATAAGTCGAGCTAATCCATTACAAGCAGGCGATACGTTTTTTGATGCTAAAAGCCACACATTTGGTTTTTATACTAAACGTGGTCCATTTAAGTTCGACGACTTACTTATTGGCGATACGCTTAATTTAGTTAATTACCAATCACCTTATCCAAACCAAGATGTTTTTGTTGGAGAGGGGGCTTATAAATACAAGTTTGAAGGTGAAAGACATAGTGGTAAAAATATCAATATTGTAAGTAGTAACGGCTTAGGCTGGCCGGATACTCAACCTAATAAAGGACTATATGTTGGTTATATAGGTAATAATAAATGGCGTATGGCGGGTAATACCTTTTCACCAACAACGGGTGTAGTAACCGATGTTAAACATTATACCGTAAATAAAAAGCCTATAGCACCATCGGATTTGCTGCTTAAAAATAACGATGGAAAATTTGTGGATGTGAGCGCAAAAGCCGGCATTAAAACAAATTTAAATACGACCGGCGTAAGCGTGGGAGATTTTGATAACAACGGCTACCAAGATTTGTTTGTTGTTAAACAAGGCAACTTGGTAACGCCTACATCGCAAATACTGTATTTTAATAATGGCGATAACACATTTAGCCAAGCTACTCATTCGGGTTTAATAACAAATACCTTAGGCACCATAGGCTCAGGCGCAAATGTACTTGATTATAATTTAGACGGTCAGGTCGATATTATTATGAATAACGACAGAGGTCAGTGGCACTTATTTAGTAACCAAGCAAATAACAGTAATCACTATGCATTACTGCGTATAAGTAATTCACTCAAGCATAATGCCAGCGCAATTAGAGCTATAGCCACACTTAAAGCCTGTGGTAAAACCCTAACAAGACGGGTATCACCTGATGCAGCACCCTATACACAATCATTTAATAACGTCGTTCATTTTGGTTTAGGCCAGTGTAACGAAATCGATAGTGTGAGTTTGCGTTACAGCAATGGCGAAGTGATAAGTACAACTAAGGTTAGGGTAGATAGCGTAATTAATCTTTAAGGTAACAGAGTTAACTATGAGAGGTAAAAAGCAAGGTTTGGTAACAGGCCTTGCTTTTTTTTCTAAAAAAATTAATAACCTATAAGAGTGATAATCTAATCAATACATTCAACGTTACCTATCTAGCTAGGTTAAAACGTAAAGCTCTCGGTAAAAATTTGTTCTACAGGCACACCAATATCGACTAAATGCTCTGTCATATCTCTCATAAACTGTGCAGGTCCACATATATAAGCATGTTGATATGCAGCATTAGCCACTAAACCAGCTAAAGACTCTTTTGTTAGTCGCCCATCACGATGACTAATAAGCGTAGTGTAGTTAAAGTGAGGGTATTCCATTGAGCGACGCAGCAATTCAGATTGCGCAATTAAGTTTTGTTCGCTCCTATCGATATGGATCATTGTAATCTTCGTTTTATGCTGCAATGAAAAGGCGCCAATGCCTCGTACCATCGCTAAATTTGGCGTAATACCAATCCCTGCACTCAATAATAATAGATGTTCAGGCACCGTAGGTATCTGCGTATTTTCATCTACTGTAAGAGCAGTCATCTCACCTTGAATACCCACTAACTTCACTTCCATGCCTATCTTTGCATGGTCATGAAGCCAATTTGTTACTAATCCATTTGGGATACGTTTTACAGTGATATCTAATGTGTTATCACCATTAATACTATTGGGTGTTTCCGATAGCGTCCAAGTACGAACTTCGATAGGCTCACCGCCGCGAAGATTGGCAAACTCAAAGGTAGCATATTGCCCAGGTAAAAAAGTAATGCGCCGAGGAACAACAAAGCGAAAAGTCTTTACACTGGCGTTTTCGTCTACAATTTTGGCAAGTGTTGCAACTTGAGGAAAGTCACTTTCACTCTTTGTGATATCTACCCCCGACACCGCAGGGTTATAAGGTGAGTAATCTAACCGTTGCCAACGATGATTAGTCACCTCATTCGTTCGAACAAGGCTGGTAATGTGAAAAACTATTTTTCTTGAGGCTCCCTCATAGCGACCATCGTGCTCCCAATCAACCGTTGCTCTGCCAGTCATTTGAATCATGCTGCCAGTGTCAAAGTCAACAAGTGTTACCCCAGCTCTATCATAAGATTCCAAATTGCCCGAGGTAAAGAACATGCCATTACCTCTGTACTCTGGCCACTCAATTGATGAAGGTGACACGACTCGGATAAAGCCAGGTTTGCCTCCTCGGTGATTGCAGTCAGCACCTATGCCTGGTGCGTAGCTACCTATCCATAAGGTATCCATATTTCGGACAAATTTTTGATCATCCTCACTAAGCTTAGTACGAGTCTCAGCTCTAGCATTTTTGTTTAACGCAGGCATGCCGCCAGAAGCTGGAATTATATTTCGACGATTAATGTATTTAGGGCAATTAGGTGTATATTCATCAACTTGCAAAGCAAGACTATGCTTAGCATTGTTCTGTGCCGTGGCAGCATACCCGTTAATTCGGTGCCTCATTCTTCGATTTAGATCTATACCTAGCAGTGACAATGGTATACCAGCCTCTATGAAATTAAGGATGTCTAAATTTGGAATGCAATCGCGAGAGATAGCGATTTGCTTTTGTGAGATAGCGGCTAAATCGCCAGGCTTGCCAAATAGCGGGGTCACCCATACAGACTCACTTTTCACATCAACACTGGTTAGCACTGCGAATGACTGAGCAGCTAAGAATACGTCATGGCCAGAAGCAAAACTGAGAGCACTACGCTTACCCGCCGCAAGTTCAGCAGCCACGCCTTTAGTTCCTGCCTTGTTTTGTGCGGTTAGTTCCCCTGAATGATAAGTTGAAACCGGCATAGTACTCTCCTCATTTTCACTATTGTTTAATTGGCGTGCATCATTGCTTTGAAGCCATCAATAGCCTCTACAGCGCGAAGCCATTTTTGAATTGAAGGATACGCATCAAGGCTAAAGTTCCCTTCATTTACTCGCGCGATATAACTGTAACAAGCAATATCAGCAATGGTCGCATGCTCACCTACTAGCCAGTTGTTGCTAGATAAGTGGGGCTCAAACAAATCATTAAATAACTTTTCGGTTTTTTCTCTTGCTGCAGCCTCGTCGGCTGGCATACCGAACAATTGAATTGCCCGTAAGACAAATGGCCCATTCATTATTTCGTGCACAGCAACAGACAGCCATTGTTGAATTTGTGCTTGGACCAATGCCTCTTGTGGATACCAGCTATTGGATGTATCAAACGTTCGTGCAAGATAAATAAGAATTGCTGTTGAATCGCGCAGCGTTACATCGTCATGCGTAAATGTGGGAACCTGACCTAAAGGGTTTTTCGCTAAGTACTCTGGGGCCTTATGCTCACCTTTGGAAAGATCAACAACCTTGTCTGAATACTCCACCCCCAGAATATTTAAAAAGTTAGCAACGCGATGGCTGTTACCTGAAATAGGGTGACCGTATAGTGTAATCATTGGTATTACTCCTCAGTTTATTTAGTATGCAACATTAAAAATTGTTCTAAAGTGCGCTGGGTTTTCTATTTCATCTAACATTGCGATAGCAAAATCTTCTGCGCTGATATTGCTTTTGCCGCCTTGAGGGTTAGTTAGCATGGTTCTTCCTGCAATGCGAAAGGTGCCTGTTCTTTCACCTGGTGCTATCATTCCACCGGGTGCTAATACAGTAAAATCAATGTCTGCAAGGGTCATCAGAGCAAAACTTTTGCGCATCCCGGTAGCCTCCGGCAAAATGCTTTCTGGTGTTAATTCCAGCGCACTTTGTCCATTTGGCATTTGTAATGAACTACCGCCTCCAACAGTCAGCAAGCGTTTGTTAGACTTCTGCTGAATTGCGATAAGTGCTTGCGTGAAGGCTTCGGCTTCAGCTACACCATCATCGGTATTGCGTGGACTTAGTGCTGAGACAATAACATCGGCTTGCGCTGCATGTTCGGATATACACTCAACATCGTAAACATCGCCTTTTACCACGTTTACATTTGCAAGAGCGGGTACATTTTCAATATTACGGCTTAGCGCTGTAATCGTATGTCCTCGTTCTACCGCTTCGTTCAAAATTCGGCTACCTATCATGCCAGTTGCACCAATTAAAAGAATGTTCATATATAACTCCTAGTTAATAAAATCTATAAATACCTTTAAGCACTTGTTTCTAAGAGGCTTAAAATTAGTTCTGGTCTACCATAAAATGCGCTGTGATCTACCTGCTCAATCTTTTTATCTTTAACTTGCAGTATCGTTGGTACGCCAGCAGAACCAACAAGACGCATTAGCTCGACAGCGCGCTGAGAAATGCTCTGCGCTTTTTTAGTATTTGAAGGGTGGTCAAGCTGTACAGCTTGGTCGTAATCAACACCTTCATCAACAAGCGCATTGGTCACTGCTTGCTTATCTTGTGCGGACGTCCCTGCGACAAAACGCAATTTTTCTAACCTACGACGAAGAGAAAATTCTTTTTCTGCACCTTGATCATGCACAAGCGCAGCGGCGAGTGCTGAATAGCTGGAGTCTAAAACTTCGACTTTCGATCTAATAACATTACGCGTATAAATTTCGCTGAATTGTTGCCCGGTGAGCTGTGCGATACGCGCGTCCATGTCAACGATATAATCGCCTTTCCCATCTCGCATTCTCGGCGCATTTGCTCCTTGAAAAAGATGACGATGTAACACTTCTACATTTGCACCGCTTTCTAACAAAGCATCAAAAATTGGGGCAGCGCCGTAACACCATCCACAATAGGTGTCGTAGATGATGATGAATTTGTTTTTGCTCATATCGCATCTCTGTATAAAATCGCTCTGGTTGATGTAAAAAACTATACGCTTACGAGACTGTTTGTAATAGACTGACTTTAAATAAACACTGTCAGCTTTTTACTTACAATGAACAATCACCTTAAGTACAACCTAAATCGCGTGGCTTACTTTGTCGCAATAGTCGAAGAAAAAACCATAACCGCAGCAGCTCAGCGTTTAGGGCTGAGCAAAGCCGTAGTAAGTAAACAATTACAGCTACTTGAGGAGGAGGTCGGCGTTAACCTTATTGTGCGCAATACGAGGCATATGCACACAACAAAAGCGGGGGAAGTATTTTATTTACAGAGTAGGGACGTACTAAATTATGCACAGCTTGCCTACGAAGGCTTAGCTCAGATAAGCCAAGAGCCTACAGGCACAATTCGCATAACCTCTCCTATTGATTTTGGCGTAGCTAAATTATCTGCCTTTGTTGCTAATTTTTGCCAAAAGTACCCAAAAATTCAGATTGAATTGAGCTTGAACGATGATATTGTCGACATAGTTAGTCAGGGCTTCGACCTATCTTTTCGAATTGGCTGGCTAAGTGATTCCTCTAACCGCGCAAGAAAACTAGGAACGTTTAAAGAAGTATTGGTGTGTGCTCCTAACAAAGCAAATGAATGGTATCCTGAGACCCCTAGCGACCTTAAGCAACTTCCCTTTGCTGCGTATTATGGTATTGATCACTCTGCTCGTGTATTTACGAAAAAAAATAAAACCAATAACCAAATACAAAGAACGGAAGTACAGCTTCATTCAAACCTGACATTTAACGTTACATCAGCGCTTCGACAGGCATTACTAGAAGGGCACCACTTTGGGATCATGCCAGACTTTGCTATACAGCAAGATTTGGATAACGGGAGATTGATACAACTTTTACCAAGTTGGCAACTGCGTGAAGGAGGAATTTATATTGTGAGCCCGCCTAGTACATTAAGAAGCCAAGCAGTGAAACTATTTATAAGCGAATTAGAAAATAGGTTGATAGTTGACTAAGCGCTTCGTTTCAACTAAATGGCTTATTTTAAGTGCCTGTATAAATGAGCTTTATTCGTTGATAATACATATAGCTATCGACTTCTAAAAAGACTAATTGGCCATGTTAATAGTTTGAGCATGCTAAAACAAAAACTAATATTACAACTGCAGAAAGCCACTTCCTAAGCAAAAAAATTTTCTTTTTTAGCCTCATTATTTTTAATTAGTAGGGGCTTTAGATCTCATTCTTATTTTTTATAAACAATCTTTACTACGACCGCTGAATCAAATTCATGTGAATACAATTGCATAACTCTAATTTTCTAAATTAGAAACAAAAGTGTAAAATTTAAAGTAAACAACTTGTAAATATAAACATCATATGTTTAACTTGATCGCAAGTTAGGCACTATGCAGAAATAAAAATTAGCATTTCGAATCGTCCTTACCTTTCTTCTGAGTCGCTTAACTAACTATAAAAATAGACGACATCATCACACTGGCATTAAGACACACGATGCCGATAAACAGGAGCGCACACAATGCAGCATAACTTTAGGTTATCAGCAGTCTCTGCAGCTATCATTGCTTCACTTATTTCAACCTCTGCTTTTGCACAAGAGGACGAAAAAAAGTGAAGACTAAACTAGAAAAAGATATTGAAATAATAGAGGTTCAGGGTATCAAAAGTAGCTTGCGAAAAGCGGTAAACGCAAAGCGCTTTTCCGAGAACGTGAGTGATTCAATTCACGCTGAAGATGTAGGTAAATCAACAGATCAAAACATTGCCGATGCACTTTCAAGGGTAACTGGCGTTTCCATTCAAGAAGAAGGTGGAGAGGGGACACGTATTTCAGTGCGTGGTGCAGGGCCTTCTTTAAACCAAATATCTATGAATGGTGTAGCACTAACAGGTGGGCTTAGCACCGATGGTTCTAGTGCAGGTGCCACTAACGATAACAGCGTAGATTTAAGTTCTTTTTCATCAGATATTTTATCATCAATAGACGTTATTAAAACATCCTCAGCTGATAACGATGAAGGTTCACTTGGTGCGACCGTTGTTTTACGTACTGTGAAGCCTTTAGATTTAGCTAAGCCACGACGTTCATTTACTGTTGAAGGACGTTATAACGAATTTTCCGATGAAAATGATTCACGTATCAACTTTAGCTTTTCTGATAAATACTTCGACGACACCTTTGGTTTTATTATAACTGCTTCTAAAGATACACAAAAAACACGACAAGATCGTATTAATACTGACTGGGCTAATGGTGCAATTCCCATTGTTGATTTAGATAGTGCAACTGGAAGAACAGCTCATGATATAGCAACAGGTAAACCGATTAGAGTATTGGGCTATCAACGTGATACTGATGGCAACAAGCTGTTTGGCAATGACGGCCAAGCGCTATTAAATCCAATTAGCTCGCTCAATAATTACGATCCTGAAACACAACTATTGCATGAAGGTGATTTATTTGTTTTAGCGCGTGAGGTTATTGATTTTACATTAAATAACGACCAACGAGATCGTCTATCAGTATCGACGGGGTTTCAATATAGGCCAACAGACACACTCGATATTCAGCTTGATATTACCCATACAGAGCAGGATGTACTCACTGATAGCCAAAGGCTGCGTTTAAACATGGGGCCTGTTACACCTTTGATTCATCCAAGAGATGACAACACATCACTCAATGGTGTTGATTTATCAACCAATACCTTACAGCAGTCAAGCAGTCGTTCTACGGGGGGAAATTTTGTCCGCTCTTACGGTCTGCGTGAAATAGATACAAACGTAGCGTCACTTGATATTGATTATCAGGTAACTGACTCATTCAATATGAATGTGCGCGCTGGTTTTTCTAAAACGACAGATGAAACACCAGACGATGATGAGAAAGATCGTTTCATTTCTATTAGTACAGCTACATGGGGCACGGCAGGTCGGCAAATAGTTGAATCAATGCCTGATGGCAGCCACGAAATGGTTGGCTACAACTGTGGTGGTAATGGAGAATGTAGTTACTCAACGGGTGTTACACCAGGGGAGTTTGATGCTTTTGATGGTACGTCTAATGCGGTGTACAGCCGTTTTAATCCGTATGACATGCAGCACAATCACTTAGGAAGTTTAGTGCTTCGTAAAAATAAGTTAGCGGATACAAACAAGTCGTTATTTGTTGATTTTGACTATGCCCTTGAGGGAGATTTTTTACGCTCTCTTGAGTTTGGTGTTAAGTGGACAAATCGTAAAAAAGATGTCTCTATTCAAAATAGAGCAACCACAAATGGCAGTGACTTAATAGATTTAGAAGACCCCAGTCAAGCGTTTGAAGTACGTGGACTTGGTACAATTCGCTTAGCCGATATAGTTGCAAATAGTGCATACCCATATGATAACTTTGGTGAAGATATTCAATCGGACCGTTCAGCACAATTTTTTAATGGCTGGCCACTGCTAGACGCAGAAAAAGCACTTGAGATTGTATCGGGTAAAGATGCAGGTGAAGTCGGTATACGTGAAACAATTACCGGTAGCCGAAATATAGAAACGGATACTAAAGCTGCCTACTTTAAGGCAAACTTTGAACTCATGGATGGCCGCTTAACCGGTAACCTAGGCCTGCGTTATGTGAAAGACGACACAACGGCAACAGGTGTAGGCGGCATTAACTTTATCCGCTTTCCGCAAATGGTTGATGCGTATAATTTGTTAGTTGAACGTGGTTTAGCTAATACTAATTTAGAACCATGCCCTGCTGCTGTTATGGGGGTATCTGACACGGGTCAGCCTGATCATCGTTACACACCCGCAAACGATGCTGAGCTACAAAATTGTTGGGCATGGCAAATCACTCATGCGTATAACCGCTCAAACCCAGCTACTTTTCCTGTTGACCCTCAAACGGGTCAATTTGTAATTCCCGGGGCTGATGGCAACACAGGGCTGGGTGTAAATCAGCAAGTGTTTGTAGATGAAAATGGCAACATTATAGCTAACAATGCTTTGCCTTCTTTAATTTACGATAGCAACGGGAACTTGGTTCCTACCTCTGCTAATGCGTGGGCTCATTTTGCAAGTAATGGGCAAATATGGCCATTTTTGGATAGGACTACGGCATTCACTGGTCCTCAAGGCAGTGGCCGAGAAGTACAAGACCGCGTTGCATGGGTAACTAAAAAGGGCGGACATGACGCTTATTTACCTAGCTTAAACTTAAATTATGCAGTTAACGACGAAATGATTGCACGTTTTGCTGTTAGTAGAACAATGACGCGTCCTCGTTTTGATTCATTAAACCCACGTACACAAATTTTTGAGCGACAATGGGACTCTGCTAATGGCTCAGCAGGTAATGCAAATTTAAAACCGCTTAAATCAACCAATCTAGACTTGTCTTTCGAGTGGTACTTTAGTGATTCAGGCTTGCTGTCTGCAGCGTTCTTTTTCAAAGATATGAAAGACTTTGAAGAAACAGTAGTTGTTCCTTATCACTACAAAGACGTTAGGACCGAATACAATTTACAAACGGCAGACTTACTGCTTGATTACGATGAAAACCGAGCGCCGGGTAACGAAGAAGACTGTATGCCACTTAGGCAAGTTGCGGGCTTTTTTGACCAATGGCGCATTGAATGTGACGTTGTAAACGTAACCACAGTAACCAATGGTAAGGGCGCAGATATTAAAGGTGTTGAACTAGGTTACAACCAAAACTATGACTTTTTACCAAGTTATTGGGGTGGCTTAGGTTTAAACATGAACTATACCTACCAAGATTCAGAATCTGACCGTCAGCAGGTAGGTAATACCGATATATTTTTAAAACCACTACCACAACCTTACACGCCAAAGCATTCCCTAAATACAACACTGTACTGGGAACAAAAAGGGATTCAATTACGTTTAGCGAGTCGCTACACCGGGGAGCAGTTAGTAAACCGAGGTTTAGTTGGCGGTGCTACATGGCAAGAGGCAACCCATCGTTTGGACTTTAGCTCAAGTTATAAAATTAATAAAAACTTTAGTCTAACTTTTCAGGCACTTAACTTAACTGATGAAACTAACCGAATTTATTACACCAGTTCTTTTACGCGCAACGCGTTTGAAGCTAACTCGCAAGAAGTTGTGCTTGATGAAGGTAATGCAATTGAAGATGGCAGTGTAACTACTTCGCGTACAGCATCAGTTTGGAAAACAGGTCGTCAATTCCGTGTTGGTCTTCGCGGTACCTTTTGATTGAGAAACTATTAGCAGCGGGCCACGTTAGGCGCGCTGTCATACAGATTTTGGAGAGTAAGATGAAACATAACTTACTAATAAAAACAGCGATTAGCAGTGTTATATTTTCAGTATTAACAGGGTGCGGCGGTACGGATGAAGGTTACGATCCTCAGTTTAAATCTGATTTAGCACTTGTAATCGATACTGCAGTGATCACAAGCGCATTAGATGAAGAGTCCGCAGTTCATGAAATTGATTTACTGCAAGGCGTAACAATCGACGGTAAACCAGCTTCTGAGTCAGGAGCAACCATAAACGTAAGTGAGTTAGAGTTTGTGGCTAATAATAATTTCATTACCCCACAAACAAGTGCTAATACCATTGCATCACACCGGATTTCACCTTTCACGCAATCAAGTGATAGCACTAAATTAGTGGTCGATACAGATGCGTTTTCACAAGCATTAAGGCAATGCGATCAAACAGATATAAGAGGTCAACTCGACAGTGATGGTAACCCCATTGCGGATGGGTATTTAGATTTTCCAAGCCAAGTTATTTATAACATTACCTATTCTATTGATAATGGCGCAAATCGCATACCAGGGGAGGCACTGCCTAGCCGTACATTGCAATTAACCATCAATGCAATTGATGACCCTGTATCTGAGATCACTATTTCACCAATAGAAGTACCTGTAGGTGGGCAGGCAAGTGTGTTTGCATCAGCAATACCTAGTTACGCGTGCAACCCCGCACTTGTTTACTCAATTGCAGATGAAGATATTGCAACCATTGATGAAAATGGTCTTATTAGCGCTAAAAATACGGGTGAAACCACTATTACAGCCACAAGTGTTGATAACCCAGAAGTAACAGCAAACGCCACGCTTACAGTAACGGGTGCTTTTAGTATTGCAATAACAAACGATGATAAAAACGAGTTAGGCGCATCTTCCGGAAACAAGGACGTTCCAATCTGCGTAGCAAGCGGTATAGAAGTACAACCGGCTTTATTAAACGCAGAGTTAAGCGGCGAATATACTTTTGATTGGACACTTAACGATGAAGTTTCATTTACGCAAAGCTTAACCTCAAAAAGTGGCTTTGGAGAAGTACTTGCCGTTAAAGCACCTACAACAATAGACAGCTCAAATACGGTCACGGTTGAACTTATTGATGGCGATACAGCAAGTACACCTTTATCACTCATTTCACAAAAAAGTATTACGATAAATACCGTTAATAACCAAATGTGTGAGCCGGGCGTGTCTGAACACCCCGCAGGTTTTAATACTGACTTTAATTTAGATGCAGAGGGTGCGCCCTATAAAGGGAATGCCACTTATAGTGTATCGGCAACCTCTGTGTCGGGTAATGGCCGTTCGCTTGAAATTACAGCGGGCACTGCAACTCAAGGTGAAGCGAATACACCGTACTCTTTTGCAACTCAGCAAGTTTGGAATAAACAACGTAATTGGTATAGCGCCAATTATGGTCGTGGTGCTGAGTCTGTAGGTAAAACGTATCGCTTTTCAGCATGGGTTAAATTAAATCAACTACCTGAACAGCCTATAACGCTTCGCCATGTTGTAGTGCCTTGGGTTTATGAGGGAATTCCTGATGATGCACAAGGTTTTACAGGGCGTTATTCACAAGCGGGGTTATTCAGCGCTGAACTGGATGCAACCACCCAGTGGCAATATATTGAATTTACTGAAGACACAACGAACACACGAGAATGGACTATTCCCACTACTTGGAGCTCAATAACCGATGTGTTCACCTTGTGGGAAGTACATGGCATGCCTGCAGGAGACTCAATACTGATAGACGACTACGCAGTCGTTCGCACCGATCAATAACCACCCAAATATAATTACCTATTGTTACTACTCAGTTTTAGCAATAGGTAATTGTAACCTCTAAAGATGACTGACAATTCTATTTATAAACAAGGAGTAATAATGTTAACACACAGAAATAAAGCTTTGCTTTACACATGCTTATTGAGCGGAACGATTAGTTCAGCTTATGCGGCCTCAATAGGAAACAAACCAGGGTATTTCACCAATACAATTTCTAATACCGTTGAAGCGACAATCACTAACACAGGGCAATGCAGTACTACTAATAGTGCATCGGCTCCTGGTCAATGTACTAATAAGATTGTAAATGCACTCAATGCTGCTTCAGCAGTAAGTGGTGTAGTAGTCATCAAAAAAGGCACGTACACATTAAATAAAATTTCGATGCCCTCTAATGTGCGACTTGAAATAGAGCCCGATACTATTTTAAAAATGAATCAAAATATTTTATTTGATTTTGGTAAAAAAGGTGGAAATGCAGACAAAGCAGAAAATATTGAAATAACAACAACGGGTCCAAAAACTAATGCCACAAAGAATGATCGTTTTATTATTGATGTAAACACAAATACAGTTTTTCAAGATAAACGTATGGTACGAGTAGGGTATGCTGAAAACTTTTCTATTTCACGTATGCACCAAAAGGATAATTTTTCACAAACACCCAATATATTTTTAGTCGCAGACGATAATGGCCAACCAGGTGTTCAATCTGACTCTGGAGGTACTAATTTAAATCGCAATGTAGTATTTAACTCAAGCTATTCTCGCATACCTAAAAAAGGTTATTTAGCCGACATCAGTGGAGAAAAAATAGCAACAGGGTATGCCGTTATCCAACCTTTTAGTGGTGAAAATTTATACTTTAAAAACATTACTGGTGAACGTGGTATTACTGTACGTATAGAGCCTGGTAGTGGGCTTGTAACAGATAGATTAAACCGCGCAGGCCCACGCCACGGCGCCTACAGAAATATAGTACTTGATAGTATTAGTAACACTGGTGGTTTTGCCGCAATATTTTTAAAACCGCATGCAAAAATAAACGAAAACATAAAAATTAAAGGCATCACAAAGGGTAAAAACAGTACTTTTGTAATCTGGGCTGACTCGGGTAGTGCGCCAGTGTGGGCTGATACAAATGATATAGGATATACAAGAGGCTATTTTACTGATACCACCATCAGCGGTACGGTTAAGCACATTATTACCGATGTTAACTTTAAGTCAGATATTACCATCGCAGGCAGTTATTTTTTACCAAGAAAAGGTATTCGTAATACGGCGTCAAATACGTCTAATGGGAATTTTCAAATATTTAAGTTACCGCGGGATGGTTCTGGTGCGCGTTGGTTAGGCCAACCGATAGCGCCTGTTGCCATTGTATCGTCATATTCTCAAGACAATGTGGGTAACGACTTAGTTAAACGTCATGATCGCCCGTCGCTTACTGTAAACGGTAATATAGAAGCACCTAGCCAAGCTTCTTCACAGGACTTAGATGAGGGAAGTAACAATATTCAAAGAAAACGATATAGAAAATTTGGTGGCCGATACAGCATTAAAGTTAATGCTGCAATACAAGCGGATGCGGATATTGACTACTCACTACTAGGACTGAATGCTGGGGATGTGACGCGCAACAATCCAATTATTTATCGAGAAAATGCCATTGACGGAACAAATCGTAATGGTGGCAGCATTACAAGCGCTAGTGAATTTATCAGTAAATAACGACGTATCTAAATTTAGATCCCATTGTTAATTTAACAATGGGATTTTTTAGTTTGGAAGCAAAGTTCACCGGACATTATTAGATCTGTCTTTGTAGGAAACAAAAAGCATGAATATTTTACATATTATAAAAACATCACTAAGTGTAATTGTCCTTAGTATGGTGGCGTTCGGCAGTAATGCTACTTTCGCTAATGAACTTCTATTTCCCTTAAGCGATCCGCAAAATACAGGTAAGTGGATACTTAACACGCAAGTAAGTGATGAATTTGAAGGCAGTACCATCGATGAAGAGCGTTGGTACATTGTAGGTAAACTAGAAAACGGCAAACCCGTTTATAAACACCCAGATAGGCCACATAAAAAAGTATGGAAAGGGCGAGCACCTTCGCAGTTTTCGGGTAATAACTATCGCTTAGAAGATGGAAAATTAAAACTTGAGACCCGTTGGGAGCCCGATTTTCCTTTTGAAGAAAAAATTCACAAACCTGTTTTTGGTGATGCACTTAAATACGAAAATATAACAACAGCGTGTTTTATTGGCCGCAGATCATTTCAATACGGATATATAGAAATTAAAAGTAAAGCCGCTGATGCGCAAATAAGCAGTGCATTTTGGTCAATGGGTGAAAAGCTAGAAGTTGATTTTTTTGAACTGTTTGGAGACTCCCTTGACCCGAAAAAAGACCATATAGACAGTGAACTATGGTGGTCAATTCGCGATTGGAATAAAGAGGTAATGGGGAAGCCCACTTATACAGAGCGCAAAGACTTAGGATTTAGAGTCGCTGATGACTTTCATGTATATGGAATTGATTGGAGTGCTGATGGGATTAAGTATTATGTTGATGGTAAGTTATTTAGTGAAGTTAGCGCTGAACAAGCAGATGCATGGGCTAAAGAGCATCGTGGGGTTGATAAAGGTTATGTAGCCACTAAGCCGTTATTTTTATGGCTCGATCAGGAAACATTTCCTTGGCATGGTGTACCGACCAGCAAAGAGGAGCTTGAGCGTAATAGCCCTGAAGGAAAAAAAGAGGATGGCGTGGTTGATTTTGAAATTGAGTATGTCCGTGTTTGGCAGAAAAAGCCGGCTCAATTAGCTAATTAAGGATTAAAGAAATGAAAAATAATTATAAGCCAGTAAATAAAACTTTTTACTTAACTTTTATTGCTACAAGTATTGTCCTTAGCGGTTGCAGCTATATGAAAGTTGACCCCTACAAAAATAGTTTCACAAAGGGGAATATGTTCTCGGAAACTAAAAATGTTATTCCTTTTGAACCTTTGTCGAGACGAAAATGGGATAGTGCACTCATTGCTGACTTTGATAAAGACGGCTATCAAGATGTATTAATTACTGAGCACACCCACGCAGTAAAAATTTTCTGGAATAACAAAGACAATACCTTTTCAGCACCTCAGATAATTATTAAAGGCGACACTCACGGCGTCGCTGTTGCTGACTATGACCTTGATGGAAGAATGGATTTAATAATTGCTCAAGGCGGTGGTGGCGGCTTAAAACCTCGTTTACCTGTATCGTTTCAAATAAATCACGACCGAACTGTTGAAGGTGGAGAAACATTTAATGATTTTGAACGTACACGCGGCCGTGCGGTTAAATTAATAGATGGCAATAACAGTGGCACCTTAGATTTAATGCTCTCAGCTTTTCCGCTTAAGAAGCAAAAAAAGGGAGCCAACCACATATATAAAAACGAAGGACATAATCAGTTTAAGTTTGTCGATTACTTACCTACTGCAAAATGGCTTGGATATAAGGCCTTAGTTAGTGATTTTGATAATGACGGGCACGATGATTTATTTTTTTACGGCGGAGATGACATTGTTGTAGCGCAGAGTAAATCTGATTTAGGTTATAAAAATAAAAGTAAGACTGTCCTAGGGGATAATCGCAATATTAGCCATGTAAGCAGCATGACCGAAATCGACTTTGATAATGACGGTGACTTCGATTTATTTTTAACCCGCGCTAAACATCAATTTGAACAACACACCTTTTATGATGCTCAATCTCAAAATTTTGCTTTCTTTACTCGTAACGAAGCATTTAAATTTGAAGACTTTAAAATCGAAGGTAATTTTGAAATAGAAAACCTGCAAATGGCATATCCTCATTTTAATGTGTTTATTGGTAAAAATAGTGAGCCGTTAAAACTTAAAGGTCATGGTGGTAGTGAACGTACGGTTCAGGTAACAAAAGAACAAGCTGCTGGCTGGCCTAAAAAGCTAAATAACAAAGGTTTATATATAGGTTACTTAGGTAACGACACTTGGCGCGTAGCTGGCGATACTAAATCGCCGACCGCTGGTGTTATTAAAAGAGTGACCAATTCACCCAAAGTAAAAGGGCTTGAGCCATTACCAGCGGTGTTATTAGAAAACCGACAAGGTAAGTTTGTTGATGCAACAGCCAAGCTCAATGTTAATTTAAGCGAACCTACAACCAGTGCTGTAGCCGGGGATTTTAATAATGATGGCTGGAGCGACTTATTTGTATTACGTTATGGTAACCCAGCAAAAGCGAACAAGCAGGTACTGTATTTAAATCAGCAAGGTAAAGGCTTTGAGGCTTTAAAAAATCATGGTGTTATTTCAACTGAACTTGGAGCAACAGGGGGCAGTGCACAGGCCTTTGATTACGATAATGACGGCGACCTTGACTTAATTTACTCAAATGAGCGCGGCCGTTGGCATTTATTCACCAACAGCACAGCTTTAGACGCGCAGCATAACTTTCTAGTCACAAATATTGGTTACTCGCCTAAAGCTGGTGTGTCGGCATTGGGAGCTACGTTGACTATAAAAGCATGTGGGCAAACTTATAAGCGTGTTGTAGGCGCAACAGGTGCTGGCTTTTCACAAAGCGAAAATAATAAGTTACACGTTGGTTTAGGTACGTGTACACAGATAAATAATGTATCGGTTCGTTGGAGTAATAATGAACATGTAGATATTAGCAATGCGGTTATTAATGATGCTGATGGGGAGTTAGTTGGAAGAAAAGAGCCGTTGTAAGTAATAAAGTTAGGAAAAAAATAGCGCTTATTAAGCGCTATTTTTATGTATTTAGTTTTTCGTTATCTACTAAAAGCTATATTGAACACTTGCCCCCACATAACGACTCCAGTCACGAGGATAAAATGCTTCGCCAAAACCTTCAGAGTTTATACGTTGGCGAGTAGTGTACGACTTATCGAATAAGTTTTTAATGAATACACTAAACTTCAGGTTATCTTTGCTTACGCTTAAGTAACCATCCCAAATGCTTGACGATGGGTTAGCTGATTCGCCAAAGGCAAGTTCGTTAATTGATTGCGTGTGGCTACCATTATAACGCCAAACTGCACGTGTATTCGCATTCCAGCCTGTATCAGCAATTTGTGTATTATATGAAATAGTACTTAAAAATTGTTGCTCTGCATTATTAGGGAAAGATAAACCCGTTTGATCAAAGCTCTGACGGCCTGTTGAATCAGTTGTACAGCGAGAAGCAAGTAAACCACCATCATCTGCAGGACAATTAATCGGTGTATCAGCGAAGTCCTCGTAGCGTGCGTCAAAATAAGCGTAGTTAAATGACCACTTTAATTTATCTGATATTTTAACCACAACATCTGCTTCAATACCGGTTGAACGTGCTTCATTTGCGTTAACATAGCCTGCAAAAATAATGTTATTTTCTTCGTCAATTACACGGCTGGCACGCACTTGATAATCGTCAACTTTCATATCAAAGTAGGTAAAGTTAAACAGTAAATCATTATCAAAGTACGCTGAACGCAGACCTACTTCAAAGTTTGAAGAGTTTTCAGGATCGGTAGGGAAGTTATCAGCTTCATCAGGGTCTGTGTTTGTTGTTACAAAGTAAGACGCCCCTTTATAGCCCGTTGAGTAATTTACATAACCACGAATATCATCTGTAAAGTCATACCCTAGTACTGCTTTATATATAAAGGCAGTATCTGAATCAGAAAACTTAGTAGGATCATCTTGACGTTTTATTAGCGATGGATCAGTTTTAGCCAGCTCAAAAACATCGGCATAGGTGTCCATACCGACTCCGTTAGAGGGAGTAGCAAGGTCGGTACGAGCAAAGGTTGCTTCACCTTTTTCGTGAAGTAGCCTAAAGCCAAATGTGGCATCTAACTGCTCGGTAATTTGGTATTCAAGTTGACCAAAAATGGCAATATTTTCAAAGCTGGTGGTAAAGTCCCCACTATTTAGTAAGCGAGAAGGCGTTAGTAATGAGCGGTCGTCATCACCAGTAGCTGCATAGTTAGCTAAAAAAGCATCGGTCGATTGCTTTGAGTAACACCCAGTTAATTCACCGCCTTCAATAAAGCCGCGGTTACCTGCAATACAGCCATCACGTATTTCAGAGCGCTGACCGTCGGTATCATGGTAAAAAAGGCCTAATACCCAATCAAATTTTTCATTATTAAATGACGATACTCTAAATTCTTGCTGAATTACATCTACGGACTCATTACCACCAAATGCCGAACGTTGCACAGGAAAGTTTATTGTAAAAAATGCAGAGCTATTATATAGATCAAAGTCTCTGTAGCTACCATTATAGCTAAGTGTAATTTCATCATTTAAATAGTAGTCAGCCGACATAGAAAAACCAAAATTTTCAGTTTTACCGTAATTGGCTTCAGCGTTTCGTGCTGTTACTGGGCCGCCTGCTTCTTCAAAGGTCGACTCTGGGTTTATGCGATTATATGTAGTGCCTTCAATAGTGCCGTCGTCTTTTACATTAACGATTGGGCGTGGGCCAAAATCTGGATTAATGCCACCTAAACGGGTAAGTGAACAGCAGTTAGTGTCTGTTTCTGAGTACTCTAGACGAAATAACACATTAAGTTCTTCACCATTGTCGTATAAGAGCTGTCCGCGGCCTGCTTTAGTTTCTTTGGCGCCAATGTCATAGTTTTCTTCACCTGGCATGGTGTTTTTTATCCAACCATCTATATCGCTGTATTGAGCATTAAATCGAGCTGCCCAGTTTTCGTTAAGTGGTACATTTACTGTGCCGCTAAAATCAGTGCCATCAAACTCAGTAACCTGTGCTCTAACAGTGCCTGAAATTCGGTCATCTAGCTGCGGCTTTTTAGTGACATAATGTAGTAAACCGGTAGATGTATTTTGGCCAAATAGTGTACCTTGTGGCCCGCGCATAGCTTCTACACGTTGAACGTCAGATACCGGGAGATTGAGCATTGATTGGCGGGGGAGTACTTCACCATCAATTACCACTAAGTTTGATGATTGTAAGCCAATAGAATTTGTAAAAGTGCCTATACCACGTGTTTTTAATGTCGTTGTTCTTATTTCGCTGCTGTCATCAATGCCAAAGCCTGGGAGGTAAGTTACTAAATCAAAACCATTATCAATCTGGGTCTCTTGAATTAAATCACCATTCAATACTTCAATTGAAGAGGGCACTTCTTTTAGTGCTTGATCACGTTTTTGCGCGCTCACTAAGATTATTTCAAAGTTATCGTCGTCCTTCTTAACTTCCTCTTGGGCCGAGACTGTGTGTGTGAAAGTTGATAAAGAACAGCATGCAAGCAATATAGCTGTGTGCAATTTACTGTGTTTAAGCATTTTAACCACTCCATTTCTTTATAGTTGTCAGTGTGCAGGTAGTACTTTGCAGTACTTATCATGAAGAATCGAGTTGACTAAAAGACATTGTTGGTGCTTTAAAGACCATTAACAGTCAATAAAAATAAGCAACGCAATTCGTTCTAACAATTTAAACATATGATGTTTGCAGTTGCAATATGTTAATCACTTGTTTATTAAATATTGTTTTAGTTAGAGGCAAGTGTTCTGATAGATAAGCGTTAATTAATGACTTTAGTTAAAAGAGATTAAGATTATGGATAAGCAATGTGTAGTTTTAAAAACGAGTAATAATACGTGATGACTTTGAAAGGCAAATACTCGCGCTGATTTTTTAAAAAACTATATTTATCAAATTAGTAATGGTTTGTAACGGTTATTCAACTCACTTTTATAAGTACAAAACCGCCCAATTATTTAAGTGAATTGGTATAAACATCGACAAGTTTAATTTGGCTCATCAAAGCTGGCTTAATTAGTCGTGTTGTTATTAGGGAGGTGAACTGTATGCACTGAAATTTGTTCAACCTAGGGGCTATTCAATCACGGCTCGAGAAATTAACCAAGTGGACTTTAGAGCTGCTATTGCGTTATTCGCCCCTAGAAAGAAAAGAGTAGCGTATATACGATAAACATGTAACGTTTGTGCTTACGTATGAAAATAAGTTCAAATAGGGACTGCTTTTCTTAAATACCCAACGCACAATTACAGAGTTAATCACGAAAAGTCAGCTTGCCCTATATATTCAAACTTATTTTAACGATGCAAAAAAGTGATAATCTTCAGCATTTTTTAGCTTCTGAGCAAAACTCATCCCTAAACTTTTTAATTGTGTTGCATTGTTATAGGTACTGATTTTTGATTTCAACTCTATTATGGCTTTGGCTGTTGAGCCAATGCTATCGAGTGCTAAAAAGTACAGATAAGCGTATTGCACGTTATTACTCTCAAGTGTCATTGCGTGTTTAAACGAGTCAACAGCAGCGGGTTTGTTACCGCTTCTAATAAGCGCCATACCATTTGCATAATGCAGCGGCGCAGAGCTCGGCACTGCTGTTAAACCATTATTAAGCACGCTTTGCATTTTTTCTGTTTGGCCTAGTCGGTAATAAATGTCGGCTAAATTTACATAACTTGCATCAAAGTAAGGGTCAACGCTAATGCCTTTTTGTAATGACTTAATAGCGCCGTTTACGTCTTGCTTGTTAAGTGCGAGCATACTTTGATTTATATTTCCTTCACCGCGCCATGTATTTACCTTATTGGCATATGCAAGTTCTCTAATTGATTGATTAAGCCCATCTAGCTGCGCTTTTGTTTGGCTTAGATTTTGTGCTGCAGCAACTCGCACCGACTTTAACTTGTCGGTTAATAGTTGCTTATAACTTTTTAAACGCTCTGCTTCAGGGAGCAAAAAGCCTACCTTAGCAATCGCTAGGCGGATAAGCGGAAGCGGTGAGTTTACCCAACTTTTTACGTCACTATCGCTAAGCTCTGTAGTTGAGCCGCCTAAATAACTTATTGCACTGGCACGGTCTATTTCGTTTAACGAAAAATCATTAATCAAGCTCATATGTGCATTTTTCGATATCGCTTTTAATGAGCGTAGTTCAAGCATACTGTGCTCGCTTGCACTTAATTCAGGCGGTTTACCGTGCCACTTTTCAAGCGTGCTTGCTGCCCATTCGTTTGTTTGGCCGTCATGGCATTGAACACACGCATTGGGTGTATCGTATTTTATTGATATGTCAGGGCGCGGAATTTTAAAGCTGTGGTCGCGCCTGTCATCAACGCCCATGTATCTGTTTGTTGGCATGTGGCAACTAACACATTGTGCACCGGCTGACTGTTCTTTATGGCGATGATGCTCGGGTTTATTGTATTCGCTGGCACTATGGCACTGTAAGCACAGCCCATTCGTTTTTGTTTTAACTTTCATGGTGTGTTTATCGTGACAGTCAAGGCAGTTAACACCGGCTTTGTACATTTTACTTTGCGCAAAAGAGCCAAATACATACACCTCTTCTTTAATTTGGCCATCAGCATGATACAAATTCGGTTCTAAAAAGGAAGGGCTAAACTGGTCTAAAAACGCTTGGCTATTGTCAAAACCATCCGTTAGTGGGCTACGTAATGAGTGGCACGCATAACAACCTTGCATAAAGCTGTTATCGCGGGGCTCACCTTGCCACGTGGCGATTGTGTCATCGCCGGTTATTTTCCACTGCGACATATTGGTGGGGCTTGTTTGGGCCGATTTAGTCACTTTTTTAGTTTTATGTTCATCCGTAATCTCACTGTGGCATGATTTACAACCCACATTTATGTTTGAAAAGTGTGTATCAAAGCGCTCCTTTTCACTATTGAAATTACGCTTTAAATTATCTGAATGGCAATCGGCACACATGCCGTTCCAGTTTTGTAGAGGTTGCAGCCAATGGAGACGATCGTCAGGTTTTACATCTTCGTTAGCGTAATTGGCATACCAGCGCTGGCCGCCTAGTGATTTAGCGCGGCTATCCCATGCAAAAGGAAATACTTGGTATTTGCCTTTTTCAACTTCAATTAAATATTGTTGCAGTGGGTCAAAGCCAAAAACATAATTTACGGTGTACGTTTTTTTAGTACCTTGCTCGGTCAAATCAATTAAAAAGGTATCTTTTTCTTTATAAAAAACGGCTTTTTGAGAAAAGTGGGTCGCCGTAGCATTGCTAAAATCACCAAGCACCGTATCGTTGTTAGCTATAGCCATTGAACGAGCATGGTCTGACTGTTCCCAATCATGTGTCTGTTGTTGATGGCAAGATTGGCATTCCTCGTTCGCAATAGCTGAAAAACAACAGCATAAAAAAAGCATACTAACTAAGCGTTTTATTATATTTATCATATTTTAATCTGCCTTCAAACACACTCATTGCATGATATAAATTAGGTAATAGGCGCAGCTAATCACTGAGTATTCAAATCGAGCTGCAATTAAACTGATGTGCTGTGATAATTATTTTAAAATATCATACATCATATGTTTGCAATATTGCTATGTTTTGTTTAGTGTAGCGATATTGTGATTTATAAACGTATTTTTTACAACTTAACTATAAAATTAACTGTGCGTAATAATTTAAAGCAATCAATATATTAGCGATGGTGTAATTAATGCTTTTTAACTATGTACAAAAACAGGGTATTAAATAGGAAACTATGATGAATAAGCTACTTGTTCTTCTTTGTGTATGTTTAGGCTTTTGCGTTAGTCCTAATGCAATGGCAAAAGTACAAACAGAAAAACCTAATATTGTTTTAATTTTTGCAGATGACGCAGGTTTTGGTGATTTTGGCTTTCAAGGTAGTACCGAACTTAAAACGCCTAATTTAGATAAATTAGCTGCAAGTGGTGTGCGCTTTACTCAAGGCTATGTGAGTGATTCTACCTGCGGCCCTTCACGCGCTGGGTTGATGACAGGAAAATATCAACAACGCTTTGGCTATGAAGAAATTAATGTACCGGGTTTTATGAGTGATAACTCTGCACTAAAAGGTGCCGATATGGGCTTGCCGCTAGATCAAAAAACAATGGCAGATTACCTCAAAGAGCAAGGTTATAAAACAGCGGTATTTGGTAAGTGGCATTTAGGTGATGCCGACAGGTTTCATCCTCTAAACCGTGGATTCGATACCTTTTTAGGGTTTAGAGGTGGTGACAGAAGCTACTTTAGCTATTCAGAACAAGAAATGGAAAATGGAAACAAACATTTTTTTGATAAAAAATTAGAACGCGACTTTGGTAATTACGAAGAGCCAAAAGAGTATTTAACCGATGAGTTAGGTAAAGAAGCTGTAAAGTATATTGAAGCAAATAAAGATGAACCATTTTTTATCTACTTAGCATTCAATGCAGTACACACCCCGCTTGAATCAGACCCTAAAGACTTAGCAAAATTCCCTCATTTAACGGGTAAACGCAAAGAGCTTGCAGCCATGACATTAGGTTTAGACAGAGCCAGTGGTTACGTACTTGATAAACTTAAAGAGCTTGGTTTAGATGAGAATACGATTGTCGTTTTTTCAAACGATAATGGCGGCCCATCTGATAAAAACGCATCAAATAATGCACCTCTTGCGGGTACTAAGTCTAACCAGCTAGAGGGCGGTATTCGGGTACCGTTTGTAATGAGTTGGCCTAAGCATATTAAACCAGGTTCTGTTTACGACTACCCGGTTAGTACACTCGATTTACTGCCCACCTTTTACAGTGCGGCACAAGGTAAAGCGTTAGGTAGTGATATTGATGGCGTTGACTTATTACCTTATATACAAGGTAAAAATACAGAGCGCCCGCACAAAGTGATGTATTGGAAAAAAGAAAACAGAGCGGTTATTCGTGAGAACGATTGGAAGCTTATTCGATACCCAGACCGCCCTGCAGAATTATACGACTTGAGTACAGATGTTGGTGAGCAAACAAATTTAGCAGCAAAAAATCCGCAACGCGTTAAATCTATGTTTAAATCATTATTTGAGTGGGAACTTACACTTGAGCGTCCGCGTTGGTTATTAAAAAGAAAATACGAAAAATACGATATTGACCGCATGGACAAATACCGTTTACCAGCCACTCAGCCTTAACAATTTATAGGTAATAATAAATGAAAATAGAATCTGTTGAAGCATTGCTTGGCTGCGTTGGCAAACGTAACCAGCTTTTAGTTAAAGTTGTAACCGAGTGTGGGATTGTTGGTTGGGGCGAGTCTGGTCTTTCAAATCGTGAGCATGCAGTCATTGGTGCCATACAGCATTTTGCTGGCTTTTTAAAAGGTCAAGACCCTCGTAAAATTGGTCGTATTTGGCAAGAGCTTTATCGAAGCCATTACTTTGAAGGTGGCCGTGTGATTACGGCTGCAATTTCAGCAATTGATATTGCGCTTTACGATATATTGGCTAAATCTTTACAAGTGCCGGTGTATCAACTTTTAGGCGGTAAACAACGTGAGCATATAGAATGTTTTGCGTGTTGTTATACTGAGGCCGACCCAGATAAATTTGATGATTTAGTAAAAGAAGCTAAAGCACTTGTTGCACTTGGTTGGACGACAATAAGAGTGATACCGAGTCGTTTTGATGACCCAGCATTTTTTGAGCCTCAAGAATCTATTACCAGAACAGCCCGTTGCTTAAACGAACTGCGTAAAGTGCTGGGACCTGATATTACACTTGGTATTGATTACCATCACAGATTAAGCGTGGCTGAAGCTGCTTCGTTTTGCCAACGTTTAAAGCCCGATACACTCGATTTTATTGAAGAGCCTATTCGCCATGAATCCCCTGATGCGTATAAAACGCTGCGTACTTTAACGCATATTCCTTTTGCGATTGGTGAAGAGTTTAGCTCTAAATGGGCAGCTAAGCCTTATATAGAGCAGGGGCTTACTCAATATTTACGTGTAGATGTGTGTAACATTGGTGGCTTAACGGAGGCGATGAAAGTGGCTGGTTGGGCTGAGGCACATTATATAGATGTTATGCCACATAACCCGCTTGGCCCTGTGTGTACAGCAGCAACAAATCATTTTGCTGCAGCGCTACCAAATTTAGCCTTAATGGAAACACACCAAGGTCCGTTTAGTGAGTTTGGCGCCCATGATCCACTTCTTTTTCCTAAGCAGCATGTATTAACAGGTAATAAGTTTACTATTCCTGAAGTACCTGGTTTAGGTGTTGAAGTAAACGAAGCTGCGTTCAGATTAGCAACCCCTGTAGAAACCGAAGCGCCGCATTTATCAAAGCGTGATGGCTCACATACTAACTGGTAACTTGCGCAGAGAATTATATGAATACACTTACAGCAACTGTTTTTGATAACACACTAAATTTTGTAGGCGAGGGCCCTTTGTGGCACCCGATCACACAAACGCTTTATTGGGTCGATTTTCCAAATCATCTTTTACACAGTAAAAAAGGCGACCATAAAGCTGTGCAACGCTTAGATGATATGGTTACCGCCCTAGCTTGGGTAAACAATGAAACCCTTTTACTAGCAAGTGATAAAGGCCTAAATACTTATAACACCAGTACGCATAAGCACATTTTTTTGTGCAGCGTTGAAGCAGATAAACCCGATAACAGAAGTAACGATGGGCGTGCTGACCCTTGGGGTGGATTTTGGATAAGCACAATGCATACCGATGCAAAAGAAAATAAAGGGGCTATATATCGTTTTTATAACGGCGTAGTTACTCAAGTTGTTAGTGATTTAACTATACCGAATGGCATTTGCTTTGATAAAAAACGCGCTAAAGCCTATTACGCAGACTCCGCAGTTCAAAAAATTTACTGTTTGGATGTAAACTCGGATACAGGAGCCCCGATAGGTGATGCTGTGATATTTTTTGATTATTCAAATACACAGGTTTCGCCTGATGGTGCGGTAATTGATAGCGAAGGCAATATGTGGACAGCACTTTGGGATGGCGCACGTGTAGATTGTATTTCGCCAGATGCGAAAGTAATTCGAAGCTTAGAGACGCAAACACCTCGCCCTACCTGCCCAGCGTTTGGTGATGATGGAACAACGCTTTACGTAACGTCAGCGCAATGTGGGCTAGAAGATACGCCATTTGATGCTATCCCTCACGGCGCTACGCTTGTATTTAAAAATGCGGTAAAAGGGGCGCTGGAACCTTGCGTTAAAATAGATGGCTTTTAATTTTAAGTATTAAGTTTAAATATTAATTTTGCTTTTCCTCTTACATTTTTTAGACATGAGATGAAAAGTACATCGTATAGGTAAACATCATATGTTTGCATTATTTTACTTTTTCTATTGGTATTATTCTTTTATATGTGCGATGCATTGATTAGCAGCACAGTAAAAGCATAAAAATAAAACTAAGGGTAATACATTGAAAGACACACACACACAATCCACAAAAGCAATTAAATACTCTCTCATTGCCGCATTTGGCGGGTTTGTATTTGGCCTAGATGCGGCCAATATATCCGGCGCGTTACGCTATGTTAGCTCGCAGTTTGAGCTGACTAGTTTACAAACCGGTAATGTAGTGGGTTGCGCCATTGTTGGCGTAATCATCGCACTGTTTTTTACTGGTACTTTATGCCAAAAATTTGGTCGTAAAAAGGTACTTGTTGGCATTGCTTTAACATATTCACTCTCTACTGTTATTTCTGCTTTTGCGGTAAGTTACCCCATGCTGGTTGTTGGCCGCTTTATAGGAGGGGTCGCATTTGCCTCCATAACCGTCTCAGCCATGTATATTGGTGAAATTGCACCCGCTAATAAACGAGGGAAATTTGTATCAGTTAATCAGTTGCTTATAACCTTAGGTAGTTTATTTGCGTTTATTGTTAATTACTTTTTTGTTAAATATATGGGCTCAATTGAATGGTTAAATGAGGTTAATATTTGGCGTTATATGCTTGGCTTTGAGATTGTGCCTAATATTATTTGGTTTTCGTTACTACTGACAATTCCAGAATCGCCACGCTGGTTAATGAGCAAAAAGCGTGATGAAGAGGCGCGCACTGTATTTAAAGGTATGGGAATAAATAACGACGATACCGAGCTTGTACTTAATGATATTAAAGCAACTATTCAAGAAGATTCGAAAAACAGTGCGCTTGAGCAACTTGGGGTGTTATTTAGTAAGCCAATGCGTTTTGTTGTCTTACTTGCTGTATGTTACGCAGTAGTGCAAGGTGCAACCGGTATGAATGCTGTATTGTTTTATGCACCTACCGTGTTTGAACAAATAGGAATGAGTGTCGAAAACTCATTTTTACAAACAATAGTACTTGGTGCGGTATCTGTACTGTTTACATTGGTCGCCATATTTTTTGTTGAAAAACTTGGCAGAAGAACTTTAACAATTACCGGTTTGCTGCTGATTGCTGTTGCACATATGTCAATTTGGTATGGCTTTGAGAATGCCACCTACTCACTAAACAGTGAAGCAATAAGCAAAGTTGCAGATCAAAAAGTAGATATCACAAAGCTGCACGTTTTCGAAAATAAAATATACAGCACTGATGTTGCGCTAAAAGCTGATTTAGCCACTATTTACAGTAAAAAAGAGCTACCAGTTGTTACCGGTGCAATTATTAATGCTTCTATAAATATTAGCCCTGCGTATGTTCTATTTGGATTATTTGCATTTTTAGCCGCTTTTAATATGTCGATAGGACCAATTATGTGGGTGATATTTTCGGAGATATTTTCAAGTCGAGTACGCAGCGTTGCATTGCCCTTTGCCGCGTTAGTACAGAGTATTTCTAGCTGGAGTATTCAGCAGTTTTTTCCTTGGCAATTAGAGAACATGGGCGCAGCAAATACGTTTTTATATTATGGAGGCGTCGCTATTGTGGGCTGTATTGTTATGGCATTTATACTTCCCGAAACGAAGGGCAAGTCTATTGAGGCCATTGAACGCGATTTGGTCCCAGGGCTTAATAAATAAGGAACATATCTATGTCATCACGATTATTAAACGAAGTTGCTATTGTCACTGGCGCAGCCGATGGAATTGGAAAAACAGTAGCACGCGTATTTTGTGAGCAAGGCGCTAAAGTGTGTGTTGCTGATATAAATAAAGAAATGGGCGAAAGCGTTGTAGCAGAGCTAAAAAGCAAAGGGTTTGATGCTATTTTTGCGCATACTGATATTAGCGACGAAACGGCTATAAAAAACATGGTTGTAAAAGTAGTCAATGAGCTTGGCAAGCCCAGTATTTTAGTTAATAACGCCGCTTTAATTAGCCCTGGGCGAAACGTAGATGATGTTACTCCACAAATGTGGCGTGATAGCTTTTCGGTCAATGTTGAAGGTATGTGGCAGTGTGCAGCGGCCGTGCTTGAGCATATGAAAGAGTTAGGCCGGGGCAGTATTATAAATGTAGGTTCTGTGCATTCATATAAAATTGTACCGGGATATTTTCCGTATGCGGTAACAAAGCACGCCGTTATAGGGCTTACTAAAAACTTAGCCGTTGAATACGCAAAGCACAACATACGAGTGAATGCGCTGTGCCCAGGGATGATAGAAACACCTATGGCATTTAAAGCATGGGAGCAAACAGACGATCCTCAAGCATCACGCAAAGCAATGGGGGACGTACATCCTTTAAAACGAAATGGGACAACTGAAGAAATTGCCTATCCAGCCGTGTTTTTAGCCAGTTCAGATTCGAGTTTTATGACAGGGCAAAGCCTCATTATTGATGGCGGCCGTTCTGTAATCTATCACGATTGAGGTGCTTAACTTAACACACTGTAAAGCTCATGGGTTTGAGGCTATTTTGCTAAAAAATAGTGAGCTTGCTATTACAGTTATTCCTCAGCTGGGTGCGAAAGTCACCTCTATTGTAAGCTTAAAGCACAATAGAGAGTGGCTTGCTGACGATAAAAAAATCACTTTAAAAATTACAAAAAACAATGATTTTTCTGAGCATGATAACGGTGGCTGGGATGAATGTTTCCCGGGTATTTCTCCTCAGGTGTATGAACACATCCCCGATAAAACGTATTTTTCACATGATCATGGTGAGCTGTGGTGCCAAGCATGGCAAATAACGAATACTCATATTAGCGATGAAGAAATAGTACTTAACTTACAAGCTGAGGTTTTTGACTCTACGTTTACATTTATAAGAACGTTTACCTTAAAAAAACACAGTAAACGACTACTTGTTGACTACCAAATAAAAAATAACACAACTGATAATCTTCCATTTGTTTGGTCAGCGCATCCTATTTTTGCCGTAGAACCCCAAATGCGTATTTTGATAAATAGCAAACATATAGACTTTAAAGTTGATGAAGGGCTTAGTCGCTTTTATAACGTTAATAGTGCTTTTATTAAATGGAGTGAGTACTCAACTAAAGTCCCGCCGCTAAATGAAGTTATGCCCTATAGTAGTGGTTTTGCAAGTAAGATTTTTAGCAAACACTTAAATACGGGTAGTCATAAAGATCAAAATATAATTGTAAAACTAGTAGATGATAAAGCCCAACAAAGCTGTGGGTTTGAATTTTCATCAGCAAGCATAAGTCACTTAGGGCTTTGGTTTAATTACAATGGTTGGTCTGCCACTGGAGCTTCAGCTCCTTTTGTACTGGGGATAGAGCCGTGTATAGGTAATAGCGATTCTTTACAACATTCAATTCAAAATAGTGAACATGGCATAGTGGAAAAAGGCCAAACTAAGTTTTGGCGACTAGTATTTTTTGTTAACTAAATGTATTTTCTGTTTGCTCATTCAAACATCATATGTTTAAATAGTTGTTATGTATTAAGGCCGGCGTGCCTTTCTTTGATCATTTAGCCCTTGTGGGTGTTGTAGATAATAATGGAGCGACAGAATGCTTTCTAAACAACTGTATATTGGCGGTAAATTGATAACCAGTGATGTTTCAACTGATGTTATTAACCCTGCAACACTTGAAGCTGTTGGGCAAATATCAGCAGCAGGTATAAATGAAGCGTCGTTAGCACTTGATGCTGCGCAAAGCGCGTTTGCAACTTGGTCAGCGACGCCTGCAAAAGAGCGTGCACAATGGATGCTTAAACTGCGTGATGCTGTAATTGAAAATGAAGAGCACCTACGTGAATGCGTTCATTTAGAAATGGCAAAACCGTGGGACTCAACCGCTGATGACTATCAAATGTTGGTTGATAGCCTGACCTTCTATGCCAACGCTATTGTTAATATGGTTGACGAAGAATTAAATGACACTGAAGGCACACATAGTCATACATTAAGCCGCGAGCCGGCGGGTGTAGCCGCTGCCTTTTTAGCGTGGAATTTTCCATTATTAAATTTAGCTTATAAATTAGGCCCAGCAATGGCAGCAGGCTGTCCACTTGTAGTAAAGCCGTCAAGCAAAACCCCTTTGTCTGCATATGCAGTAGGTGAATTATGTCAGCAAATAGGCTTGCCAGCAGGTGTGGTTAACATACTTTCGGGCGCTGATAGCGCTGTAGGCGATGCCATTTCAGCATCAACTATTCCCTCAATACTTACTTTAATTGGCTCTACTAATGTAGGTAAGCATGTCATTGCAACAGGCGCTACCTCAATTAAGCGTTATTCAATGGAACTTGGTGGTAATGCACCGGCTATTGTATGTAGCGATGCAAATTTAGATAACGCGGCAGATGTAATTTGTGGCGTTAAATTTGCCAACGCAGGGCAAATTTGTGTGACCCCAAACCGCGTATTTGTACACGAAAGCGTTGCAGATGAATTTATTGAAAAAGTACTTACACGTGCAAAAGCAGTAAAGGTTGGTTTTGATAAAAACGAGGCTATTGATATGGGCCCTGTTATGGATGCCAACTCATGGCAACGTATCGATGAGCTAGTGAAGGATGCACAGCAAAATGGGGCGAAATTACAATTAGGGGGTAAAAAGCCTGCTGGCGTTACTGGATATTTTTACGAACCAACCGTGCTCACAAATGTTGATTCGAGCATGAAAATCTACAAAGACGAAATATTTGGCCCTGTTATTAGCATTATTATATTTAGTGATAACGAGCAAGTGCTTAGCGATGCTAATGACACAGATGCTGGTTTAAGCTCATTTATTTTTAGCAACAACGAAGACACTATTTCTTATTTTGCTAAGCATTTACGCTTTGGCGAAGTACAAGTAAACGGGATTAAGTACAGTATTAATTTACCGCACTTTGGCATTAAACAATCGGGTGTTGGGGCTGATTGCTCGTTATTAGCTTTAGATGATTACCTCGTCTACAAACGTGTTTCACGTGCGTTAAAGGTTTAAGGAACAGACAATGAAAATAACTCAAATTATTAGCCACGTTTTACAATACGACCTAGATGAAGAGCTAGGTTATTCTCAGCAGTACTATGCAAAACGCACTGCACATTTGGTTGAAGTACGTACTGATATAGGTATTACTGGTTGGGGCGAGTGCTTCGGTGGTGGCGGTGTTGCATTTGCCAATAAAACAATCGTTGAACATGTCATTCAACCGATGATTTTGGGTATGGATCCGCTTGATAGGGACGTTATTTGGCACAAAGTTTACAACTTATTACGCGATCATGGCCAAAAAGGCATGCCAATTCAGTCGTTATCTGGCGTTGATATTGCGCTGTGGGATATCGCAGGTAAGTTTTTAAATCAGCCCGTTTATAAACTGTTAGGGGGGGCTTATAGAGAGCGTATACCTGCTTATGGTTACGGTATGATGTTACAAAAGTTTCCTAATTTAGAGGAGCGATTCACCGAAGAAAGCCAACGCATTAAAGAAATGGGCTTTACGGCAATGAAAATGAAAATTGGTCTCTCTCCAGAGCGTGATGTAAAGCTTGTTGAGGCCGTACGTAAAGGTATTGGGAGTGATATGCGCTTAATGGTTGATGCAAACCATGCCTATACTGCGCGTGAAGCTATTCCATTAGGTCGTGAACTACAAAACTTAGGTGTTTACTGGTTTGAAGAACCGGTTGCGCCAGAAGATCACCAAGGCTACCGTGACTTGTGTGAAGCCCTAGATATGAGTATTGCCGGTGGCGAAGCTGAATTTACTCGCTGGGGCTTCAGAGATTTAATTAAAAATAGATGTGTTGATTTATTACAACCCGAAGTATGTGCGCTTGGCGGTATTACCGAATATCAAAAAGTATTGGCTATAGCGCATGCGCATTTTGTTCCTGTAGTAAATCATGTGTGGGGCTCAGCAATTGCGGTAGGCACAAACCTTCATTTATTGGCAGCACTTCCAGACTTACCTGGGGCTGCACACCCTGTACAGCCTATGCTGGAATACGATACAACACCTAACTTGTTCAGAGAGCAGTTACTGCAAGAGTCGTTAAACATAAACGAGCAGGTTAAAAATAACAATGGCACTGTTGCACTTCCAAAAGGCCCAGGTCTTGGAATAGAGCCAGATCTTGACTTTATTAAACATTACGAAGTATCAATTTAATAGTTAAGGACAGCTTGATGAACAACAGCAATAGTAACTTACCGGTGCTGATTGTTGTTGATTGGGGAAGCTCTAATTTTAGAGCTTTTTTAATCAATAACGAAGGCGCTATTTTAGATACCGTAAACGGCGATCTTGGTGTATTAAATATAAAAAACGGCTGTATAGAAACCGTGTTGCTCGGTTATATCTCACCGTGGATAGCAAACAAAAAGCTACCCATAATGATGGCTGGCATGGTGGGTGGCGCAATCGGCTGGCAAGATACAGGTTATGTAAATGCGCCTTGTACCTCAGCTGACATGGCAAATAATTTACAACTTGCAAAAAATAAATCTAACTTAGATATTCGTATTGTTCCTGGCGTAAAGTATGTGATGGAAAATAACGTTTGCGATGTAATGCGTGGTGAAGAGGTGCAGGTTTTTGGGGCTGTTTTAGCTGTGGAAAAGCAATCTGGGGAGCTTAGCAATAAAACATTAAGTGAAACTATGTTTTGCTTACCTGGGACGCATTCAAAATGGGTTGAAGTTGCAAAGGATACTCAGCAAAAAACGGTTATAACGAGTTTAAGTACATATATGACTGGCGAAATGTTTAATTTGTTGTCTAAGCATAGCATTTTAAGCGATGGCCTAGATTCATTAGATATTACACAGACAGACATACCTAGCTTTATAAAAGGAGTAGGTGTTAGTCAAACTCAAACTAGCTTATTGAGCGCTTTATTTAGTGCACGTACATTAAAATTAGATAAGCAGTTATTAGCAGAACATGTGCCAAGTTACCTTTCGGGTTTATTGATTGGCGCCGAGCTTGCGGGTATCAAAACCCAGCTTAACGATATTAAACATGTCTATCTGATTGGTAATTCAAGTTTAAACACACTTTATTGCGAAGCCCTAAAAGAGCTCGGATTTACGTCTTCTATTTTAAGCAGTGCAACCGCTTCTACAATAGGCATGTTTACGCTTGCTGTAAAAGCAGGGTTTATCACTGATAAGGAAAGTCAAAAATGTCATTAATTTCACTCACACAAGCAATGAAGCAATTACCATTAGTTGCTATTTTGCGCGGTATTACACCCAACGAAGTACTCGATTATGCAAAGGTGCTTATTGATATCGGTTACCGCGTTATTGAAGTGCCATTAAACTCTCCAGATGCTTTTAAAAGCATTGAACTGTTAAGCAAGAAATACGCTGATATAGCGATTATTGGTGCAGGCACCGTTGTTACCAAAAACGAAGTTGAAAAAGTGATTGAAGCGGGCGGGCGTATTATTATTTCGCCACACAGCGATGTAGAGCTGATCCGTTTTAGTAAATCAAAAGGACTGTACTGCGTACCAGGGTTTTACACGCCGACTGAAGGGTTTGCTGCATTACATGCCGGTGCAGACGCGCTTAAGTTTTTTCCAGCAGATACAGCCGGCCCAAAAGGTTTAAAAGCAATTACTGCCGTGCTTTCGGGTATTAATATTTACCCTGTTGGCGGTGTGTCACCGAAAAATCAAGATGAATTTGTTAATGCGGGGGCATCTGGTTTTGGCTTAGGTAGTGGCTTGTACAAAGCAGGCATGGGCTTAGAAGAATTTACAGCCAATGCCAAGAAGTATGCAGCATACTACCTGTAAGTAATTAAGTTTTAAAAGCGTTGTGTGTTTGCGGCATTAGCTAATCATTCCTCTCACTTTAAATGATTTGTTAGTGCCGCTATTTAATTCAGATATTCATTAATTTGGCTAAATTAGCTTTAGCATCTGCTAATAGTTTTTCGGTTAAAGCATGCGCTTTATTGCTGTCACCTGTTGCAATTGCATCAAACACTTCTTTATGAAATGGAATAGAAGCATGGTTACTTTCTGCACTTTGGTTAGTTACTTTAATACTCACAAGTAAAGCTGAAAAAATCACACACTCCATAGATATAAATAATTCATTGTGTGAAGCGCGAAGGATAGCACCATGAAAATGTGCATCAGCAATAACAAATTTATCTAAATCGCTTACTGAGCTTTGCATTTCATTTAACGCATCTTCTATGGCTTTAACATCTTCAGGGGTTGCACGCTGAGCAGCAACACTTGCCGCTTTTGGTTCAAATGCTAAACGAAACTCCATTAATTGAGTTAAAAACTCAGGGTTAAGCGGGGCACTTAAATGCCAAGCCAATACATCGTCATCAAGTAAAGCCCAGTTGTCACGGGTTTTTACGCGGGTTCCTATGCCTCTGCGTACGTCTAAAAGGCCTTTACCAACAAGAATTTTTACAGCATCTCGAACAACGACTCTACTTACTTGAAAGCGTTCAGCTAAACGGTTTTCATCATCAATAAGTGAACCAGGAGTGTAGGTGCCAGCGACTATTCTACGGCCTAATTCTTTTGCCACCTGAACAGGTAGACTCGGTGACATCGCGTTGCTGCGTCTTAGATCGTAGTACGTTAGTTCGCTCATAGTATCTTAGTGTCCGTATAATTTATTTATACGTACTATTTATACGAATTCGCGACAATAAACAATGGCTATTTATTATTTACTGTCGCAGAAAGACGAAAGCTGGCGTCTTTGAGGAGTTTTTCGGTAAGTAACTCAGCTTTTTCACCATCTTTGGCTGCAATGGCTTCGTACACTTCACGATGAAATGGAATAGATGCACCGTTATCACGTGGATCTTTATTTGTTACTTTAATACTCACTAATAGAGCGGAATAAATAACGCCTTCCATTGAAGCTAAAAAGCTATTTTGAGCGGCTTTTATAATGGCTTTATGAAAAAGGGAGTCTGCAATAATAAAATCTTCAGCGCTGTTGTCGGGTTTAGCCATGCGCTCGCAAGCAGCGGCTATTTCGATCAAATCTTCAGGGCGTGCGCGCTCTGCAGCCCAGCGAGCAGCTTTTGGCTCAAAAGCCAAACGCACATCCATTAATTGCTCTAAAAACTTGCGATTAGGTGGCGCTGATAAATGCCATGCTAAAACATCATCGTCGAGCATATTCCATCTATCTCGAGGTAGCACGCGCGTACCAATGCCTCTGCGTACATCTAAGAGCCCCTTGCTAACTAAAATTTTAACAGCATCGCGCACAACTACACGACTCACTTGGTAGCGTTTAGCTAATGCATCTTCATCATCAATTAAATTACCAGCTTCAAATGAGCCAGAGACGATGCGTCTGCCTATTTCTTTAGCAACTTGCACAGAAAGGCTTGCTGCCATTCCAGATGTTTGTTTAAGGTCGTAATATATAAGTTCACTCATACTTACTATATAAACATAATATGTTTATATAGTCAACGTAACATAACCTATTATATAGAATATTAATTCTATGGATTTAAATACAGGGGCGGGGATAAAAGCCTATATTGATGGCTAATATACATAATTTAAGCCTATTGCTTTTGCGAAAAAAGATCGCGTAAAAGCGATCTTTATTGCAATTTGGAATATTTATTTTAGTACTTAGAACTTGGCGCGTAAGCCTATTCGATATCGTGGGCCTGTGTACTGCACATTTATCACTCTTTCTTTTATATCCGCGTACTGATAAACGCGTTCATCAGTAATGTTTATTGCTTCACCTGTGATCGTAAAGTTATCATTTAGTGCATAAGACATACTAAAGTCAAGCTGACCATAGGCTGCAGTATGCTCGGGTAATCCGCCACTTTTTACACCAGCTCGGCTACTTAAAAAGTCATCCCGCCAGTTGTAGGCTAAGCGTGCCTGAAATGCGTTTTTGTCGTAGTAGGCGACAATGTTATATGAGTTTTCGGCAAACCCCTCTAATTTATCACCTGGGTCAGTTACACCTGGGAGATCTATTTTTTGAGTGTTATTGTTTTTAGTCTCGGCCCACGTATAGTTTGCTTGTATCCCTAAGCCATTTAAAAAGCGCGGTAAATAGTCCATATTATGTTGTAAAGCTAACTCTACCCCGCTAATTGTTCCGCCAGGTTGGTTTTGTTTAGTATTAATCGTTTCGTTAACATTTCCGTACCCATCGATACTAACTGAAGAATCAACATATTGCTCTCCATCCCAAATATCAGGGGTACTATCTAGGTAGGTAACTTGCCCAATTGAACTCGATATATCTTTTCTAAAAAAGTTAATTGCGTATGCATCCCCACTGTCACTGTAATATTCAAAAGATAAGTCATATTGGTTGGCTTTATAAGGCGCTAAATAAGGGTTTCCACCTGTTTGCGAAAAACTGCCCGCTTGCATATCAGTATAGGTTGTTTGCACACCAATATCGTCGATGGCAGGGCGAGACATCACTTTTGCAGCTGCTGCTCTGACTAATAAATTATCTGATAAGTTAATACTAAAATTAGCGCTGGGTAGCCAATTGGTATAACTATTTTCTGCTTCAAGAATTCCTGAATCTGTATACTCTACAACTAATAATGGTTGGCCATTATCAAGCTCACCTGTATACCCTAAGCGGCGTTTTCCATATCCCGAAGATTTTGTTTCAGTTTTTACATAACGAACACCGAAATTACCACGCCAATCATAATCATTAACCAATCCGCTAAAATTAAATTGACTATAAGCACTTATTTTTTCTTCAGTTACTTTTGATGATGCGATCTCATTATATTGCTCATTTGGCCAATTGGGGTTTTTTGTCATTTGGGCAATTGCACTATGATATTTATTGATATCTGCAAATAAAAAATCACGAGGGAAATTACCTTGCTCGCCACTTAAAAAGTCTGAATAGGGGCTTGCTGAAAATATATCATCTGGCATGTCTCTAAGCTCACCGCAAATATCGGCACCAGGAACAATTAAACCACAGTTATCTTCATGGAAAGTTTCATAGCGATCTCTTATTTTTTCACGGTCCGAATACGCAATACCAAAATCGATTGAGTCCAAGGTAAGGCTTTCAGTAAACTCTAAATCGAATAGGTATTTACCTTTTGTTTGTAGCTCCGTAATTGTGTCTTCTAATTCATAATGTGAAACTAAGTTCCAATGTGCTCTTACGCTTGAAGGCGAAGCATAATCGATCGTGGTATCTAAATTGACGGTATCTGTGTTTCTAAAATCAAAATTTAAACTATCGTTTCGCTCTGGTGAAATATAATTAGGGACCAATAGATCGCTACGCGGCGTTGATTTAGATGTTGAATGGGCTATGTCGAATTCAAGCGTTAATACATCAAATTCCTTTACAGAATTAAACCCAAATGCCTGCGTTTTTGATTTTGATTCAAGCTCTTGGAACAAACCATCAATTCTAAAATCAACATTCTCACCGGTTCCTCCCTGTGTTCTACCTGAAAACTTAGTACCCGATAAAATGGTGCCATTGTCTGACACAACTACATTTCGCCAATTAGGATACTGTAGACCCGCTTGTAAACCTTGCGTTTGCGTTTCTACTGAGAGGTCGGTATACATGTAATCAAATGTATTGGTAAAACTTGAATCTGGCGCCCATTGTAAACTGGTGTTAACACCTATGCGCTCACGGCTTTCTTGACCCAAGGCGTATTCAATTCGCCCAGCATGGCGGAGTATACTGGGTGTAACCACATTCCCATTTAAATTATAAATATCACCTTCAATAACCCCTGGCTCATTGTTAAGTAATAACCAACGAGTTGTACCCATTGAGTCATATCGGTTATCACTTTTTTGTTGCGACAGCGCAATGTTAAAGCCGAGAGTATCATCTGCAAAGGTATTACTAAACAAAGCCGAATATTCAGGGCTACTCTCACCAGAGAGATCACTGTATTTAGCATTAATTGAACCCAGTACATGCAATCCGGGGTTATCTAATGGATGTGCTGTTTTAACGTTAACATACGCGCCAATACTCCCTTCAGGCGTTTTAGCTGTAGGAGATTTTACGACGTCTGCACCCGATATAAGCTCTGCAGCTAATACTTGAAAATCAAAAGAGCGGCCAATTTCAGACGTTGCCAGTGTGCGTCCGTTTAAAGTAACAACGTTAAATTCGGGGCCAAAACCACGCACTGTTATTTTTGAGCCTTCGCCATTAACGCGATTAATTGAAACACCAGGTATACGCTGTAAGGATTCGGCAACATTTTGGTCTGGAAATTTACCAATATCTTCAGCAACAATACTATCTTGAACACTATCACTGTAGCGTTTTAGTGATGATGCGGCTTCGAGACTTGATCGTACACCAGTTACGACAATTATTTCTGTATCATCATTGTCCTTAGCGGTAGCAGAAACATCGGACGCATGCGCGTACGAATAGCTTGATAGTGACGTTAATATAGCAAGTACTAGTTTCTTTTTAGTGTGCATTGTAACTCTCCTTATTGTTATAGATAGAAGTCAGTGTATAAATAAAAAACAGGTAACATTTTACGAATCTAAACATCATATGTTTATGCGTCAAGTAAAGAATTTATTTCGCTTCAATATTTTGTTGTTCCAGTCAGCTGCTTTTTAAAAATTATCAGAGTTGAATAACTATAAATTAACTACTTAGTTACAATTTATATCTGGCCTATTTGTTATATTTATATAAACATACTATGTATTCTTTTTGGGTATAAGGCGAAAGGGCGTGTTAGACAATTTATTGACGTGGGGCGTATTTTTGCGCTGCATTGTGCCGATGTTAGTTGCGACTATTTTTTTTACTGCAATTGTGTACTTTTCTATAGAGCGACGGCGTTTTGGTTCGTCGTATAACTATTTTGCTGTGTTTTTCGCAACCTTTATTTTTTATTTATGTGGTCCCGCTTTCAATATTCTTCCTATTGAACACGCCAAACCATACATCCAATTAGGGCGAACAATTTTATTTTTTGGGTTAGGTTTACCTTCACTGTTAATTGCACTTTTTAAATTTTCCGATGTTAGATTACCCAAATCTGTTACCTGTTTTAGCTATAGCTTTGGCATCGCTTTTTCATTGTGCTTTTTAGTTTTAACAGAGTTACAGCATCCTAAAATTAACGTGCTTGAAGATTTTGGGGTAATAATACCGCCTATTGATTGGCTTAAACTCACTCATATTTACTACTTGCAGAGCATTACCTTTATGGTTTTGTTAATTACACCATGTTGCTATTTATTGTTGCACACACCAAAAGCACAAAACAAAGGTTATATATACAGCGCAATTAGTTTAGGTTGTATCGCCATTTTAGGCAGTACATCAGCGCATTGGGTTATGTACTATTCAGGTACTAGTCTATGTGGATTGATTTGGTTAGGTACCATGTTAAAAGATATAAAAATAGCAAATTATGCTGTTAAAAATAAAAGTCATTTTAGTAACCCTTTAGAAATAACCACTTATCAGAATAGCCAAATACTTAGTTCCTCTTCTAACGCTAATAAAGTTAATTTCAGCGGGAATGTAAACACAGCGCTTTATAACAGTAGCCAGCAACAAGACGATAAAAATGAGTGCATTAATAGTAAAGCAAAGCAGGTTCATATTAATAATAGTGTTGTAAACAATGCACTTTTATATATAGAAAACAATTACTTCAAAGATATAAATATAGACACGATTGCTCTTTCCGTTGGCGTAAGTCGCTCCTACCTTGTAAAGCAATTTAAGTTAGCTACGGATGAGACAATCAATAATAAAATTATTGAAATAAGAATAGAAAAGGCTAAAAAAGTATTACTAAAAAAATCTGTTACAGAAACCGCTTACGAGGTCGGTTTTAATAATTCAAACTACTTTGCTACGGTTTTTAAAAAACGAACAAACTACACGCCGAAGCAATTTAAACGTACTTTTTCCAGCTAAAACTACAACTAAATAACGATTAAAAGCCATTTTTAGAGAACAGTAAAACCATTTTTTGAGGTTTGGTGTTGTATATAAATATTAAATATCTCCACTCGCTCAGCTTAATTTTGCGCGAGTAACGAGAGTTAGACTGACAGGTAAGAAGCACATATCTGTAAATTCAAATTCATCGATTATAACACTGCAACTATTACTGGGCTGCGGCTCAGTTCACACCAACAAAGGATGGATAAATAAATGAAACCTATAAGTATCGTGGCATTCCCTATATCAGCTATGAGTATGCTTTTTTTAAGTGCAGCATCGCAAGCAGCATCTATGCAACCTCCCATCGCCAAACCTGGTGAAACATGGATTTTACAAGCCAAACGCTCTGACGAATTTAACGTAAAAGATGCGACAAAGTGGAACTTTCAAACAGAAAACTATGGGGTTTGGTCATGGAAAAATGAAAATGCGACAGTATCTAATGGCAAACTAAAATTAACCACTAAGCGAGAATCTCATCAGCGTACATTCTGGGATGGCTGTAATCAGCAGCAAGTTGCAAATTACCCACTTTATTATACATCGGGAGTCGCTAAATCAAGAGCTACAGGTAATTATGGCTATTACGAAGCTCGAATCAAAGGAGCGAGTACATTTCCTGGCGTATCGCCTGCTTTTTGGATGTATAGCACCATTGACCGTTCATTAACGAAAGAAGGGGATGTTCAATATAGCGAAATAGACGTAGTAGAACTTACTCAAAAAAGTGCCGTGAGAGAATCTGATCATGACTTACACAATATTGTAGTAAAAAATGGTAAACCAACATGGATGCGTCCAGGGTCTTTTCCGCAAACGAATCATAACGGATACCATTTACCTTTCGATCCTCGAAATGACTTTCACACTTATGGTGTCAATGTGACTAAAGACAAGATCACTTGGTATGTTGATGGTAAAGTAGTAGGTGAAAAGGAAAATTTATACTGGCATCGTCAAATGAACCTCACATTATCACAAGGCTTACGCGCGCCGCATACACAATGGAAATGTAATCAATTTTACCCATCAGCGAATAAATCAGCAGAAGGCTTCCCAACCTCAATGGAAGTTGATTATGTAAGAACCTGGGTAAAGGTGGGCAATAACAACTCTGATCCTGGCGAGGGACAGTCATGTCCGAACACCTTTGTCGCTGTCAATAGTGTGCAACTAAGTTCAGCAAAACAGACACTTAGAAAGGGTCAATCTATAACACTTGAAAGTACAGTACTGCCTAACTGTGCAACCAATAAAAAAGTCATTTATTCATCAAGCAATAAAAATGTGGCAACTGTGAACAGTGCTGGTGTTGTAAAAGCGAGGAGTAAAGGTACTGCGACGATTACGGTTAAAACTAAAAATAAAGGTAAATTAGATAAATTAACCATCACGGTGAATTAAGCTAACTTAAATTAGCCTCGAAGGATTGAGGCACTTTATTTATAGTCTCAGGCTTCTACTTTTTGGAGGGGGTATGAAAAAGGTAAATTTATACGGCAAGTGGATAATTAGCATTAGTTTACTAATCATTTGCGGTTATGTTTATTTAATACAAGTAAACGACAATAAGCAAGTCATCGAAGAAACTTCTGCGCAAATGCATTTTGAAATAAATAATACAAAACACGCAATAGAAACGCTCAAGCCTAAAGCTTCACCTGCCGAAGATTTTGAAACAGAAAAGCCAATCTATACGGCCATACTTGATAAGGCTTTGTTAATTAGAGATAAAGAGTTACGTATAAAAACCATAAGTAACCATTTACTTAATTGGGCCAAAGAAGCGCCATTAGAATGTGTCCATTGGCTGAGTGAGCAATATAAAGCGCCAGAGCACATGTTATATATAAGCCAAGTAATACATTTCTTAATTACAGATAATTTACCTGTCGCTGGGGATATTATTTTAAATTTTGAAATACTTCATTCAGATCAAAGTATTGTTGATGACTATTTGAGCAGTCAAGTGGCTGTATCACCCTATGATGGGATCGAATGGTTGAATAACTTAAGCAATGAAAAAATTAAACAAGAGGCAGAGCTTAGGCTTTTACAAACCTGGGCTAAATTAGGCCCTATGCAGCTATTAAATTACCTTGAAGTCCACACTGAGATAGCCGGTAACAATCGACATATTATTCAACACCAACTAGCGCAAACTCTTACTAAAAATAACTCGAAGCAGGTACAAGATGAGTTTTATAGTTATCCTTCATCATTTCAACCTAATCTAGCTTATTCTGTTATCAGTCAATGGCCAGAACATGAATTAAGTGATGCACGAGAATGGATATTTACCCTAGAAGGCGAACAATCGAAGTATTTCGCTATCAAAAGCTATATCGACTATACAGGCACATCTAGCGCAAATATGAATGAATTAATTGAGCAAATCCATAGCTCTAAATTGCGGGCACATTTGCTTGAAAGATTACAATAAATACTAATATATTATAAATGCAAAGGTAGTATGTTTTTTGGTGTGTTCAATGTATTATTAATTTTTCATCATGACACAAGTAGTGTATTACCCGAAGGCAACAAAATGAACAACTCAGAAAAACTTCAACATATAGCAGAGCATTTATTGAGCAAAAGAAAGTGCGGTAGTGGCGCTTCAGATCTTCCTAAAGGTTTTACGCTTGACTCGATTGAAGACGTTTTAGTAATTCAAAAATTGATGATAAAGCTCAATGATGAGAGCGTTTACGGTTGGAAATGTATGCTTCCATCAAGCAATGGCGTAATTACTCTAGCCCCATTGCTTCATAAACCTATTAAAGGCACTGACACGTGCTTGATAAATAGTGAAAATTGCAAAGCGCTGATAGAACCAGAGATTGCTTTTGTTTTAAATAAAGACTTAAGTGCATTAAAGCCATACACAAATGAACAAATAGATAATGCTATAGGTCGTGCACATCTAGCATTAGAGCTTATTGAAAACAGGTTTAGCAAGCAATACGAAGCTACACAGTTTGAAAAACTTGCCGACGGTTTATCTAATCAAGGTGTGTATATCGGCCCAGAAATAAGCCAGAAAAAAGCTTATGAGAGTAATAATATAACGCTTATAGTGGAGCAGGAAGGCGACAATAGCGTTAATGTTGCAGGGCAGCATCCAGGCAAGTTACCGCAACTTCCACTTTATTGGGCCATTAATTTTTTATCTGCAAATGGCTTTAAGTTAGAAAAAAACCAAGTGTTTATAACCGGGTCATATAATGGCCTTATGGAGGTGGAGATGAACAAACCGATACAAATTACGTATGAAGGACTTGGTAAAATACACGTTAAATTTGAAACAACACTCACTTAAACCCTTTACCTAGATTGTATGATTTAGCTAGCGTACTTTAATAAATCATAAATTCAGGAACTCAGTTTATGGTATTTTACGAGCACCTATTGGCACTGTAGATGTTGCAGGTTTAATTCGTAAATTACCTCTACTAAGTCCAGCTTTAATCACCACTTTAACCCTTTGTACATTGCGTGGTTTAATTGCTTAAACTTTCCAATATTTATAACGCCTTCACGGAGGATGGTTGGCAAATTGTAGCCAGCACTATTTGATTTTATGGCTGGTAGTATAGGTTAAATAACAAATTGTATTTCCCAGTGCTCAATAGATACAGGATTATAATCTAAAAGTACAAAACGTGAGTAAACTCACGGTTTGTAAGCTTATATAGCGATATTACGGAAGCAAACTTCCGTTTCTAGATCTTATTTGAGCGATAGCCAACGGTCACCTTTTTATATCAAATGCATTTAAAATTTTCCTGGCTTGAAGTAATTTTGCTCCTGTATCAGGAGCGATATGTGTATCGTGAGATAAGGTTTACTTAGCTACTTTATGTTAATGTAAATAAGGTAATAATTAATTTTTAAGGTTGAAGTAATGGAATATAACAATCTATCCAAGCTTGTAAAAAAAGTTCTCAAAACAGATCAAAGTGGTAATACAACAATGCCCTCAAGACGCGAGATGACAAGTAAAATTTTTGCGTTTATTATGCTTGTTCCTGGAGTTATTAGCATTGTGATGACAGTTGCAAGCGAAGGAGGGGAAAGTATTTTCTTCGCGATTTCGGCAAGCTTCTTTTTAGGTATATCTATATTGCTTTTTGGTCAAAAGAGCCGTTTAGAGTTTAACGGGACAAAAAAACAGCTTAATTTAAAAACCGCATTATGGGGTTGCTTTCAAAGAACTAAAGTTGTTACATCGTTTGATACACTATCATTTGAATTAAGTAGTATAGGTGCGCAAGGCCCTTATCAAATTAAGTTTGTTGATCAGTTATATGAATTTAAACAGTATACAGATGCTAAGATGTTCATTTCGTTTTTATATACGAAATATAATACTACTGCTGTTGAAACCATATCGGATTGGCCAAATAAAACACCGATAAGGTTTGCTCAAAGTGAATTATATAGCTCACCTCAAATTGCTCATGATACTAAAAAAGCTAATTCAAACTCTCATCTGGAAGATGTAGATTTTAATAGTGAAGATCTTGTTTTCATTGAAATATGGGATCGCAAATCGCTAATAAAACTATCCCTGCCATTTTTTGTTTTTACAGCCATTGCTGGCTTAGTTAAATACGGAGTGCTGTAATGTATTTTAAAGAGCTATCTAGTGAGCTAGCTATTTATCGACAATCAAGGTTAAGTAGATTATTGCTAGTTTTGTTGTGTGGTTTCTTTTTATTTATCGGACTAATTAATGTGTTCAATTCTGATGAAGCAAAATCATTACCGATATGGGTATCTGGGTTTATATGCTGGCTAGGGTGGAGTGGTTCGTTTGGTGGTTATGTATGTCGTTTTGATCTCGTAAAACAAACCTTGGAATTAAAGTCGACTAGTTTATACACTATTTTTAAACGTGTTTATAAATTATCGGATATTAAAGGTTTTAAAGCTATACCTAGAAAAGGCTACACACATAACTATAGATTATATGCAGTGTTGACTGATAATACTCATATTGCTTTCGCAAACTACAAAGGACGAGGATTTGCAGTTAAGGAGTGTATAAAAATGGCTGACTTTGTCAGTAAGCCTTATCAAATCAATATTGATACACTGTAGTGGTCAACTAATTTTGGCCACAGTTTTATGATCCTTGTATCTAATCTCAGATTCATTCGGTGCTAAAGCTGACAATTCAGATGTAGTAAAAATCGAAAAGATAAACAAAGACTTAATATTTAGCTTTTTACGAAGAAATTTCACCTCTCAACAAAAGTTCTTAAGATGGTTTAAAGAGAGGCAATATGATGAGTAATCTAACAACCCCGTAAACTAGGACGTTCGTAAACTCACGTCTATTATGCGGGCGTTACCACTTTATGTAATTGGCACAGAGCCGTCATTCGACTCTAACTCATTTGTGTTGTTTAATAGTTTTCCCTAAAACGATGAGGGGTTCGGCTTTTTTACCCAAACGGGGCTTAAGCAAAAGCGTTTTATTACTATATGCCCAATAAAATAGTGGCATATTTTATCGTGCATTATTAGGTACATTAAAACAATAGCTATTTTGATGAATTACCAGCGATTGCGCTATGCACTATGAGTAAGTAATTTAATCCATTCATCTGCGTTTGACACAATGAATTGATATTTATTGCCATCTTTTAACACGATTTCAATTGCATCATGTGTATAAGGCAAAATACCCGCAATTTTACCAGAGCACTTACTCACTTTTACAATTTCACATCGTGCAAACATATAAGGCCCTAACCCAAATTGTGCGTTCAACGGCGCAAAATGAATATCGGTGTTGGTTAGCCAAAATTTGCCGTCGGCTTTAATCGTCCCTTGTTGAATCGTGGCGATGGTCGATTTGATTGTTATTGTATGCATAATAGTATTCCTTTATGTAGTGTTGCTTTTTAGTCATTACCAAGTGACGACATTTAAGCAGACTGTATTACCTTTCTCTTGGTTTGCCTACCGTTAAGTAGTGCGCCCAACCACGTATTTTTAACTAATAATAAATAACTTATTTGACCTATAAATAATGTAACCACCACGCTAACTATAAACTTTACTAAAACTGGCCAATTAGTATTAATCAATGGCATCTGAATATAAATCAGCACTGGCACATGTATTAAATAAATCCAATATGATGCATTTGATATGCTGCGACTGAGTTTACTTTTGTGATTTAAAAAACGATGTCCAAGTAAAAACGTTATGGCGGTTAAAAAAAGAACACTCAGTCCTTGTAATAATACATGCAATACATGTAGCTCTCCCGCTGCGGCAAAATACTCCGTAGTTGCGGCGGCGATCACTTCATCTAAGCTTGGCGCGGCTGGTAATAAAGAAAAATAACCAGTCAGTGATATTGCAACACCTAAAATAAGAGGCCATAAGTACTTATGATATGACGAAATGAGCTGTTGTTTTTTATAAAGCCCTACTCCTAAACAATAAAAACTGCCGTAAAAACCATACGACCACAACTGTGGCGTGAGCTTATCGGGGGCTCGGAATGGAATAGATTGCCCCATCAAAGAAAGCGTTAACACGATGGGAAGTACAACCCACATAAATAAAGGGTGGACGCTAAGCGCATCGAATTTATTGCCTAATAAGTTAGTTGTTTTCAACAACCAGTGAATTAAGCAAAACTGGAATAAGTTCCACAAAAACCATAAGTGCATAGTGCTAACAACAGGCTCTTTAATAACTTTAAACACAGCAAAAATCGGCGGTTTTGGATCAGCTATACCGGCTCCAAAACTGAAGGCATGGTAGTAAACTGCAAAGCTTAGCGGTAAAAAAACAATAAAAGGCAGTAATATATGTTGACTGCGATGGCGTAGAAATCGCGCGTTGCTCGATTTAACTATTAACAACGTACTGCAAAACCCTGCAATTATAAAAAATAATGGCATCCGAAATAAGTGCAGCGTATGCGTAATATAATCAAATAGACCATGTGTGCTTGGGTCTGCCGTAAACCAAATATTGCTAAAGAACGGACTGTAGGCTAAAGCGGCATGAAATACGATGCCAAGCAATAGCGCGAGGCTGCGTAAATTATCAATGTAATGTAATCTATTGTCTTTATTCATTAATGTGCCCAACTAACTTTTATTAATCAAGCATAAATGAATGGGGTTTCATGGCACTAGTCACAAAGCTCATAGCCTGAGCTATGACAGATGTCACTGTTTTTACAACGCGAGTTCTGCAATAATTGCTAAAAAATATGGCCGCAGTAATGGAATCAACTATACGACATACAACCGATTGGCATTTCTCAACATTGGCATCTTGGCTCGGGGTGACATCGGCGTGTGCCTATTATGCCAACTCAGAATTAGCGCTATATTTGCAAATCATAGTAAGTGGTTCCATTTTAGCTATTTTGCTGTATGTGTTAAAACAGCCCAACAAATTTGTTCACGGCGTAGCACTTGGCTATTTCCTGCTTATTTGTGTTTTGATACAACTGAGTTCAACGTCCTTAGTTTTTATCCACCTAGTGATGTTCACAGCGGTTTTTAGTCCTCATTTTACGCTTCCTAAAATACTCGCTTGTGATGTGGCCGCCATGCTGGTGTATGGTTTAACGCATTATTCGCGCTGGGAAAATGGCATTCCTTGGATCACGTTTACAATTTGGTTCTTCTTTTGCTTGATGAATTGGTTTGTTAGTCGGCGTATTGTCGAAAGTTTAAATACACATTACCAATCCCGCCAAAACTACAAAGAGTTAAAAGCCACCCAACACATGATGGGGGCGATGCATGCAGCGCAAGAGCGACAAAATATATCACGCGAGCTCCATGACTCACTCGGCCATAAGCTTACCGCGCTCAGCATTAATTTAGATTTTGCTAAAAGAGCAGCAAATGACGCCACCGTTGAAACCCTGTCTCTTTGCCACCAACTTAGTCAAGAAGTATTGGCTGAAGTACGCGAAATCGTTTCCACTCAACGCAATGACAAAACGATACTTAAGCAAGCTATTGAGGCCATTTGCGGACTAACACCTAATTTACACTGTGATCTCCAACTAAGTAAGGAGACAGAGCAGCTCCCTCAAGACTACGCCCTGTGTGTATTGCGGTTTACCCAAGAGATGATCAGCAACACCCTTAAACATACCCAAGCAAACCATTTTACTTTGCATGTGAATGTCTCTCACGTTGGTCAACATCCGCTGTTAATTGCAAAAGCGTATCACAACCAACCAGAGACCCATTTACCAAAACATGGGAACGGATTAGCAGGATTAAATGAACGAATGGCACAATTTGGTGGTGAATTTTCACAACATCTTGAGCAAGAAACACTGATCAATACCATGACATTACCATTAAATTTAGAAGAAAAAAGCCATGATAAAGTGCCTACTAGTTGAAGATCAGACCTTAGTTCGTTTAGGCCTCGCTAATTTACTTAACCTTGATAGCGCCATTAATATCGAAGCCCAAGCTGAAGATGGCTTACAAGCGCTTGCACTATTAGCTGAACATAGTTTTGACATTGCTTTACTCGATATGAGAATGCCGAATTTAGATGGGCTCGGCGTGCTGCAAAAAATGCGTGAAAAGGGTGATAAAACCCCTGTGCTGATCATCACCACATTTGAAGATTGTGATGTATTAGTCAAAGCCCTTAATCTAGGTGCTCGTGGCTATGTGCTTAAAAACATTGAACTTGAAGAGCTCATTAGCGCTATCAAGCAGGTCGTTGCAGGTGAGCGAGTATTGCAAAGTGCGGTGACTGATTTTTTACTCAAAAAACAACTAAGCCCTCAGCTCTGCTTAACAGGCAAAGAACAAACCGTATTGCAGTGTTTGTCTTTAGGCATGTCGAATAAAGTGATTGCCAAAAAGTTAGATAACTCTGAGGGGACTATTCGTAATCATGTGTCACAAATCCTTGCTAAATTAGAGGTAAAAGACCGCACTCAGGCCGTTATAAAAGCCATTAATCAAAACCTAATTTAACACGCGAACAACACCAAATTACTATTTTTGATTAGGCTTAAGTGGCGCAATCAACATAAATAAGAGTAAATAAAACTAACTAATAAACAAATAGGCGACTATCCAGGCGAGCTTTTCTTGGCGTTCCACTTTTTGTGACCTAGCAATGAGTATGATTGGCATCACCAAATCTTGGTTTCAGACATTAAAGATCTTCAATGTCCGCTGTTGGCACAGAGCAGACCGCCGGTAATTTTTGATTGATGCAATTAACAGTTGTAACTGGCCAAGAGTCGGGGTTCTTTACGTAATGAAAAATAAAGATGCGCTGTCGCTCCTCTGGCAAGCATCGGGCTAAATAAACTCTACCTCGAAGTAAACCCGATTAGCTTTCGTATAACAGATAGGCAAATTACCACTTCAAACCACTTACTGTAATAGATGTTTTCAAGCGATTTCTCGTTGTTTAAGAAATTTACCTAATAAAAAACATAATTATTTTTAGAGTGTAATTT